>NZ_JBHJVQ010000034.1:0-83564 GCF_042263835.1 Streptomyces sp. NPDC056128 | reverse complement strand
GGCCCGAACCCGCCACCCTCTTGTGAGGCGCCATTCCCCGCGCGTGGCGAATGCACCACAATGGGCGCGCGCCACCGGCTGACGCCGGACGGCGCCACACCAAAGGGGGAAACACGTGCGGACGAACATCGGAAAACGCTTCGCGGGACTGGTCACGGGGGCGCTGCTGGCAGCGGGCACCCTGTTCGCGACCGCCGGGCCGGCCCAGGCCTACAGCCCGGACCCCAGCGTCTCCACGTACTACCGCGACACCGACGGCTGCCCGTGCAGCGGCGGCAGCCTGAGCGACCCGTTCGACGGCACCTACTTCGCGCACGACGCGGGCGGCACCGCCGTCAAGATGGAGCTGGACGACGCGGGCTGGTTCATCGGCAAGGTCGAGTTCCACCCGAGCGACGAGAAGCTCTGGGTGTACGACACCAAGAACGACGGCGACGGCTTCTACGTGGCCGTCGGCTACTCGTCCGGCGGTTCGTACCACGACCTGGGCACCTTCTCGGCGCCCGGCACCTCGGCCACCGTGGACAAGACCGTGAAGAACTTCAGCATCCCGGACGGCGCGTACGTGGACATCACGGTCTACGACGGTTCCGGCCGCACCGACTACATCGCTGCGGCGCGGGGCACCGGCGGGGCGGTCGCCTGACGCCGCGGACGTCAGCGGGCGACGGGAGACCGACGCACTTGGCCGCCGCCCGGTGAAGGAGCGGCGGCCAGAACCCTGGGCGCTCTCACGCCCAGGGGCACGTCACTTGCGGATCAGGCTGCGCAGCACGTACTGCAGGATGCCGCCGTTGCGGTAGTAGTCCGCCTCACCCGGGGTGTCGATGCGGACGACCGCGTCGAACTCGACGCCGGTGTCGGTGGTGACCTTCACCGTGCGCGGGGTCGTGCCGTCGTTCAGCTCGGTGACGCCGGAGACGGAGAAGGACTCCTCGCCGGTCAGGCCGAGGGACTCGGCGGTGTTGCCCTCCGGGAACTGGAGCGGCAGGACGCCCATGCCGATGAGGTTCGAGCGGTGGATGCGCTCGTACGACTCGGCGACGACGGCCTTGACGCCGAGGAGCGCGGTGCCCTTGGCGGCCCAGTCGCGGGACGAGCCGGAGCCGTACTCCTTGCCGGCCAGGACGACGAGCGGGATGTTCTGCTCGATGTAGTTGCGGGAGGCGTCGTAGATGAACGACACCGGACCGTCGGCCTGCGTGAAGTCGCGGGTGTAGCCGCCCTCGGTGCCCGGCGCGATCTGGTTGCGCAGGCGGATGTTGGCGAAGGTGCCACGGATCATGATCTCGTGGTTGCCGCGGCGCGAGCCGTAGCTGTTGAAGTCGCGGCGCTCGACGCCGTGCTCCGTCAGGTACTTGCCGGCCGGGGTGTCGGCCTTGATGGCACCGGCGGGCGAGATGTGGTCCGTCGTCACCGAGTCGCCCAGCTTGGCCAGCACGCGGGCGCCGGAGATGTCCTCGACCGGGGCCGGCTCCATGCCCATGCCCTCGAAGTACGGGGGCTTGCGGACGTAGGTGGACTCGGTGTCCCACTCGAAGGTGTCGCCGGTCGGGATCGGCAGCGCCTGCCACTGGGCGTCGCCCGCGAAGACGTCGCTGTAGGACTTGGAGAACATGTCCTCGCCGATGGAGTGGGCGACGACGTCGTTGACCTCGGCCTCGGAGGGCCAGATGTCCTTCAGGAAGACCGGGTTGCCGTCCTGGTCGGCGCCCAGGGCGTCCCTGGTGATGTCGACCTTCATGGAGCCGGCGAGGGCGTAGGCGACGACCAGCGGCGGGGACGCCAGGTAGTTCATCTTGACGTCGGGGTTGATCCGGCCCTCGAAGTTGCGGTTGCCGGAGAGCACCGAGGTGACGGCGAGGTCGTGGTCGTTGACGGCCTTGGAGACCTCGTCCGGCAGCGGGCCGGAGTTGCCGATGCAGGTGGTGCAGCCGTAGCCGACGAGGTTGAAGCCGACCTTGTCGAGGTACGGGGTGAGGCCCGACTTCTCGAAGTAGTCGGTGACGACCTTGGAGCCCGGGGCGAGGGTGGTCTTGACCCACGGCTTGCGGGTCAGGCCCTTCTCGACCGCCTTCTTGGCCACCAGGGCGGCGGCGACCATGACGTACGGGTTGGAGGTGTTGGTGCAGGAGGTGATGGCGGCCACCGTCACGGCACCGTGGTCCAGCTCGTAGGTCGTGCCGTCGGGGGCGGTGACCGGGACCGGGTTGGACGGCACGCCGTTGGCGACGGCCGGGGCGTCGGAGGCAGGGAAGGACTCCTGGCCCGCCTCGTCCACGCTGTCCACGTAGTTGCGGACGTCCTGCTTGAACTGCTCGGCGGCGTTCGCGAGGACGATGCGGTCCTGCGGGCGCTTCGGGCCGGCGATGGAGGGCACGACCGTCGCCAGGTCGAGCTCCAGCTTCTCGGAGAAGTCGGGCTCGGCCTTCGGGTCCAGCCAGAGGCCCTGCTGCTTGGCGTACGCCTCGACCAGGGCGACCTGCTGGTCGCTGCGGCCGGTCAGGCGCAGGTAGTTCAGCGTCTCGTCGTCGATCGGGAAGATCGCGGCGGTGGAGCCGAACTCCGGCGACATGTTGCCGATGGTGGCGCGGTTGGCCAGCGACGTGGCGGCGACACCCTCGCCGTAGAACTCGACGAACTTGCCGACGACGCCGTGCTTGCGCAGCATCTCGGTGATGGTGAGCACCAGGTCGGTGGCGGTGGTGCCGGGCGTCAGCTCGCCGGTCAGCTTGAAGCCGACGACGCGCGGGATCAGCATGGAGACCGGCTGGCCGAGCATCGCGGCCTCGGCCTCGATGCCGCCGACGCCCCAGCCGAGGACGCCGAGGCCGTTGACCATGGTGGTGTGCGAGTCGGTGCCGACCAGGGTGTCGGGGTAGGCCTTGCCGTCGCGGGTCATGACGACGCGGGCCAGGTGCTCGATGTTCACCTGGTGGACGATGCCGGTGCCGGGCGGGACGACCTTGAACTCGTCGAAGGCGGTCTGGCCCCAGCGCAGGAACTGGTAGCGCTCCTTGTTGCGGCCGTACTCCAGGTCGACGTTCTGCTTGAAGGCGTCGTTGGTGCCGAACTTGTCGGCGATCACGGAGTGGTCGATGACCAGCTCGGCCGGGGCCAGCGGGTTGATCTTCGCCGCGTCACCGCCCAGCTCCTTGACGGCCTCGCGCATGGTGGCGAGGTCCACGACACAGGGCACGCCGGTGAAGTCCTGCATGATCACGCGGGCCGGCGTGAACTGGATCTCCTGCGACGGCTGGGCCTGCGAGTCCCAGCCGCCGAGGGCGCGGATGTGGTCGGCGGTGATGTTCGCGCCGTCCTCGGTGCGGAGGAGGTTCTCCAGCAGCACCTTCAGGCTGTAGGGAAGGCGCGCGGAGCCCTCGACCTTGTCCAGCCGGAAGATCTCGTACGACTCGTCGCCCACCTGCAGCGTGCTGCGGGCGTCGAAGCTGTTCGCCGACACGACAGTCTCCTTCATTCATGTGCGCGTACCACCGCATCCTGCCGCCACGCCGCCCTGGCCTTTCCGCTAAGGTATGGCTAAGTTAGGTAAACCTTACCGCTAGACCCGACGGCGGCTGCGGCTGCGGTGCGCCTCAGCAGATATCTCGATGTCGAGATAACTCTAGTACATGGGGGCGGTCTGGTCATGCCCGGGCACTGTGTGGCGTGCGCCCCACCGTCCTCCCACCCGGGTGACCCGTGCGGCCATCACTACGCCGAACGGGGGTATCCGATGCCTGCCGGACCACCCGGCACTACTCGGACGGAGGCACGATGCCCCTCACATTCCGCAAGAGTTTCCGAATCCTTCCCGGAGTGCGCCTGAACATCAACAAGCGCTCGTGGTCCATCACCACCGGCGGCAAGAACGGCCCGCGCCACACCCGCAGCAGCACGGGACGTCGTACGACATCGATGGATTTGCCCGGACCTTTCGGATGGCGCCGCACCACCACGAGCAAGCGCCGCTGAGGCGCGCTTGACGTCGCGTCACCCGAACGGACCCCCCGAGAGGCGCCATCTCATATCTGAGATAGCCTCAACCTCATGGCAGACGACTACCTCGTACGCATCGGCAAGCTCATCCGTGACGCCCGGCAGCACCGCGGCTGGACCCAGTCACAGCTTGCGGAGGCGCTCAACACCAGTCAGAGCGCCGTCAACCGCATCGAGCGCGGCAACCAGAACATCAGCCTTGAGATGATCGCCCGTATCGGCGAGGCGCTGGACAGCGAGATCGTCTCCCTGGGCTACGCGGGTCCGATGCACCTGCGCGTGGTCGGCGGCCGACGCCTCTCGGGCGCCATCGACGTCAAGACGAGCAAGAACGCGTGCGTGGCCCTGCTGTGCGCCTCGCTGCTCAACAAGGGGCGCACGGTGCTGCGTCGGGTGGCCCGCATCGAGGAGGTCTACCGCCTCCTGGAGGTGCTCAACTCCATCGGCGTGCGCACCCGCTGGATCAACGACGGCACCGACCTGGAGATCGTGCCGCCGGCCGAGCTGGACATGGAGGCCATCGACGCCGAGGCGGCGGTGCGCACCCGCTCGATCATCATGTTCCTCGGCCCGCTGCTGCACCGCATGGACCGCTTCCGGCTGCCCTACGCCGGCGGCTGCGACCTCGGCACCCGGACCATCGAGCCGCACATGATCGCGCTGCGCCGGTTCGGCCTGGACGTCGCGGCGACCGAGGGCCACTACCACGCGGTGGTCGACCGTCAGGTGCGCCCGGACCGCCCGATCGTGCTGACCGAGCGGGGCGACACGGTCACGGAGAACGCGCTGCTCGCGGCCGCCCGCCACGACGGCGTCACGGTCATCCGCAACGCCTCCTCGAACTACATGGTCCAGGACCTCTGCTTCTTCCTGGAGGCCCTGGGCGTCCGCGTCGAGGGCATCGGCACCACCACCCTCACCGTGCACGGCATGCCGGTCATCGACGCCGACGTGGACTACTCCCCCTCCGAGGACCCGGTCGAGGCGATGAGCCTGCTGGCCGCCGCCGTGGTCACGGAGTCCGAGCTGACGGTCCGTCGCGTCCCCATCGAGTTCCTGGAGATCGAGCTGGCGGTCCTGGAGGAGATGGGCCTCGACCACGACCGCACCCCGGAGTACTTCGCGGACAACGGCCGCACGCGCCTGGTGGACCTCACCGTCCGCCCCTCCAAACTGGAGGCGCCGATCGACAAGATCCACCCCATGCCCTTCCCGGGCCTGAACATCGACAACGTCCCGTTCTTCGCGGCCATCGCCGCCTCCGCGCAGGGCCAGACCCTCATCCACGACTGGGTCTACGACAACCGCGCCATCTACCTGACCGACCTCAACCGCCTCGGCGGCCGCCTCCAGCTCCTGGACCCCCACCGCGTCCTGGTCGAGGGCCCCACCCGCTGGCGCGCCGCCGAGATGATGTGCCCGCCCGCCCTGCGCCCCGCCGTGGTCGTCCTGCTGGCGATGATGGCCGCTGAGGGCACGTCGGTGCTGCGCAACGTGTACGTCATCAACCGCGGTTACGAGGACCTGGCCGAGCGGCTGAACTCGGTGGGGGCGCAGATCGATATCTTCCGGGACATCTGATGTACGAATGCCGCACCCCGTCTGACCTGCTACGTAGCGGGTCAGGGTGGGGTGCGACGGCATCTCTGGGACTTCTCTGGGACTTTGGGCCCGCGGCGGGCTACGTGCCACCCTCCACGGGCGGGGAAGGGCGTTCAGCGGGTTCAGGGCCGTGTTGGACCGCGAGTCGGCCTGCTCCTGCTCACGTGGCGGTGACACTCGCCAATCACGCGGGAGCCGCACTCGACACCGCGGGCCCGGTACTGGACGGCTGACCGCCGCCCGCAGCGGCGGTGCGGGCATGCGCGCGGTCGTCAGATCATGACGTGCTTGGCCTGGGTGTAGTCCAGCAGGCCAGTCATGGACAGGTCGCTGCCGTAGCCGGATTGTTTGACTCCGCCGTGTGGCATCTCGGATACGGTGGTGCCGTGGGTGTTCACCCACACGATCCCGGTGTGCAGCGCCCGGGTCGCCCGCATCGCACGGTCGTGATCCGTGGTCCACACACTGGCGGCGAGACCGAACCGGACGTCGTGGGCCCATCGCAGCGCCTCGGCCTCGTCCCCGAACCGCTGCACGGTGACGACGGGACCGAAGATCTCCTCCTGCACGATCTCGTCATGCTGACGCACACCGGCGACGACGGTGGCCGCGTGGAAGTAGCCGGGCCGGCTCACGCGCGAACCCCCCGTGACGATCTCGGCGTGTTCCGGCAGGCGGCTCAGCAGAGCCTGAACCGAGGCGAGCTGGGTCGCGTTGTTGAGCGGACCGTAGTCGGCGCCCGGCTCGTCCGGCGGACCGGTACGCAAAATCTCCGCCTGGGCGGCGAAGGCTGCGAGAAACGCGTCGTGAATACGGTGGTGGACCAGGAGCCGGGTGGGAGCGGTGCAGTCCTGGCCGGCGTTGTAGTACGCGACCGCTGCCAGTTCCGCGGCGGTGGCCTCGATGTCCACGTCGTCGTGGACGACGACCGGGGCGTTGCCACCGAGTTCCAGATGGACCCGCTTGAGGTCGATGGCCGCGGCGGCCGCGATCTCCTGGCCCGCACGGACGCTGCCGGTGACCGCGATCAGACGTACGTCCCTGTGGGCGGTGAGCAGCCGTCCGGTGTCACGGTCGCCGCACACGACGTTGAGCACGCCAGGGGGCAGGTGTTCGGCCGCGATCCGGGCCAGCAGCGCGGACGAGGAGGGCGTGGTGTCGGCCGGTTTGAGTACGGTCGTGTTGCCTGCCGCGATCGCCGGGGCGATCTTCCATGCCGCCATCATCAGCGGGTAGTTCCAGGGCGTGATCTGGGCGCAGACACCGACGGGTTCACGGCGCAGCACAGAGGTGCGGCCTTCGGTGTACTCCGCCGCGGCGGCCCCCGGCAGGTTCCGCGCGACCCCGGCGAAGTAGCGCAAGGTGTCGATGACCGCGGGCAGTTCTTCCGTCTCGAACAGCTCCGGAGGTTTGCCGGTGTCACCGGCCTCGGCCGTCACCAGGTCGTCCGCCCGGGCCTCCATGGCGTCCGCGATGCGCAGCAGCGCGCGCTGCCTCTCGGCCGGGGTGGTGGCGGACCACCGTTCGAACGCCGCAGCCGCCGCTCTGCAGGCGGCGTCCGTGTCGGTGCGGGCGGAGCGCGGGGCGCTGCGGTGCACCTGGCCGGTGGCGGGGTCGACGAGGTCCATCGTCTCGCCCGAGGCCGCCTGCAGGTCGGTTCCCCCGATGTGGTTGAGGATCGCCTGATCCGTACGGGACTCAGCCACGGCGCAGTGCCTCCTTCGCGGCGGCGCGGCCGGTGCGGACGGCGCCTTCCATGTAGCCGGCGACCCACTGGTCGGATCCGCCGACGTAGAAGGGTGGTTCGTGGGTCGCGTGCAGGGGGCCGACGGCCATGACGTCTCCGGGGGTCCACTGGGTGACGTACCCCTGCGTCCATGGGTCGGTACCCCACATGCGCACGTAGGTGGCGAGCGGCTGGTGTGCCTCCTCGCCGTAGAGACGGGCTATGTCGCGAAGGAGCTCCCTGTCGCGCAGCCGGTCGGGCATTCCGAGCAGGACACCGTAGCGTTCGGGCGGGACGAGGGCGGAGAGAACTCCCTCGTTCTGCGGCCAGGTGCTGCCGAGGACCCCTTCGCACTCGGAGAGGCCGCTCCGGCCGAGGCCGCGCCAGAACGGCTTTTCGTAGACTGCGGCGAACTTGGCGGCGACCGCCTGGCGCTGCCTGTGAAGGGAAGCGAGCCGCTCGTCGGAGACGCCCGTCACGGTGACCGAGCGGAGCGGTCCGACGGGCAGGGCGCAGACGATCGCTCCGGCGGAGAGGGTTTCGCCTCCGGCCAGGCGGACCGTGCAGCCGCCGGGCCGTACGGAGATCGCCTCGACCGGGGCCCCGAGCCGTATCCGGTCCCCGAGTCCGGCCGCCATGCGCAGGGCCACGGTTGCCGACCCCTCGGCGACGCGCAGGCCCTCCCAGTCCAGGTAGTCGTAGTGGCCGGAGTTCTCGTCGCCGGGGACGGCGGCGTGCTTGCGCAGGGCGGCGAGCAGCGAGGTCCGTTCGTAGGAGCCGCTCGCCAGGGCGAGTTGGCCGATCTCCCACAGGCGGACGGCGGACGGGGTCGCGCCTTCGGCGCGCAGCCAGTCGCCTACCGAGAGCCGGTCGAGGGCCGTGGCGTCGGGATGGGACCACGGGTCGTCCGGGTCGACGGTCGCGGAGAGCGCGACGAAGGCGGCGGTGGCCTTCCGGTGGCTGTCGTCGTCGCCGGGACCGAACCAGTGTGGGGGGTCACCGGCCGAGACGCCCTCGGGGGTGGCTCGGGCGATGGTCCCGGGCTCGGCGACATAGCTGGGAATCAGGGTGAGTCCGAGTTCCGCGGCCAGGGCGAGGTAGGCGGTGTGGGCGCGGCCGACGACTTCTCCGCCGAGTTGGACGAGCCGGCCGTCGGGGAACTCGGTCTGTTCGACGCGCCCGCCGACCCGGTCCCGGGCTTCGAGGACGAGGACGTCGGCTCCGCCTACGGACAGGTCACGTGCGGCGGCGAGGCCGGCGAGGCCGGCGCCGAGCACGATGACATCGTGGGTCATGGGTGTTCCTTCGGTCGGTGTCGGTCAGCGGCTGGCAGGCGGGATCAGTCGAGGACCAGGCAGTGTTCCGGCTTCCAGCCGATCTCGACGCTCTCGCCGCCGCTCCAGCGGTCCTCCATGCGGGAGCGGTCGGTGTTCTGCTCCAGTACGGAAACGGTGACGCCGGGGACGAGTTCGATGAGATAGGTGGTGGTGGGGCCGGAGTAGACGGTCTCCCGGAGCACGCCGCTCACCCTGGCCATCCCCGGCTCGAAGTCGGAGAGCCAGATCTTCTCGGGGCGGATCGAGAGGCTGACCTCGGTGCCGTCCGGGACGCCTTGGCGCGGGCCGACGGGGAGGGCGGGGCCCTGCTCGATGTGGACCTCGCCGCCACGGTAGGTGCCGGTGACGAAGTTGGAGGTGCCCATGAAGGAGGCCACGAAGCTGCTGGCCGGGTGTTCGTAGACGTCCTCGGGGGTGCCGCACTGCTCGACGCGGCCGCCGTTCATCACCGCCACCCGGTCCGACATGGTCAGCGCCTCGTCCTGGTCGTGGGTGACGAAGACGAAGGTGATGCCGACCTCGCGCTGGATCTGCTTGAGTTCGACTTGCATCCGTCGGCGGAGTTTGAGGTCGAGGGCGGCCAGCGGCTCGTCGAGCAACAGGACCTGGGGACGGTTGACCAGCGCCCGGGCCAGGGCAACACGTTGGCGCTGGCCGCCGGAGAGGGTACCGGGCTTGCGGTCCGCGAAGCCGCCGAGCTGCACCAGCTCCAGCATCGTGGCCACCCGTTCACGGATCTCGGCCCGGGGAACTCCCCTGCGCTTGAGGCCGAACGCCACGTTGTCCGCGAGCGAGAGGTGGTCGAACAGGGCGTAGCTCTGGAAGACGGTGTTGACGTTGCGCTTGTTGGGCGGGAGCGCGGTCACGTCGTCGCCGCCGAGCAGCACGGTGCCGGCCGTGGGGTCGGCGAAGCCGCCGATCATCCGCAGCGAGGTGGTCTTGCCGCAGCCCGAGGGGCCGAGAAGGGAGAAGAACTCGCCTGGCGCGATGTCCAGGCTGACGTCGCGAACGGCGTAGGAGTCGCCGTACTGCTTGCTGACGCTGTCGAGCCGGACGGCGGGATGGGGGTCCGTCGGCGCCTCGGTGGTCGTGGTGGTCGTAGTGGTCACGGGTGTCACTTCCCGGAGAGCAGGTCGAGGCCGCCGCGGCGGCCGAACAGACGCGGGATGGCGAGAGCGAGGGCGATGAGGCCGATGGATCCGGCGAGCATCAGGGTGCCGACGGCGTTGATGGTGGGCTGCACGCCGAACCGGATCGCCGAGTAGATGCGTACGGAGAGCGGCTGCGGGTCGACGCCGGTGGTGAAGTAGGCGAGTACGAAGTCGTCGAAGACGAGCGCGAAGATCAGCACCGCGGACGCGAGAATGCTGGGGAGCAGGGCGGGCACCGTGACCAGGCGCAGTGCCTGCCATCGGGTGGCTCCGAGGTCCATCGCGGCCTCCTCGACCTCCGGGTTGAGGGCGGCGATCCGGGAGCGCAGGATGACCGTCACGTAGGAGATCGAGAAGGTGATCTCCGCGAGCATGACGGTGCCGGTGGACAGGGTGATGCCCATGCCCTTGAAGAGCAGCATCGCCGCGACGCCGGTGACGATCTCCGGAGTGATCAGCGGGACGAGCATGACCAGGCCGGCGAAGGAGCCGAGGCGGCTGCGGGTACGGACCAGGCCCAGTGCCAGGGTCACCCCGAGGATCAGGGAGCCTGCCATGGCCACCAGGGACACCCGCAGGCTCATGCCGAGCGCGGCGAGAAGTACGTCGTCGTGGAAGAACGCCGAGTACCAGCGGAGGCTGAAGTCCTCAAAGACCGTGAGCGACTTCTGGGAGTTGAAGGAGAAGAGGACGACGATGCCGATGGGGAGGTAGAGGAGCGCGAAGAACGCGGCTGCCACGGCGATGGCGAAGCGGGGTCTGCCTTCGGCTCCGCGGCGACGTGGCCGGAGGGCGGGGCGGAGTGTCATCGGGCCGCCTCCGCCTCGTCCTTGCGGGTGCGCCGCAGGTAGCCGAGCATTCCGAGGAACAGGACAGCCATCAGCAGCATGGTGAGTGCCGAGCCGAGCGGCCAGTTCTGTCCCTGGAAGAACTTGTCCTGGATCAGGTTGCCGATCATGATCTGGTCGGGGCCTCCCATGAGCTGGGCACTGACGAAGTCGCCCATGGCGGGCAGGAAGACGAGGACGCAGCCGGCCGCCGCTCCTTGCCGGGTGGCGGGCACGGTGACGAAGAAGAAGGTCCGCAGCGGGCCGCCGTAGAGGTCCCGCCCCGCTTCGATGAGGGAGACGTCCATGCGCTCCAGCGCCGCGTACAACGGGATGATCATGAAGACGACGAAGCCGTAGACCAGTCCGGCCACGACACCGACTCCGGTCTGGAGGATCTTGGTGCCACCGTCGGCGAGCCCGACCGCGCGGAGCGCGTTCAGCAGTGGTCCGTCGTCGGAGAGGACGACCGACCAGCCGTACATCCGCACCAGGTAGTTGGCGAAGAACGGGACGACGATCGCGGCGATCAGCAGGCTCTTGAAGCGTCCGCCGCGCAGCGCGATGGCGTACGCGACCGGGTAGGCCACCACCAGGCAGATGACGCACGTGAGGAGGGCGTATCCGAGGGAGCGCAGCAGGACGATGCTGTAGGCGGGATCGGCCAGGGCCGCGAAGTTGTCCAAGTTGCGGCCGAACCGCGGGTTTCCGAGCGGGTCGGTGGTGCCGAACGCGAGGGTGGCCACCAGGAGGAGGGAGGCGATGAGGAAGCCGGTCATCCACAGGGTGCCGGGCATCATCAGCCAGGTCCACAGACGTGCACCGGAGGCGGCGGGGCCGCTGCGGGAACGGGATGTCTTGGATTGATCACGTGGTGCCATGTCAGCCGGCCTTCACATGGGTCCAGGCGGCGTCGCGGGCCTTTTCGCCCTCCGGGCTGCCGTTGCGGAAGTAGAGCTCGTCCTTGAGGTCGGCCGCGGTGACCACACACTGCGGGAACGGCTCCACCAACTGGGCGTAGGTGTCCTCGCTGCCGTGCACCGGCATCGGGTAGCCGATGTACTCGATGTTCTTCTTCACGTTCTCCGGGCGGAGCATGTAGTCGATGAAAAGCATCGCCGTGCCGGGGTGTTGAGCGTTGGCGGGGATGGCGTAGCAGTCGGAGTTGACCTGGGCGCCTTCGCGCGCGGTCTCGAAGCCGAAGACCGAGGGGTCCTTCGCCTGGGCGAGCATGGCGGCCATGTCCCCGCTCCATGCCTGGGTCATGTCGGCGTTGCCGTTGAGCAGGTTGTTGTAGCTGTCGCTGGAGAACCCGCGCAGCCGGGGGCGCAGCGAGCGCAGTGTGTCGGTGATGCGGTCGAGCTCGCCCTCATCGGTGGTGCTGAGGCCGAGACCCAGCTTCAGCGCACCCATGCCGAGGACCTCGTCGCGGTCGTCGAGGACGAAGACCTTGCCCTTGGCCTTGGCGTTCCACAGGTCGTCCCAGGAGCCCGACAGGTCGCCGAGGCGGTCCTTGCGCCAGCCGATGCCCGTCTTGTACATGAGGAAGGGGACGGTGTGCGCCGAGCGGGGGTCGTACCAGGGGTCGGCGAAGTAGTCGTAGCGGCCGAAAACGGAGTCGGCGTGTTTCAGCCGGGTGTGGTCGATCCGGCGCAGCTTGCCACCGGAGACCAGGCGCTGCGTCCATTTCGCGGAGGGAAAGATGATGTCGTAGCGGTTTCCGGCGTTGAGCTTGGCGACCATGCCCTCCATCGAGTCGAAGTTCGACTGGACGACCTTGACGCCGTACTCCTTCGCGAAGCCCTCGAAGACGGCCGGGGCGACGAAGTCGGCCCAGTTGAAATAGACCAGGTCGCCGTCGACCTTGACGTCGATGGGTGCTTCCGTGGCCGCCTTGTCGGCCGGGTCCTCGGCGGCGAATCCGCAGCCGGCGGCCGCGAGCCCGAGGGTAGCGGCGGTGCCTGCGCGCAGGAGGGAGCGCCTGGACAGTGGGGGTGCCTCGGGGGACATCGGTGGTCCTCTCCGTAGGTGCCGCGGGGGGACGGCGGGGCGAGCGCTGTTTCAGGGTGCGGTCTCGCGTGTACGGATTGCCTGCCTCCGTACACGACCAGGAAGCCGCGAGGCGGTGCGGGGCACACCGGCTCGGGCAGCTGTCTTCACCGGGAGCGGCTCACTGCTCTGCGGCGTCGAGGTCGGCACGTACGCGGCCGGCGAACCAGCCGACCGCCGACTCGCGCCGGGACAGTGGGCCGGGCTCGAAGCCCGGGGTGGTCAGGCCCTTCTGCACCCGGGCCACGAGTTCGGCGTCCTCGTCGTTGGTGATCCAGCCGATGTGGATGTTGAGCCGCCGGGCGATGCGGGTGCGCAGGCTGGTCCCCCGTCGGGTGTACCAAGCGCCGGGTACGGCCACGCGGTCCACGGCTGTCGGGATCGCGGTCCAGGCAAGCACGTGGTCGGGGTAGAAGTCGAGGAGTGTGTTCGGGTAGATCACCGCGTAGCGCCAGACCCTGCGGTCGGCCTCGGTGAGGCCGGGCATGGGGGTGGCGATGCGCTGGTAGAGGCGTTCGGCCCAGTTCGACGACGGCTTGTCCCGCAGAGTCGAGGAGAACAGGGCATAGGACTCCTCGATCTCGGTGGTGGCGCTCTGGTAGTCGAGCAGCCGCATCAGGCCGGGGTGAGCCACCGGGACGTGGTAGCCCTCCAGGTAGTTGTCGACGGCCACCTTCCAGTTGGCTTCCTGGACCTCGGCGCCGGCCAGGTCGTGGATCCGGCTGCGGCCGACGGGCACCAGGTCGGTTCCGGCGTAGCGGCCGACCGCCTCGGCGAGGCCGGCACACTGCTTCGCCAGCGGTACGGCTACCGGGTCCAGATTGGCGAACACGAAGCCGAGGAACGATTCGACGCGGACCGGGAGCAGGCCGAGCCTGGGCTTGTCCAGGCAGGGAATCTGACGCGCCTCCGGGGCGCCGACGAGGCTTCCGTCGAGCTTGTAGGTCCAGCCGTGGTACGGGCAGCGAATCGCCTTGCCGGCCGGTTCGGGGGCGGTGACCAGGCGTGTTCCGCGGTGGCGGCACACATTGAGGTGAGCGGCCAGGCTGCCGTCCTCGGTCCTGACCACCAGTACTTCCCGGTCGGCGACGGTGGCGGCGAGCCGGGCGCCCACGCCCGGGAGGTCGGATTCGTGGCACACGAGCTGCCAGGACTTGGCGAGAATGTGCCGCATCTCCGCGCCGGCCGTGTCGGGATCTGTGTAGTAGCGAGCGGGCAGGGCGGGACCGGGGCCGGGGCCGGAGCTCTCCGGGACGGGCTGGCCCTGTGCTTGAGCAGGGGCTTCAGGCTGCATCGGGTGACTCCTCCTTGCCGCCTACGCGGCGTTCGGTGTTGAGGCGACCCAGGGGCGGTCAGGCCGGGCGGGGCTGACGCCGAGACCATGCTGACCGATCGGACAGCCAGGTTGCTGGCTGATTTCCACCACGTCAAGACTTGTACGCTGACCGATCGGTCAGCTACCGTGATTCACGTCGCTGCACCTGCGTTTCCCGCTTCCGTCGCCTTCGTCGGGCCGGACGCAGACAGCCCGCCCCGGCACCCCGCCCGGGCTCGCATCCCGAATCCCGTCGCACGACACCCGCGTCCGCAGCAGTGAGCCGTAGGGCATCGCTCGTCGCACCCTCGGTTCCCCGCCGCTTGCGCGCCGTGACGGCTTCACCATCCCCCGGAGGCACGCATGAGCGGTCATCGGCGCCTGGTCTGGCTCGGGCTCACCCCCGAACCGGAACGGGAACTACCCTCCGCCATCGCCGCCCTGCGTACCGGTGCGCGCGGTGCGGCCGCGACGGCACCGGAGCGGGCAGCCGCCGAGCGGCGCCGCGTCGAGCGCCTGATCCTGCACGGGAGTCGGCACAGCTGGCTCCGCTACCTCACCGAGGTCACCGAGCTCGTGACCGCCGTCGCCGACGGCTCACGGCCGGGCGACCGACGGGCCGCACTGCTCGCCGGTGAGGTGGTGCTCGACCACCACCGCATGCTCATCGGCCTTCCCGGACCCGGATACGACCGGACCGCGGCGGACCGCGGAGCACTCGAAAGGGCGGTACGCGCCCTGCGCACCGCCGTACCCCTACCGGGCCCACCCGAAGGAGGCCGAGGATGACCGGAATCCGATCCCTGATGCCGGACCTGCCGGTCTCTCTGCTCGGCGCCGCTCCAGACGTGACCGAGACGGCCGCGACCTATCTCGCCGCGGGTGGCTACCGGGATGTGACCCGCCCGGACGTGCTGCTCGACCACATCACCGAGGCCGGCCTGCGCGGCCGCGGCGGCGCCGGGTTCCCCACCGCGGTGAAGCTGAGGGCCGTCCGGGAGGGCGGCGGCGCTCCGGTCGTGGTGGCGAACGGAGAGGAGGGCGAGCCGGGTTCGGCCAAGGACCGCTGGCTGCTGCGGGCCCGGCCGCATCTCGTCCTGGACGGCCTCGCCCACGCCGCCGCGATGACCGGCGCCGCACGCGGCTACGTCTACCTGTCCGATCCGGCGGCGGGAGACAGCGTCCGCCGGGCCCTCGCCGAACGGAGACCGCGGTTTCCCATCGAGGTCGTCGAGACCGCTCACACCTACGTCGCCGGTGAGGAGACGGCCGTCGTCCGCAGGATCAACGGCGGACCGGCACTGCCCACCGCCAAGCCGCCCCGCCCGTTCGAGCAGGGGGTCGGCGGCGAGGCGACCCTGGTCTCCAATGTCGAGACCCTGGCCCGTATCGCCCTGATCGCCGTACGGCCGGAACTGCGCCGACGGGTCGCCCGCTCCACACTGGTGACACTGTCCGGCGCACCCACGGAACCGGTACTGGCCGAGGTTCCCTACGGCATCACACTGCGCACACTGGCCGCTGCGCACGGCGCCCCCGATGCGACCGGGGCACTCATGGGCGGGCTGTTCGGCGGACTCGTCGACGCCCGCACCCTGGACCTCCCCCTCGCCCCCGACACCCTCGCCGCCGCGAACACCGCACTGGGCTGCGGCGCGATCCGCTTCCTCGGCGCGGACGAATGCCCCGTCACCACCGCAGCCGACGCCGTCGGCCATCTCGCGGCCGAGAGTGCGCGGCAGTGCGGCGTCTGCGTGTCCGGCACGGCCGCGATCCGCGACACCCTGAACTCACTGACCGCGGGAACAGCCGGTCCCGACACCGTCAGCAAGCTGCTGCGGTGGTCCGAGGGACTGCCCGGGCGCGGTGCCTGCGGACTGCTCGACGCCGCCGCCGGTACCGCAGGCAGCCTCCTGCGCGCCTTCCCCGAACGCGTCGAGTCCCACCTCGGCACGCTCTGCCCCGCCTGTGCCTCCTGCCCGCCCGAGCGCGGCCGGCGCCTCGCCGTGGCCGTACCGGAGGTCCTGGACCTGTCCCGGTCTGACGGCCGGGCCGGCTCCGCCCCGCTGCCGTCGAGATGAGGAACACCATGAAACTCCTTCTGGATTCCACCCGCTGCCAGGGATACGGCCTGTGCCAGGAAGCCGCCCCCGACCTCGTCGAACTCGACGAATGGGGATACGCGAACGTCATCGCCGTCGCCGTCCCGCCCGACGCGGAAGAGGCCGCGCGGGCCTGTGCCGAGAGCTGCCCCAACTCCGCGCTGAAACTGGAGAAGTGACATGGGACGTGACCTGACCGCTCTCTTCGACCCCAAGTCCGTCGCTGTGGTCGGCGCCAGCGACGACCCGGCGAAGTACGGGCACGCGGTGGCCTCCCAGGCGCTGCGAGCCCCCGGCCGACGGCCCGTGCACCTGGTGAACCGCCGCGGCGGCACCGTCCTCGGCCGCACCGCCTCCACCGGCCTCGCCGAGATCGGCGAACCCGTCGACCTGGTGGTGATCTCCGTACCCGGGGCAGGCTTCGAGGCCGCCGTCGACGACGCACTGGCCTGCGGCGCGCGGGCGATCGTCGGCATCACCGCAGGCTTCGCCGAGGCAGGTCCCACGGGACTGGCCCGGCAGCGGGCGATCACCGAGCGGGTACGCGCCGCCGGAGCCGTCCTGGTCGGCCCCAACTGCTTCGGGATCGCGGACAACACCACCGAGCTCTATCTGGCCTCGGACACCTTCGCGTCCGGCGGCGTCGCCCTCCTGAGCCAGAGCGGCAACCTCGCCCTCGAACTCCAGCTCCGCGGCGCGCCGCACACCATGGGCTTCTCCCGCTTCGTCTCCCTCGGCAACCAGGCGGACGTCACCCTCGTGGACCTCGTCGAGTCCTGCGCCCGGCACGAGGCCACCTCGGCCATCGCCGTGTACGCCGAGGACTTCGGCGACGGCCGGGCGTTCGCCGAGGCAGCGGCAGCGGCGGGCAAGCCGGTCGTGCTGCTGACCGCGGGCCGCGGCGCCGCCTCGGCCCGCAGCGCCCAGTCGCACACCGGAGCCCTCACCACATCGGCCGACGTCGTCGCCGCGGCGTGCCGCGACGCCGGGGTCGAACTCGTCTCCACCCCGAGGGAGATGACGACCGTCCTGGCCGCGCTTACTGCCGGGACGCGTACGAGCGGACGGCGCACGGCCGTCTTCACGGACGGCGGTGGCCACGGCGCCGTCGCCGCCGACGCGGCCGAAGACGCCGGGCTTGAGGTGCCGGAACTCGGCGCGTCCGCGCAGGCACGGCTGAGGGCCGTGCTGTGGGAGCAGTCCTCGGTCGGCAACCCCGTCGACCTGGCCGGGATGGGAGAGCAGAACCCCCGCTCGTACGCCGACACCGTCGCGGGGCTGCTCGCCACCGACGAGGTGGACGCCGTCCTGATGACGGGCTACTTCGGCGGGTACGCCACCCCCGAGGCCGGTCTCGGCGCCGGCCCGGCCGGCGGTTCCGCGCTTGCCGCAGGGGAGTTGGAGGCCGCCGGGGAGATCGTCTCGCGTCACAGGGCGACGCCGAAGCCCCTGGTCGTGCAGTCGATGTACCCGCAGTCGCCGAGCTGCCGGGTGCTGGCCGACGCCGGGATACCGGTGTTCGCCGCCACCGAGGACGCCGCCCGCGCCTTGGCCGCGATGACCGTTCCCGAGGCCGGTGGCGCGGGGGGTGTCACCCCGCTGCCGCCGACCGCCCCGACGCTGCGGGACTCCGGATACCACGGGGTACGGGCGCTGCTCAGCGCCGCCGGGGTGCCTTTTCCGGCGGCGCGCGAGATCACTGACGAGGCCGGACTCCTGTCCGCTGCCGCGGAGTTCGACGGTCCGTACGTACTGAAGGCCCTGCACGTCCTGCACAAGTCGGACGCCGGCGGCGTCGCCCTGCGCCTGGCCGGCCGTGACGCGCTCCTCGCCGCCTACCGGGACATGCACGCCAGACTCGGCGCGCCCTCCTACTCGGTCGAGGCGATGGCGGACCTCACGGACGGGATCGAGCTGATCGTGGGCGTCAACCGGGACCCCCGGTTCGGGCCGGTCGCCATGGTCGGGCTCGGCGGAGTCCTCACCGAGACGCTGCACGATGTCGCCTTCTCGCTTGCTCCCGTCGCGGCCCATCGGGCCGAAACCCTGCTGCGAAGCCTGCGCACCGCAGCGCTGCTCGACGGGGTCCGCGGCCGGCCCGCGGTCGACGTCGCCGCCGCGGCGGCCGTCATCGAGCACATCACCACCGTCGCCGCCGCGCACCCGGAGATCGCCGAGCTCGAGGTCAATCCACTGCTGGTGCGCCCGGACGGCGCCCTGGCCCTCGACGCCAGGGCCGTCCTGGCCTGATCCGCCCCCTGCTGTCCGCACCACCCAAGCCCCGGAGGACACCATGGACTTCCGCTACACCCCCGAGCAGGCCGACCTCAAGTCGCGTGCCGCCGCCTACACCAGGCTTCTGATGCGGTACGAGGACCAGTCCGAGGAGGCCGGCGGCCCGCTGCCCGCCGAGACCATCCGCGAACTGACCCGCGCCGCGATCGACGCCGGTGTCTACGCGATCAACATGCCCGCCGAGTGGGGCGGGCCCGGTCTGTCCCTGCTGGACCAGGTCATCGTCGAGGAAGAGTTCGGCAGGGTCACCAACTGCCTCTGGGACATCCCCTGGCGACCCGCCAACGTCCTGGCGTACGGCACCGAGGCGCAGCGCGAGAAGTATCTGCTGCCCGTCATCCGCGGCGAGCGGTTCGACGCGTTCGCGGTGACCGAACCGGGCGCGGGGTCCGACCCTTCCTCGGGCACGAGCACCGCCACCCGTACCGGCGGCGGCTGGCTGCTGAACGGCGAGAAGTGGTTCGTGACCTGCGGTGACATCGCCGACTTCCTGCTGGTGCAGGCCGACGCAGGACCGGAACGGGCAGCGACCCTGTTCTTCGTGGACAAGCAGGCGCCCGGTGTCGAGATGACGCGCGTGCCCCGGTTCATGCATTCCGCGGTCAACGGGCACCCCGAGTTCACCTTCACCAAGGTGTTCGTCCCCGACGAGGACGTGCTCGGCGGCGTCGGAGGTGGCTACGAGCTGACGAAGGAGTGGTTCACCGACGAACGCCTGATGATCGCCGCCCGCACCATCGGCGCCGCCGAACGCGCCCTGGGGCTCGCCCGCGACTGGGCCGTCGAGCGCCGCCAGTTCGGCTCCCCCATCGCCGACTTCCAGCTCATCCAGGGCATGCTCGCCGACTGCGCCGTCGACATCGCCGTCAACCGCGCCTACACCCACCAGGTCGCCTGGGAAGCCGACCAGCCCCACACCGACCGCAAGACCCTGCACGCCAAGGCGTCGACGGCGAAGCTCGCGGCGAGCGAGGCCGCCGGCCGGGTCATCGACCGGTGTGTGCAGATCTTCGGCGGGCGCGGCTACGACCGCTCGTACCCCGTCGAGCGCATGTACCGCGAACTGCGCGTCGACCGCATCTGGGAGGGCACCTCCGAGATCCAGCGCCTCATCATCGCCAACGAGCTCATCAAGCGCGGCACCCGGGCACTCGCGCTGCCCGTCCTCGACTGACGGCCCGTGCCCTCACCCCCGTCACTTCTGCACCGACACAACCTCTGAGGACTGACATGGACTTCCGGCTCACCGCCCGTCAGCAGGAGCTCAAGACCGCCGCACGCGGCCTCACCGAGTTCATCATGGGATACGAGCTCGACTGCGAGGAGAACAACGGACTGCCCCCGAAGGCCCACGCCGAGATCCGCGACGCGGTGCTCGGCAGCGGCCTGCAGGCCGTCAACATGCCCGAGGAGTGCGGCGGCGCGGGACTGACCATCCTGGAACAGGCAACCGTCCAGGAGGAGTTGGGGCGGCTCACCGGCGCACTGTGGGACATGGTGTGGCGCCCGGCGAACGCCCTGAGCTTCTGCACCCCCGAGCAGCGCGAGCGCTACCTCGTCCCCGTCATCCGGGGCGAGCGCCGCGACTGCTACGCGGTGAGCGAGCCGGAGGCCGGCTCCGACCCGCAGAGCATCAGGACCACGGCGACCCGGGCCGACGACGGCGGGTGGGTGCTGAACGGCGAGAAGTGGTTCGTCACCGTGGGCGACCATGCCGACTTCGTGATCGTGCTGGCCGCCGCCGGGGAGGAGGGGGCACCGACCCTGTTCCTCGTCGACAAGGACACGCCGGGCATCGAGATGACCCGCGTGCCCCGCTGGATGCACACCTTCGTCTACGAGCACCCCGAGTTCACCTTCACCGACGTGCACGTCCCCGAGGACGCCGTACTCGGCGGGGTGGGCAGCGGCTACGACATCACGCGTTCCTGGTTCACTGAAGAACGGCTGATGATCGCCGCACGCACCATCGGCGCCGCCGAGCGGGCACTGGAACTGGCCCGCGACTGGGCCGTCGAGCGCCGCCAGTTCGGCTCCCCCATCGCCGATTTCCAGCTCATCCAGGGCATGCTCGCCGACTGCGCCGTCGACATCGCCGTCAACCGCGCCTACACCCACCAGGTCGCGTGGGAGGTCACCGAGGGCAGCGCCGACCGCAAGACGTTGCACGCCAAGGCGGCCATCGCCAAGCTGTCGGCGAGTGAGGCGTCCGGCCGCGTCATCGACCGGTGCCTGCAGATCTTCGGCGGCCGCGGCTACGACCGCTCCTACCCCGTAGAGCGTCTCTACCGCGAGCTGCGCGTGGACCGCATCTGGGAAGGCACCTCCGAGATCCAGCGCCTCATCATCGCGGGCGAACTCGTCAAGCGGGGCCCGGGCGTTCTGGAGATGCCGTACTCCGTGTGACCGCGAGGCGGTGGTCCCGGCCGGCATCCCCACGGACGGGACCACCGACGTCCCCTGCAAGAAGAGCCGGGCAGACGCTGCCCGCCGGTACCCAGTGGGTGGAGAACCGATGACCGATGTGGAACGGATTGGGATCGTCGGCTGCGGCCTGATGGGTTCCGGTATCGCCGAAGTATGTGCCCGGGCCGGACATCACGTCGTGGTGGTCGAGACGAGCCGGGCGGCCGCGGACGCCGGCGCCAAGAGGATCGCCGGTTCGTTGGAGCGTGCCGCGGTCGCCGGAAAGCTGTCCGCCGCCGAACGCGAGGCGACGTTCAACCGCATAGCGGTGACCACGGACATGACCCGGATGGGGGACCGCGATCTCGTCGTCGAAGCGGTCGCCGAGGACGAACGGGCCAAACTGGAGGTCTTCACCCAACTCGATGCGACCGTGGAACGCCGCGACGCGATCCTCGCGACCAACACCTCCTCCATCCCGGTCGTCCGGCTCGCCGCGGCCACCTCGCGCCCCGAGCAGGTGGTCGGCCTCCACTTCTTCAATCCCGTCCCCGTGCTGCCGTTGGTCGAACTGGTGCCGTCCCTGCTCACCAGCGAGGAAACGGCCGGTCGCGCGCAGACGTTCGCCGCCGGAGTCCTGGGCAAGCAGGTCATCAGGGCGCAGGACCGGGCGGGGTTCATCGTGAACGCCCTCCTCGTCCCGTACCTGCTGGCCGCCGTGCGGATGGCCGAGTCCGGCACGGCGTCGGTCGAGGACATCGACCGGGGGATGACACTGGGCTGCGCCCACCCCCTCGGGCCGCTCGCGCTGGCCGATCTGATCGGTCTTGACACCACCCGGGCCATCGCGGAGTCGATGTACGAGGAGTTCCGGGAGCCGCTGTACGCCCCACCGCCGCTGCTGGCCCGGATGGTGGAGGCGGGTCTGCTCGGCCGCAAGTCGGGCAGGGGCTTCCACACCTACCCATGAACGTCGCGTCCCCGACGGCCGGAGCCGAGGCGCGGTACGCGAAGATGATGCCTGACGGAACCGGCCACCAGGCCCACCGACCCCACGGGCGCCGATACGGGAGCAGCAACGTGACCAAGGCCGAACGCGCACTCGAGACGCGTGAGCGCATCCTCAACGCCGCCTGTGAGGTGATCGCCGACATCGGTTTCGAGAACGTCAGCATGCGCAAGGTCGCCGAGCACGCCGGTGTGTCGAAGGCGCTGCTGCACTACCACTTCGACACCCGCGAGAAGCTCTTCGCCGAGGCGATGACGCATTCCTTCACCCAGACCGGAACCGAGGTCGAAGGGGATGGCGATGCGGTTCCGGCCGCTGTCGTCCTGGCCCGCATCGTGCGCAGCCTGCTGCCCACCGACCCGGAACTCCGGCAGGACTGGAAACTCTGGCAGGAGCTCTGGGTTCGTGCGCTGCGCGACAAGGCGGCTCAGCACCTCGCCGTCGACCTGTACGACCAGTTGCACACGTGGGTCGGCGGAGCGCTGGAGCGGGGTGTCGACTCCGGCGAGTTCACCGACTGCGACATCGCCGCGACGAGCACGCTGGTTCTCGCGCTGAGCGACGGACTGGGCATCCGGCTGATGCTGGACGATCCGCGGGTCGGTCTCGACACGGCACAGGCGACGATCTGGCGGGCCATCGCTCCGGCTCTCGGCATCGCTCCGGAGTTCCCGCGGGTCTGAGAAGCCGGCTCATCGCTCGCGCGGCTCCTCGGCCGGGCCACTCGGTGCACGGCCTCCAGCCCACGCCGCCCCGCCTCACCCCCGAATAGGGTCGAAAGCGTCCGTCAGCCGCGGGAGTCCTCTGGGACTTTTCTGGGACTTCCGGCCCCATCAACCGGCACGAGCGTGAAACAACCGAAAGTCCACACGCGCAGCTCAGCAGGCACGACGCGCCCATCGCGGCAGGTCACAGCGCTCGCTGGTCTCTTCCGGGACATCTGAAAGTCCGCAGAACCAATGCCGTTACCCCTCCCCCGAGCTGCGCGTACCCGAGCGGGAGGGGGACGGCCTGCCGGCCTTGCCTGCGTAGCTGCTAACTCCAGCGGCTCGTGGTTGACCCAGACCACCTTGTACGGGTGGCGGCACTGCCAGCGCTTGATGAGGTCGACTGCCCCGGGCATGGCGAAGGTCGCGTTCAAGGCATCGAGGTCGCGCACGCGCAGCTGCAGGATGGCGCTGGCGATGGCCACCGGGGCGTGGTCGTCGCCCGGGACGCGGATGTGATGGCGGGCCGCGACCGACTCGACCGGATCGAATCCCTTCGCGAGCTCCTCGAACTCCTTGAGGTACTGGTCCAGCTCGCTCGCGGGAATCGGATTGTCGAACGCCACGATCATCGTGTGGTGAATCATGCCTCCAAGAAACAGGAATTCTCCGGGTCCGTCCAAGATCCATTCGTTAGCGTTCAATGCCTGTCAGGAATGGATCGGCCGATAGTCTTATGCCATGGCTGAATTGGAGACCCGCGAACTGGAGTACTTCGTCGCCGTCGCCGAGGAACTGCACTTCGGTCGCGCCGCGGCCTGCCTGGCGATCGCACAGCCCGCCCTGTCCAAAGCGATCCGGCGCCTGGAATCCCGGCTCGGAGTGAAGCTTCTGGAGCGCTCCAGCAGGCACGTCGCCCTCACCCCCGCCGGCGAAGCACTGCTGCACCATGGCCGGCACGCCCTGAACGCTGTCAGCGCGGCTGCCGAGAAGACACGCCGGGCCGGTGATCAGCAAGCCCGTCTTCGCCTGGTGATCAAACCCGGCGGTGACGCGAACCTCCTGTCCGGCATCCTGGCCGCTTACGCCGGTCGGCCCGACGCCCGCCAGGTGGACATCCTCTTCGGCGGAGCCACCGACCGCGCCGACTACGTCCGCGACGGCCGCGCCGATGTTGCCCTGCTGTACGTGCCGTTCGACGACATGACCGGCCTGGACCACGAAATCCTGACGGTCGAAGGACGTGTCGCGATCCTGCCGCCGGACCACCGGCTCGCCTCTCGCTCAGAGATCACTCTCGCCGACCTCGCCCAGGAGACACTGCCACGCTGGAAAGGCGTGCGCTGGACCGGAGCACCCGAGGCCCGGCCCGGGCCCGAGGTCACGGACGCGGTCGAAGCCCTGCAGATGATCAGGCTGGGACGCGCCGTCGCGATCCTGCCGCGCTCGCTGGCCCAGCCCATGCACCCCGACCTCGTCCACCGGCCCGTAACCGATGCCCCCCACAGTGAACTCGTCCTCGCATGGTCCCAGGACGACCGCCGCAGCCTGGTCGCCTCCTTCGTCGCTGCCGCTGTGGATGCCGCGGGGGCGACGCGAGGCAGCGGATGATTCGTGCGCTCACCGGACCCCGCATGACGCAGGCGGTGCCGGAGGGACGCGTCGTCCCTCCGGCCCCGCCGTGCTGCCTGGGCCCCGCCGGCCTCCGCGCGGGACCGGTGTCCCTGGGGCTCAGGCGGTCGGTGAGTCCGCCGGTCAGTAGGCGGAGTCGACGTTGTCCATGGAGCCGTACTTGTCGGCCGCGTAGTTGCAGGCGGCGACGATGTTGGCGACCGGGTCCGTGATGGAGTCCTTCGTGCCCTTGACGTGGAAGGCGTCGAAGGTGGGCTGAATCGTCTGGAGCAGACCCTTCGAGGGGATGCCGTTCTGGGCGTTGACGTCCCAGTTGTTCTGCGCGTTCGGGTTGCCGGACGACTCGCGCATGATGTTGCGGTGCAGGCCCTCGTAGGAGCCCGGGATGTTCTTGGCGTCCATGACGTCCAGGGCGGTGCGGATCCAGCCGTCGAGGTCGTCGCCGTGCTTCTTCTCGCCGGCCTTGACGATGGCCTCGATCTTGTCGGTCTGGGCCTGCGTCTGCGCGGAGGAGGCCTTGGCCGGCTCGGCGGCGTGCGCCGGGCTCGGGACGAGGGTGAGGCTGACGGCGGCGGCGCCCGCGGCGGCGAGGGAGGCCACGGCGGACTTGCGGATGTTGGGACGGCGCAGGATGGCGTGCATGGGTGTACCTCTCCATTCGGGAACGTGATGGGGAGGCCGACGGGGGGTCGGCGACGCGGTGTCCGCGTTGGACGCGGCTTCGCGTCATCAGGGCCGGTGTCTGGATCACGGACGGGCTCTTCCCGTCCGGTCCCGGCGCTCGGCTCCCCGGTACGCCGAACACATTGCGGAACGCTCGGGCGCCGCGACAAGTGTGTGACCTACTACGCCGCTTCGCAGACCGGCCGCATGACCGCCCGGACGGCTGGCAACCACGCGGGCGAGGGCCGTCGGTCGTCTACTAACCCCGGCCCGGTGTGACGTGAGCCCTGTGCGCGCCCTCACAGAGCCGGTCACCCGGCGGTCACCTATCGTCACCCTGCGGAGACGGGCGCCTCACTCAAAGGAACGGGACAGTCACCGTTCGGGGTCGGGGCCGGCACCCCGGTGGCGCGGTGGGTCATCCCCGGGTCACTCGTCGGTGTTCCAGGGCCGTCGCGACGGCGTAGCCGGTGCCTCCGGCGAGGGCGAGGATCCAGAAGAGGCCGGGGGTGCCGAAGAAGAGGGCGGTGGTGGAGACCAGCGCGAGCCAGGTGCCCAGGGCGTAGTGCAGGACGTTGCGGCGGGCGGCGCCCTCGGCGAGGTAGATCAGGCCGACGACGAGGCCCGAACCGGTGGGCCAGAGCGTCGCGGACAGGTCGGGCGCGTCCATGGTGGCCGTGAGGCCGGTGATGGCGAGGAACAGGGCGGCGAAGGCCACGACCCAGGAGAGACCGAGCAGTCTGCCGCTCAGGAGCTCCGCCGCGCCGACGCCGCGCTGGGCGCGGAGGGCCGCCACGGTGGCGCAGACGGTGCCGGTGGCGAGGCCCGCGCCGAGCAGGGTCATCGGCAGCCACCCGGGCAGGCCGACCAGCGGATCGGTGCCGCCGGACAGCGCGGCGGCGCCGTGGCCGAGGACGTAGGCGAGTCCGAAGCTGACGTAGGTGGCGCGGTTGTCGACGTCGCCGGGGCGGAGGGCGGCGACGGGGGCGGGCTCGATGAGGGCGACGGTGGTCATGGCGGTCTTCTCCGGTTCAGGGGGCGAGGGGTAAGGGGCAGGGCCGTGCGGTGGGTTGGCGCGGTGGCGGGGTGGCGGGCGTCCGGTTCACGAGGCGGTCGCGTCGGGGACGATGACGACCTTCCCGGCGACCGTGCGCGACTCGGCGAGCGTCAGGGCCGCGGCGGCGTCCGACAGCGGGAAGCGGGCCGCGACCGTCGGCGTGAAGACCCCGTCGGCCAGCAGCCGCAGCACCTGCGTGAGGTCCTCGTTCAGGCGGCTCCGGAAGACGTCCGGGCGGCGGCTCCTGCCCGCCCAGAAGTTGTAGAAGCGGGCCCCGCGGCCGTTGGGCAGGCAGTTCCACAGCGCCAGCCGGGCGAACAGCTTCAGCACCGGCACCTGGGAGCCGCCCTCGCTGTCCTTGGTCGCCGCGGTGCCGTACGAGACCAGCGTTCCGCCCCGGCGCAGCAGCCGCCACGACTCCACCACCCCGGCGCCTCCCACGTGGTCGAAGACCGCGTCCACGCCGTCCGGCGCCAGCTCGCGGATCCGCCGGTACATGTCCGGGTCGCGGTACTCGACCGGGGTCACGCCCAGCGCCCGCAGGGCGTCGTGGTGGCGTGCGGACGCCGTGCCGATCACCTTGATCCCGGCGTGCCGGGCCAGTTGGACGAGCGTGGAGCCGACGCCGCCGTTGGCGCCGAGCACCACGACGGTGCCGCCGGAGCGGACCTTGGCCGTCCGGTGCAGCATCTGCCAGGCCGTGACCCCGTTGACCACCACGGTCTCGGCGTCCGCCGGGTCCACTCCGTCCGGTACGGCCACCAGGTCGGCGGCGTCGACGATCTGGTGGCTCGCCCAGCTGCCGGTCTTGGTCACCGCGGCGAACCGGCGGCCGACCAGCCCGGCGTCCACCCCGGGGCCGACCTCGGTGACGGTGCCGACGACGTCGTATCCGGGGACGAAGGGGAACGGCGGCTGGTCGTAGTACTTGCCCCGGCGCATCTGCTGTTCGGCGAACGAGACTCCCGTGGCGTCCATGCGCAGTACGACGCGGCCGGCGGTGGGTGCCGGGAGTTCGCGCCGGGTGACCTGAAGGCCGTCCGGTTCGACCCTGCCCGGCAGGAGGACTTCGGTGACCGTGCCGGTGAACGTGCTGCTGCCCATGGCTCTCTCCGCTTTCGCCGTGTTGAACTTACGACCGTAAGGCTACGCACGTAAGTCGCAGGCTCGCAAGCCTTACGGTCATAAACTTCGCGCTGTAAGGTGATGGGCATGGGAGACGACACGGCAACACGCACCCGCACCCGTAACCGCCGTGGGCAGGGCGCCCGCCTGCGCGACGACATCGTGCGGGCCGCGGTGGACCTGCTCGACGAGACCGGCGACGAGAGGGCCGTCACCCTGCGCTCGGTGGCCCGTCGGGTCGGGATCGCCGCCCCTTCGATCTACCGGCACTTCCCGGACCAGCCGGCCATCATGCTGGCCGTGGTGCGCAACGACTTCGCGGCCCTGGAGGCAGACCTGCGCCACGCGGTGAACGCCGCGGGCGGCTCGCCCCGGGAGCGGCTGACCGCCCTGTGCCGGGGCTATCTGGACTTCGCCGCGGTCCGCCCGGGGCGCTACCGGACGATGTTCGGGGGGATCTGGATGCCGGACCCCGAGCAGGGCTCGGTCGGCGCGGAGGATCTCGCGGCGCTCGGCCGGGCGAGCATGCGACTGCTCGCCGAGGCCCTGGGGGACTGTGCCGACGAGGGCTCCGCAACCAGCACCGACGTGGCCGCCGACGCGGTCGCGCTCTGGCTCGGCCTGCACGGCCTCGCCCACCAGCGGGCCGCGGCCCCGTCGTTCCCCTGGCCCCCGGACATCGCCGAGCGCCTCATCGGCTCACTGGCGCACCTCACCGGGGAGGCAGCCTCACCCGCCGCGACCGCCGACAAGCGCGCGGGGACCGAGCCGGTGTGAATTCGGGATTGGGTAAGTATCGCAGAAATCGTTCACTCGACTGCCGCGCATCCGACGGAGTAGGCAGACGTTACTTCGGATATGACCGAGGAACACGGGGAATTGACGGCGCTCGGCCCGTACACCTACAGGCCCGGCAAAGATCACTTTCCGTCACCGAGTGACGGAACCCTGACCAGAGGCGGGCACCCCGTTCCTCTCCGGGTGACCGAACCGGTCCTGCAACGCTTCCTGGACGTCATGACGGAACTGGAGACCGGCCTCGCCGAGCGCTGGGGCAGGGCGCAGTCCTCCCTGACGTGCCCCCGGGCGGAGTGACCGGCGCGTCGTGCACGAAGAACACACCTACCCGCACATGCCGTACGGCGAAGGCTCGTTCGGCACCATGGGCACCGGGCGGCACCGGGCGCCCGAGGAAGCCTTCCGGGAAACCCTCGTCCCGCCCGAACCCGGCTGGGACCCGGCCGAGGAACTCGCGTTCCTGCTCCAGGACGCGGTGGAGCAGCAACCCGCCGTCCCGTACGCCACGGACACCTCGGCGATCTCTCCGGTGCCGGGCACGCCGCTGAGCAATCTGCAGGAAATCACCGCGGAACTGCCCCCGTTGAGAGACGCGCCCACCAGTCACCGCCGCGTCCGCCGCCCGAAGGTGAGCCGGCTGCGCGCCGCGAGCCTGTTCGTGGCGGCGCTGGCCGCGGTGATCGCGGCCTCCGTCAGCCTGTTCGGCGGCATGGTGGCCTACGAGCCGCTGCGGCTGGCCGCCGTCACGCGTACGCGCGGCAGCGTCGTGTCCTGGTGGCCGCTGCTGGTCTACGGGCCCTGGCTGGTGGCGTCGCTGGCGGTGCTGCGGTCGGCCCTGCACCAGCGCCGCGCGGTCCACTCCTGGGCCGTCGTCCTGCTGTTCTCGGCCATCGCGATGCTGCTGTGCGTCGCGGAGGCGCCGCGCACGGTCAACGACGGGGCCGCCGCGGCGCTGCCGGGTCTCGCCTCGCTGGTCTGCTTCCAGCAGATCGTCCGGCAGATCACGCTCACCCGGCCGCCCCGGCGGGCGGTGCCGCGCCACCGGCAGCGGGCGGCGGCCGCGCCGGGCGACGAGGCGGCGGACACGGCGGGTCAGGACCCGGTGTCCCTTCCGCAGCAGCGGCAGAGCACCCAGCGCGCACCGCGGCCCGGCACGGGCCCCAAGAAGCGAACATGACGCTGTGTGACTGATCACGGGGACTGAAACAGCGCTTCCGAAAGGCGCGAAAGGCGCCCAATTTCTCCCCGCCGCCTGCCGGAGAACGAATGCGTAATTCTTTCTCCGGGAAGTGGTGGAGGAATTGGGCGCCGTCCGCTCAGCCCGCCACCAGCTTCACGTCCTGGTCCTTCCGCGCGTGGAAGCTCGGCAGCGGCAGGCCGCTCGTGGTCCGCAGCTCCATCAGCGTCGCCTCGACGTGGGCCTTGCCGGGCTTGAACGCGTCGGCGGAGGGCGTGCCCGTGTTGACCCAGCGGTGCTCCTCGCCGTCGCAGACCGCGCGGGTGCCGCCGATGCCGTGGCGGACGGACGAGTCGCCCTGACGCAGCGAGGAGCTGACGAAGACGGCGCCGGTGGCGTCGGTGCAGCGGTAGGTGCCGGAGAGGGTGACGGTGCCGTCGGCGGCGACGCGGCCGGTCCGGTCGACCGTCACGGACTCCGTGACGAGCTGGGTGTCGGCGGGTGCCGCCGTCGCGGCGGGGGCGGCCTGCAGGAACAGGGCGGCGCCGGCGGCCGCGGCGAGGACCGCGGATCGTACGGGCATGGGGGGACCTCCCGATCGGTCGGAATGGGGTGTTCCACTGGTACCGGGCGGACGGGCCGGTGCCGGTGACCGTCACCCCTTCGGTGGCGAGTCCGCGTCGGCCGCCGTCCGTGAACCGTCGCCGGGTTGTCCGGGTGTTGTCACGCTTGTCGCCCGGGTCTTGGCGATGAGTTCCCGGCGGGCGCACGGTCTGTTCATGCGACGGTCCCGACGACGGGACGGTCTCCCGACGTGGAGGTGCGCCATGTGTACCCACCGGTCTTCCTGCCTCGCGGCCGGCTCCCCTGCCGACTCCGTCGCCGCGCACATCGTCGCCGCCCACCCGGAGCAGGGGTGGAACCTGCTGTGCGACGGCACGATCGTCTTCGACGACACCGGTGAGCTGCGGCCCGACGGCCGGGTGGTCGCGCCGCGCCGGATGCCCGCCGGGCGCCTGGCGATGGCGGCCTGAGCCCGACCGTCCGCCGGGTGCCGCTCAGCGTTTCCCGGCTCAGCGTTTCTCGGCTCAGCGTTTCTCGGCGATGAACTCCCGCAGCAGGGAGGCGAGCAGCTCCGGCTGGTCCTCGGGGATCAGCGTCCGGGCGTCCTCCACCTCCACCAGCCGCCCCTGCGGGAGGAGTTCGGCCAGGCGCCGGCCGTGGGCGCGGGGCATCATCAGGTCCTCGGTCGCCCAGACGACGAGCGCGGGCCGGTCGAACCTCCGCAACCCCTGGGCGGCTTCCAGCAGTTCGTCGCCGCGGACGTGGGTGTTGTAGTGCCGGAAGTCGCGGCGGATCGCCGGATCGGTGCGCAGGGGGCGCAGCCAGCCGTCGACGACCGCGTCCGGCACGGGCCGCTTGGTGAGGGCGCCGATACCGACGGGGAGGCGGCGCAGCGGCTTCAGGCCCAGGGTGCGGACCAGCAGGGGCACGCCGCCTGGCAGCCGGCAGGCGACGCCGATCAGCTTTCCCGGCAGTCCCGGCGGGTAGTTGTCGAACGCCTCGCACGCGACGAGCGCCAGCCGTGCCAGCCGCTCCGGGTGCCGGGCCGCCACCGTCTGGGCGCGTCCGCAGTCGTTCTCGACCAGGGTCACGTCGGTCAGGTCGAGGCGGCCGAGGAACTCCGCGATCAGTTCGTTGACGAGGTCCGGCGTGGGCGGCCGGGTCAGCGGCCGCCGGTGGGAGCCGTAGGGCAGGGTCGGCGCGATCACCCGGTGGTCGGCGCGCAGGTCGGCGAGGACCCCGCGCCAGACGGTCGCGTCGTGGACGAGACCGTGGAGGAGCACGACGACCGGGCCGTCCCCGCCGGTGTCCTCGTACTCGATGGTCCCCGCGCTCAGTTCGATGTCCGGCATGCCGGAACTCTAGGGCCTGTCGGCGGATCAGGTCGCAGGAAAGCCGCAGCGCCTCATCGACGCCGGTGAGTGGGGTCTGGTGCGTGCAGCTGCAAGGCGGAGGAGGGCGACAGGGCGGAGCCCTGGCAACCGACGACAACGCCGCAGATGTGCGTGCCAGACCCCACGTCTGCGGCATGGTCCGCCGACAGGCCCTAGGGACGGACGCGCCCTTCGCGGCAGAGGGCACTGGGGCACTGGGTTTTACGGCAGTACGGCGAAGCCGTCGAGTTCCACCATCGCTCGTTCGTCCCAGAGGCGTACGACCTCCACGACCGCCATCGCCGGGTAGTCGCGGCCGGCCAGTCGGCGCCAGGTGCGGCCGAGGTCGGCGGCGTGGGTGCGGTAGGCGGCGACGTCGGTGGCGTAGACGGTGACGCGGGCGAGGTCGGCGGGGGTGCCGCCGGCGGCTCGCAGGGCGGTCAGGAGGTTGCTGAGGGCCTGTTCGAACTGGGCGGGGAGGGTGTCGCCGGTGACCTTGCCGTCGGTGTCCAGGGCGGTCTGGCCGGCCAGGAACACGACGCGGGTGCCGGTGGCGACGACGGCGTGGGAGAAGCCGGTGGGCGGGGAGAGTTCGGGCGGGTTCACCCGTTCGGCGGTCATGTACCGGCCTCCTCGGTCGTCGTGTCGTGCGTGCGGTACAGCTCCTTGGCGATGATGCCGCGCTGCACCTCGCTCGCGCCCTCGTAGACGCGGGGGGCGCGCACCTCGCGGTAGAGGTGTTCGAGGAGGTGGCCGCGGCGCAGGGCGCGGGCGCCGTGCAGCTGGACGGCCCGGTCGACGACGTACTGGGCGGTCTCGGTGGCGAGGAGCTTCGCCATCGCCGCGCGCCGCGGGACGTCCGGGGCGCCCTGGTCGTACGCCGTCGCCGCCGCGTACACCATCAGGCGGGCGGCCTCGGTGCGCAGGGACATCTCGGCGACCTGGTGGGCGACGGTCTGGAGGTCGCGCAGCTTGCCGCCGAAGGCGTCGCGGGCGGTGGTGTGCGCGACGGTGGCGTCGAGGGCGGCCTGCGCCATGCCGACGGCGAAGGCACCGACGCTGGGCCGGAACAGGTTGAGGGTGTCCATCGCGACCCGGAAGCCACGGTCCGGCTCGCCGAGCACGTCGTCCGCGGTGACGGGCACGGCGTCGAAGACGAGGGCGCCGATGGGGTGCGGCGAGAGCATGTCGAGCGGGCTGCCGGAGAGGCCGGGCCGGTCGGCGGGCACGAGGAAGGCGGTCACGCCGCGGGCGCCGGCGCCGGGCGTGGTGCGGGCGAAGACGGTGTAGAAGTCGGCCTCGGGCGCGTTGGAGATCCAGCACTTCTCGCCGGTGAGCCGCCAGCCGGAGCCACCGTCGGGATCGGCGCCCAGAGCGACGGGGTCCGACGGGGCGCCGGCCGCTCCCGCGCGGTCGCCGGGGGCGGGCAGCATCGCGTCGTCCTCGGCGGCCGGTGTCACCGCGTCCCGGCCGGGCGGAGTCGCCCCCGTGCCGTGTCCGGCGTCGGACCGGGCCCGGACGGTGCCGGTGCCCTCGGTGGCCCAGGCGGACTCGGCCGACGGGGCCGTGCTCGTGCCGCTCCCCGTGGCCTCCCCCGCCGGGGCCCCGCGCTCCCCCGCGGCGGGCCGCGACGCGGCCGGGGCCGCCGTGAGGGACAGGGCCGCCGCGTCCGAGCCCGCGTCGGGCTCGCTGAGGGCGAAGGCGGCGACCGCCGTGCCGGAGACGACGCCGGGGAGCCAGCGGGCGCGTTGGGCCTCGGTGCCGTGGGCGTGCACCGGGTGGGCGCCGAGGCCCTGGAGGGCGAGGGCGGTCTCGGCCTCCGTGCAGGCGTGGGCGAGGGACTCGCGCATCAGGCACAGGTCGAGCGCGCCCGAGGTGAACAGGCGGGAGATCAGGCCGAGCGCGCCGAGTTCGGCGACGAGGGCGCGGTTGACGTGGCCGGGCTCCCCCTTGTCCGCCAACGGACGCAGCCGTTCGGCGGCCAGGGCGCGCAGTTCCTCGCACCAGGTGAGCTGTGCCGGTTCGAGCGAGAATGCGGTCATCGCCGGTCCTTCCGCTGCTCCGCTGCGGCCGCTGGGTCCCACCCGAGGTTATCGCGCCCCGTTGACTGTCGTCACCAACGCGATACGCTCGATGCGCGTGCCCACCACGACAAAGGGGGCGAACCGCCATGGCAGCTCCGCACCACGCGGAACCGAGCCGCTCCGCCCACGTCGACACCTTCGCGCGCGAGCACCTGCCACCCCCCGACCAGTGGCCGCAGCTCCGCTTCGACCTGCCGGAGCTGCGCTATCCCGCGCGGCTGAACTGCGCCGCCGAGCTGCTCGCCGGCCCGCCCGGCGACCGCCCGGTCTTCCGCACCGCCACCGGGGACACCTGGAGCTACGGCCTGCTGCGGGACCGCGTCGACCGGATCGCCCACGCGCTCACCGGCGAGCTGGGCGTCGTACCGGGCAACCGGGTGCTGCTGCGCGGCCCCACCACGCCCTGGCTGGCCGCCTGCTGGCTGGCGGTGCTGAAGGCGGGCGCGGTGGCGGTCACCGTGCTGGCCCAGCAGCGCCCGCACGAGCTGGGCGCGATCTGCGAGATCGCCCGGGTGCGGCACGCCCTGTGCGACGTGCGGTCCGTCGACGACCTCGCCAAGGCGGAGATCCCCGGACTGCGGATCACGACGTACGGCGGGGACGCCCCCGACGACCTGCTGGCCCGCACGGCGGCGGACACGGCGCCCGACACGCCGTACCCGGCCGTGGACACCGCGGCGGACGACGTGGCGCTGATCGCCTTCACCTCGGGCACCACCGGCCGCCCCAAGGGCTGCATGCACTTCCACCGTGACGTGCTGGCGATCGCCGACACCTTCTCCCGGCACGTGCTCAAGCCGGACCCGGACGACGTGTTCGCGGGCAGCCCGCCGCTCGGCTTCACCTTCGGGCTCGGCGGGCTGGTGATCTTCCCGATGCGGGCGGGCGCGAGCGCGCTGCTGCTCGAACAGGCGGGCCCCAGGCAGCTGTTGCCGGCCGTCGCCGAGCACCGGGTGTCGGTGCTGTTCACCGCGCCGACGGCGTACCGCGCGATGCTCGACGAGCTGGACGGGTACGACGTGTCGAGTCTCAGGCGGTGCGTCTCGGCGGGCGAGAACCTGCCCGCGGCCACCTGGCAGGCCTGGTACGAGCACACCGGCCTGCGCGTCATCAACGGCATCGGCGCCACCGAGCTGCTGCACATCTTCGTCTCCGCCGCCGACGGCGCCATCAGACCGGGCACGACGGGCGTCCCGGTGCCGGGCTGGCACGCGCGCGTGCAGGACGCCTCCGGCGCGCCGGTGCCCGACGGGGAGCCGGGACTGCTGGCCGTGCGCGGGCCGGTGGGCTGCCGGTATCTCGCCGACCCGCGGCAGCGGGAGTACGTGCGCGACGGCTGGAACATCACCGGGGACACGTATGTGCGCGAGCCCGACGGCTACTTCCGGTACGTGGCCCGGGCCGACGACATGATCATCTCCGCCGGGTACAACATCGCGGGACCGGAGGTCGAGGACGCGCTGCTGCGGCATCCGGACGTCGTGGAGGCGGCCGTGGTGGGCCGCCCCGACAGCCGTCGCGGGCAGATCGTGGTGGCCCACGCCGTACTCAAGGAGGGCGCCGTTCGGGACGCCGAGGCGCTGCGCACCTTCCTGCGGGAGGAGCTGGCGCCGTACAAGTGCCCGCGGGAGATCGTCTTCCTGGACGCGCTGCCGCGCACGGCGACCGGCAAGCTCCAGCGGTACCGCCTCCTGTCCGACGACATAAGATGATCAACGTGTACGACCAGCACGCGCAGCACGCCCCGAGGTCCCTCATCGTCACGCTCTACGGCGCCTACGGCCGTTTCGCGCCGGGTCCGGTGCCCGTCGCGGAGCTGATCCGGCTGCTGGGTGCGGTCGCGGTGGACGCCCCCTCCGTGCGCTCGTCGGTGTCCCGGCTGAAACGGCGCGGGCTGCTGCTGCCCGCCCGGACCGCCGAGGGCGCGGCGGGCTACGAACTGTCCCCCCAGGCACGCCAGTTGCTGGACGACGGCGACCGGCGCATCTACGCCACGACCCCGCACGACGACGAGGGCTGGGTGCTCGCCGTGTTCTCCGTGCCGGAGTCGGAGCGGCAGAAGCGGCACGTCCTGCGCTCCCGGCTGGCCGGTCTCGGCTTCGGCAGCGCGGCCCCCGGCGTGTGGATCGCCCCGGCCCGGCTGTACGAGGAGACGCGGCACACGCTGGGCCGGCTGGACCTGGACTCCTACGTGGACTTCTTCCGCGGCGAGCACCTGGGTTTCACGCCGACCGCGGAGGCCGTGGCGCGCTGGTGGGACCTGGCCGCGATCGCCAAGGAGCACGAGGCGTTCCTCGACCGCCACGCGCGCGTACTGCGCCACTGGGAGGGCCGGGCGGACACTCCGCCGGAGGATGCCTACCGCGACTACCTCCTCGCCCTGGACTCCTGGCGCCACCTCCCCTACACGGACCCGGGGCTGCCTGCCCGGCTGCTGCCCGCGGACTGGCCCGGCACGCAGTCGGCCGCCGTCTTCCGCGCCCTGCACGAACGGCTGCGCGACGCGGGCGCCCGCTTCGCGGCACTCGGAGCATCAACCAGCCCCGAGGAGTGACCCGCGTCACACTTTTCCGGGATCAGGGAACCCTCAGCCTCCTCAGACCCTCTTCTCAGGTTTCTCACCTACCGTGCGGACGCATGAGTCTCGCGCGCAACTTGAACCGGGCCCTCACCGTCACCACCGGCCTCCAGGTGCGGAGAGCACCCCAGGCCGTGAAGGGGAAGGAGAAATCCGCCGCGCCGAAACCGGCGGCGGCACGCCCCGCGGCCGCCTACCGATGTCCGTCCTCCGAGGAACTTCCCACCGAGCGGCTGCTGCGGCGGCCCGTCTTCATCATCTCGTCCATCCGTTCCGGCTCCACCCTGCTGCGCATGATGCTGGGCGCCCACCCGCGGCTGCACGCCCCGCACGAACTGCACATAGGCAGGCTTGAGGTCGTCTGCACCAACTGGTTCTCCGAACGCGCGATGGGCGCCCTCGACCTGAAGCGCGGCGACCTGGAGCACCTGCTCTGGGACCGTGTCCTGCACCGCGAACTGGCCAGGTCCGGCAAGGACTTCGTGGTCGAGAAGACCCCGGCCAACGTCTACATGTACCGGCGCCTCAAGGACTGCTGGCCCGACGCGCGCTTCGTCTTCCTGCTGCGCCACCCCGTGTCGGTCGCCCGCTCCTGGCACGAGACCGACCCCGTCAAGCGGCCGTACGACACGGCCGTCACCGACGTGCTCAAGTATCTGACGGCCGTCGAGGAGGCCCGCGTGGCGGACGCCGAGGGCTTCACCGTGCGCTACGAGGACATCACCGACGACCCGGGGCGCGAGATGCGCCGCCTGTGCGCGTTCCTCGGCGTCGACTACGCCCCGGCCATGCTGGACTACGGCAGGAAGAGCGGCGGCGAGCTGGTCAGGGGGCTCGGCGACTGGCGGGACAACATCCGCACCGGCACCGTGCAGCCGGGCCGCGCGCTGCCCGCCGCGGACGAGATCCCGGAGCCGCTGCGCCCGGTCTGCGAGGCCTGGGGCTACACCTCCTGAGGCCCGCCGTGCAGCGTGAGCCGGGGCCTCGGGGCGTCGGTGCGTCCGGTGCGCGGCGGACGGCTGCCCGCCCGGTACGGCGCCGGCCAGACCGCCCCCGGGCCCTCGTACCCCTGCTCGGCCGCGGCGTGCAGCGTCCAGTGCGGGTCGTAGAGGTGCGGGCGGGCGAGGGCGCACAGGTCGGTGCGCCCGGCCAGGATCAGTGAGTTGACGTCGTCCCAGGAGGAGATCGCGCCGACCGCGATCACCGGGACGCCCGCCTCGTGGCGGATGCGGTCGGCGTACGGCGTCTGGTACGACCGCCCGAACTCGGGCCGTTCGTCGGACACGACCTGCCCCGTGGACACGTCGACGGCGTCCACGCCGTGCGCCGCGAAGGCGCGGGCGATCGCCACGGCCTCCTCGGCACCGGTGCCGCCCTCGGCCCAGTCGGTGGCGGAGACGCGCACGGTCATGGGCCGCTCCCCGGGCCACGCCTCGCGTACGGCGTCGAACACCTCCAGCGGGAAGCGGAGCCGCTTCTCCAGTGAGCCGCCGTAGGCGTCGGTGCGCCGGTTGGTGAGCGGGGAGAGGAAGCCGGAGAGCAGGTAGCCGTGGGCGCAGTGCAGTTCGAGCAGGTCGAAGCCGGCCCGGGCGGCGCGTGTCGCGGCGGAGGTGAACTGCTCGCGGATGTCCGTCAGTTGTGCCCGGGACAGCTCGCGGGGCGTCTGGCCGCCCGGCCTGTACGGCAGCGCGGAGGGCGCCACCAGGGGCCAGTTGCCCTCGGGCAGCGGTTCGTCCATGCCCTCCCACATCAGCCGGGTCGAGCCCTTGCGTCCGCTGTGGCCGAGCTGCACGCCGATCGCGGTGCCCGGCGCGCTCGCGTGCACGAAGTCGGTGATCCGCCGCCACGCCTCGCCCTGCCGGCCGGTGTAGAGGCCCGCGCAGCCGGGGGTGATGCGGCCCTCGGCGCTGACGCACACCATCTCCGTCATCACCAGGCCGGCGCCGCCGAGGGCGCGGGCGCCCAGGTGGACCAGGTGGAAGTCGCCGGGGACGCCGTCGACGGCGGAGTACATGTCCATCGGGGAGACCACGACGCGGTTGCGCAGGGTCAGGTCGCGCAGCCGGAACGGGGTGAACATCGGGGGCGTGCCGGGCGGGCAGCCGAACTCGCGCTCCACGGAACCGGTGAACCCCGCGTCGCGCAGCCGCAGGTTGTCGTGGGTGACCCGGCGGCTGCGGGTGAGCAGGTTGAAGGCGAACTGGCGGGGCGGCTGGTCGACGTAGCGGGCCAGGTCCTCGAACCACTCCAGGCTGGCCTTGGCCGCGCGCTGGGTCGAGGCGACGACGGGGCGCCGCTCCTCCTCGTAGGCGGCCAGGGCCTCGGCGAGGGAGGGCTGCTCCTCCAGGCAGGCGGCCAGCGCGAGGGCGTCCTCCACGGCGAGCTTCGTGCCGGAGCCGATGGAGAAGTGCGCGGTGTGGGCGGCGTCGCCGAGCAGGACGGTGTTGCCGTGCGACCAGCGTTCGTTGACGACGGTGCGGAAGGTGGTCCACGCGGAGTTGTTGGAGCGCAGCGGGTTGCCCCCGAGGGCGTCGGCGAAGATCTTGGCGCAGCGGGCGGTGGACTCCGCCTCGTCGAGTTCGTCGAAGCCGGCCGCCCGCCAGACCTCCTCGCGCATCTCCACGATGACCGTCGAGGCGTCGGCCGCGTAGGGGTAGCCGTGCAGTTGCATCACGCCGTGCTCGGTCTCGGCGATCTCGAAGCGGAAGGCGTCGAAGGCGAAGTCGGCGGCCAGCCAGATGTAGCGGCAGCGGTGGCTCGTGAGGTGGGGGCGGAAGACGTCTCGGAAGGCCTCGCGGGTGGCGCTGTGCACGCCGTCGGCGGCGACGACGAGGTCGTACGTCCGCGCCAGCTCGGCGGGGTCCGGGGCCTCGGCCTGGAAGCGGAGGTCGACGCCGAGGGCGTGGCAGCGGTCGTGCAGGATCTCCAGGAGGCGGCGGCGGCCGAGGGCGGCGAACCGGTGTCCTCCGGAGGTGTGGCGGGTGGCTCGGTGGACGATGTCGATGTCGTCCCAGCGGACGAAGTGGGTCTTCAGGGCCGCGTAGACGACCGCGTCGGCGTGTTCGATGCCGCCGAGGGTTTCGTCGGAGAGGACGACTCCGAAGCCGAAGGTGTCGTCGGGGGCGTTGCGTTCGTAGACGGTGACCTGGCGGTGGGGGGCGAGGCGTTTGAGGAGGGCGGCGGTGTAGAGGCCGCCGGGGCCTCCGCCGACGATCGCTATCCGGAGGGGGTGGCTTGTCGTCGTCGGCAACTGCGGGTGCGTCGTGGCTGGTCGCGCAGTTCCCCGCGCCCCTTGGGTTGGCATACTCCCCTGCGCCGAGAACATCTCTACCTCCCTCGCCACTTCGGGGGGCGTTTCTCTGTGAAGGACGCGTGGAATTCTGCGTAGTCCTCGCCCGTCATCAGGAGGGCCTGGGTGGAGGCGTCCAGTTCGATGGCTGCTGCGAGGGGCATGTCCAGTTCGGTGGTGAGGAGGGCCTTGGTCTGGGCGTGGGCGAGGGCGGGGCCGTCTGCGAGGCGGTGGGCGAGGGCGTGGGCGGCCTCGTCGGCGCGGCCCTCGTCGGTCAGCTCGCTGATCAGGCCGATGCGCTCGGCCTCGGGCGCCCGCACCGTGTCGCCGAGCATCAGCAGCCGCGTGGCGTGGCCGAGGCCGACGACGCGGGGCAGCAGGTACGCGGCGCCCATGTCGCCGCCGGAGAGGCCGACGCGGGTGAAGAGGAAGGCGAAGCGGGCGGACGGGTCGGCGACGCGGAAGTCGGCGGCCAGCGCGAGGACCGCGCCCGCGCCCGCGGCGACGCCGTGCAGCGCGGCGATCACCGGGAAGGGGCACTCCCGGATCGCCCGGACGACCTGGCCGGTCATGCGGTTGAAGTCCAGGAGCTGGGCGGTGTCCATGGACAGGGTCGCGCCGATGATCTCGTCGACGTCGCCGCCGGAGCAGAAGCCGCGGCCCTCGCCGGCCAGGACCAGGGCGCGTACGGACCGCTCCCGGGACAGCTCCGCGAGCAGGTCGCGCAGGTCGGCGTAGGCCTCGAAGGTGAGGGCGTTGAGCTTGTCGGGGCGGGCGAGGGTGACGGTGGCGACGCCGTCGGCGCGCTCGACGCGCAGGTGCCGCCAGTCTGAGGTGGGGGCGGCGGAGCCGGTGAAGGGACTCATGACGGGCGGGGCCTCCTAGGGCGGGCACGGCCTCACTGAGCGTGGTGTCTCGCGGCCCTTCGAAGTTATCACCCTTCCGTGACTGTCGTCACGAGGGCGCGATACTTCGGTCCCGTACCAGGGGGCCGAAGGTCCCGAGGGGTGCCCGTCGAACGGCTCTGCCGGGTGGCGCCGTACCATTCATACGGTTGAAAGCAGGACAGGACGCCCTGCTCCACGAAACGGACCCGCCGTGCAAGATCACTCCAAAGCTCCCGCCTCCTGGCGCATCGCGCTGCCGCACTCCGCCGCGGCCGTGCCGGTGGCCCGTGCCCTGGTGCGCACGGCCCTGGCCGAGCTGGAGCACACGACGGACGGCGACACCGCGGAGCTGCTGACGGCGGAGCTGGTCGCCAACGCCGTGGAGCACACCTCGGGCGGGACGCCGATCGAGCTGGTGGTGGAGCTGATGCCGACCGGCTGCCAGGTCGAGGTGCACGATCCGGACCCGGCACCGCCCGCCGACCTCACCCGCCCCGGACTGGAGCCGCCCGACCCGTGGCAGGAACACGGGCGCGGTCTGCTGCTGATCCGCGCCCTCAGCTCGTCCTGCGGTCACCGGCCCACCGGCTCGGGCAAGGCGGTCTGGTTCAGGCTTCCTGCGGTACCCGCTCCGCGTCGCTCTCCGGAGTGACCTCCGCCTTGGCGAGGCGGGAGTGCCGGCGGCCGTAGGCCGTGTACACCAGCAGCCCCACCGCCAGGAACACCGCGAACTGGAGCCAGGTGGCGCCGCCCGTCTCGTACATCAGGTAGAGGCAGAAACCGACGCCAAGGAGCGGGGTCACCGGGTACAGCGGCACCCGGAAGGTGCGGGCGAGGCCCGGCTCGCGGCGGCGCAGCGCGATGACGGAGACGTTCACGGCGGCCATGGTGGCGAGGGTGCCGATGGTGCACAGGTTGACCACCGCGTCCAGCGGCGCGAAGGCGGCGGGGAGGGCGAAGACCGCGCCGACGATCAGCGTCCCGGCGACCGGGGTGGCGGTGCGCGGCGAGACCTTCTCGAAGACCCGCGGGATCAGTCCGTCCCGGGACATCGACATCAGGATGCGGGTCTGGCCGTACATGACGGCGAGCACCACCGAGGCGATGGCGACCACCGCGCCGAAGGCGACCACGCCGCCGCCGACCGTGGAGCCGGTGACCTCGTTCACGACGTACGAGAGGGCGGCGGGCCGGTCGCCGACCGCGTCGCCGCCGACGGCGCCGATCGCGGCGACGGCGACCGCGCAGTAGAGCAGGGTGACCAGGCCGATGCAGACCAGGATCGCGACGGGGATGTCCCGGCGCGGGTTCTTGGCCTCCTCGCCGGCCGTGGTGATCGCGTCGAAGCCGATGTACGAGAAGAAGGCGGCCGTGGTGCCGGCGCCGATGCCGCCGAGGCCGGCCGGTGAGAACGGGCTGAGGTTGCCGTCCTTGAAGGCGACGAAGCCGATGGCGCAGAAGGCGATCAGGACGGCCAGCTTGAGGACGGCCATCGCGGCCGTGGCCCGGGCGCTCTCCCGCACGCCGCGCACCAGCAGGACGCAGGCCAGGGCGATGACGATCACCGCGGGCAGGTTGACCGCGCCGCCGTCGCCGGGGCCCGCGGACAGGGCGTGCGGCAGCTGGATGCCGAGGACGCTGTCGAGCAGTTCGTTGACGTACTGGCTCCAGCCGACCGCGACCGCGGAGACCGAGACGCCGTACTCCAGGAGCAGGCACCAGCCGACGAGGAAGGCGGTGCGCTCGCCGAGCCCGGCGTAGGCGAAGGAGTACGAGGAGCCGGAGACCGGGATCGCGCCGCCCAGCTCGGCGAAGGCGAACGCGGTGAAGACGCAGGTGATCGCGGCCAGGATGAAGGAGACGACGACGGCCGGGCCGGCCTCGGCGACGGAGTCGGACAGACCGACGAAGATGCCGGTGCCGACGATCGCGCCGACGCCGAAGCAGACGAGCTGGAAGAGGCCCATCGTGCGCTTCAGGCCGTGGCCTTCGCGGTCGGCGCCGGATTCGGCGATGAGGACCTGGGGGGACTTGATACGGGAAGCGGGCATTGCGGGTGGTGCTCGTTTCTGGTGGTGCGGGGCGCGACGGTGGTCGCGGCGGCGGCTCCGGAAGGGGTGGCTCCGGGGCCGCCGGACAGCATAGGGCCTGTTCAGGCGAGGGTGGCCACGAGTACGGCCTTGATCGTGTGCAGCCGGTTCTCCGCCTCGTCGAAGACGACGGAGTGCGCGGACTCGAAGACCTCGTCCGTGACCTCCAGGGACTCCAGGCCGTGGGCCTCGAAGATCTCCTGGCCGACCTTGGTGCCCAGGTCGTGGAAGGCGGGCAGGCAGTGGAGGAACTTGACGTCCGGGTTGCCGGTGGCGCGCAGGACGTCCATGGTCACCGCGTAGGGGGCGAGGGCCTTGATCCGCTCGGCCCAGACCTCCTTGGGCTCGCCCATGGAGACCCAGACGTCGGTGACGACGAACCCGACGCCGCGCACCCCCTCGTCCACGTCCTCGGTGAGGGTGATGCGCGCCCCGCTGGACTCGGCCAGCCCCCTCGCCCGGTCGACGACCTCCTGGGCGGGCCAGTAGGCGCGCGGGGCCACAATGCGCACGTCCATGCCGAGCAGGGCGCCGGTGACCAGGTAGGAGTTGCCCATGTTGAAGCGGGCGTCACCGAGGTAGGCGAAGGCGGTCTCCGACAGCGGGCGGGCGGTGTGCTCGGTCATGGTGAGCACGTCGGCGAGCATCTGGGTGGGGTGCCAGTCGTCGGTCAGGCCGTTGTAGACGGGGACGCCGGCGAAGGCGGCCAGCTCCTCGACCTTGGCCTGGCTGTCGCCCCGGTACTGGATCGCGTCGTACATGCGGCCCAGGACGCGGGCGGTGTCCTTCACGGACTCCTTGTGCCCGATCTGCGAGCCGGCCGGGTCGAGGTAGGTGGTCGAGGCGCCCTGGTCGGCGGCGGCGACCTCGAACGCGCAGCGGGTGCGCGTCGAGGTCTTCTCGAAGATCAGCGCGATGTTCCTGCCCTGGAGATACCGTGTCTCGGTCCCGGCCTTCTTCGCCGCCTTCAGCTCCGCGGCCAGTTCGACCAGGCCGCGGAACTCCTCCTCGGTGAAATCCAGCTCCTTGAGGAAGTGGCGGCCGGCGAGGGCGGTCGGGACTGTCGCCATGGGGCGCTCCAGAGATACAGGGTCGGGGGACTGACTCCTGGAAGTCTATACGACCTTCTGAATTTCTATACAGGCGCCCGCTCCACCGGGCAGCTCATGCAGCGCGGGCCGCCTCTGCCCCGGCCCAGCTCGCTGCCGGGGATCTCGATCACCTCGATGCCCTGCTTGCGCAGGTGGGTGTTGGTGGTGGCGTTCCGTTCGTAGGCGACCACGACCCCCGGCTCGACGGCCAGGACGTTGCAGCCGTCGTCCCACTGCTCGCGTTCGGCGGCGTGGACGTCCTGGGTCGCGGTCAGGACCCGGATCTCGCCCAGCCCGAGCGCGGCGGCGATCGCGCGGTGCATGTGCTCCGGCGGATGGTCGGTGACCTTCAGGTCCTTCTCCCCCGCGCCCGGCTCGATGGTGTAGGAGCGGAGCATGCCGAGCCCGGCGTACTGGGTGAAGGTGTCGCCGTCGACCATCGTCATCACGGTGTCCAGGTGCATGAAGGCACGCCGCTTGGGCATGTCGAGGGCCACGATGGTGCGGGCCGAGCCCGCGGCGAACAGCTTGTGGGCGAGCATCTCGACGGCCTGGGGCGTGGTCCGCTCGCTCATGCCGATGAGCACGGCGCCGTCGCCGATCACGAGGACGTCGCCGCCCTCGATGGTGGAGGGGTAGTCGGCCTGCCCCTCGGACCACAGGTGGAAGGTCTCGTCCCGGAACAGCGGGTGGTGCCGGTAGATCGCCTCGAAGTGGACCGTCTCGCGCTGCCGGGCGGGCCAGCGCATGGCGTTGATGGAGACGCCGTCGTAGATCCAGGCGGAGGTGTCCCGGGTGAAGAGGTGGTTGGGCAGCGGGCCGAGCAGGAAGTCGTCCAGCTCCATGGCGTGGAAGCGCACGGAGGTCGGCTCCGGGTGCGCCTCCAGGAACTCCCGTTTGGTCATGCCGCCGACCAGGACCTCGGCGAGTTCGTGGGCGGGCAGGTTCTCGAAGGCGGCCCGGAGATGGTCCGTGGCCAGCACTCCGTACTCCTTCTCGTCGAAGACCCGGTCCAGGACGAGCCGGCGGGCCGCCGGGACGTCGAGGGTCTCCGTGAGCAGGTCGCCGAAGAGGTGGACGGCGACCCCGCGGTCGCGGAGCACGTCCGCGAACCCGTCGTGCTCGGCGCGCGCCCGGCGCACCCAGAGCACGTCGTCGAAGAGAAGGGCGTCCTTGTTGCTGGGGGTGAGCCTTTTGAGCTCGAGATCCGGCCGGTGCAGGATGACGCGGCTGAGCCGCCCGGCTTCGGATGCGACGTGGAATCCCATGTCTCCATCCTGACCATTCGGGCGCGCGTTCACCCCCTGCTTTCCCGTGCCCGTGGCCACAAGTGCGCCCTCCCGGTGCCCCTGTGCGACGTCGGTGTGCCCCGGGGTCCTCGCGTAGACCAGAGCGAGGGCCGGAGCGCCCGGCCACGGTCAGGGGGGAGTCCGGTTGAGTCCCGATACGATGATCGCCCATTTCGTGGGTGCCTCGGCGCTGATCCTGGTGGCCGCGCACGCCGGCGGCTGGCTGGCCCGGCGGCTGCGCCAGCCCTGCATCGTGGGACAGCTGGCGGCGGGGATCGCGCTCGGCCCGTCCCTGCTCGGCGGTCTGGCCCCCGACGCGTACGCCGCGCTGTTCCCGGCGGCGATCGGCCCGGCGCTGACCGGGTTCGCGCAGTTCTCCCTGGTGGTGTTCCTGTTCGCGGTGGGCTACGAGCTGGATCTGAAGGTCCTCGGCGACCGGGCGCGCACGTCGTTGACCGTGGCACTGGCCTCGTTCGTGGTGCCGATGGCCGTGGGGTGCGGCTGTGCGCTGCTGTTCCGGGACGCGCTGCACGAGCTGGGCATGGAGCGGGACCCGTCGGTCGCCACGGTGCTCTTCGCGGGGATCGCCCTGTCGATAACGGCGGTGCCGGTGCTGACCGCGATCGTGCGGGAGAACGGGCTGTCGCGTTCGGTGCCGGGGGTGGTGGCGGTCTCGGCGGCCGGGGTGCTGGACGCGGTGTGCTGGACGGTGCTGGCGGCCGCGCTGCTGGACAGCGGTGCGGGGGACGCGGCGCTCGGCTGGCCCTGGCGGGCGGCGCTCGCGGTCGGCTTCGTCACCGTGATGGCGCTCGCCGCCCGGCCGGTCCTGCGCGGGCTGCTGTGGCGCACCCGCCTGGAGCCGTCGCTGCGGCTGGCGCTGCTCATCGGGTTCGCGCTCGGGTCGGCCTGGGTGACGCACTCCCTGGGACTGCACGTGATCTTCGGGGCGCTGCTCGCCGGGGTGGTGGTCCCGCGGGAGGAGGGCGGCACGCTCGACCCCGATCTGCTGCGGCCGCTGCACGAGGTCGGTTCCCTGCTGCTGCCGTTCTTCTTCGTGCTCTCGGGGCAGTCCGTGGCCCTGAACAGCATGACCGGCACGGGCTGGGCGGCCCTGCTGGTGGTGACGGTGCTGGCGGTCGTGACGAAGGTCGGCAGCGGGACGGTGGCGGCCCGGCTGGGCGGCCTTGACCGGCACGAGGCGCGCACGGTCGGGGTTCTGCTCAGCGCCCGGGGCCTGACCGAGCTGATCGCCCTCAACGCGGGTCTGGAGGCGGGGCTGCTGAGCGGCCCGCTCTACACGGTCCTGGTGTTCATGGCGCTGACCACCACGCTGCTGACCCAGCCGTTCCTGCTGCTGACCCGCCGCCTGGCCGACCGGGACCGCCGCGCGGCCCCGGTCCCGGACACCGCCGTGAAGCCGTCCGCGGGGTGACGCGGCGGTGTCGCCGCGTCACCCGGTTCACAGCCGCGGGTCCACCGGCTCCGACTCCAGCGCCAGCACCCCGAACACCGCCTCGTGCACCCGCCACAGCGGCTCGCCGTCCGCGAGGCGGTCCAGGGCCTCCAGGCCGAGGGCGTACTCGCGGATCGCCAGGGACCGCTTGTGGTTCAGGAACCGCCCGCGCAGGCGGGTGAGGTTGTCGGGGCGGGTGTACTCGGGGCCGTAGATGATCCGCAGGTACTCGCGGCCGCGGCACTTGATGCCGGGCTGGACCAGGCGCCCCCGCGGGTCCCGCACCAGGGCGCCGACCGGCTTGACCACCATGCCCTCGCCGCCGCGGCCGGTCATCTCCAGCCACCAGTCGACGCCGGCGCCGACCGACTCGGGGTCGCCGGTGTCGACGTACAGCCGCCGTGTGGTGTGCAGCAGGCCGGTGGTGTCGTGCTCGACGAGGCGGTCGATGAGGGCGAGCTGCTCGTCATGCGGCAGGGACGCGAGGCTGCGGCCCTGGGCGGCGAGGATCTGGAACGGGGCGAGGCGGACGCCGTCCAGGCCGTCGGTGGTCCAGCAGTAGCGGCGGTAGGCGTCCGTGAAGGCGGCGGCGTCGGCGGACCGCTCGCGCTGGCGGGCCAGGAGGCCGGCGACCTCGACGCCGCGCGCGGCGGCACCCTCCAGCGCGGCGAGTGCGCCCGGGAAGACCGCGCCGGAGGCGGCGCCCACGGCGGCGTACTGGGAGCGCAGCAGCCCGGACGCCTTCAGGGACCAGGGCATCAGCTCGGCGTCAAGGAGCAGCCAGTCGGTGGACAGTTCGTCCCACAGTCCGGCCTCGCCGATCGCCACGCGCAGCCGGTCCAGGACCGCCTCGGCCACGGTCGCGTCGTCGAAGAACGGGCGGCCGGTACGGGTGTAGAGGGAGCCCGTGGGACCGTCCGCGCCGAAGCGGGCGCGAGCCGCGTCCGCGTCGCGGCACACCAGCGCCACCGCCCGCGAACCCATGTGCTTCTCCTCGCACACGACCCGCGCCACGCCGTCCGCCGCGTACTGCGCGAACGCCTCCTCCGGGTGCTCCAGGTAGCCCTCCACGGACGAGGTGGCGGTCGGTGCCATGGTCGGCGGGAGGTACGGCAGCAGCCGGGGGTCGGTGGCGAAGCGGCTCATGACCTCCAGGGCCGCCGCGCCGTTCTCCTCGCGCACGGTGATGCGGCCCGCGTGCCGGGTCTCCACCACCCGGCGGCCCTGCACGTCCGCCAGGTCCAGCGGGCGTCCGTCGTGTCCGCCGGGGGCCTCGGTGCGCAGGGGCTTCACCGGCTCGTACCAGACCCGCTCGGCCGGTACGTCGACCAGTTCGCGCTCCGGCCAGCGCAGCGCGGTGAGCTTGCCGCCGAAGACGGCGCCGGTGTCCAGGCAGATGGTGTTGTTGAGCCAGGTGGCCTCCGGGACCGGGGTGTGGCCGTAGACGACGGCCGCGCGGCCCCGGTAGTCCTCGGCCCACGGGTAGCGCACCGGCAGCCCGAACTCGTCGGTCTCGCCGGTGGTCTCGCCGTACAGGGCGTGCGAGCGGACCCGGCCGGAGGTGCGGCCGTGGTACTTCTCCGGCAGACCGGCGTGGCAGACCACGAGCCGGCCGCCGTCGAGGACGTAGTGGCTGACCAGGCCGTCGATGAACTCCCGTACCTCGGCGCGGAACTCCTCGCTCTCGCCGTCCATCTGCTCGATGGTCTCGGCGAGTCCGTGGGTGTGCTGGACCTTGCGGCCCTTGAGGTGGCGGCCGTACTTGTTCTCGTGGTTGCCGGGCACGCACAGCGCGTTGCCCGACTTCACCATGGACATCACGCGGCGCAGGACGCCGGGGCTGTCCGGGCCCCGGTCGACCAGGTCGCCGACGAAGACGGCGGTGCGGCCCTCGGGGTGGACGCCGTCGGCGTAGCCCAGCTTGCCCAGCAGGGCGTCCAGTTCGGCGGCGCAGCCGTGGATGTCGCCGACGATGTCGAAGGGTCCGGTGAGGTGGGTGAGGTCGTTGAACCGCTTCTCGGTGACGACGGTGGCGTGCTCGGCCTCCGCCGCGCCGCGCAGGATGTGCACCTTGCGGAAGCCCTCGCGCTCCAGGTGGCGCAGGGAGCGGCGGAGTTCGCGGGTGTGGCGCTGGATGACCCGGTGGGGCATGTCGGCCCGGTCGGTGCGGGTCGCGTTGCGCTCGGCGCAGACTTCCTCGGGCACGTCCAGGACGATCGCGATGGGCAGCACGTCGTGCCGCTTGGCCAGCTCGATCAGCTGACGGCGGGCGTCCTGCTGCACGTTGGTCGCGTCGACGACGGTGCGGCGGCCGGCCGCGAGCCGCTTGCCGGCGATGTAGTGCAGGACGTCGAAGGCGTCCCGGCTGGCGCTCTGGTCGTTCTCGTCGTCGGCGACCAGGCCCCGGCAGAAGTCGGAGGAGATGACCTCGGTGGGCTTGAACTGGCGCCGGGCGAAGGTGGACTTGCCGGAGCCGGAGGCGCCGATCAGCACGACGAGGGAGAGGTCGGTGACGGGGAGGGTCCGGGTCCTCGCGGTGGTGTCGGTGGTCCCGGGGGTGTCCTTGGTGGTCATGCGGCCTTCGCCTCCTTCTCGGTCGGGGTCCTGGTGGTGAACACGGCCATCTGGGTGGGCGGTCCCACCTCGGGGTCGTCGGGGCCGACGGGGCGGAACCCGACGTCGTATCCGTGCCGTTCGGCGACCGTCTCCGCCCAGGTCCGGAACTCCTCGCGGGTCCACTCGAAGCGGTGGTCGCGGTGGCGGACGTGGCCGGCCGGGAGGGTCTCCCAGCGCACGTTGTACTCGACGTTCGGCGTGGTGACGACGACGGTGCGGGGGCGGGCGGCGCCGAAGACCGCGTACTCCAGGGCGGGCAGCCTCGGCAGGTCGAGGTGTTCGATCACCTCGCTGAGCACGGCGGCGTCGTAGCCCCCCAGCCTCTTGTCGGTGTAGGCGAGGGAGCCCTGGAAGAGGTTCACGCGCGCGGCCTGCCGCTCACCCATGCGGTCCAGCTTGAGCCGCCGGGAGGCGATGGTGAGCGCGCGCACCGACACGTCCACGCCGGTGATCTCGGTGAACCGCGGCTCCTTGAGCAGTTCGCGCACCAGGTGGCCCTCGCCGCAGCCGAGGTCGAGGACGCGGGCGGCGGCGTGGTCGCGGAGCGCGGTGAGGATGGCCTCGCGGCGGTGCACGGCGAGCGGGGTCGGCCGGTCCTCCTGCTCGGTCTCGGCCGCGACGGCGTTGTCGATCTCCTCGACGTCGCTGTCGTCGGTCTCCGCCAGCCGGAGCAGTTCCAGTCGCTCCATCGCCTCGCGCGTCAGCGACCAGCGGCGGGACAGGTAGCGGCTGGTGATCAGCTTCTGCTCGGGGTGGCCCGGCAGCCAGCCCTCGCCGGCCCGCAGCAGCTTGTCGACCTCGTCCGGCGAGACCCAGTAGTGCTTGGCGTCGTCGAGCACCGGCAGCAGGACGTACAGGTGGCGCAGGGCGTCGGAGAGGGTGCGGGTGCCGGACTCCAGGACCAGGCGGACGTAGCGCGAGTCGCCCCACTCGGGGAACTCGGTGTCCAGCGGCACGGCCTCGACGGTGACGGCCCAGCCGAGCGGCTCGAAGAGGCGGCGGACGAGGCCGGGGCCGCCGCGGGCGGGCAGCGCCGGGATCTCGACGCGCAGCGGCAGCGGCTCGGCGGCACGCTCCGGGCGGGCCTTGCACACGCCGCGCATCGCGCTGGAGAAGACGTTGCTCAGGGCGACGGCGAGGAGGGAGGAGGCCGCGTAGGGGCGGTCGTTGACGTACTGCGCGAGGGCCGCGTCGGGGGCGCCGCCGCGGCCCTTGCCCTTGCCGCGCCTGACCAGCGCCACCGCGTCGACCTCCAGCAGCAGCGCCGCCGTGCAGCGCTGCTCCTCCGCCTCCGGGTAGAACACGTGGGCCGTGCCGAAGGAGGTGGAGAACGCCTGCGCGTTGTCGGGATGCTTGTGCAGCAGGAAGCCGAGGTCGGTCGCGGGGTGCCCGGGGGTGCCGGTGGTGGTGATGGTCAGGAACATGCTGGGGGCCTCTCCGGCCGGTGGATGCTTACGAGGCGCCGTACGCACGGGAGCCCCCGGGGTGAGTGATCCCGGGGGGCTCCGGCAGGACGACGGTCACACCATCGCACAGGGCCGGTGACCGGCGCCTTCGGATATCGGGCGGGGGTGTCAGGGCGTCAGGACAGCTGCGCCTGGACCTGGGAGGAGATCAGCTCCAGGTGGTCCAGGTCGTCGAGGTCGAGGATCTGGAGGTAGATCCGCCGGGCGCCGACGGCGGCGTACCGGCCGATCTTGTCGACGACCTCGGCCGGGGAGCCCGCGAGGCCGTTGGCCTTCAGCTCGTCGACCTCGCGGCCGATCACGGCGGCGCGGCGGGCGACCTCGGCGTCGTCCTTGCCGACGCAGGCGACGAGGGCGTTGGAGTAGGTGAGGGCGTCGGCCCCCCGGCCGGCCTCCTCGGCGGCGGCCCGCACCCGGCCGAACTGCCGCTCGGTGTCCTCGACGGAGGCGAACGGCATGTTGAACTCGTCGGCGTACTGGCCGGCCAGGCGCGGGGTGCGGGTGGCCCCGTGTCCGCCGATGAGCACGGGCACCTTCGGCTGCGCGGGCTTGGGCAGCGCGGGCGAGTCGGTGAGGTCGTAGAACTTGCCGTGGAAGTCGAAGGTCTTGCCGGCCTCGGTGGCCCACAGACCGGTGACGATGGCCAGTTGCTCCTCCAGGCGGCCGAGCTTCTCCTTCGGGAAGGGGATGCCGTACGCCTTGTGCTCCTCCTCGAACCAGCCGGCGCCCAGGCCCAGCTCGACCCGGCCGCCCGACATCTGATCCACCTGCGCGACCTGGATGGCGAGGACGCCGGGCAGCCGGAAGGTGCCGGCGGTCATGAGGGTGCCGAGGCGGATGCGCTTCGTCTCCCGGGCGAGACCCGCCAGGGTGATCCAGGCGTCGGTCGGGCCGGGCAGGCCGTCCGAGGAGCCCATGCGGAGATAGTGGTCCGAGCGGAAGAAGGCGTCGAAGCCGAGATCCTCGGTGGCCTTGGCCACGGCGAGCAAGGTGTCGTAGGTGGCCCCCTGCTGGGGCTCGGTGAAGATACGGAGATCCATGCGTTCCATCCTGCCTGCTCGGCGCGGGGGCGCCGGACAGGCTCTCCCGGCGCTGGGGCCTGTCCGGCGGATCAGGTCGCAGCAGCTGCAAGGCGGAGGAGGGCGTCGACGCGATGGGGGTCCCCCCGCGCGAGCGGAGCCGAGCGTGGGGGAGTCGGCAACCGACGACAACGCCGCAGATGGGCGTGCCAGACCCCGCGTCTGCGGCATGATCCGCCGGACAGGCCCTAGCCGGCCTCCCGCTCCGGTAACCCGGCGTCGCGGTCGGTGAGTTTGCGCAGCATCTCCAGGACCCGGTCGCGTGATTCGTCCGCCGCGTCGATCGCCTCCACGCACTGCCAGTAGGTGGCCTCGTCGTCGGCGGCGCAGGCGATGCCCACCAGGGCTATGCCGGTCTCGCCGAGCAGGGTGCCCAGGCGCATCAGGGCCTGGCGGGCGTCGCCCAGCTCGGTGAGCTGGGCGGCGCGCAGTTCGCCCGGGGCCAGGTCCGGGGTGTGCAGGACTCCGCAGCCGCGGCCCGCCAGTTCGGTCAGGCCGATGGCCTCGCCGCGCAGTTCCGGTGGGCCGTGGACGGCCAGCCGGCTGCCGATCGCCTGGGCGAGGGCCTGCACCTGCCACACCTCGGTCAGGACGTCCGGCACCTCTCCGCCGGCGGCCAGGGCACGCCCACTGGTCACGATGAGCCGCACAGCGTCCATGCGCTGCCCCCGTCTGTTTCCGACGCGCGCGCGGCGCGTCCGCCCGAACTCCGTTACTCACTACCCAGAGTGAAGGCGTGTGGGACGAAAAGCCAGAGGAAGGCGGAAATCTTCGGACAACATCTCGATAACTGGCCGGATTTTGACTGCGGAGAGTGATAACGGAGTGGTCGACTCCTCCGTACTCGGCCGTCCTGCCGCCGTCCTGCCGCCGTCCTGCCGCTCAGTCGTCCCGCGGGTCCGGCACGGGGAACCGCGACTCGTTCCGCTCGATCTTCGCCTCCAGCGCGGCCAGCGGATCGACGCCCAGCACCTCGCAGAACTGGAGCAGATAGGCCAGGACGTCGGCGACCTCGTCCCGGACGCGGTGCGCGGTGTCCGGGTCGGCCATGACCCCGGCCGACTGCTCGGGCGTCAGCCACTGGAAGATCTCGACGAGTTCGCCGGCCTCCACACTGAGCGCCGCGACCAGGTTCTTGGGCGTGTGGTACGGCTGCCAGTGCCGGGCGGCGGCGAACTCGGCGAGCCTGCGCTGGAGTACGGCGAGGTCCTGGGGGTGATCGGTCACGGGTCCAGGTGTACCACCGTGACGCCGTCCGCCCCCGCCGCCCACGAGGCGTCGGCGACCGCTCCGACGAGGCGGATGTGGCCGCGGTCGCACATCCGCGCCGCCAGCCGCAGGAGTTCGGCGCGCTGGCGCACGTCCAGGCCGCGGTCGAAGCCGTCGGCGAGGACGGTGAGCGTCTGCAGCGCGGCGGGGACCTCGCCGGCCGGGTCGACCTCCAGCACCCCGGGTCCGGTGAACAGCACCAGCGCGAGGGCGAGGTAGCGGAGTTCGCCGTAGCCGAGCCGGGCCAGGCCCGTGCGCACGCCGTCGCCGCGGTCCAGCAGGGCGCGGACCACGCCGCCGACGGCGGGTTCGGCCAGTACGTCCGTGACGGGGCCCGCGCAGCCGGTGCGGACCGCCGCGACGAACTGCGCGTGCCGCCGGCCGCATTCGGTACGGGTGCGCCACAGCACGTCGGCGAGGTTGTCGCAGCCTCCCAGCAGGCGTCCGGAGCCGGTCGGTACGGGCTCCCGCATCCGGCCGGGCCGGGGGTCGCAGGCGAAGACGGAACGCAGGGCGACCACCATCTGCTCGGCGGCGGCCAGCACCCTGCGCTGTCCGTCCGTCTTGCCGGCCACCCGCAGCGGCAGCAGCGGGGTGCCGAGCCGGTCGTCGGGCAGCGGGGCGCGGGTCACCGGCGCCGAACCGGCCGTGTGCCAGGCGGCCTGCACGGTGCGCCGGCCGGGGTCGCGCAGGGCCGTCTCCAGCAGCACGACGCCGTCCGCCGACAGCCGCTCCCCCACGACGCGCAGTTCGGGCTCCGCCTGCACGGCGACGTCCAGGTGGACCGGGCCCTCGGCGCCGTCTGCCGTGCAGCCGATGCGGAAGCCCCGGCGCCGCTGGGCGTCGGGCCGGGCCCGTTCGGGCACGCAGGCGACGGGGTCGGGGAACACGACGCCGAGTTCCGCGCCGCCGCCGAGCCGGGCCAGGGCGTCGTAGGCCCTGAGCGCGGTGGTCTTGCCGCAGCCGCTGGGCCCGGCGAGCAGGGTGAGCGGCCCGAGCCGCAGCACCGCGCGCCGGTGCCCCGCGAAGGCGGACAGCCGCAGCTCCGTGACGCGGGGCCGGCCGGGGAGCGGTGCGTCGGACGCCGTCGACGCGGATGACGCTGCCATATGCGGACCGTAGGACTCCGCCGTACGGCGAACCGTTCCGCCCGGACGGCGTTCCTACGATCGGGGGACGGCTCCGTCAGGGCCGGGCGGCGCCGTCACACCCCGGGGACCCCGAGGGCGCCCTCCATCAGCCCGTTCACCTCGGTCCCCGCCGGGCTCAGCAGGAAGACGTTGCGGTCGACCCGATGCATCCCGCTGGCCAGTCCGAAGACGACGCCGGTGCTGAAGTCCAGGACCCGCTTGGCGACATCGCCCTCGGCGCTGGTCAGGTCCAGCAGGACGGGGATGCCCGCCATCAGCGTCTCGGCGACCTCGCGCGCGTCCGCGAACACGTTGACCCGCAGCACCACGAACCGGCGGCGCCGCTCGGTCTCCGCCTCGGGCATCGCGCGGTGACCGACCGCCGACGGCCAGGCGTCGCGTCCGCGCAACGGAACGACCTGGGCGAGGCCCTCCCACTGCTCATCGGTGACGTCGTGGCTGTTCACCGGCTCCCCCGATTCCACTCGCCGTTATTGCCTGCACCAGCCAATTCTTACGGCAAGTCACCCGTTCGGCCCAACTGCGACACGGTCCCCCCGGCGCTCAGACCCGTGCCTCGCTGTCCTGGCGGCTGGCCAGGGCCCAGATGACGAACACGTCGATCGCCATCACGATCACGGCCCAGACGGGTGCGTACGGCAGGAACAGGAACTGCGCGACCAGGCTCAGCGAGGCGAGGACGATGCCCGCGACCCGCGCCCAGGCCATGTCCTTCAGCAGGCCGTAACCGGTGACGGCGACGAGGGCGCCGAGGACGACGTGGACGATGCCCCACCCGGTGAGGCTCATCTCGTAGACGTACGTGCCGATCCGGGCGTACACGTCGTCCTCGGCGATGGCCGCGATGCCCTGGAGGACGGCGAGGGCGCCGCTCAGCAGCAGCAGTACGCCGGCGAAGACGACGCCTCCGGTGACCCAGCCGCCCGAGCGGTCGGCCGAGCGCTGGGACCAGGTGCCTTCGCCGCCGTGGGACGGGCGTCCGGGAGTGGGTTCGGCGTGCTGGGTCATGTGCGCGCTCCTTTCTGCACGGCCCCCGTACGGGGCCTCGGCCCGCGAGCGGCGGGGCCGGCGCCGGCAGGTCCTTTCCGAGCCTGCGGGGCCCGGGACCGCCCGGCCACGCGGGTCCGCCGGACGGGTGAACGGCGGCCCTGCGTGCGCATGCGACCGCCCGCGCCCTCGCGTTAACTGAGCGGCACCCGCCGGAGCGGACGAAGGAGGGCACGTGACGAGTCGGCCGGCGCCGGCGAACTCCGCCCCGGGCCGGGCCGAGCAGTCGCTGCGGCACATGCTGCTCAGCCCCGGCTACCGGCGGCTGTTGCTGCTGTGCGTGCTGCTGGGCGTGCCGATCGCGCTGGCCTGCTTCTTCTTCGTCGGCCTCCAGCACCAGTTGCAGCACTGGGTGTGGACCTCGCTGCCCGAGGCGGCCGGGTACGACACCCCGCCCTGGTGGTGGCCGCTGCCCGCGCTGGTGCTGGCCGGGCTGGTCCTGGCGCCGATCGTGACCCGGATGCCCGGCGGCGGCGGCCATCTGCCGGTGAACGGTCTGGGCGGGCCGCCCGTCGGTCCCCGGGCGCTGCCCGGCGCGGTCCTGGCCGCGCTGGCCACCCTGCCGCTCGGTGTGGTGCTGGGTCCCGAGGCCCCGCTCATGGCCGTCGGCAGCGGGCTCGCGCTGCTCGCGGTGCGGCGGGCGGGCGCGGGCGGCGACCAGCGGGCCGGCGCGATCCTCGCCACGGCCGGTTCCACCGCCGCGATCTCCACGATCCTCGGCGGTCCGGTGGCCGCGGCCGTGCTGCTCATCGAGGGCGCGGGGCTGGCCGGGGCGCAGTTGGTCGTCCTGCTGCTGCCCTGTCTGCTGGCCAGCGCCACCGGCGCCCTGGTCTTCACCGGTTTCGGGCAGTGGACCGGGCTGAAGATCGGCGCGCTCGCCCTGCACGACGTGCCACCGGCCGCCAACCCGGACGCCGGTGACTTCCTCTGGGGCATCCCCACGGCGGCGCTGATCGCCGTGCTGATCACGCTGGCCCGCGAGCTGGGGCACCGCACCGTCTCCTGGACCCGGCGGCACACGGCCGTCCGCACCGTCGTCTGCGCCACGGCCGTCGGTGTCTGCGTCGCCGCGTACGCGCTGATCACCGGCCGCTCTCCGGCCGAGGCCGCGCTGTCCGGCCAGGCCACCCTCGCCCAGCTCGCCGCCCACCCGCACGCCTGGCCGGTGGGCGCGCTGATCGCCCTGGTCGCGTGCAAGGGGCTGGCCTGGGGCATCGCGCTGGGCAGTCTGCGCGGCGGCCCGATCTTCCCGGCGGTGCTGCTGGGCACGGCCACCGCCATGGCCTGCTCCGGGCTGCCCGGCTTCGGCGCGACCCCGGCGCTCGCCCTCGGCATCTCCGCCGCGGCGGCCGCGGTGACGGGGCTGCCGCTGTCCAGCGCGGTCCTGGCGGTGCTGCTGATGGGCGGGGACGCGTACGACCAGATGCCGCTGATCGTCACCGCGTCGGTGGTCTCCTTCGTCGTCTCCCAGGTGGTGCGCCGGACGGAACCGGAAGCGGCCCACCCCCCCGACGACGGGAACGACCGGGTGACGGAGCGCCGGACCGTACCGACCCGTACCGCCTGGCACACCGCCCGGCCCTGGGTCGTACGCGTCTGCGTGGCGGTGGCGGTGGTCGTGGCCTACTTCCTGCTCCCCCTCGACCATCTGGGGCCGCACCGGCCCGTGCTGAGCTGGGTGCTGTGCTCCCTGCTGCTGGCCGTCGTGGCCGCGCTGCTGCTCCGGCAGATCCACCACGTCCTCGTGGACCGCCCCGAGACCAAGCCCGGTGTGGTCATCACCCTGCTGATCATCCTGTCCGTGCACATCTTCTCGGCCACGTACTACGCCCTCGCCAAGCAGCCGGGCGAGTTCACCGGCCTGCACACCCGCGTCGACGCGCTCTACTTCACGGTGGTCACGCTCGCCACGGTCGGGTACGGGGACATCACGCCGAGCGGGCAGTCCGCCCGGATCGTGACCCTGCTCCAGATCGCCTACAGCTTCGTCTTCCTCACCGCCGCCGCGACCGCGCTCAGCACGCGGGCGCGCGCCATGGTGGTCCGGCGCACCGAACGGGACCGGTCCGGCTGACGTTTCCGCAGCCCCGAGCCCTGTCCGCCGGGTCCGCGCGACAGGAGGCCCGCTTGTCACCACCCCCGTGGGAGCACTACTGTCGCCACGCCTTGGTGAACGGGAAATCCGGTGTGATGCCGGTGCGGCCCTCGCCACTGTGAATCGGGAAGTCCGGCTCCGGCCCCTCGTGGGCAGCCACTGGGTCCTCGTGACCCGGGAAGGCGTTGCCCGGACTGCGGTACCCGTCAGCCAGGAGACCGGCCAGGGCGCGTCGTCCATCCACGAGGTGCTGGAGAGGGTCTGCTGAGCCATGCACATAGCCGAGGGCTTTCTGCCACCGGCGCACGCGATCGCCTGGGGTGTCGCGTCCGCGCCGTTCGTCGTCCACGGAGTCCGGTCACTCACCCGTGAGGTCAGGGAGCACCCGGAGAGCACGCTGCTCCTCGGCGCCTCCGGTGCCTTCACGTTCGTCCTGTCGGCCCTGAAACTGCCCTCCGTCACCGGAAGCTGCTCCCATCCGACCGGCACCGGTCTGGGCGCCATCCTCTTCCGGCCGCCGATCATGGCGGTCCTGGGCACCATCACCCTGCTCTTCCAGGCGCTGCTGCTCGCCCACGGCGGGCTGACCACGCTGGGCGCCAACGTCTTCTCGATGGCGATCGTCGGTCCCTGGGCCGGGTACGGCGTCTACCGGCTGCTGCGCCGCTACGACGTGCCGCTGATGGTCGCCGTGTTCTTCGGCGCGTTCGTCGCCGACCTGTCCACCTACTGCGTGACCAGCGTGCAGCTGGCGCTGGCCTTCCCGGACCCGAGCAGCGGATTCGCCGGGGCGCTCGGCAAGTTCGGGTCCATCTTCGCCGTCACGCAGATCCCGCTCGCGGTCAGCGAGGGCCTGCTCACGGTGATCGTGATGCGGCTGCTGGTGCAGTCCAGCAAGGGTGAACTGACCCGGCTGGGCGTGCTGCTCACCCGGTCGGGCAAGACCACGTCCGACGAGCAGGAGGCGGTGGCCCGATGACCCGCAACGCGAAGATCAACGCCCTGCTGCTGCTCGCCGTGGCCGCGCTCGCGGTGCTGCCGCTGGTGCTGGGGCTCGGCGACCACAAGGAGGAGCCGTTCGCCGGCGCGGACGCGGAGGCGGAGACGGCGATCACGGAGATCGAGCCGGACTACGAGCCGTGGTTCTCGCCGCTGTACGAACCGCCGTCCGGCGAGATCGAGTCGGCGCTGTTCGCGGTGCAGGCCGCGCTCGGCGCGGGCGTGCTGGCGTACTACTTCGGTGTGCGCCGGGGCCGGCGGCAGGGCGAGGAGCGGGCGGCGACGGCACTGCGGGACGCTCCCGAAGGGGACTGAGTGCTGCCGATCGACGCGGCGGCCCACAGCAGTCGGTGGCGCCGCCGCCATCCCGTGGACAAGGCCGTGCTCGGGCTGGGTCTGACCGTGCTCGCGATCTCGCTGCCGCCCTGGCCGGGCGCGGCGCTGGTGCTGGTGACGGCGCTGGCGGTGCTGCTCGGCCCGGCGGGGGTGCCCGGACGGCGGCTGTGGCGGGCGTACCGGGTGCCGTTGGGCTTCTGCGTGACGGGGGCGCTGCCGCTGCTGGTCCAGGTCGGGGGCCCCGGCGGGTTCCTGACGGTGGCGCAGGGCGGGCCGGTGCGCGCCGGTGAGCTGCTGCTGCGGACCTCGGCGGCCTCGCTCGGGGTGCTGCTGTTCGCGTTCACCACGCCGATGTCGGACCTGCTGCCCCGGCTGGTGCGGGCGGGGGTGCCCGCGCCGGTCGTGGACGTGGCGCTGGTGACGTACCGGATGAGTTTCCTGCTGCTGGACTCGGTGCGCCGCATCCGGGAGGCGCAGGCCGCGCGGCTGGGGCACACCACCCGGGCCGCGACCTGGCGTTCGCTGGGCGGGCTCGGCGCCACGGCGTTCGTACGGGCCTTCGACCGGGCGGCGCGGCTCCAGTCCGGGCTGGCGGGCCGCGGTTACGACGGCACCCTGCGGGTCCTGGTGCCCGAGGCCCGCGTCTCGGTGGCCTTCACGGCGGCGAGCGGCGCGCTCCTTGCGGCGCTGGCCGCCCTCACCCTCGTACTGGAAGGGCCGTTGTCGTGACTGGGACGAGCGAGGCGACGGCGGAGGCGCTGGTCGCCCTGCGGGGTGCGGCCTTCGCCTACGAGGAGGGGCCGGACGTGCTGGCCGGGCTGGACTTCTCGGTGCGCGAGGGGCGGGCGCTGGCGCTCCTCGGCCGCAACGGCAGCGGCAAGACCACCCTGATGCGGCTGCTGAGCGGCGGACTCCGGCCGCGTGCGGGGACGTTGACGCTCGACGGGGAGCCGGTGGCGTACGACCGCAAGGGGCTGACCCGGCTGCGGACCACGGTGCAGTTGGTGGTGCAGGATCCGGACGACCAGCTCTTCGCGGCCTCGGTGGGGCAGGACGTGTCCTTCGGGCCGTTGAACCTGGGCCTGCCGGACGCGGAGGTCAGGTCCCGGGTCGACGAGGCGCTCGCCGCGCTGGACATCGGGGCGCTGGCCGACCGGCCGACCCATCTGCTGTCGTACGGGCAGCGCAAGCGGACGGCGATCGCGGGGGCGGTCGCGATGCGGCCCCGGGTGCTGATCCTGGACGAGCCGACCGCCGGGCTCGATCCGGACGGCCAGGAGCGGCTGCTCGCCACGCTGGACCGGCTCCGCGCGGGCGGCACCACGGTGGTGATGGCCACGCATGACGTCGACCTCGCCCTGCGCTGGTCGGACGACGCAGCGCTGCTCACCCCGGACGGCGTGCGCACCGGCCCGACGGCCGCGACGCTGGCCCGCACGGATCTGCTGCGGCAGGCGGGGCTGCGGCTGCCCTGGGGCGTCGCGGCGGCCGGACTGCTGCGGGCGCGGGGCCTGCTGCCGGAGTCGGCGACCGGACCGCGCACCCCGGAGGAACTGGCCGCCCTGACCGACTGACGCGCGCGCCGGCCCGGACGGCGTGCGCACCAGCCCCACGCCCCCGACGCCGGCCCGCACGGAGCTGCCGCGGCAGGCCGGGCTGCGGCTGCCCTGGGGCGTCGCGGCGGCCGGACTGCTGCGGGCGCGGGGCCTGCTGCCGGAGTCGGCGACCGGACCGCGCACTCCGGAGGAGCTGGCCGCCCTGGCCGACTGACGCGTGCGCCGGCCGGGGCGGCCCGGGGTCAGCGCGTGGAGTCGCTGTGCTCCGGTTCGGGGGTGGCCGCCGTCGGCTCGCCCTCGGGACGGTCCTCGGCGCCGCCGCGGCGGCGGCCCGGGAGGACGGCGAGGACGATCAGGGTGCCGGCGGCCATGATGATGCCGCCGACGAGGCTGGTCGTCGAGACGCCGTGGGCGAAGGCCCGGTCGACGGCGTCGGTGAGGGCCTGCGCCTGCTCGGGCCCGGCGGCCGGGTCGGTGGCGAGCCGCTGGGCGACGGCCAGTCCGCCGCCCACGGAGTCCTGGGCGGTGTCCAGCGCGGCGGCCGGGAGGCGGTCGCCCACCAGGCTCGCCAGTTCGTCGCGGTAGGCGGTGCCGAGGAGGGAGCCGAGGACGGCGATGCCGAGCGAGCCGCCGAGTTCCAGCGCGGTGTCGTTGGCGCCGCCGCCGACGCCCAGTTCGTTCTCCGGGAAGCTGCCCATGATGGTGTCGGTGGCCGGGGAGACGCTGAGGCCGATCGCGAGGCCGAGCAGCAGCATCGGGGCGAGGAAGTCGGCGTAGGTGGAGCCCTGGTCGATCAGGACCAGCAGGAAGACACCGGCCGTGCCGATCGCCATGCCCGACCCGACCATGGCCTTCACACCCAGCTTCGGGGTGAGCCGCCCGGTCACCGCGGCGCCGACGAACACGGCCCCGGCCAGCGGCAGCAGCCGTACGCCCGTCTCCAGCGCGCCGTAGCCGAGCACGAACTGGAGGAACTGCGTGGCGTAGTAGATGGCGCCGTAGGTGCCGAAGAAGAAGAACAGCACGGCCAGCATCGAGCCGCTGAAGGGCCGCAGCAGGAACCGGCGCACGTCCAGCATGGGGTGCGGGTGGCGCAACTCCCAGGCGACGAAGGCCACCAGGCCGACGCCCGCCACGACGGCGGCGGTGACCGGACCGGCTCCCCAGCCGAAGTGCGGGCCCTCGATGCTCGCGTAGACCAGGGAGCCGACGGAGACGATGGAGAGCAGACCGCCCACGTAGTCGATCCGGCCCATGCCGGCCGCCTTGGACGGCGGTACGAGGAGCAGCGCGCCGACCACCGCGAGGACCGCGATGGGGACGTTGACCAGGAAGGTCGAACCCCAGGCGTGGTCCTCCAGGAGCCAGCCGGCGACCAGCGGGCCGACCGCGATGGCGAGTCCGGAGGTGGCGGTCCAGGCGGTGATGGCGCGGGCCCGCTCACCCTTGGGGAAGACCGCGACCAGCAGGGACAGGGTGGCCGGCATGACGACGGCGGCGCCCACGCCCATGACCGCGCGGGCCGCGATGACCAGCCCCGTCTCCTCGACCAGGCTGCCCATCACCGAGCCGCCCGCGAAGATCACCAGTCCGGCGATCAGGGCGCCGCGGCGGCTGTACTTGTCGCCGATCGCGCCGAGCACCAGCATCAGCGCGGCGTACGGGACGGTGTAGCCGTCGATGACCCACTGCAGGTCGCTGCTGCTCAGGCCCAGGTCGGCGGTCATGTCCGGCGCGGCCACGATCAGGGACGTGTTGGCCATCACGACGATCAGCAGGCTCAGACACAGCACGAGGAGGGCCCACCAGCGCCGCGGGTAGGGCCCGTTCATCTTCTCGACGGGTGTGGTGGCCAGTAGGGGCATGGGGGGCTCCGGGAAAACGCGGGCGGAACGCGGGCGATTTAATTGCCCATCGATGTGCAGACAAACGCCAGAGTAGTTTGTTGCACAGTGGTGTGCAAATATGACGCTCGAAGAGGTCGAGGAGGAGGGAGGCGGGCGGCATGCGGAGCGGAGGCGGCACGACGACCACTCGTGCCCGCATCCTGTGCGCGGCCGAGCGGCTGCTGGGCCGCGATCCCGACAGCAGCCTCGCGGAGGTCGCCGCGGCGGCCGGCGTGGCGCGCCGCACCGTCTACGGCCACTTCACCGGCCGCGACGCGCTGGTCGAAGGGCTGATCGAGGAGGCCGCGCGGGCGGTACGGCGCGCCCTCGCCGGACCGGACGCACCCGCCCCGGACGACGACCCCGCGACCGCGCTGGCCCGTTTCGTCCGCGCCCTCTGGCCGGTCGGCGACCGCTACGGCACGCTCATCGCACTCGCCCGCCGCCGGAGGCTCGACCCCGATCCGGTGCGCGCCGTCCTCGGCCCCGCCCGTGACACGGTCGCCGCGATCATCGTCCGCGGGCAGCGGGCGGGCGTCTTCCACACCGGCGTTCCGGCGGGGGTGCTCGGGGCGGCCCTGGAGGCACACCTGCTGGCACTGCTGGGCTGCGCCCGGTCCGGAACCTGGGAGGACGACGGCACGGGCGCGGCGGTGGCGGCGCTGGTGGTGGCGGGGGTGGGGAGCGGGACCGCGGCGGAGGTGGCGGGAGGCGGACGGTTCTCCGTGGGGACGAGGCCCGGGCGCGAACGGTGACGTGATCGGCGGGCGCGGGCGGTGGCCTACACGCCGGGGCGGACTCGGCGAGCGCGGGCGGTGACCTATACGCCGGAGGCGGGCACGGCGGACGCGGCCGGTGACGCACACGCCGTAGGCGGACTCGGCGGGCACGGCCGGTGACCCACACGCCGGAGGCGGACTCGACGGACCCGGCCGGGGACCTACACGCCGGGAACGGACTCCTCGGGTACCGGTGCCGGGTCGGCCTCCGTGACCACCGTGTGTGCGCGGCGCTGGGGCACGCCCGCCGCGATGAGCGTGGCGACGGCGGCCCGGGTGCCGTCGTCCTCCAGGGCCCCGGTGTTGACCTGCTCCAGGAGGGCGACGGTCATGGCCTCCAGTCCGGCGCTCAGCACGGCCGGCGGCAGATGCGCGGGGAAGACGCCGTCCCGCTGACCGCGCTCCAGGATGGCGGTGACCTCCGCACGGGCCGGGGCCAGGATCTCGGCGACTCGCTCCACGCCCAGGTCGTGCCGGGCCAGCGCGAGGAGCATCCGGTAGCGGTCGCCCACGGGCCACATCAGCAGCACGAAGTGCGCGAGCGCCCGGTCGGCCGGTTCGCCGGGCCCGACCCGCTCCGCCCCGGCGGCCATCGCGCCGCGCAGCACCTCGGACGCCTCCTCGGCGAGCGCCTCCAGGAGCGCCGCGCGTCCCGGGAAGTGGCCGAAGAGGGTACGCCGTACGACACCGGCGGCGCGGGCCAGCTCCTCCAGGGTGGTGTCCGGATTCCGCCCCAGCTCCCGGCGGGCCGTGGCCAGGATGCGCGCCCGGTTGGACCGCGCGTTGCGTCGCTGCGGCTCACGGGCGACGGGCTTGGACACGGCGACCTCGGGGCGGCGTTGCGGGGGCGGCGGGACGGTGGGGGTGGCGAAGATTCCATTCTGGCACGTGGCGTACGCGGGAGCGTGGCCGCCGATCGTCAGCGCTCCTCGGCCGGCTCGGCGCGGTCACCGGAGCGCGTCTCGGCCTTCACGTAGAGGATGTCGCGGGCCTGCTCGGCGGCGCGGGCGATGCCCTCGGAGACGAAGTCGAGGAACCGGGCGACGTTCTCCAGGCGGACCCCGGCGGGAGTGCCGGAGCCGAGGACGCCGGCGCCCTCCCGCGCGGTCTCGACGATCTGGAGGGTGGTGCGGGCGCTGGCCATCATCGACTGGTACCAGATGTCGTCGTCGACGACGTAGCGCTCGCGGCGGCGTTCGTCGCGCTCCCGCCGGACGAGGCCCTGGCCCTCGAGGAACGCCACGGCCTTGGACACGGACGCCGGGCTGACCTGGAGGCGCTCGACGAGTTCGGCGGCGGTGAGACTGCCCGAGTCGGTGATGGTGAGGCAGGCCATCACCCGGGACATCATCTTGGCCATACCGGACTGCATGAGGACGGTGGTGAAGACCTCCTCGAACTCCCGCACGGCCTCGGCGTCCCGCCCGTCGGCCACCGACGGCACCTCGACCGCCCGGGGCGCGGGCTGCCGGCGGCGGTGGGCGCGGCGTTCGGTGGCCCGGTGGGCGAGGTCGGCGCGGTAGGCGGTGGGGCCGCCGTTGCGCATGACCTCGCGGGTGACGGTCGAGGTCGGGCGGTCGAGACGTCTGGCGATCTCCGCGTAGGCGAGGCCGTCGGCCACCGACGGCCCCTTGACCGCCCGGGGCGCGGGCTGCCGGCGGCGGTGGGCGCGGCGTTCGGTGGCCCGGTGGGCGAGGTCGGCGCGGTAGGCGGTGGGACCGCCGTTGCGCATGACCTCGCGGGTGACGGTCGAGGTGGGCGGTCGAGACGTCTGGCGATCTCCGCGTAGGCGAGGCGTCGGCCACCCCCAGCGCGATCTGCTGACGTCCCCGCGGGCCGCATCCGCCTCATCGCCGCCGACCGGGTCGACACCGCGGTCGAGGTCCTCCCCGCGGACGCCAAGAAGGGCACCGACGTGAAGGCGGCGGAGCAGACCACGGTGGCGTACGGCGACGGCGTGCTGCGGATCGCGGCCGCACCGGCGAAGAACCGGGTCCTCGGCAACTCCGGCGCCATAGAGGTGACGGTCCAGCTGCCCGCCGGCTCCCGCGTCGAGGCGAGGACGGCCGACGCCGAGTTCCGCGGCGTCGGGCGGCTCGGAGACGTCGACTTCGAGGGGGCCAAGGGCTCGGTGAAGCTCGACGAGGCCGCGAGCGCCCGCCTCATCCTCCTCGCCGGCGACGTCACGGTGGGCAGGCTGGGCGGCGACGCGCGGCTCGGCACGCAGAAGGGCGACATCCGCGTCACCGAGGCGCTCAGCGGCACGGTCGAGCTGAGCACCGAGGCCGGTGACGTGTCGATCGGCGCCGCCCGCGGGGTCTCCGCGTCACTGGACGCCGGCACCTCCTACGGCCGGGTCCACAACTCCCTGAAGAACGCCGCCGACACCGCCGCCCTGCACATCCGGGCGACCACGTCCTACGGGGACATCAGCGCGCGTAGCCTGTGACGATGAGGTTGCGCGCGATCACCCTGGACTGCCCTGATCCGCCGGCCCTGGCGGCCTTCTACCAGGAGGCCGCCGGGCTCGCACCCCACCCGGAGTCCAACGCCCAGTTCGCCGGACTCATCTGCGCGGACGGTCTCTTCATCGGCTTCCAGCGCGTCGACGGCCACCGGGCGCCGCGCTGGCCGGACCAGACCGTCCCCCAGCAGCTCCACCTCGACTTCGCGGTCGACGACCTGGACGAGGCGGAGGCCAGGTTGCTGGGGCTGGGGGCGGGCAGGCCGGATCACCAGCCGAACGAGGAGAGGTGGCGGGTCCTCACCGATCCCGCCGGGCATCCGTTCTGCATCGTGAAGGGCTGACCCCGGCCCCGGGGTCCTCCCTGAACAATCCGTTCCGGGGCGCGGGCGAGCCCTTCCACTCCATGCGCGACCACGGCATGGCGAGGTCGTCCGGGGAGTTCACCGGACGGGGCGCCAACTCCTCGACGGCGGCGACCTCGTGGTGGCGGGCGAACACCGTGTCGACGTACCGGTGACCGGTGTCGGCGGCGATGAACACGGTCGTTCCGGCAGGCTCGGCGCGACTCTCCCAGCGGGCGGCGAGGTAGGCGGCGCCGGTGGACAGGCCGGCGAAGACGGCGTGCCGGTGCAGCAGGTCGACGCTCCCCGCGCGGGCGGCGTCGAAGGCGAGCCAGTGGACGGTGTCGTACAGGTCGTGGCGCACGTTGCCGAACGGGATGGAGCTGCCGATCCCGGCGATGATGATCTCCGGGTCCTGGACGTGCTCGCTGCCGAAGGTGACGCTTCCGTAGGGCTGGACGCCGACGAGCCGCACACCGGACGAACGTTTGCGCAGGTACTGGGCGAGCGCGCCGGTGGAGGCCCCGGAACCCACGCCGCCCACGAGGGTCAGCGCCCGCGTGCCGGTCTCGGCGTGGATCCGTTCGGCGACGGCCTCGTAGCCGAGGTAGTGGATGTCGTCGTGGTACTGGCGCATCCAGTGGTAGTCCGGGTGGTCGCGCAGGATCTCCCGGACCCGCGCGACCCGGCGGCTCTGGTCGAGCTTCAGGTTCGCGCTGGGCGCCATCTGCTCCAGGCGCGCGCCCAGCACGGCGAGTTGGGTCCGCAGGGTGTGGTCGACGGTGGTGGAGCCGACGATGTGGCAGCGCATGCCGTATCGGTGGCAGGCGAGCGCGAGGGCGTAGGCGTAGATCCCGCTGGAGCTGTCCACGAGGGTGTCGCCGCGCCGTACCGCTCCGGTGTCGAGCAGATGGCGTACGGCGGCCAGGGCGGAGACCACCTTCATCGTCTCAAACCGCAGGCAGACGAGTCCGTCGTCGAGACGTATCAGGTCCGGCCGGCCGATGGCTTCCGAGATGTGCGCGTCCACGGGAGGAGTCCTCGCTCGGGGTCGGGTGGTGGCTGGTGGGGCTTTTGGGGCTGCTGCTGGGGCTGTTGGGGCTCGGGTGAGTGGTGAAGACGCGGGTGGGTGTGATGCCCTCGCGTTCCAGATCCCGCGCGCAGCGGTGCAGCCGGGCGTTCAGGCCGGGGGCCCGGGGGTCGAAGAGGACGCCGGCCACGTTGCCGCTGTGGGCGATCTGCACGCCGACGGCGCCCACCCGGTCCGCGATGCGGGTGAGGACCGGGAACTCCGCGTGTGTGAGGCGGCGTTGACCGAGGCGGGCGCTGGCGGTGCTGACCCGTCCCAGGAGGGCGGAGTCGCCGTCGGACACCGCTCGGCGCAGCATCCGGCGCAGGTGCTCGTAGGTGTCGAGGTCGCGGGCGTCGTACGTGAGGACGGGCAGGGCGAGGGTGTCCACGGGGGCGCCGCCGCCCAGGGCGCAGCCCAGCACGACGGCGGGCGGAAGGGCGGGGCCCAGGGCTTCGAGGGTGCGGCCCTCGCGCTGGGCGAAGAGCAGCGGCGGGCCGGGGGCGAGCATCAGCGGATCGCTGGCGCCCTCGGCCCGGACCGCCAGCCCGGCGATGGTCCGGGGCGGCAGCCGCACGCCCCAGGCGTCGGCGACCGCGCGCACGGTGGCGATGACGTCGCTCGTGGAGGAGCCCATGCCCAGTCCCACGGGGATGTCGCCGGTCAACGTCAGTACTCCGCCGCAGGGCGCGGCGGACAGGCGTGCGGCGCACTCACGGAGCGCGAGGACGGCCGCCGCCCGCGCCTTGGTGCGTCCGGCGGGCGTCACGCGCACGTCGTCGGGCGGGGTGCCGGGCCGGGGCGTGAAGTGGGCAGTGCTGCCGGGCCCGTTCATCGGCAGGGTGACCAGCGCCTGGCAGGGGCGGTCGCGCTCGTCCAGGAAGACGCCCTGGAGGATCTCGCCGTGGTGGCAGGCGGCCTGTCCGGTGCCGACGGCGTCGCCGGGGCCCGCGTCGGTGGTGGCGCGTCGGGTGGTGGTCCGCGGGGCGGTCGCCGTCATGCGCCGTCCGCCGCCCGGTAGCGGTACAGCGTCGTGGGCTCCGCGCTGAACTGGGAGAAGGGGAAGGGCTCCGCGGACAGGCCGGTCACCCCCGCGCCGAGGAACGCGCGGGCCACGGCGCTGCCGGTCTGCGCGTAGACCACCAGCGGCACGTCCCGTTCGCGGCAGCGCGCCAGGACGGTGTCAAAGGTGCCGTTGCTCAGGGTCATGCCGGTGGCGATCACGGCCTCGGCGGTGTCGAGGACCTCGTGCATGTCGTCGGTGACCCGGTCGCCCCATTGGGTGGTGCGGAGGTTGAAGTCGCAGAGCAGGGGGGTGCCGCCGCGCTCGCGGATGGCGGCGACGAGCGGGTTGACGACGCCTATCAGCCCGACCCGCGCACCGGGTCCGGTGTCCAGCAGTCCGGCGATGGCCGCGTCCCGGGCCCGCGCCCGGACCTCGGGCGTCCCGGCGGGCAGGACGACCGGTTCGGCACCGGCGGTCTCGCGGTGCGGGTCGACTTCGGAGAGGTAGGCGTCGAGTGCGGCGATCCGCAGCGGGCGGGGCGCCTCGCGCAGCAGGGAGTCGAGGGGTGCGCCGGAGGCGTCACGACACAGGGACGGATCGACGTCGCCGGCCTCGAAGGCACAGCCCCCGAAGGAGCCGCCCAGCCGGACGAGGACGTACTGGTTGAGGTACGTGGTGTCGCCGCCGGCCAGCCGCGTGCCGTGGTGGATCCAGAACACGCTGGTGGCCACGAGCCCCGCGGGACGCGGACCGAGTTCGCCCGCCAGGACGGCGGTCAGCAGTTCCTCGGTGTTCTTCATGCCTGCCCTCCGGCGCCGGGGATGTCACGGGTGATGCGGAACAGGAAGGTCAGTACGCCGTCCCCCCAGTCGTGGAAGTACTCCGTCTCCGGGTGGAACCCGTGGTCCAGGGCGTGCTGGACGATGCCGCGCAGATTCGCGGTGTTGGAGGCGATGACGAAGATCTCGCCGCCGGGGGCGAGCAGGTCCTTCTCCGCGACCTGGGCGAAGAACTTCGCCAGCAGCGGCGCGCCCACGCAGACGTTGCGTACGACGTCGGGGTCGTCGCTGACGGTCCGGCTGACGGCGGGCGGATTGAAGGTGATGACGTCCAGTCTCCGGCCGTCCGGTACGGCATCGAAGAGGTCGCCGACCACCGGCAGGAAGGCGGTGTCCGGGCGATCGCCGACGATGCGCGCGTAGTGGCGGGCGGCGGCGGCGACGCTCTCGGGATGGACGTCGATGGCGTGGATCTCCCGGGCACCGCGGTGGGCGGCGGCCACCGCCTCGACCCCGAGGCCCACGCCCATGGCGGCGTAGCGGCGGTGACGTGTCTCGATGCGGCCGTCGAGCAGCCGCTCGTGGATCAGGCGGCTGGTCCAGCCGGGTATGAAGACGCCGGGCGGGACGTCGAACGTCCAGCCGTTCCACTCGTAGGCACGGGTGGTGTGCAGGTCGCCCTTCGGCTGGTTGAGGGCGATGATCCGGTCGCCGGCCAAGGGCGGGGGCAGGTGGTCCAGGAGGGCGGGTCCGGTTGCGGTCAGGTCCACGTGGGCTCCTCGGGCTCGCGGGAAGGGGGGTGGCAGGGTGCCGACAGGAACACTAACGGAAATGATTGTCATTACGATAGTCTGCCTGAGCGGCACCCCGGCCGACCGCTGTCACGCCTCGGCCCCACCGCCCAACTCCCCCGCACCGCCCGTACGTTCACCCCACCAGGACTGGAGCGCTCCATCGTGCCGACCTCACCCGCACCGACCACGTCCGCCGGGGCCGGGTCCGGAGGGCAACGGCCCATCCTGCTCGACGTCGCGTTCCTCCGCCTCTGGACGGGCGCCACCGCATCGGGCCTGGCCACCTGGGCCCTGCCGTTCGTGCTCGGACTCGCGGTACTCGACCGCACCCTCGGCGCCACCGACCTCGGTCTGCTGCTCGCGGCCCGCACCGTGGGGTTCCTCGCCGCGGTGCCCGTGGCCGGGGTACTGGCCGACCGGCACTCCCGCCGGAGCGTCGTCCTGTGGGCGGGGCTCGCCTCCGGAGCGGCGGCCCCGGTGCTGGCCGCCGGGCTGGACCGCTCGGTGCTGCTGATGGCGACCGCGGCCGCGGTCGCCGGAGCCGGACAGGGTGCCTGCCGGCCCGCCTACCAGGCCCTGACCGCCGAGGTGGTGGACGCCGACCGCAGGCAGCAGGCGAACGCCGCCATGACCCTCGCGGTACGCGTCACCACGCTCGTGGGCCCCTCGCTGGCCGCCCTGCTCGCCGTGTTCCTCGACACCGGGGCGCTCCTGATGGGCATAGGACTGCTGTGGCTGGTCGCCGCGTGCGTACCCGGCCGCGGCGCGCTGCCCGACCCCACTGACGTGAAGCGGGAAGAGCCGGCCACCTCGGGCAGCGCACAGGCCACGTCGTTCCTCTCGGAGTTCGCGGACGGCGTCCGGGAGGCCCGCAGGCACCCCTGGTTCGTCGCGGGCCTCGGCGCGCTGACGGCCGTCATAGCCACCGGCTACTCGGCGACCGGTGTGGCGCTACCCCTGGTCAGCAGGGACGAGTACGGCACCGAGGTCGTCCTCGCGGGCGCGATGACCGCCTACACCGCCGGAGCCCTGGCCGGTGCGCTGCTCATCGCCCGCTGGCGTCCCCGCTCCCCCGGCCGGGCCGCCCTGGCCGGCCTCGCCGCCTACGGCTTCGCGCCTCTCAGCCTCGTGTTCCCCGTGCACCCCACCGTCGTGATGGCCGCCTACGCCATCGCGGGCGTCGGCATCGAGCTGTTCAACGTGCCCTGGTTCACCGCCGCCCAACGCGAGGTGGCGCCGGACAAGCTGGCCCGGGTCTCCTCCCTGGACTTCCTGCTCTCGTACGGCCTGGCCCCGCTCGGACTCGCCCTGATCGCCCCCGCCATCGACGCCTTCGGCGCCAGGCCGGTCCTGGTCGTCTGCGCGGTCACCTGCTTCGCGGCACCCGCAGCGGCCGCCCTGGTCCCGTCCTCCCGCGGCTTCTCCCACCGCCCGGAATCGGGGCACGCCGAACCGCACATGACCGGCGCCGGTCGCTGAATGCGCCAGCCTGAAGCCATGCACGCAGCCGCTCACGTCAACCGATCGCTAGAGGATTCCTCTCAAGTCGCCCCCGCCCGCGTACCCCTGGGCCACGCATCCGAGGAGGCACGCGCCCTGCTGGACCGCGACGGGGCGGTGATCCTCACCGGCCACGAGAACACGTCCGACGCCCTGATGGTCGCCGCGGCCCAGGTCGTCGGCGACCGTCTGCGCGAGCTGTATCCGCACCGGGTACGCACCTCGCGCGACGGCGACCCCGTCCATCTGCACGCCGACAGCTTCGACGTGGTGGTCAACATCGGCGGGGTGCCCCAGCGCCGGCGCGACCCCGACGAGGACTACGTCCTCATCCAGTGCGCCCGCCCGGCCCCCGAGGGCGGCGACTCCTTCGCGCTGGACGCCTACCGCTTCGTCGACGGCCTGGCCTCGGCCGACCCCGCCCTGCACGACTTCCTCACCGACACCGACGTGGACCTGTACGGGGCCTGGGCGGGAGTGCGCGGCCTGCCCGCCGTTCCGCGCGCGGGACGGCACGTCGAGTACACCCGCACCGGCCGACGCATCGTCCGCCGCACCGACGGCGCGGTCCCCCTCCACCGCGACCCGGCCACCGACCACATCCACGACCAACTGACCCGCTTCCGCGAGGCCGTCCTGGACGCCGAGGCCTCCCTGCCACGCTTCCGGCTGGACGAGGGGGACATCCTGATCCTCGACAACTACCGCTGCTGGCACGGCCGGGAGGCCCAGCGGGGCGAGCGCACCGTACGCATCCTGACGCTGCGCAGCGCGGACGCGCGCTGAAGGAGGGCCGGGTACCAGCAGGGGGTCCGTGCGTGGAAATCGTGAAGAGTTCACGCACGGCTCTCGGGAGTCGGTCACGGCACCGGAACACTCGGAGGCTCACTCGGCGCTTCCGAACACGTCGGGCGCCGCCACGCGATGGGAGACCGACCCACGATGTTGACTCCGGTACGGAGCAGAGTCCGGACAGCCGCGCTCGCACTCTCGGCCGTCGCGGCCCTCACCCTCGGCACGACCACCACGACCGGCGCGGCGGCGTCACCCGCCCCCTCGCCCGCCGCCGCGAAGCAGGGACCGACCTCGGTGGCCTACATCGAGGTGAACAACAACAGCATGCTCAACGCCGGCAAGTACACACTCGCCGACGGCGGCGGCAACGCCTTCGACGTCGCCGTGATCTTCGCGGCGAACATCAACTACGACACCAGCACCAAGAAGGCGTACCTGCACTTCAACGAGAACGTGCAGCGCGTCCTCGACAACGCCGCCACGGAGATACGGCCGTTGCAGCAGAAGGGCATCAAGGTCGTCCTCTCGGTGCTGGGCAACCACCAGGGCGCGGGGTTCGCCAACTTCACGTCCCAGCAGACGGCTTCGGCGTTCGCGAAGGAGATGTCGGACGCCGTGGCCAAGTACGGCCTCGACGGCATCGACTTCGACGACGAGTACGCCGAGTACGGCAAGAACGGCACCGCCCAGCCCAACGACAGCTCGTTCGTGCACCTGGTGACGGCACTGCGCGCGAACATGCCGGACAAGATCATCAGCCTCTACAACATCGGCCCGGCCGCATCACGCCTGTCCTACGGCGGCGTCGACATCTCCTCGAAGTTCGACTACGCCTGGAACCCGTACTACGGCACCTGGCAGGTCCCCGGCATCGCCCTGCCCAAGTCGAAGCTGTCACCGGCGGCCGTCGAGATCGGCCGCACGCCACAGAGCACGGTCACCAACCTCGCCCGCCGCACCGTCAGCGAGGGATACGGCGTCTACTTGACGTACAACCTCGACGCCACCGACCGCAGCGCCGACGTCTCGGCGTTCACGAGGGAGCTGTACGGCAGTGACACGGTCTACACGCCGTAGGTAATCCCGCCAACTCTGCGACAACGATGTCAGCAACAGCCTGCCCGCTGCCCTATGAAACCTGTCAAGGGCCGGCGGGCAGGCCTCGCCGTCGCCCCATTCATCCGGCCTCGGTATCGGTATCGGTCGCCGCCAGCACCGCCACCCGGGTGAGATCGAGCACGGCGAAGGCAACTCGAGCCCCGGACTTCGGATCCGCGTCGCGGCCTCGACGTGCCGACGCGCTCTCGTCCCGGTTGTCCCGGCGGGCGGTGGCGGGCCGGATCCGTCAGGCCGCGCGGTGCACCAGGCCCGTGCGATAGGCGAAGGCGACGAGCTGGGCCCGGTCCCGCAGACCGACCTTGTGGCGGATCCGGTGCAAATGGGTGCGCACCGTGCTCACGCCGATGTACAGGTCCTCGGCGATGTCGTCGACTGAGAGGCCCTGGCCGACGAGACAGAGGACCTGCCGCTCCCGCCCGGTCAGTGACCCGGCCTCGATGCCAGGGTCCAGCCGGGGCGCGGCGCCGCCGTCCCGGAACCACTCGACGAGGCTGTCGACGATGTCCGGACCCACGGCGGTCCGTCCGCGGGCCACGGCGCGCGTGGCGGCGATCACCTCGGCGCTGGTGGCGTCCCGGTTCAACAGGCCTCTGGTGCCGGCCCGCAGCAGCTCGGCCACTCCCTCGTCGTCGCCCCTGACGTGGAAGACCACCGACCCGGGCGCGGTGTCCGGCGGGCGGGCTTCGTCGCCGAGGCGGCGCACGAGGCGCACGGCGTCCGCCACCTCGGACATTCCGATGAGCACCACGTCGGGTCTCCGCGTCCGCGTCAGCTGCAGCGTCTCCATCTGGCTCTCCGTGGAGGCAAGCACGTCGATGTCCGACAGCGCGTCCAAGAGCGTGTGCAACCCCTCTCTCATCAGCGGCAGTTCTTCGCAGACAAGAATTCGACTCAGCATGGCGGCGTTCTTTTCGTCAGACGTTTCGGTATGTGGCGGAATGGGACCGGTTCGGGGTGAATCCCGCTCGGTGGAGTCCGGCGTACGCGCCTCCGGCGGCGACCAGTTCGTCGTGTGAGCCCTGTTCGGCGATCGAGCCGTCCCGCATGACGAGAATCGTGTCGGCGTGGCGGATGGTCGACAGCCGATGGGCGACGACGAAGCAGGTGCGGCCGGCCGCCAGGCGGCTCATGGCCTCCTGGACGAGACGCTCGGTGCGACCGTCGACCGAGCTGGTGGCCTCGTCCATGACGAGGATCACGGGGTCGGACAGGAACGCCCGGGCGATGGTGATCAACTGCCGCTCGCCGGCACTCACCCCGCTGCCCTCCTCGTCGATCACAGTGTCGTAGCCGCGGGGCAGGGTGCGGATGAACCGGTCCGCGTGGGCAGCACGCGCGGCCCGTTCGATCTCGGCGCGGGTCACCTCGCGGCGCGAGCTGCCGTAGGCGATGTTCTCGGCGATGGTGCCTCCGAAGAGCCAGGTGTCCTGCAGGACCATGCCAATCGCGGAGCGCAGCTCTTCCCGGGGCACTTCGGTGATGTCCACACCGTCCAGGGTGATCCGGCCCCCCGTCACCTCGTAGAACCTCATGAACAGGCTGACGAGTGTGGTCTTGCCGGCACCGGTCGGTCCGACGATCGCCACCGTGTGGCCGGGCTCGGCCGTCAGTGAGAGGTCCTCGATCAGCGGCCGGTCCGCCGAATACCGGAAGGAGACCTTCTCCATCGTGAGACGGCCCCGTGCCGGCCGCGGCAGTGCGGCCGCCGGCCGGGCGTCGGGAGCCTGTTCCTCCGCGTCCAGGAGTTCGAAGACCCGCTCGGCGGACGCGACGCCGGACTGCACCATGTTGGCCATCCCCGCCAAATGCGCCAGCGGCGCGGAGAACTGGCCGGAGTACTGGACGAACGCCTGCACTTGGCCGATCGACAGCGAGCCGGAGGCCACCTGTACCGCCCCCGCGACCGCGACCAGTACGTAGTTGAGGTGGGACACGAGCATCATCAGCGGCTGCAGGATGCCGCTGATGAACTGTGCCCGCAGACCAGCCCGGTAGAGGGCGTCGTTGCATTCGGCGAACTCCCGCACCGACTGCCGCTGCCGGCCCAGAATCTTGACGAGCTGATGGCCGCTGTACGTCTCCTCGACGTGCGCGGTGAGGGCACCCGTGGCTGCCCACTGCCGGACGAAGTGCGGTTGGGACCGCGCGCCGACGCGCCCGGAGACGAAGAGGGCGAGCGGCACGGAGGCCAGCCCGACGAGCGCCAGGAGCGGAGAAAGCCAGACCATCACAGCCAGCACGCCCGCGACGGTCAGCAACGTGTTGACGAACGTGCCGATGGCCTGCTGGATCGTCTGGCTCACATTGTCGATGTCGTTGGTGACTCGGCTCAGCACGTCGCCGCGCCTGACCCGGTCGAAGTACGACAGCGGCAGCCGGGAGAGTTTGGCCTGGCTGTCCGCGCGCAGACGGTATCCGACGCCGCTCGCCAGCCGCGCCGTCCACCGGCCCTGGAGGACGCGGCACAGCCCCTCGGTCGCGTACACCAGGGCAGCCAGTGCCAGCAGAGTGCCCACCGCTTCCGGCCCGCCGCCCGCGACGACGGAGTCCGTGGCCCTGCCCAGCAGCCACGGGCCCGTCGTGGCCATGGCCACCGCGATCGTACCGAGGGTCGCCACGCCGTAGAAGAGCCTCGGTTCGCGGTGCATCATGCTCAGCAGCCTGCGCACGGCCCTGCGGAGGTCCATGGACCAGTCTCCCGGCCGCCTGCCCTTGTCGAAGGCCGTGGCCGTGACCGCGCCCGTCCCCGGCAGCCGGGCCGCCCGACCGCGGCTGATGCGTCGCCCCGTCCTCACGCCGTCCCCGCTTCCGTCAGCCGCGAGGCCATGATGTCCCTGTATGTCATGTTTGTTGTCATGAGCTCCTCGTGCCGGCCTTCGCCCACGACGCGCCCTGCGTCCAGGACCACGACGCGGTCGGCATGCCGCACCGCGGAGGCACGCTGCGAGACGATGACCACGGTCGCGTCGCGGGTCTCGTCGGCCAGGGCCGCGCACAGTGCCGCCTCGGTCGTCTGGTCCAAGGCCGAGAATGCGTCGTCGAAGAGGTAGATGTCCGGGCGCCGCACCAGTGCGCGGGCGATGGCCAGGCGCTGGCGCTGCCCCCCGGAGACATTGGTTCCGCTCTGGGAGACCGGCGCGTCGAGCCCGCCCTCCAGACGCTCTACGAACTCGCGGGCCTGCGCGACCTCGAGGGCGTGCCACAGCTCCGCTTCGGTGGCGTCGGCCGTGCCGTACCGCAGGTTGGTCGCGATGGTCCCGGACAAAAGGTGGGCCTTCTGCGGGACCAGTCCGACGGTCCGGGAAATCACCCCGGGGTCGAGTTCACGCACATCGACGCCGCCGACGCGGACAGTCCCTCCCGTCACGTCGAAGAGCCGCGGTATGAGCCCCAGCAGCGTCGACTTGCCGCTGCCGGTGGGTCCGATCACCGCGATCGTCTCGCCAGGGGAAGCGGTCAGGTCCACCCCGCGCAGCACCGGCTCCTCGGCCTCGCCGTAGCGGAACTCCGCCGCGTTGACCTCCAGGCGGCCCGGCCGGGTCAGGATCTGGACCGGCCGCGTCGGAAGGGCCGGCCCGGGGCGGAGTGCGAGTACGGCGCTGATCCGCCGGACGCAGACCTCGGCCCGGGGGGCGACGACGAACAGGGCGACAAGGAGGAGCGAGGCCCCGAAGACCTGCGTCAGCCATGACATCAGCGCCATCAGGGTGCCCACCTGGATCGTTCCGTCGGCGAGCCTGCCGCTGCCGAGCCACAGCACGGCGACGCCGGCGAAGTTCGCCACCAGGGCGGTCAGCGGGAGCAGCAGCGCCGTGTGGCGCGCAAGCCCTCGGGCGGCCTCGGTGAGAACGGCGTTCGACCGTGCGAATCGTTCCTGCTCGTGGGCGTCCTTGGCGAAGGCGCGGATCACGCGCAGGCCGCCGAGCTGCTCCCGCACCACGCGGTTTACCGCGTCCACGCCCCGCTGCGCGGCGTGGGAATGAGGGCGCATGCGGTGGACCACCACCGTCGTCAGCGCGCCGAGCACGGGGGCCACCGCCAGCACGACCATGGAGAGCTGCGCGTCGTGGCGGAGCGCCATGATCACGCCGCCGATCCAGGTGGCCGGAGCCATCGCCAACACCGCGAGTGCCATCATCAGCACGCGCTGCACCTGCTGGACATCGTTCGTGGTCCGCGCCAGCAGCGACGGCGCGCCCAACGCGGCGAACTCCTGGCAGGACAGCTCCTGGACGCGCCCGAACACGGCGGCACGCAGGTCGCGGGCCGCCGCCAGAGCGACCCTCGCACCCGCATAGACGGCCCCCATGGCGAGCACGACCTGGAGGACGGTCAGCCCCAGCATGCTCAGCGCCAGGCCAAGGACGTGCCCGGTGGATCCGGTCATCACCCCGCGGTCGATGATCTGTGCGTTGAGGTCGGGCAGGAGCAAGCCGGCGGCGGCCGCCGCGATCTGCAGGACGACCAGCACCGCCAGTGCCATGGGAAACGGACGCACGATGCGCCACAGAAAGCGGATCACCGGGGCAACCCCGCTCCACCGGTGCCTGGACGCCTGGTCGGCACCGGCCCGTTCTCGGATTGTGCGACGGACGAAGGCCGAAGGTTCCCAGTCGTGCCCATGCTCCCCACCGTGGTCAGAAGGCCCAGAGTTCGATTCAGGGGTGACGGTGCTCCGGGACCGGGTCCTCGGCCGCTCGTGAGCCCCGCGACACGGGGAAGTCTTGTCGCTGCAGTCCGCGATGACCACGAGCGGCGGTGTCAGGACTTCGCCTGGACAGCAAGCTGCCAATCCCTACGGGTGAGACATTTCTTGACATCAGGCTCGGTTGACGGTGACGGGTCTGTCGGGTTGAACTTGATCAACTGCCGGATTGCGGGGAGCAATTGCAAGGGGGATTCAAGGTGTTCACGGGGCTGGGCTTGGAAGGAAAAGCGGAAGCCGTATATTGGGAAATGATCAAGGACCCTGAGGCCGACGTCGCGCAACTCGCGGACCGGCTCGGCCTCGACTCGCAAGAGATCCGCGACTGCCTGGACGAACTGGGTCGGCTGCTGCTGATCCGGCCTTCCTGGGAGGCCCCGGGCGAGGTGCGGGCGGTCGACCCCGAGGTCGGACTCGCGTCGCTGCTGGCCCGTCAGGAAGCGGACGTGCTGCGGGAGCAGGAACGCATCTCCGCAAGCCGCGCCGCACTGCAGCAGGTGATCGCCGAGTTCCAGCGCACCAAGCAGGGCCGGCACGACCCCGGCGTCGAACAGCTCACCAACATCGACAGCATCCGCCTGAAGATCGAGGCCCTCGCCGCCAAGTGCTCCTCGGAGATCATGGGCTTCGTACCGGCCGGTGCCCAGTCGGCGGGAAACATGGCGGCGAGCCGCCCCCTCGACAGCTCGGTGCTCCGCCGCAGGGTGCGGGTCCGCACGATCTACCTTGAGAGCATCGTCAACGACCGCCCGACCCTGGACTACGCACGCTGGCTGGTGGAGTCCGGCGCCGAGGTCCGCACCGCCGCCGTCCTGCCGCCCCGCATGGTGGTATACGACCGCAAGACGGCCATCGTGCCACTGGACCCGGAGACAACCCGGGCCGGTGCGATGCTCCTTCACAGCTCCGGCGTGGTCCATGCCCTGTGCGATCTGTTCGAACAGGTCTGGAAGGCTTCGGCTCCGCTCGAGTCCGCGGCCGCGGACTCGGAGCGGGACGAGGAGCTCACGGCTCAGGAGGCGGCGATCCTCCAGTTGTTGGCCGACGGGCACACCGACGACGCCATCGCGCGCAAGCTCGGTGTGTCGGTGCGCACCAGTCGACGGATCACGGCGAAGCTGACGGCCCAGCTCGGCGCGAAGAGCCGGTTCCAGGCCGGGGTCCTTGCCACCGGGCGCGGCTGGGTGCACTAGCGGACACAGGGTCTGCCATCCCGTCAGGGCCGGGTGGGGAAGGCGCCTTCCCACTCGGCCCTGCCCGCGGCGGACGCCTCCTCCCACGGAGGGTTGTAAGGCAGGGTCTTGGCGAGCCGCGCGAGGCCGTCATGGTTCTGCCAGACCTTCTCGAATGCCTCCGCGTAGTGGGCCAGCAACGGGCCGGCGTCCGGGTGCAGGTGGGCCTTCTGGACGGCGAAGGAGTCCTCGATCACCCGGGACGCCGCAGGGAAGGCGGCGGGGCCGCCCGGCTGCGGGCGGGTGCCGGCCAGTCGCCAGGGCCAGGCACCGAGTCCTCCCTCCGCCCGGAACATGTGCTGGGCGGGCAGTGGCAGGGACTGGTAGGGGGCGGCAGGCACCCCTTCGGCGCGCAGGGCCCTCTGTACGGCTGCCCGCAGCGGCCCGGCGTACCGGTCGTCCAGACCGAAGGCGGCGGGAACCACACGGAAGCGCAGGATGTGCCAGGCGTGAGTGCGGTCCTCGGGGTGGTGCGGTGCATGGAATCCGGGCAGGGCGGCCACCCTGTCCAGGAAGGGGCGGACGTTCCGCTCACGCCTTCCGCGGTCCGCGGGGAACCGGCGCAGCTGGCTGCGGGTGAACGCGGCCTGGATCGCGTTGGGCTTGTTGTTCCAGCCGAGCATGTGGGAGATGTACGTGCGGGAGGCGCCCGTACCCGACAGCTCGCCGAACTGGCGCAGCGCCGCGACCCTCCTGGCCAGGTCCTCGTCGTCGGTGGTGACCAGGCCGCCCTCGCCGCACGTGGCCAGGTTCTTGCTCACGTTGAGGCTGAAGGCGCCGATCGTGCCGAGCGCGCCGGCCGGTCGGCCCCTGTAGTGGGAGCCGTGGGCCTGAGCCGCGTCCTCCACGACGGCGAGGCCGTGCCGGCGGGCGACGGCGTTGATCTCGTCCATGTCCGCCGGCAGCCCATGCAGGTGGACGACGACGACGGCGCGGGTGCGCGGGGTCACCGCGGCCTCCACGGCGGCAGCGGTCATGTTGAACGTGTCCGGGTCAACGTCGGCGAACACGGGCACCGCCAGCAGGTGCATGGGCGCCGCCGCGGTCGCCACGAAGCTGAGCGCCGGGACTATCACCTCGTCACCGGGCTCAATGCCGACGGCGGCCAGGGCCAGGCTCAGGGCGGCAGTGCCGTTCGCTACTGCCACGCAGTGCCGGGTGCCGGCCTCGGCGGCCCACTCCTGTTCCAGGGCGGGTATCTCCTCCTCGCCGTGGGCGGCGAGCGTGAACCGGCCGGAGGCGAGGACGCGGCGCACCGCCTCCTGGTCCTCCTCGGTCACCACCGGCCACTGCGCGATGCGTGCGGTGCGCGGGACGGCGCGGGATCCGCCGAACATGGCCAGCTTCCCGCCCGCCGGTGTCGAGAGCGGAGTCGTGGGGGATGTGGACGTGGTGGTTGTGGGCACTTTCTGGTCACTCTTTCGGTCATTCCGCAGTGGACGGGGCCGCGTGTACACGGAGGGGATCAGCCGGACGTCCGCGCACATACCGGTGTCGGCACGTCCCGCCGGCCCGGCTCCGGGGTGCCGACGAGAATCGCGATGTTCCCGGACGGGTGCCGGTTCTCGTACATGAGCTGGTGGACGCCTGGGATCTCGGAGAAGGGCACGGTGAGCGACATGCAGGGATCCAGCGTGCCCTGGGCGGCGAGTTCGGCCACGGCTCGGAACTGGGTGGTGTTCGCACCGTGGGAGCCCTGGAACCGCTTCTGCCGCATCCACAGGAAGCGCAGATCCACATCGCCCTGGTAGCCGCTGGTGCCGCCGCAGGTGACGACCATGCCCGCGTTGTCGCAGAGGTAGATCGAGGTGGGGATGGTGTCCTGGCCGGGGTGCTCCAGGACGATGCGCGGCGACCGGCGTTCGCCCAGCACGTCCCAGAATGCGCGGCCGAACGCACGCATGCCGTTCAGCCACTCCGCGTACGCGAGGGGGTCGTCGGCGGGGGGGATCCGTCCCCAGTGGCCGAACTCCTTCCTGTTGATCACGCCGCGGGCGCCGAGGCGCAGGCAGTGCTCGGCCTTCTCGTCGTCGGACACCACCGCCACCGGTATGCCGCCGAACTGCCGGACGATCTGGATGGCCATGGAACCAAGTCCGCCGGCCCCGCCCCAGATGAGTACGGGGTCGCCCGGTTCCACGGTGTGCGGCGGCCAGCCCCGCAGCTGGCGGTAGACGGTCGCCGCGGTGAGCATGAAGCAGCCCGCCTCCTCCCAGGTCAGCCGGGCGGGCTTGGGATGGCACTGGTACTCGTCCACCACCGTGAACTGGGCGAAGGATCCGTAGTTGGACTCGTAGCCCATCGCAAGGGCGCTGGTCGAGGTCATCGGGTCGGCGCCGAGCCGGATGTCCACGGCCGTCTCGTCCCATACGACGGGCGCGATGACCACCTGGTCGCCCACCTTGACCTGCTCGACGCCCTCGCCGACGGCCCAGACGACGCCGGAACCGTCGGACCCGCCGATGTGGAAGTCCTCCGGGTGACCGGCCTTCCGACGGGCCGCGACCACGTCCAGGGGGCTGCCGAGCGATGCCCACACGTTGTTGTAGTTCACGCCCGCGGCCATCACCAGGACGAGCACCTTGCCGGGTGCCACCTCGGGCACGGGGACGACCTCCGTCGCGATGGCCCGTGAGGGCTCCCCGTAACGTTCGGGCCTGATCAACGCCGCGTGCATGTGGGTGGGCACCTCGCCCAGTGGCGGCAGCTCACCGATGTCGTAGAGGTCCTTCATCGTTCCGTGCTTTCCGACGCCGCATGCGTCTCGTCGAGGGTTTCGAGGGTCTTGGCGAGAGGGCCGGCGATGTCGGAGACGGGACCGGGGTCCATCATCCGCGCGTGGGAGCAGGCGACGTGCACGACTTCGACCGGGCCTGTGCAATACGGGTCCCAGAGGCGGACCAGATCCTCGGCCCGCGCGTCCTGGTGCTCGGCCACCACCAAAGTCATGGGGCCTTCATGGCGGCGGGGTTGAAAGCGCTGCCTGAGGCCGATGTTGTTCCGGGTGATCTCCACGAAGGCGTCCAGCCGGTCGCCGAGCAACCGGCCGAAGGCACTGTCGGCCTCGCGCAGGACGTCCCGCGCGACGGCTTCACCAGTTCTGTCCCCGCGGTCCTGCGCGGTGGCGTCCTGCGACTGCTGCTCCTCCCGGTAGATGCCGATCACCTCGAACAGGCTGCGGACGACGTCCTGCCGGTCCGGCAACTCGGCACACTCCTCGCCGGCCGCGGGGAACGAGTCGAGGATCGCAAGCAATTCGGTCTTCTCGCCCTGCTCCGCCAGCTGAACGGCCATCTCCTGCACCACGAGCCCTCCGAAGGACCAGCCGAGCAGCCGGTACGGGCCCTTCGGCTGGACCTCACGGATCGCCCCCACGTACGCGGCGGCCATCTCCTCCAGCCCCCCGGGCAGGCCGTCCTCCAGGAAGCCGGCGGCCTGGATCCCGTAGACCGGGTACTCCTTCGGGATGTGTCGCAGGAACTCGGCGTACCGCCAGGCCAGTCCGCCGGCCGCGTGCACGCAGAACAGCGGAGTGCGGCTGCCGGTCTCCCGCAGGGGAAGAACGGTGCGGAAGGCGAACTCCCGGGCTACGGCGCCCTCGCCCAGCGCTGCGCTGAGCGCGGCGGGGGTCGGGGCCGCGTACAGGGTGCGCAGCGGCAGGTCGACGCCGAAGTCGGTGCGCACGTGGCCGGCCAGCCGCGCCGCCCGTAGCGAGTGCCCGCCGAGCTCAAAGAAGTTGTCGTGGACGCCGATCCCGTCCACGCCGAGCACGTCCGCGAACACCTGGCAGAGCGTCTCCTCCTGCGCGTTCCGTGGGGCGGTCCGCTCCACCTTGGGCCGGACGGGGGCGGGGAGCGCGTGCCGGGCGAGCTTGCCGTTGGTGGTGAGCGGCAGCGCGTCGAGCACCACGTAGGCCGAGGGCACCATGTATTCCGGCAGGCTCTGCTGAAGGTGGGAGCGCAATTCCTCGCCGAGCGCCTCATCCACGGCGCTGCCGGTACCGCCCGTGGAGGACCGGGTCACATAGGCGACGAGCTGCTTGTCCCCGGGGCGGTCCTCTCTGATCACGACCGCGTGGTGGCCGACCGCGGGGTGTGCGGCGAGCGCCGCCTCGATCTCGGCCGGCTCGATGCGGAAGCCGCGTAGCTTGACCTGGGCGTCTGCCCGGGCCACGAACTCCAGTGTGCCGTCCGCCCGCCACCGCACCAAGTCGCCGGTGCGGTACACACGGCTGCCGGCCGGCCCGAACGGGTCGGCCACGAAACGCTCGGCGGTCAGGCCCGGCCTGTTGACGTAGCCGCGGCCGACCTGCTCGCCGCCGATGTACAGCTCGCCGGTCACGCCGATCGGGGCCGGGCGCAGCGCGGTGTCCAGCACATAGGTGCGCATGTTGGATATCGGGCCACCGATGGGCACGTTGTCCGGAACGGTGTCCGTGGCCCGCATCCGGTGGTGCGTGGCGAAGACGGTGGCCTCGGTCGGCCCGTAGCCGTCGACAACGACCAGGTCAGGGCAGGCTTCGAGGACCTTGCGGACGGCCGTGGCGGGTACCACGTCCCCGCCCGTGCAGACCTCGCGCATCCGGGTGAAGGCGCGGGGGTGCTCGTCCGCCATGAGCCTGAACAGGCCGGCGGTCAGCCACATGCGGGTGATGCCGTTGTCGGTGAGCAGGCGGGCGATGTCCTGGACACCGAGTCGGCCGGGCGGAGCCTCGACCACCTGGTGGTCGCGCAACAGCGCCATCCACAACTCCCAGATGGAGGCGTCCCAGGCGTGTGGCGAGTGGAACAGCATTCGGTCGCCGCGACCGGGGGTGGGCTCGTACGGGTCCGCTTCGACCAGGCGCAGCACGTTGCGATGCGTCAGGGAAGCCCCCTTGGGGACTCCTGTGGAACCCGACGTGTACATCACGCAGGCCAACTGGTCCAGATGTACCTCGACGTCGGGCGCGGTATCGGGCTGGGCGTCGAGGTCGAGCTCGGCGAACTCCAGCTGCCGGACCGCCGGGGCGAGGTCCGCGCGCCAGCCGATGTCCTCCACGAGCGGGGCGGTGAGGAGCAGCTCGGCGCCGCTCTCCGCGAGCACGGCGGACAGGCGGGCGACGGGCGAGCGGGCGTCGAGCAGCAGGTACGGAGCGCCCGTCTTGAGGACGGCGAGCATGCACACGAGCAGCTCGGCCGAGCGGTCCATGAGGATCGCGACGGGATGCTCGGCGACCGGCCCGGTTGCGACGGGCCTGAGCTTGAGCAACAGGTGGGCGAGGCGGTTCGCGCGCCTGTCGATCTCCCCGAAGGTGAGATCACCGCGGGTGGAGAGGTAGGCCGGCTCATCCGTCCGCCGATCGGCGATCTCGGCGAAGCGCCGGTGGATGGTGACGTCCGGACCGGGCTCGCGGTCCTGCCGCGAGTTCCAGGTCGTGATGAGGGTCAGCTGTTCTTCGGGGGTGAGGGGGGTGGTGTGGGTGAGGGGCTGTTCGGGGTGGTTGGCGATGGTGGTGAGGAGGTGGGTGAGGTGGTCGGTGATGCGGTGTGCGGTGGTGTCGTCGTAGGCGTGGGGGTTGTGGATGAGGCGGAGTTGGAGGGTGTCGTCGGTGGGGTTGTGGGCGGCGACGAGGTTGAGCGGGTAGTGCACACCATCGTTTCCGCCGCCGCCGGTGATCGTGAGTCCGCCACTCTGCACCTGCGCGAGCGTGTCTGACTGCACCGGATAGTTTTCGAAGACGAGGGTGGTGTCGAAGAGTTGGGGGTGGGGGGTGAGGTTGTGGATGGTGGTGAGGCTGGTGTGGTGGTGGTCGAGGAGGGTG
>NZ_JBHJVQ010000033.1:0-90278 GCF_042263835.1 Streptomyces sp. NPDC056128 | reverse complement strand
GCCTTCGAGGTCCGCGCCGTCCTCGCCGCCACCCTCTCCCCCACCTGGGGCATCTACAGCGGCTACGAACTGTGCGAACACACCCCCCTGCGCGAAGGCAGCGAGGAATACCTCGACTCCGAGAAGTACCAGCTCAAACCCCGCGACTGGGCCGCCGCCGCCCGCGAGGGCCGCACCATCGCCCCCCTCATCACCAAGCTCAACACCATCCGGCGTGCGAACCCGGCACTCCATCAACTGCGCGATCTGCACTTCCATCCCACGGACAAGGAGGAGGTGATCGCCTACTCGAAGCGGCAGGGGTCGAACACGGTTCTGGTGGTCGCCAACCTCGACCCCCACCACACCCAGGAGGCCACGGTCTCGTTGGACATGCCGCAACTCGGCCTGGACTGGCACGAGTCGGTGCCGGTGCGCGACGAGCTGACCGGCGAGACCTACCACTGGGGCAGGGCCAACTATGTGCGCCTGGAGCCGGGCCGTTCGCCCGCGCACGTCTGCACGGTTCTGCGACCGTCCCACCCGCAGATCGGAGGGTCACCCACCATATGATCGTCAACGAGCCCGTGCCGGACACCTTCGAGGACACCCCGGCCAAGGACCGCGACCCGGACTGGTTCAAACGAGCCGTCTTCTACGAGGTCCTCGTCCGCTCCTTCCAGGACAGCAACGGCGACGGCGTCGGTGACCTCAAGGGCCTGACCGCCAAGCTGGACTACCTGCAGTGGCTGGGCGTGGACTGCCTCTGGCTCCCGCCCTTCTTCAAGTCGCCCCTGCGCGACGGCGGCTACGACGTCTCCGACTACACCGCCGTGCTCCCCGAGTTCGGCGACCTCGCCGACTTCGTGGAGTTCGTGGACGCCGCCCACCAGCGCGGCATGCGCGTGATCATCGACTTCGTCATGAACCACACCAGCGACCAGCACCCGTGGTTCCAGGAGTCCCGCAAGAACCCCGACGGCCCCTACGGCGACTACTACGTCTGGGCCGACGACGACACCCAGTACGCCGACGCCCGCATCATCTTCGTCGACACCGAGGCGTCCAACTGGACCTACGACCCGGTGCGCAAGCAGTACTTCTGGCACCGGTTCTTCTCCCACCAGCCGGACCTCAACTACGAGAACCCGGCCGTGCAGGAGGAGATGATCTCAGGGCTGAAGTTCTGGCTGGACCTGGGGATCGACGGGTTCCGGCTGGACGCGGTGCCGTACCTGTACGCCGAGGAGGGCACCAACTGCGAGAACCTGCCGCGTACGCACGAGTTCCTGAAGCGGGTGCGCAAGGAGATCGACGCGCAGTATCCGGACACGGTGGTGCTGGCCGAGGCCAACCAGTGGCCCGAGGACGTGGTCGACTACTTCGGCGACTACTCCGCGGGCGGCGACGAGTGCCACATGGCGTTCCACTTCCCGGTCATGCCGCGCATCTTCATGGCGGTCAGAAGGGAGTCGCGCTACCCGGTCTCCGAGATCCTCGCCAAGACCCCGGCCATCCCGTCCGGCTGCCAGTGGGGCATCTTCCTGCGCAACCACGACGAGCTGACCCTGGAAATGGTCACCGACGAAGAGCGCGACTACATGTACGCGGAGTACGCCAAGGACCCGCGGATGCGCGCCAACATCGGCATCCGGCGGCGCCTGGCCCCGCTCCTGGACAACGACCGCGACCAGATCGAACTCTTCACCGCGCTGCTGCTCTCCCTGCCCGGCTCACCGATCCTGTACTACGGCGACGAGATCGGCATGGGCGACAACATCTGGCTGGGCGACCGCGACGCGGTACGCACCCCCATGCAGTGGACGCCGGACCGCAACGCCGGCTTCTCGTCGTGCGACCCGGGGCGGCTGTTCCTGCCGACGATCATGGACCCGGTCCACGGCTACCAGGTGACGAACGTCGAGGCGTCCATGGCCTCGCCCTCGTCCCTGCTGCACTGGACCCGCCGCATGATCGAGATCCGCAAGCAGAACCCGGCCTTCGGCCTGGGCACCTACACGGAACTGCCCTCCTCCAATCCGGCCGTCCTGGCCTTCCTGCGGGAGGCCCCCCCGAATGGGGACGGGGAAGACGACCTGGTGCTGTGCGTCCACAACTTCTCGCGGTTCGCGCAGCCCACCGAACTCGACCTCAGCGCCTTCGGGGGACGCCACCCGGTGGAGCTGTTCGGCGGAGTCCGCTTCCCCGCGGTCGGCGACCTGCCGTACCTGCTGACCCTCGGAGGCCACGGCTTCTACTGGTTCCGGCTCCGCAAGGACGCCGTCTGACCGAGCCCCCGGGCGGGACGGTTTCCACCGCCCCGCCCGGGGCACGCATCAGTAACACCCCGACGACCCGGGGAAAGGACGCGACGCCATGTCGGAAGCCGTCACACGCACCGTCACGAGCCCGCCAGGCCTCCTAGCGTCTCTTGATCCACTTCTGCGGGACTGGCTGCCACGGCAGCGCTGGTTCGCCGGCAAGGGACGCCCGGTCACCGGCTTCTCGCTGGTCGCCGCCACCGACCTGCTCCCCGCCGACTCCCGTCTTGGCCTGCACCACGTGCTGGTCCGGGCCCACCAGCAGTCCGCCCCGGCCGCGGGCGCGCCCGAGGAGCCCGGCGACTGCTACCAGCTGCTCATAGGCACGCGCGAGGCGCTGCCGCCCCGGCTGGCGCCCGCGCTGATCGGACACGTGACCGAGGGCCCGTCGGCCGGCCGCACCGCCTACGACGCCCTGTACGACACCCGGCCCGCCGAGGTGCTCCTGGAGGCGATGCGCACCAGGGCCCGTATCGGCGGGCTCCGCTTCGAGCGGGAGGAGGACCGGGAGATACGCGCCGGCCTGGTGCCGCGGCTGATGACCGCCGAGCAGTCGAACTCGTCGGTCGTGTATGGAGATACGTTCATTCTCAAGGTGCTGCGCCGGATCGTGCCCGGCGTCAACCCCGATCTGGAGCTGCCGCTGGCGCTGGCCCGCGAGGGCAGCGCCCGGGTGCCCGCCCCCGCGGGCTGGATGACGGCCGACCTGGACGGCCGGACCTGGGTGCTGGGTGTGCTCCAGCCGTACCTGCAGGGCGCGACCGACGGCTGGGAGCTGGCGCTGCGCGAGCTGGCCAAGGGCGAGGAGTTCGCCGCCGAGGCGCGGGCGCTCGGCCGGGCCACCGCCGAGGTGCACACCGCGCTGGCCCGCGCCCTGCCCACCGTCACCCTCGGCCACGCCCAGACGCGGCAGCTCGCCGACGGCATGATCGCGCGGCTGGAGGAGGCCGCCCGGGCGGTGCCGCTGCTGCGGCCGTACGCGCCCGCCCTGCGCACCACCTTCACCGCGCTCGGCGACCTGGCCGCCGAGGGCCGCACCTGGACCGCGCAGCGCGTCCACGGCGACCTGCACCTCGGCCAGTGCCTGCGCTCGCCCACCGGACGGTGGTCGCTGATCGACTTCGAGGGGGAGCCCGCGAAACCGCTGGCCGAGCGGCGGCTGCCGCAGCCGACGGTGCGGGACGTCGCCGGGATGCTGCGCTCCTTCGACTACGCGGCGCACTCGGCCGAGGCCCCGGTGCCGGGGTGGGCCGCGGCCTGCCGGGCGGCCTACTGCACCGGGTACGCGGAGGCCGGCGGCGGCGACCCGCGCACCGATCCGGTGCTGCTGCGCGCCTACGAGACCGACAAGGCGGTCTACGAGGTCCTGTACGAGGCCCGGCACCGTCCCGACTGGCTCCCGGTGCCGCTGGCCGCGGTCCGCCGCCTGTCGGCACCCGAACCGGCCTGACGCACCCGCTGTTGCTCCCACTCGCCCAGGAGGCTCCACCCGTGACCCCCCGCCCCTCGTCCAGCGGTCCCGACCCGAAGAAGACGGCCGCCAAGAAGGCGGCCGAGAAGAAGACGACCGACAAGCAGGCCGCCGCGAAGAAGGCGCCCTCGAAGAAGACGGCCAAGACGACCGAGGGGGCCAGGACGGCGAAGGCCGGCGCGAAGAAGACCGCGGCGAAGAAGAGCGCCACGAAGAAGGCCGTGGCGAAGAAGGCCGTGACGAAGAAGGCCGCCGCCAAGAAGCCCGCCGCCCGGAAGGTCACCGCTCCCGCCGTCGAGATCGCCGTCTCCCCCTCCCTGGACGCCGGCGACCGGGAGCGGCTGCTGGCCGGCACGCACCACGACCCCCACTCCGTGCTCGGCGCCCACCGGGTGCCCGGCGGGGTCGCCTTCCGGGCCCTGCGGCCGTACGCCCGCGAGGTGACCGTCCTCTCCGGCGACCTGCGGGTCGAGCTGCACAACGACGGGGACGGCTTCTTCTCCGGGCTGCTGCCGCTGCGGGAGGTCCCGCTGCACCGGCTGCGGGTGGCGTACGAGGAGACGGTGCAGGAGGTCGAGGACCCGTACCGCTTCCTGCCCACGCTGGGCGAGCTGGACCTGCACCTGATCGGCGAGGGCCGGCACGAGCAGCTGTGGCAGGCGCTGGGCGCGCACCCGATGACCCACGACGGCGTCGCGGGCACCCGCTTCACGGTGTGGGCGCCGAACGCGCGCGGGGTCCGGGTGGCCGGCGGCTTCAACTTCTGGGACGGCACCGGACACCCCATGCGGTCGCTCGGCGCCACCGGCGTGTGGGAGCTGTTCCTGCCCGGCGTCGGCGCGGGCGAGCTGTACAAGTTCGAGATCACCCGCGCCGACGGCTCGCGCACCTTCCGCGCCGATCCGCTGGCCCGCGCCACGGAGGTCCCGCCGGCCACCTCGTCCGTCGTCCACGCCTCGCACTACACCTGGGGCGACGAGGAGTGGCTGGCTGGCCGCGCCGCCGCGCCCGCGCACGAGGCGCCGATGTCGGTGTACGAGGTCCACCTGGCCTCCTGGCGGCCGGGGCTGACGTACCGGGAACTGGCCGACCAGCTCCCCGCGTACGTCGCCGACCTCGGCTTCACGCACGTCGAGCTGATGCCGGTCGCCGAGCACCCCTTCGGCGGCTCCTGGGGCTACCAGGTCACCGGCTTCTACGCGCCCACCGCCCGCCTCGGCGACCCCGACGACTTCAAGTACCTGGTCGACCGGCTGCACCAGGCCGGCATCGGTGTCCTGATGGACTGGGTACCGGCGCACTTCCCGCGCGACGACTGGGCGCTGGCCGAGTTCGACGGGCGCCCACTGTACGAGCACTCCGACCCGCTGCGGGCCGCGCACCCGGACTGGGGGACGCTGGAGTTCGACTTCGGGCGGCGCGAGGTGCGCAACTTCCTCGTCGCCAACGCCGTGTACTGGTGCGAGGAGTTCCACATCGACGGGCTGCGGGTCGACGCGGTCGCCTCGATGCTCTACCTGGACTACTCGCGCGAGCCGGGCCAGTGGACGCCCAACGCGCGGGGCGGCCGGGAGAACCTGGACGCGGTGGCGTTCCTGCAGGAGATGAACGCCACGGTGTACCGGCGGGTGCCGGGCGTGGTGACCGTCGCGGAGGAGTCGACGGCCTGGGACGGGGTCACCCGGGCCACCCACCACAAGGGGCCGAGCGGCTTCGGCGGCCTCGGGTTCGGGCTGAAGTGGAACATGGGCTGGATGCACGACTCGCTCCAGTACATGAGCCACGAGCCGGTGCACCGCAGGTACCACCACGGGGAGATGACCTTCTCCATGGTGTACGCGTACAGCGAGAACTATGTGCTGCCGATATCCCACGACGAGGTCGTGCACGGCAAGCGGTCGCTGGTGTCGAAGATGCCCGGCGACTGGTGGCAGCAGCGCGCGAACGAGCGGGCGTACCTGGCCTTCATGTGGGCCCACCCCGGCAAGCAACTGCTCTTCATGGGACAGGAGTTCGCGCAGGGCGCCGAGTGGTCCGAGGCGCACGGCCCCGACTGGTGGCTGCTGGACCCGGAGTACGGGGCGGCGGCGGACCACCGGGGCGTGCGGGACCTGGTGCGGGACCTGAACACCGTCTACCGGACCACCCCCGCGCTGTGGCGGCTCGACACCCACCCGTCCGGGTTCGCCTGGGTGGTCGGGGACGCCGCCGAGGACAACGTGCTCGCGTTCCTGCGGCTGGACGCCGACGGCACCCCGCTGCTCGCCGTGTCGAACTTCGCCCCGGCCGTCCGCGCCGACTACCGCCTCGGCGTCCCGGACGACATCCCCGCCTGGCACGAGGTGCTCAACACCGACGCCGCGCGCTACGGCGGCGGCGACGTGGGCAACCCGGACCCGGTCAAGCCGGAGCCGCAGGGGTGGCACGGCCGGGCGGCGAGTGTGCGGCTGACCCTGCCGCCGCTGGCGACGGTGTGGCTGCGTCCGGCCTGACGGCGAAGTCCCCGGCCGCCGTCGGCGGCCGGGGACCCCTTTGGCCCTCGCGGATCAGGAGCCGAAGCCGCTGACCACGTCGCTCATCGGGTAGCTGTACAGCTCGCGCTTGCAGACCTTGCACTTGTCGCTCGGCGCGTGTTCGCTGAGCGACCACAGGCGGGGCGCGAAGCCGTCACCCCGACCGTGGGCCAGGTACAGGTCCTCCGGTCCGAACGAGCTCTGCAGCGCCTTGGCGTTCCCGACCAGTTGGCTTCCGTCGACCGTGGCCTGGAGCAGGCGGCCGTTGTCGTAGGCGTTGCTCCGGTGGAAGTACCACTTTCCCTCGTAGCGCATGGCGCCCTGGATCTTGTGCCACAACTGCTCGTCGCCCAACGATCCGCCGGTGGGCAGGCCGTACGCCTGGTCCGCTTCGGCCACCGTGCCGGACGGGCCCTCGACTGCGGCGGTGAGCGCGGTCATGGGGTAGGTGCCGACGCGGCCGTTGCTGTCACCGCCCTTGGTGTTGCAGTACTCGCCCAGGACCATGTGGGGCGTGCCGGTGCGGTCGAGGGAGACGTACGACGCCTTGGGGCGCCCGGTCTTGTAGCACTGGTTCGCGCTGGTGTCACCGCCGTTGACGGCCGTCGTGAACTTCAGCGTCGCGACCTGCGGCATGACGTAGCGGTAGCCGTAGGCGTACCAGACGTTGCTCTGCCGGCCGATCCGCTTCTTGTCCGTCAGGTCGCTGGGCAGGCCGTCCTGCATCTTGTCCTCGGTGGCGGAGTCGTTGTCCGGGTTGAGGTCCATGATCTCGCGCAGGTCGAAGACGCGCATGCCGTTGGCGGTGTCGGCGACGTACAGGTAGTTGCCGTACCAGACCATGCCGCCGGCGTGGATGCCGTTCTGCGCCTTGCAGGCGGTCGGTGCCGGACACCGCCCCTCGCGCGCGTGCAGCGCGTCGAAGGATATGTGCTCGGAGGAGTTGACGTAGGGCCAGACCAGCAGGACGTGCCGGTACTTCTTGGTGGCCTGGTTGAAGAAGGTGACGCGGACACCCTTCTCGTTGCAGGCGTCGGACGCGCTCTCCTTGACGCAGTTGTCCCGGCCCGAGGAGTTGTCGCTGCGTCCGGGGTTCTCGGCGTCGTAGGAGCCCACCGCGACCGGCTCGGCGTTGGAGGTGCCCCAGTCCTCGTCCTCCTGCGCATCGGAGACACCGGTGATCGCCTGGGGTATCCACTCCGTGGAGGTGGCGTCGTCGCTCTTCCAGCACGTCCGGTCCGCGGGCGACAGGTCGGGGCCGTAGATGTCGGGGGCGCCGCAGCCGGCGGGCGTGCGGTTGGCCTGCTCCAGCAGTTCGGTCAGGCCTTGCTTGGGCAGGGCGGCGTCCAGTTTGCCCACGAGTCCGCGCAGGTCGGAGCCTGCGGCGAGCTTGAAGTCTCCCGGGCGGCCGGGGACCGGAGCGGCCGGGGCGGCGGGGGCCCTGGTGGCCGGCGGGCTGTCGGGGCCCACCGTGTCGTCCTGCTCCCCCTCGTGCTCGTCGGCGAAGCCGTCGTCGGGCATGCCTTCGCGCGTCGGCACGGGATCGTCCGCCGCCGGAGCGGCCGCCGGTTGACCGGCCGGGAGAACCACGGACATCAGCGCTCCGGCCAGCATGGTGCCGACTGCCACGCGCAGGCGGGGTAGTGCTCGCCTCATTCGAAAGCCTTTCGTGAGTCACGCCGGAGGTGCGGGACCCGAAGAGTCTTGACGTAGTTGGCCGCTACACAAATTGATTCGGGTGGAGGCGAATCCTCGGTGCCCCGGAGCGGTCACTGTGACCTAGGCATGACAAAATGGCCGCAAGGGAAACAAAACCGACCGCGACCACTCGACGCATCTGCCACGGGGGAACCATGCCGACGCGCCTGCACTTCGACGAGGACGACTATCTCAACTGCCGCTTCGCCCACTCCGCGTTGTGGGAGACCCAGGCGGTGGCCCACCTGCTCAAGCGGCCCGACCGCCAGACCTATCAGCGGCCCTGGCTGCACCGCACCCGGCGGCAGGCAGCCGCCATGGATCTGACACCCCTGTGGCTGCTGATGCCACACCACGGGCTGACCCCCGGCTGGCTGTGCCCACCCCCCGCCGCCCCGGCGGCCACCTTCGAGGGGGAGATCGCCCTCGTACGCGCGGCCGACCCCGACGCCGCGCGAGCGGACGCCGTCCGCTCGCTCAAGGCCACCCGGGGTGCGCTCGCCGCCGCCCGCGACCGGGGCTGGCTGAGCCGTCCCGCCCGCATGATCCGGGAGGTGTCGGACGTCCTGGAACAGATCTGGACCCGGCTCATCGAACCCGACTGGCCCCGGCTGCGCTCCCTGCTGGAGGCCGACATCGCCTTCCGCACCCGCCAACTCGCCGAACACGGCCTGGGCGAGCTGCTCCCCGGGATCAGCTCCCACTGCTCCTGGCAGCCCGGCACGCTCACCGTCCAGGACCGCGCGAACTGCGAACGGCACCTGGGCGGACAGGGACTCGTCCTCATGCCCAGCGTCTTCGTCTGGCCGGACGTGATCGGCACGTTCGAGCCGCCCTGGCAGCCCACGCTCGCCTATCCCGCCCGCGGCATCGTCAGCCTGTGGACCGAGCCCGAGGTGCAGGCCGGGGCCACGCTCACCCGGCTGCTGGGCCGTGGCCGCGCGGTCATACTGACTTCGCTCCACACCCCGGCCTCCACCACCGGCCTCGCCGAGCGGCTGGACCTCGCGCCGTCCTCCGTCTCCTCACACCTGAGCGTGCTGCGCGAGGCCGGGCTGCTCACCGCCCGCCGGCACGGCCGCCAGGTCCTGTACGAACGCACCGGACTGGGCGACGCGCTGACGGCGGGCAGCTGACAGCCGGGAGCCGAATGCGCGGCCGGCTACCCGGCCGCGTCCACCAGCCCCTTCGGCAGCGGCCCGGTGTGCAGGACGCCGAGCCGCTGGGTGGCGCGGGTGAGGGCCACGTAGAGGTCGCTGGTGCCGTAGCGGCCCGGCTCGACGACCAGGACGGAGTCGAACTCCAGGCCCTTGGACTGGCGCGGGTCGAGCAGGACGACCGTCCGCGTCAGGTCCGGCTCGGCTCCCGGCGTCACGCCGTCCAGCCGGGCGGCCAGGACCCGGTGCAGCTCCCGCGGGGCGATGACGGCGAGGCGCCCCTCCTCGGGGGTCAGCTCCCGGACGGCCTCGGCGACGGCGGCCGGGAGGTCCCCGGTGGCGCGGACCCAGGGGTGTACGCCCGTGGAGCGCACCGAACTCGGCGGCGCGAACTCGGGGTCCTCGGCCCGGACGACGGCCGCGGCCACGTCCATGATCTCGGCCGGGGTGCGGTAGTTGACGCCCAGCCGGGTGTGCTCCCAGCGGTCCTCGACGTAGGGGGCGAGGATCTTCGACCAGGAACCGACACCGGCCGCCTCCGCGGTCTGCGCCGGGTCGCCGACCAGGGTCATCGAGCGGGTCGGGCAGCGCCGCATCAGCAGCCGCCACGCCATCGGCGACAGCTCCTGTGCCTCGTCGACGATGATGTGCCCGAACGCCCAGGTGCGGTCGGCCGCCGCGCGTTCGGCGGCGCTGCGGTGGTCGTCCTCCTCCTGGCGCTCGGCGAACCGTTCGGCGTCGATGATGTCGTGCGCGGACAGGACCTCGGCGTCGTCCTCGTGCTTGTCCTCGAACTCGTAGGTCCGGGACGCGTACGACACGTCCAGCACGCCCTGCGCGTAGGCGATCTGCTCCGCCCGCTCGCGCTCGGCGCGGGAGCGGGCCACCCGGTCGTCCACGCCGAGCAGTTCGGCCGCCTCGTCCAGCAGCGGCACGTCGGCGACGGTCCAGTGCCGGGTGACCGGGCGGCGCACGGTGGCGGCGTCCTCGGCGGGCAGGAAGGCCTCGGGGGCGGCGAGGAAGTCGGCGACCAGGCGCTGAGGGGTGAGCCGGGGCCAGAGCTGGTCGACGGCCGACCAGACCTCGGGGTTCTCGGCGAGTTCGTCGCGGATCTGGGTGATGTCGCTGGGGTCGAGGAGGTTGGAGCCGTCGTAGGGGTCGGTGCCGATGCGTTCGGCGACCATGTCGGTGAGGGTGTTGAGGATGTGGCCCTCGAAGTGCTCGCGGGCCGCGTTGTGCGGCAGCCGCGCGGCGCGGGTGCGCTCACGGGCGACGTTCACCAGGTCGTCGTCGAGCATCAGGATCTCGCGGTCGTGCTCGATCGCGATCACCGGGTCGGGCAGCGCCTGCCGGTCCCGGACCACCTCGGCGAGCACGTCGGCCATGTCCGCGCGGCCCTTCACCGCCGCCGCCTCCGGGCTGTCCGTGGCCGTGGCCCTCACGCCGGGGAACAGCTCGCCGACCGTCGACAGCAGGACGCCGGTCTCGCCCAGGGAGGGCAGCACCTCGCCGATGTAGCCGAGGAAGGCGGGGTTGGGGCCGACGATGAGGACGGCGCGCTTGGCGAGCAGTTCGCGGTGCTCGTAGAGCAGGTAGGCCGCCCGGTGCAGGGCGACGGCGGTCTTGCCGGTGCCGGGACCGCCCTCGACGACCAGCACGCCCCGGTGCGGGGCGCGGATGATGCGGTCCTGGTCGGCCTGGATGGTCTGCACGATGTCGCCCATGCGGCCGGTGCGCGCGGAGTTCAGCGCCGCGAGCAGCACGGCGTCGCCGGACGGGTCCTCGTGACCGGTCCGCGTCTCGTCGCCGAGATCCAGAATCTCGTCGTGCAGGGCGGCGACGCGGCGGCCCTCGGTGGCGAGGTGCCGGCGGCGGCGCAGGCCCATCGGGGTGTGGCCGGTCGCCAGGTAGAAGGGGCGGGCGACGTCGGCCCGCCAGTCGATCAGGACCGGGGTGCGTTCGGCGTCGTCGGTACGGAGCCCGATGCGGCCGATGTGGTGGACGTCCCCGGAGGCGAGGTCGATCCGGCCGAAGCAGAGGGAGCCGTCCACCGCGTTGAGCGCGGCGAGCAGCCCGGAGCGCTCGGCGACCAGGATGTCCCGCTCCAGCCTCGCCTGCTGCGGGGTGTTGCCCTGCGCGAGTGCGTCCGTGACCGAGACCTCGGTGTCGCCGCGCAGCGCGTCCACGCGTGCGTAGAGTCCGTCGACGAATTCCTGCTCGTGCCGCAATTCATCGTCCGGAAATTCGGTGTTTGACAATTCCACTCCCGCCCGGATATACTATGCTCACTGAACTTCTTCGTGACCTCATTTCCTTGAAGTCACGAATCCCCGAATATACGCAGAGAAATCTCCCGAGCGCAATTGCTCGGGGGATTTCTCGTATCGCGTGCGGGTCAGAGCACGTCGGCCAGCTCCGCCAGCAGCCGCCGCTTGGGCCGGGAGCCCACCATCGACTTCACCGGCTCACCCCCGCGGAACACCATGAAGGTCGGCATCGACAGCACCTGGTAGGCGTTCGTCGTCACAGGATTCCGGTCCACGTTCAGCTGCACCACCCGGAGCCGGTCGCCCTCCTCCTCGGCCACGGCGCTGAGCACCGGCGCCATCTGCCGGCACGGCGGGCACCAGTCCGCGGTGAACTCCACCAGCACGGGCAGCTCACTGCCCAGCACCTCGCTGCCGAACTCCGCGTCCGTCACCTCGGGCACCCCGCTGCTCGTCATGCGTGTCCTCCCAGTTCGCACTTGGGCTCCGGACCCCCCGGAACCACTGCCTCGGCCCGCGCCAGCTGCGCACCCACCTGCGCCCGCACCGACGTGAGCTCCTCGATCAGCGCGTCCAGCTGCGCCAGCTTGCGCCGGTAGACCACGAGGGACGCCGGGCACGAGTCGCCCTCGGGGTGCCCGGCGCGCAGGCACTCCACGAACGGACGGGTCTCCTCCAGGTCGAACCCGAAGTCCTGGAGCGTCCTGATCTGCCGCAGCAGCCTCAGGTCGTCCTCGTCGTACGTCCGGTAACCGTTGCCGGTGCGCCGCGCGGGCAGCAGCCCCCGCGACTCGTAGTACCGCAGCGTCCGCGTCGTGGTCCCGGCCCGTGCGGCCAGCTCGCCGATTCGCATGGCACGAACGTAGGCGTTGACCCGGACGTCAAGGCAAGACGGTCAAGGCAAGAGGCCCGGCGCCGGGGGGGCGCGGGGCCTCTTGTGGGGGTGACCGGGCGGCTGAGCAACGGGGGGAGCACCTCAGCCGCCCGGAGTGTGCGGGCCGGGCCCCGGGGTCAGGCCCGCGCCAGCTCCTTCTCGCCGCCCTGCTCGGGCAGGTCCGGTGCGTCGTCGGCGTCGTCGGCGCCGTGGTGGTCGTCCAGCAGGGTCTTCTCGTCGAACGGGGCCCGCCCGGCGAGCACCTCGTTGACCCGGCCCTTGTCGATCTCCTTGGTCCAGGTGCCGATCAGGACCGTGGCCACCGCGTTGCCGCCGAAGTTGGTCAGGGCACGGGCCTCGCTCATGAAGCGGTCGATGCCGACGATCAGGCCGATGCCGTCCACCAGGGCGGGCTTGTGCGAGGACAGGCCGCCGGCCAGCGTGGCGAGACCGGCGCCGGAGACACCGGCGGCGCCCTTGGAGGCCACCAGCAGGAAGAGCAGCAGCGGGATCTGCTCGCCGATCGACATCGGCGTACCCATGGCGTCGGCGATGAACAGCGAGGCCATGGTCATGTAGATCATGGTGCCGTCGAGGTTGAAGGAGTAGCCGGTCGGGACGGTGATGCCGACCACCGGCTTGCTGACGCCCAGGTGCTCCATCTTGGCGATCAGCCGCGGCAGCGCCGACTCCGAGGAGGAGGTGGACAGGATCAGCAGGAACTCGCGGCCCAGGTACTTGAAGAGCGAGAAGACGTTCACCCCGGCGACCAGGCGCAGCAGCGTGCCCAGCACCAGGAAGAGGAAGAGGAAGCAGGTCACGTAGAAGCCGAGCATCAGCACGGCCAGGCTCTTCAGCGCCTCGACGCCGGCCGATCCGGTGACGGCGGCGATGGCACCGAAGGCGCCGACCGGGGCGGCCCACATGATCATGGCCAGGACGCGGAAGACCAGCCGCTGGATGTGCTCGATGCCGCGCAGGACGGGCTGTCCCGCGGACCCCATGGCCTGCAGGGCGAAGCCGCAGAGCAGGGCGATCAGCAGGGTCTGCAGGACCTCGCCGGCGGTGAACGCGGAGACGATGGTGGTCGGGATGATGCCCATCAGGAAGTCGACGGTGCCCTTGGCCTCCGCGTCGACCTGCGCCTGGCCGGTCTCCTTGACGGCGTCGGTGACCGCGAGGCCCGTGCCCGGGTCCAGGATGTTTCCGACGACCAGGCCGATGGCGAGCGCCACCAGCGACATCACCAGGAAGTAGCCCAGCGCGATCCCGCCGACCGCGCCGACCTTGGCTGCCTTGCGCACCGAGCCGATGCCCAGCACGATCGTGCAGAAGATGATCGGCGAGATCATCATCTTGATCAGGTTCACGAAGCCGGTGCCCAGGGGCTTCAGCTCGGTGGCGAAGTCCGGAGCGATCAGACCCACCGCGATACCGAGGGCGACCGCGATGATCACCGCGATGTAGAGATAGTGCGTGCGGTCCCGCTTGGCTTTGGGTGCGGCAGGTGCCGTAGCGGCTTTGCTGGTCACGGCGGCCCTCCTTGACGACGTCGTCGGCATCACCGGCGTGCGGCTCACGTCCGGGGGTTTGTATCGGGGATGCGGTGACTATCTCCCGGCGTGTGAGGGCGGTCACCCTTGCGTTCATTTAGTTCACAATCCAGCCAGGAGGGAGACTGACGGCATGCACCTCCGCGTCCCGAGACCCCGAAGCCTGGCGGGGCAGCTCTTCGCCATGCAGGCCGTGCTGATAGCGGTCGTCGTGGTCGGGTACGCGCTGTTCACCTGGATCAGCGACCGGGGGCAGGCACAGGACGCGGCCGGGCGGCAGGCCAGGGCGGTGTCGCTGGCCATCGCGGACTCGCCGTCCGTGGTGGCGGCGATCGGCACGCCGGATCCGACGGCGCGGCTCCAGCCGTACGCGGTGCGGGTCATGCGGGACACCGACGTGGACTTCGTGACGATCATGGATCCGTACGGCATCCGCTGGACCCACCCCGACCCGGCGCAAATCGGCCACCCCTTCCAGGGGCACATCGAGCGCGCGCAGCGGGGCGAGACCTTCACGGAGACGTACACGGGCACGCTCGGGCCCTCGGTGCGGGCGGTCACGCCGGTCATGGACGGGGACCGGGTGGTCGGACTGGTCAGCGCCGGGATCAAGGTCGAGGAGATCAGCAAGCGGGCGCAGGAGCAGCTCACCGCCCTGACGGGGGTGGCGGCCGGGGCGCTGCTGCTCGGCGCGGTCGGCACGTACGTGATCAACGCGCGGCTGCGCCGGCACACGCACGGCATGAACGCGGACGAGCTGAGCCGGATGCACGACTACCATCAGGCCGCGCTGCACGCGGTGCGCGAGGGGCTGCTGATGCTGGACGGGCAGTACCGGGTCGCGCTGATCAACGACGGTGGACGGGAGCTGCTGGGCGTGACCGGTGACGTGGTGGGCGCCTCGGTGGCGGACCTCGGGCTGCCGGCGCAGCTGACGGGGGCGCTGCTGGCGTCGGAGCCCCGGGTGGACGAGGTGCACCTGGCGGCCGAGCGGGTGCTGGTCGTCAACACCTCGCCGGTCTCCGGCGGTGAGCGGCGGGGCACGGTGGTGACGCTGCGGGACGTGACCGAGCTGCAGTCGCTGACGGGCGAGCTGGACTCCGAGCGGGGGTTCACGCAGGCGCTGCGCTCGCAGGCGCACGAGGCTGCGAACCGGCTGCACACGGTCGTCTCGCTGATCGAGCTGGGGCGCGCGGAGGAGGCCGTGGAGTTCGCGACGGCCGAGCTGGAGCTGGCGCAGGCGCTCACCGACCAGGTGGTGGCGGCGGTCGGCGAGCCGGTGCTGGCGGCGCTGCTGCTGGGCAAGACGGCGCAGGCCAACGAGCGGGGAGTGGAGCTGGTGGTGTCGCGGGAGAGCCGGCTGGACGACGGTCTGCTGCCGCCGTCGCTGCCCGCCAGGGACCTGGTGACGATCCTGGGCAACCTGGTGGACAACGCGGTGGACGCGGCCCAGGGCGCGGTGCCCTCGCGGGTGACGGTGGCGGCCTACACCGAGGCGGCGGGGGACGGTTCCGAGCTGGTGATGCGGGTGTCGGACACGGGGGCCGGGGTCGATCCCGCCCATGCCGACCTGGTCTTCCAGCGGGGCTTCTCCACGAAGCCGTCCGGTGAGGGCGGCCGGGGCCTGGGCCTGGCTCTGGTCCGCCAGGCGGTACGCCGGCACGGCGGCACCCTCACGGTCACGGAGGCCGAGGGCGGCGGCGCCCGCTTCGAGGCGCGGCTGCCGCTGGGCGATGCGGGGAGCGGCACGGCGACGCCGGCCACCGTGGCGGGCAGACCGGAGTCCGGGGGTGCCGTATGAGACGGCGACGGCCCGTACGTGTCGCGCCGGTCGGCCTGAGCCGCCCGGTCGCCGCCGGCGTGCGCCGCGGCGCTCTCACCGGCTGCCGCCGCCCCGGCGCGCCCGCCTCCCGGCGCCCCTGCCCCGGGGCCGCCGTATGACCCAGGAGCAGCCCATCCGGGTCCTGGTCGTCGAGGACGACCCGGTCGCCGCCGACGCGCACGTGATGTATGTCGGCCGGGTTCCGGGGTTCGTGGCCGTCGGCAAGGCGCACACCGGGGCGGAGGCGCGGCGGCTGCTGGACCGTACGCCGGTGGACCTGCTCCTGCTCGACCTGCACCTGCCGGACGTGCACGGCTTGCAGCTGGCCCGTTCGCTGCGGGCGGCCGGGCATCACACCGACGTGATAGCGGTGACGTCGGCGCGGGACCTGACGGTCGTGCGGGAGGGCGTGTCGCTGGGCGTCGTGCAGTACGTGCTGAAGCCGTTCACCTTCGCCACCCTGCGGGACCGGCTGGTGCGGTACGCGGAGTTCCGGGGCACCGCCGGCGAGGCGAGCGGCCAGGACGAGGTGGACCGCGCCCTGGCCACCCTGCGCGCCCCCGGCCCGGCCGCCCTGCCGAAGGGCCTGAGCGGACCGACCCTGGAACGGGTCACGGGCGCGCTGCGCGGCTCGGACGAGGGCCTCACGGCGGCCGGGGTGGCCGAGGCGGTGGGCATCTCGCGCATCACGGCCCGGCGCTACCTGGAACACCTGGTGGACGCGGGGCGGGCGGGGCGGAGCCCGCAGTACGGGCAGGTGGGGCGGCCGGAGTTGGTGTATCGGTGGGTACGGGGCCGGTGAGCGGGTCGGCCGCACCGTCGTTCCCTACTCACGCTCACGCCGCCCTCGCGTACCGCACCACCTGCGAGGCGAGCCCCGCCACCGCGAGCGCCTCCAGCGCCGAGAGCGCGACGAGCAGCCCTCCGACGTCCCCGTTGGACCAGAAGACGATCAGCGCGGCCAGCGGTACCGCGCAGAACGCCGTCAGGTCGATCACGGTCTGTATCGCCTTGCGGGACCGGCGCCGGGTGTCGCTCCGGTGGTACGCCTCCCACCCGAACGTCGTGAAACCGGCCCCGTGTGCCGCGAGGGCGGCCAGCCGGGGGCCCAGATCGTCGCGGACGTAGAGCCCGATCGCCGAGATCTTCTCGTCGTTGACGAGGTAGGTCCATCCGAGGACGACGCACACCGGCGGCAGCGCCAGGAGCATCGAGGGCTGCTTCGCCTGGGCCGTCGCGGCGATGACGGCCGCCACGACCGCGAGTGTCACGTAGAGGAGGTTGTCCCGGAAACCGATCCGCGCCCTCTGCTCGCTCTTCACGCTCTCGTACTCGGCAAGCAGCAACTGCCCTACCGTGACGTCCTGTTCCGGCACTCGAGCCCCTTCTCCCAGCGGTAACTTATGACTATGCCGGACATCCAGCCCACCGCTCTGGTCCTGACCGCACTCCCCCTCGAATACGCCGCCGTCCGCGCGCACGTCGAGGAGCGCGAGGAACTGGTGCACCGGGACGGGACCCGCGTCGAGAGGGGACGGCTGCCGGGCACCTCCTGGCACGTCGCCCTCGCCGAACTGGGCATGGGCGCCGAGCAGGCCGCCGCACTCACCACCCAGCTCATCAACTGGCTGCGCCCCGAGGCCGTGTTCTTCGTCGGAGTCGCCGGCAGCCTGAAGGACGACGTCGAGATCGGCGACGTCGTCGTGGGCACGCAGGTGTACGAGATCCACGGCGGCAAGCAGACGCCGGAGGGTTTCCTGGTCCGGCCGAAGGCCCTGCCGGGCTCGCACGCGCTGGAGCAGGCGGCCCGTTCCGCCGTACGGGACATGCCCGACGTGCGGGCACACTTCACGCCGATCGCCACGGGCGACGTCGTCCTCGCGGACGCGGAGTCCGAGATCGCCCGGTTCATCCGCGGGAACTACAACGACGCGGGCGCGATCGAGATGGAGGGCTCCGGGGCGCTCCGTGCGGCCCACCTGAACGGCCAGTTGCACGCCCTGGTGGTCCGGGGCATCAGCGACCGGGCCGACACCGGCAAGCACAAGGCCGACGCCTCGGGTGCGCAGCAACGCGCCGACGGCGCGGCCACGTACGGCGGAGACCACATCGACTTCCGGGGCGGCACCTTCTACGGACCCGTCACCGGCAAGCGGGGCGGGCGAGAGTAGGGCGGGTACGCGCACCCGCGCCACCGCGCACCCGGCTCCCCCGAATCCCCACTCGCAGGAGCATTGACCTGACTAGACCACTCCTCTTACGTTCGCCGAGCAGCCGTCCCGGCCACAGTGTCGTGCCCGTAGGAGGTCGTGCCCGTGCGTCCCAGCTTCCGGTTCACCGCTCTGTTCACCCTCACCGCGCTCACCTCCACGGCGCTCGCCGCCTGCGGAAGCGGCTCCGGCAGTGATCCGGACACGGTGAAGGTCTCCTTCAAACAGTCGACGGACAACTCCATCAAGGTGATGGACACGTATCTCGCCGACATCAAGAAGCAGTTCGAGAAGGCCAACCCGGGGAAGAAGGTCGAACTCGTCCCCATCAAGGCCCCGGACTCGGAGTACTACACCAAGCTCCAGCAGATGCTCCGCTCCCCCAAGACCGCGCCGGACCTGGTCTACGAGGACACCTTCCTCATCAACTCCGACATCACCAGCGGGTACTTGAAGCCTCTCGACCCGTACTTGGAGAAGTGGAAGGACTGGGACCAGTTCATCGACACGGCCAAGGCGGCGACCGCGGGCGAGGACGGCAAGACGTACGGCGTCCCGGACGGCACCGACACCCGCGGGCTGTGGTTCAGCAAGGACGTCTTCGCCAAGGCCGGGCTGCCCGCCGACTGGCAGCCGAAGACGTGGGCCGAGGTCCTCGACGCCGCCCGCACCATCAGGGAGAAGGTCCCCGGCGTCACCCCGATCAACGTGTACACCGGCAAGCCGGCCGGTGAGGCGGCCACCATGCAGGGCTTCGAGATGCTGCTGTACGGCACGAACGACGGGACCACGGACCCGCTGTACGACAAGGACAGCAAGAAGTGGATCACGGCGGGGAAGGGGTTCGAGGACTCCCTCGCCTTCGTCGAGAGCGTGTACAAGGAGAAGCTCGGCCCGGAGGTCTCCGACGCGCTCGACCCCAACTTCGGGACCGCGGTCCGCGGTGAGCTGCTGCCGCAGGGCAAGCTCGGCATCGCCCTGGACGGCTCCTGGCTGCCGCAGGACTGGCTGGAGGGCAGCGGGCACGAGTGGCCCGAGTGGTCGAAGGAGCTGGGGCTCGCCGCCATGCCGACGCAGCACGGGCAGGCGCCCGGCAAGGTGAGCATGTCCGGTGGCTGGGCCTGGTCGATCCCGGCCAAGGCGGCCAACCCGGACCTGGCCTTCGACTTCGTCAAGACGATGCAGACCAAGGCCAACGCCCAGAAGTGGTACATCGCCAACTCCGGCATCGCGGTCCGCGAGGACGTCGCGAACGATCCCGCGTACGTCGACGCCCAGCCCGGCATCAAGTTCTTCACCGACCTGGTCGAGAGCACCCACTACCGGCCCGCCTACCCGGCGTACCCGAAGGTGTCGGTGGCCATCCAGGAGGCGATGGAGGGCGTGACGACCGGCGACATGTCGGTCGAGGAGGCGGCGCGCGGGTACGACGAGGCGCTCAAGGAGGCCACCGACAACCAGGTGGTGAGCAAGTGACCGCTGCCACGCCGCGGCACGCGGGTCCGGAGGTCGCCAAGGCTCCGCCGGGCCCGCCCGCCCCCGCCCCAGGCCCGGCCGGGAGCGGGCGGGCCGTCACCGCCCGTCGCTCCCTGCTGCGCGCCCTGCCCGTCTCCCCCGCCGTCGTCCTGCTGCTGCTCTTCCTCGCCGGCCCGATCGCCTACTGCGTGGTCATCGCCTTCACCGACCTCCAGCTCACCGGTCAGGCCGAGGAGTCCTTCGTCGGCTTCGAGAACTTCAAGCGGGCGTTCCAGGACGAGGCGTTCCTCAACGCCGTGTGGCTGACCCTGGTGTTCACGGTGCTGTCCTCGCTGATCGGGCAGAACACCCTGGGGCTCGCGCTGGCCACGCTGATGCAGCGGGCCTCGAAGCCGGTCCGCACGCTCACCGGTGGCATCGTTGTCACCGCTTGGGTGCTGCCGGAGGTGGTGGCCGGCTTCCTGCTCTACGCCTTCTTCCGCCGCGAGGGCACTCTCAACGCCATCCTGGACTGGCTCCATCTGCCCTCCCAGAACTGGCTGTTCACGCTGCCGATCCTGGCGGTGTCCTTCGCCAACGTGTGGCGGGGCACCGCGTTCTCGATGCTGGTCTACTCGGCCGCCCTGAACGAGATCCCCAAGGAGGTCACCGAGGCCGCCGAGGTCGACGGCGCGGGCGGCTGGCGCCGCATGTGGCACGTCACGCTGCCGATGATCCGGCGCTCCATCGCCACCAACCTCATGCTGAACACCCTCCAGACGCTGTCGGTCTTCGGGCTGATCTGGGTGATGACCCGGGGCGGTCCCAGCGGCAAGAGCCAGACGCTGCCGCTGTTCATGTACGAACAGGCCTTCCAGAACAGCCTGATCGGGTACGGCACGGCGGTGGCGCTGCTGCTGTTGCTGATCGGCTCGCTGTTCTCGGTCGTGTACCTGCGCCTGCTCCGGACGGAGGTCTGATCCCGATGGCCCTCATGACGCGCCCGCCCGCCAGGCGTCGCACGCGGCGCAGGCTGGCCGCCGACGCCGGTCTGCTGGTGGTGGCGGCGGCCTTCGTCCTGCCGCTGGCCTGGGTGGTGCTGTCCGCCCTTGACCCGGCCGCGGGCCTGCGGGTTAAGGTCCCCGACGGGCTGACCCTGGACAACTTCGACGCGATCCTCACCCCGGAGATCACCTTCACCCCGCTGCTCAACAGCCTGATCCTGTGCGGCGGCGCGACCCTGCTGACGGTGGTCTGCGCGGCGCTCGCGGCGTATCCGCTCTCCCGTTTCCGGTCCCGGCTCAACCGGCCGTTCCTGTTGACGATCCTGTTCGCGACCAGCCTGCCGATCACGGCGATCATGGTGCCGGTCTACGCGCTGTTCGTGCGGGTGAACATGATCGACACCATGCAGGGGACGATCTTCTTCTTCGCCGCCTCCCAGCTGCCCTTCGCCATCTGGCTGATGAAGAACTTCATGGACGGCGTGCCCAAGGAGCTGGAGGAGGCGGCGTGGACGGACGGGGCGTCCTCCTTCCAGTCGCTGCTGCGGATCGTGCTGCCGCTGATGGGGCCGGGGGTGGCGGTGGTGACGGTGTTCTCGTTCGTGATGATGTGGGGGAACTTCTTCGTCCCCTTCATGCTGCTGCTCTCCCCGGACCAGATGCCGGCCTCGGTCAGCATCAACGACTTCTTCGGCAACCGGGGCATGGTGGCGTACGGGCAGCTGGCGGCGTTCTCGATCGTCTACTCGACGCCGGTGGTACTGCTGTACGTGCTGATCTCCCGGCGGCTGGGCGGCGGGTTCGCGCTGGGCGGGGCGGTCAAGGGGTGAGCGAGGCGGTCAAGGGGTGAGCACAGCGGCGGCCGCGGGTGCCCGTACGTTCCTACAATCCGTATCGCTGGCTGAACAGCCCGTAGTCAGCCCGGCCGCGTACCCCTACGGTGTGGCGCGTGCGCCGACCCTCATCCGGCCCGAACCAGTCGGGTCCCCCGTTCAACGCCCTCGCCGCCCGCCGGCTGCGTGCCGCCCTCAACATGGGCCCCGAGCACGTCGCCCACGGCATACGGGTCTCGTACGGACTGCCGTACGTCACCCCCGACCTCGTCATCGCCTGGGAGCGGGGGGCGGTCTCCCCCGGGAACCCGGAGCTGACCGCGCTCGCCGGGGTGCTGTGGTGCTCCCCCGGTGAGCTGATCGGCCGGCCGCAGACCCTGCGCGAGCACCGGGTCGCCCGCGGTCTCGCGCCGGAGGACGTGGCGCGGACCGTGGGGCTCGCGCTCGCGGCCTACCTGCGGATGGAGGAGACGGACGACTGGCGCGGCACCGACCGCCAGTCGGCCCAGCTGGCCGACGTGCTCGGGCTGTCGCTGCCGGACTTCGTGACCGTCACGGGCCGCGAGGAGAAGCTGGCCGACCTGCTGACCAGCGCCGTGAGCACCCGCTGGCAGGGCTATGTGCGCCCGGTCGCCAAGCTGGCCCCGCTGGACCGGCGCGTCCTGGAGAACGTCCTCCAGGTGCTGCACCAGGACTATCAGGGGCACATGGCCTCCACCCTCAGCTGGGGCGGGGGCAGCGGTGACGCCGGCGCCGGGGGGCGCGACTTCCTGGACCGGATCGTGGAGCACTTCTGGTCGGCGGTCGAGAGGCACCCGTGAACGCCGGGGGGCGGCCGGGCGGCGGTCCGGGCGGGCGGCGGCTAGAAGACCGACTCCGCCTCGTCCATCCGGTCCTTCGGCACCGTCTTCAGCTCGGTGACGGCCTCCGCGAGCGGCACCATCACGACGTCCGTACCGCGCAGCGCGGTCATGTGGCCGAACTCGCCGCGGTGCGCCGCCTCCACCGCGTGCCAGCCGAAGCGGGTGGCGAGCACCCTGTCGTACGCGGTCGGCACGCCGCCGCGCTGGACGTGGCCGAGGATGACGGGCTTGGCCTCCTTGCCGAGCCGGCGCTCCAGCTCGTACGCCAGCGCGGTGCCGATGCCCTGGAACCGCTCGTGGCCGAACTTGTCGATCGCGCCCTTGCCGTAGTCCATGGAGCCCTCGGCGGGGTGGGCGCCCTCGGCGACGCAGACGACGGCGAACTTCTTGCCGCGGGAGAACCGCTCCTCGACCATCTTGACCAGGTCGGCGGGGTGGAAGGGTCGCTCGGGCAGGCAGATGCCGTGGGCGCCGGCGGCCATGCCGGACTCCAGGGCGATCCAGCCCGCGTGCCGGCCCATGACCTCGACGACCATCACGCGCTGGTGGGACTCGGCGGTGGTCTTGAGGCGGTCCATGGCCTCGGTGGCCACCCCGACGGCGGTGTCGAAGCCGAAGGTGCGGTCGGTGGAGGAGATGTCGTTGTCGATCGTCTTCGGCACGCCGACCACCGGCAGGCCGGCGTCGGAGAGCATCCGGGCGGCGGTCAGCGTGCCCTCGCCGCCGATCGGGATCAGCGCGTCGATGCCGAAGTTCTGGATCATGTCCGAGGCGTTCTCACAGGCCTCGCGGAGCCGGTCGCGCTCCAGCCGGGAGGAGCCGAGGATGGTGCCGCCGCGGGCCAGGATGCCGCTGACCGCGTTCAGGTCGAGGGTGCGGTAACGGCCGTCCAGCAGGCCCGCGTAGCCGTCCTCGAAGCCGATGACCTCGTCGCCGAAATTGTCGACCGCTCGGTGCACGACCGACCGGATCACTGCGTTCAGGCCGGGGCAGTCGCCGCCTGCGGTGAGAACTCCGATACGCATCGTGCTGTGTCTCCTGCTCGCTGTGGACACCGGTGAGCCGGTCCAATTGTTCCACGGCCCGGAGAGCGAGGGGCACTGACGGGCGCCTTAGCTACTGAGAGAGGTATTGTCAAGAGGGTTCCGCTCACCCCGGTGGGCGATTTTTGTGCACGGGTCAGCCGCCGCCAGACCGACACCAGACGAAACGGAGAGCACGCGTGACGCGCAGCGTGTACGTGACCGGTATCGACCGCGGGGACGGCCGCCAGGTCGTCGAACTGGGGGTCATGGAACTCCTGACCCGGCAGGTCGACCGGGTCGGCGTCTTCCGCCCCCTGGTGCACGACGGGCCGGACCGCCTCTTCGAGCTGCTGCGCTCCCGCTACCGGCTCTCCCAGGACTCCGCGACGGTCTACGGCATGGACTACCAGGAGGCGTCCGCCCTCCAGGCCGAACAGGGCACCGACGAGCTGGTGTCCGCGCTGGTCGACCGGTTCCACCTGGTCGCCCGGGACTACGACGTCGTCCTCGTCCTCGGCACCGACTTCGCCGACACCCAGTTCCCGGACGAGCTGTCGATGAACGCCCGGCTCGCCAACGAGTTCGGCGCCTCGGTGGTCCCGGTCGTGGGCGGCCGCAAGCAGACCGCGGAGTCCGTGCTCGCCGAGACCGTGAACGCCTTCCGCGCCTACGACGGACTGGGCTGCGACGTGCTGGCCATGGTGACCAACCGGGTCGCCCGCGAGGACCGGGACGAGATGGCCGAGCGGCTGGCGAACCGGCTGCCGGTGCCGTGCTGGGTGGTGCCGGACGAGCCCGCCCTGTCCGCGCCGACCGTCTCCCAGATCGCGCACACCCTCGGCGCCCAGGTGGTCCTCGGCGACGACTCCGGGCTCGCCCGCGACGCGCTGGACTTCGTCTTCGGCGGGGCCATGCTGCCCAACCTGCTGGCCGCGCTGACCCCCGGCTGCCTGGTCATCACGCCGGGCGACCGCGCCGACCTGGTGATCGGCTCCCTCGCCGCGCACAGCGCGGGCACCCCGCCGATAGCCGGCCTGCTGCTGACCCTGAACGAGGTGCCCGGCGACGGCATCCTCACCCTCGCCGCCCGCCTCGCCCCCGGTACGCCGGTGCTCTCGGTGACCGGCAACAGCTTCCCCACCGCCGAACAGCTGTTCTCCCTGGAGGGCAAGCTCAACGCGGCCACCCCGCGCAAGGCGGAGACCGCCCTCGGCCTGTTCGAGCGGTACGTCGACACCGCCGAGCTGAGCAGCCGGGTCTCCGCGCCGAGCAGCGACCGCGTCACGCCGATGATGTTCGAGCACAAGCTGCTGGAGCAGGCCCGCTCCGACCTGCGCCGGGTCGTCCTCCCCGAGGGCACCGAGGAGCGGGTGCTGCACGCGGCGGAGGTGCTGCTGCGCCGGGGCGTGTGCGAGCTGACCCTGCTCGGCCCGGTCGAGCAGATCCGCAAGAAGGCCGCCGACCTGGGCATCGACCTGGAGGGCGCCGAGCTGACCGACCCCGCGGTCTCCGAGCTGCGCGACTCCTTCGCCGAGAAGTACGCCGAGCTGCGCGCCCACAAGGGCGTGACCGTGGAGCTGGCGTACGACGTGGTGTCGGACGTGAACTACTTCGGCACGCTGATGGTGCAGGAAGGGTTCGCCGACGGCATGGTGTCGGGGTCGGTGCACTCCACGGCGGCGACCATCCGCCCGGCCTTCGAGATCATCAAGACGAAGCCGGACGCCTCCATCGTCTCCTCCGTCTTCTTCATGTGCCTGGCCGACAAGGTCCTGGCCTACGGCGACTGCGCGGTCAACCCGGACCCGGACGCGGAGCAGCTCGCCGACATCGCGATCCAGTCGGCGGCCACGGCGGCCCGGTTCGGGGTGGACCCGCGCATCGCGATGCTGTCCTACTCGACGGGCACCTCCGGGTCCGGCGCCGACGTCGACAAGGTGCGCGCGGCGACGGAACTGGTCCGCGCGCGCCGTCCGGACCTCAGGATCGAGGGGCCGATCCAGTACGACGCCGCGGTGGAGCCGTCGGTGGCCGCGACCAAGCTGCCGGACTCGGAGGTCGCCGGGCAGGCCAGCGTGCTGATCTTCCCCGACCTGAACACCGGCAACAACACCTACAAGGCCGTGCAGCGCTCGGCCGGCGCCATCGCGGTGGGCCCGGTGCTCCAGGGTCTGCGCAAGCCGGTCAACGACCTGTCCCGGGGCGCGCTCGTGCAGGACATCGTCAACACCGTCGCCATCACGGCGATCCAGGCCCAGCAGTCCCCCACCGAGAAGGCTTCCGACCAGTGAGTCCCACGCGCGTCCTCGTCCTCAACTCCGGCTCCTCGTCGGTCAAGTACCAGCTGCTGGACATGCGCGGCAGCGACCGGCTGGCCGTGGGCCTCGTCGAGCGGATCGGCGAGGAGACCTCACGCCTGAAGCACACGCCGACCGGCGGCGAGAGCCGTGAGTGGAGCGGCTCCATCCCCGACCACGAGTCCGCGCTGAAGGCCGTGGCGGCCGAGCTGGCCAAGGACGGCCTCGGCCTGGACTCGCCGGAGCTGGCCGCGATCGGGCACCGGGTGGTGCACGGCGGCAGGCACTTCACCGAGCCGACCGTGATCGACGACGCCGTGCTCGCCGAGATCGAGCGGCTGATCCCGGTCGCCCCGCTGCACAACCCGGCCAACCTCACCGGCATCCGCACCGCGCAGGCGCTCCGCCCCGACCTGCCGCAGGTCGCCGTCTTCGACACCGCCTTCCACACCACGATGCCGGAGTCCGCGGCCCGCTACGCGATCGACGTGGAGACGGCCGACGCGCACCGCATCCGCCGCTACGGCTTCCACGGCACCTCGCACGCGTACGTGTCCCGGGAGACCGCGCGGCTGCTGGGCCGGGCGCCCGAGGACGTGAACGTGATCGTGCTGCACCTGGGCAACGGGGCGTCGGCCTCGGCGGTGCGGGGCGGGCGGTGCGTGGACACCTCCATGGGGCTGACGCCTTTGGAGGGGCTCGTGATGGGTACGCGCTCGGGAGACATGGACCCGGCCGTCATCTTCCATTTGATGCGCGTAGGCGGAATGTCCGCCGACGAGATCGACACTCTCCTCAACAAGAGGAGCGGTCTGATCGGGCTGTGCGGTGACAACGACATGCGGGAGATCCGCCGCCGCGTCGACGCCGGAGACGAGCGGGCCCGGCTGGCCTTCGACATCTACATTCACCGGCTGAAGAAGTACATCGGCGCCTATTACGCCGTTCTCGGACGGGTGGACGCGGTGGCCTTCACGGCCGGGGTCGGCGAGAACGCGGCGCCGGTGCGGGAGGCCGCCGTGGCGGGCCTGGAGGGGCTGGGCCTGGCGGTCGACGGCGGGCTGAACGCCGTACGCGGCGACGGGGCGCGGCTGATCTCGCCCGCGGACGCGCGGGTGGCGGTGGCCGTCGTACCGACCGATGAGGAAATGGAGATCGCGACACAGACCTACGCGCTGGTAATTGGTTCAGGTGGTTCGGCGGGTTCCGAGAATCTCACCTGAGCGGCATCCCGCCCTTTTGTATTTTCCGCCAGACGGAATATTCCGCGCCGAAACAAACCGATAGGATGGCCCCCATGCGCCGTTCGAAAATCGTCTGTACTCTCGGCCCCGCGGTCGACTCCCACGAGCAGCTCGTCACGCTGATCGAAGCCGGCATGAACGTGGCCCGCTTCAACTTCAGCCACGGCACTCACGCCGAGCACCAGGGGCGTTACGACCGCCTGCGGGCCGCCGCCAAGGAGACCGGAAGGGCCATCGGTGTCCTCGCCGACCTCCAGGGCCCGAAGATCCGCCTGGAGACCTTCGCGGAGGGCCCCGTCGAGCTGGTGCGCGGTGACGAGTTCACCATCACCACCGAGGACGTGCCGGGTGACAGGACGATCTGCGGCACGACGTACAAGGGCCTGCCCGGCGACGTCACCAAGGGCGACCAGGTACTCATCAACGACGGCAACGTCGAGCTGAAGGTCACCGACGTCGAGGGCCCGCGGGTGAAGACGATCGTCATCGAGGGCGGCGTCATCTCCGACCACAAGGGCATCAACCTGCCCGGCGCCGCGGTCAACGTGCCCGCGCTGAGCGAGAAGGACGTCGAGGACCTCCGGTTCGCCCTCCGCATGGGCTGCGACCTGGTCGCCCTCTCCTTCGTCCGGGACGCCAAGGACGTCGACGACGTGCACCGCGTGATGGACGAGGAGGGCCGCCGGGTCCCCGTCATCGCCAAGGTGGAGAAGCCGCAGGCGGTGGAGAACATGGAGGGAGTCGTCGCGGCCTTCGACGCCGTCATGGTCGCCCGTGGCGACCTGGCCGTCGAGTACCCGCTCGAGAAGGTCCCCATGGTGCAGAAGCGCCTGATCGAGCTGTGCCGGCGCAACGCCAAGCCGGTGATCGTGGCGACCCAGATGATGGAGTCGATGATCACCAACTCCCGGCCGACCCGCGCCGAGGCCTCCGACGTGGCCAACGCGATCCTGGACGGCGCCGACGCGGTCATGCTGTCCGCGGAGTCGTCGGTGGGCGCGTATCCCATCGAGACGGTCAAGACGATGTCGAAGATCGTCACCGCCGCCGAGCAGGAGCTGCTCTCCAAGGGCCTCCAGCCGCTGGTGCCGGGCAAGAAGCCGCGCACGCAGGGCGGTTCGGTGGCCCGTGCCGCCGCCGAGATCGCCGACTTCCTGGGCGGCAAGGGCCTGGTGGCCTTCACCCAGTCCGGCGACACCGCCCGCCGGCTGTCCCGCTACCGCGCGGTCCAGCCCGTGCTCGCCTTCACCACCGACGAGTCGACCCGCAACCAGCTGACGCTCAGCTGGGGCGTGGAGCCGCACGTGGTGCCGTTCGTGAACAGCACCGACGAGATGGTCGACCTGGTGGACCAGGAGACGGCCCGGCTCGGCCTGTTCAGCGACGGCGACATCGTCGTGATCACCGCCGGCTCGCCCCCCGGCGTCCCCGGCACCACCAACATGGTCCGCGTCCTGCACCTGGGCGAGACGCGGCGCGGCTGACGCCCACGAGGGCCTCTGTACGGCGCTGAGGGCGCCCCCTGCGGACAGGGGGCGCCCTCAGGCGGTTTCGCGGCTCCCGAACGGGCGTGTGGGCGCGCTCAGTCGGTCACGAACTGGTGCAGGCCGGGGACGTGGAGCGTGCCGCCGAACTGGCCGGCCTGGACGACCGTCACCTTGGTGAAGTAGATCAGCGGGATGTCCAGCGGCGGCGGGTGCTCCGGGTCGAAGGTGATCGGGATCAGCCCGAGCAGGTTGCCCGAGATGCTCTCGGTGTACATCACCGTCTCGCCGTCGCGGATCGTGGACGTCGAGCCCTTGGCCGCCTGGACGTGGTGCGTCTTGCCGGCCTGCTTGTCCTTGACCGTCTGGTGCAGGTCGCCGATGTCGGTGCCGTTGGATATGACGTACTTCAGCACCTTCTTGGTGGTGCCGTTGGCCGTCTTCACCTCGACGACGCCCTTGTAGGAGGCGCCCTTGAGCAGCAGCGAGCTGGCGTTGAGGTACCAGGGGTCGTCGGGCAGCGGCACCTTGTTGTCGACGCCGCCCTCGTCGTCCGTGGCGACCGGGCAGTCCTCGGCGTCCTTGCCGGCGCTCTCGGAGGCACTGGGCGTGGGTGAGGCGGTGGCCTCCTCCTTCGCCTTCTCGGCAGCCTCCTTGGCCTTCTCGGCCTCCTCGTCCACCGACTTCCCGGTGTCCTCGGCCGCCTTCGACGCCGCGTCGGTCGCGCCCTCGACGGTGTCCTTCGCCGTGTCGGTGACCTTGTCGGTCGTGTCCTTCACGGTGTCGGAGGCGTCGTCGCCGGCGTTCTCGGACGCGGACGGGGACTCGGAGGGGGTCGCCTCGGGGCTCGGGGTCTCCTCGGCCTTCTTGCCGCCGGTGAAGATGCCCTCGATGGCGTCGCCGATGCCGTCCAGCAGCCCGCCCTTGTCCTCCGACTCGGAGGGGGAGGGCGCCGGGGCGTCACCGCCGGCCGACTCCCCGCTCTGCGACGCGGAGGGGCTCGGGGCGGGCTGGGACTTGTCGTCCTTGCCGGCCTCGTCGCCCTGGCCGTCCTTGTCGTCGGAACCTGAATCCGACGAAGAGGACTCACCCTTGTCCGCGCCCGCGTTCGCGCCGGAGTCGGAGGCGTCGGGCTCCTTCGCGTCGCCCTTGTCCTCCTCGTCGCCCTTTTCGTCGCTCTTCCCGTCCGTCGCCGAGGGCGACGGTGTGGGCGAGGCGGACGTGCCCTTCTCGGCGTCCTCCAGGGCCGCCACGCAGTCCTTGTACTCGTCGGCCGTCAGGCTGTTGGAGGCCGGCGCCGCGTCGTTGCCGTCGGCGAGGGCGAGCGTCGGCGTGAACCCCATCCCCATGAGCACGGCCGTGGGCATCGCCGCGATGGCTATCGCCTTGCCGGCTGGCATGTGGAACCTGGTGAACAACGGCTTCTTGGGTGCCGCGTGGCGCGGCCCGGTTCTCGCACGGGACGACTCCACGTCAGTCCCGCGGGTCACCTCGTCAGCCGGCACTGTGCCTCCCGTTCGCCCCGTTGGCCGGGCTCGTTCCTGACAGATCGTGCGCCCCCAGTGCCTCGAAGGTCTGGGTGGGACCCCCGCCCTCCATCCCTTCGCGCGGCCTCGGCACCGTGGCGTCGGACGCCGTGCTGCCGGGCGCCGGAATGCCGGGGAGCTCGGTGCCGGGGACCGCGCCCTCGGGCGCGTCACCCCTTCCCTTGCCCTCCACCGGCGGTTCGTCCTGCGGCGGTTCGCCCGGCACCCACGAGACGGCCATCGCTCCGCCGACCAGCGCGAGCAGGAAGCCGATGAGGAAGCCGCCGAGGTTGGACACGGGGATGGAGACCAGCGCGAGCAGGATCGCCGCCACGCCCGCGAAGACACGGACGTGCTTCTGGAACCACAGGCTGACGCCCAGGACGACCAGCAGCACACCGATGATCAGTGACCCGGAGCCCGCGGTGGTGGCCATCGCGAGGGTCAGGTGACCGATCTGGAGGTTGGCGTACGGGAAGTAGGCGATGGGGAGTCCGCCGAGCGCGATGAACAGGCCGGCCCAGAACGGCCGCCCGCCTCGCCAGGCACGGAACTGCAGCCTCCGGCGGGTGAACTGGCCGGCTGCGGCAGGAGTCTCGGCGCTCATGGAAAACAGCTCCCTGGTACGGCTTTGCTGTGGTGGAGATGTGGTCCGCGCGCGAGGGCGCGGCCGGAGGGAGAGTGGACGGGCGGGGGCGCCATGGCTCCCCCGCCCGTCAAGGGGTGCTTAGTAGCACTCCTTGACACCCTTGGACAGCGACATCTTCAGACCGCTGAGCTTGAAGGTTCCGGCCGTGGTCGCCCACGCCGTCTGCTTCACACCGGTCAGCGTGGCCGAGTCGGCCTGCTGCGCGAATCCGTTCGGGTTCGCGGTGTCGCCCTTCTTGATGCCGGGACCCTTGTTGGCGTCCTTGGCCGCCACACCGATGTCGATGCCGCGGAACGTGGCATCGGCCTGCAGTTCCTCGACGTCGATGTAGAGGTTCTTGGCCTCGACCGGCTTGTCACCGCCGCCGGCCTTCAGCATGAGGCTGACGGAACCGATCAACGGGATGTCCGGGGTGACCACGGACTGGCACATGTTCTTGATCGACGCGGACTTGAACGCCGAGACCGCGACGGGGTGAGCCGTCTTCTCGCCCTTCAGCGTGTAACCCGAGTCGATCGCCCCGTACTGGGAGAAGCCCGTGCCGTCGAGCCGGTCCGCCGTCACCTTGAACGACTGGCCGGAAACGCTGAACGACGCGGCGAGAGCGCCCTGCGCGAGCGCGACGCCTATCGCAGCCGTGGCGGCAACGCTGGGCACCATGACCACAGCGAACCGCTTCCATCTGGTCCCGCCACGCACCTGGGACTCCATATTTCCTCCTTCTCGGACGTACATCTCCTGGCCTCGGCCGGCCGCCGGTTCGACGGCTCGGTCTGGCAGGGATGGGAGAAGTGCTACGTCCTCGGGAAGGAGAGCGCCCGAACTCGGCGGCGCGTACGACGCGCCCGAGTCACCGGCGATCACCCCCGAGCGACAACCACTGGTCGCGCCTGACACGCATCACGCACAACCCTGCTGGACAGGCTTCGCCGGGTGAGCGAAGACCCCCCTGCCCAAGAGCCGGCTCCACTGCCGCCAACTCTGCTCGGTGGGGACCCAGGAACCCCCGCGACCCGACTGGCTTTCGGGGTACGGGAATGGACCGAGCGTCGCCGATCGTGGTGCATTCTCGCCGCCGACACAAGGGGGTTCGTTACTCACTAGTAACGGCCGGATAACCACGGGACGACGCACCGGGCCCGAACGGCGACGCTGGGTGTGCCATAGGGGCGGAACAAAACTATTGATCGATGGACAGAGTCCGACAGATCGACGCCGCTGACTTACTGGCAGTAACAGCGGCCGCGATTACCAAGTTTTGGCAAAGCGCGGCCGCACTGACGCCTCGTCGACAGCTCCTTCACACCGGCAACACCCCGGTGGACACCTCTAGAACAGGGCGCGAGCCAGTGCCCTGCGGGCCGCGGTGACCCGCGGATCGTCGGCGCCGACCACCTCGAACAGCTCCAGCAGCCGCACGCGTACGGCGTTGCGGTCGTCGCCGGCCGTGACGCGCACCGCGTCGATGAGACGGCCGAAGGCGTCCTCCACGTGACCGCCCACCAGGTCCAGGTCGGCGGCGGTGATCTGCGCCTGCGCGTCGCCCGGCTTGTCGGCCGCCTCCTGGCGGGCCTTCTGCGGGTCGGCGTTCTGCACCCGCTGGAGCAACTCGGCCTGCGCGAGACCCAGTTTGGCCTCCGTGTTGCCCGGGTCCTCGGCCAGCACGTTCTTGTACGACTGGACGGCACCGCCCAGGTCACCCGCGTCCAGCGCCTGCACGGCGGCCTCGAGTGCCGCGTCGTGCGGTCCCGCCGGTCGCTCCTCGGCGGCGGGCCGCTCGGCACCGGGCTGGGCCTCGGGGTCGACGACGAGACCGGTCAGGCCGAAGCGCTCCTCGGCGACCTGCACCAACTGGTCCAGGGTCTGGCGGATCTGCGCCTCGCCCGCGGCACCCTGGAAGAGCGGCAGCGCCTGCCCGGCCACGACCGCGAAGACGGCCGGGATGCCCTGGACGCCGAACTGCTGCATCAGCATCTGGTTGGCATCGACGTCGATCTTGGCGAGGAGGAAACGCCCGCCGTACTCGACGGCGAGCCGTTCGAGGACCGGGCTGAGCTGCTTGCAGGGCTCGCACCACTCGGCCCAGAAGTCGATGACGACCGGTACCTCGGTGGACCGCTGCAGGACCTCGCTCTCGAAACCGGCCTCGTCGACGTCGATGACGAGGTCGGCCGGTGAGACCGCCCCCGTCCCGCCGTGCCGGGCGGCCTCGGCGCGGGCCTGCTCCGCCTTCGTCTTGGCCTCCTGGGCCGCCTTCACCGCGGCGAGGTCGACGACCCCGCTCATGGACATGTTCCGTGGCTGCATGGGTCTATCCTCCCCCGTCCTGCGCGCGCGTGTGAAAACCGGGTCGAAAGCCCGCCCGGATGTGTGCTGTTCGGCATGTGTGCTGTTCGGCGCCGGGTCCCCACCCCACGCCCGTGGTCGTCGCTCGGGCACGGGCGTACCCGTGCTTTCGCTACGAGTCGTAGCGTAATACCGGGAGGGGCCGTCGGAACACCCCGCCCCGGTGATCTCCCTCACGGCCACACGGAACCCGCCGATTGTGGCCGGGGACTTATGGTCGAGGAATGCAGAGCAGGACCCACGCCCACGCCGGCCGTGCCGGGCGCCCGCGCAGTGCCGCGGCGGACACCGCGATCCTGGCCGCGACGCGGGCGGCCCTGGTCGACCTGGGCTGGTCCAGGCTCACCCTCGGAGACGTCGCCGGCCGGGCCGGGGTTGCCAAGACGACGCTCTATCGCCGCTGGGCGGGCAAGAACGAGCTGGTGGTCGACGCGGTGGCGGAGCTGTTCGACGAGCTCCGGCTCCCGGACCGCGGCTCCCTGGCCGCCGACATCGAGGGCGTGGTGCTCCAGTTCGCGGCGATCCTGGCCCGTCCGGAGGCCAAGAGCGGCCTGATGGCGGTGGTCGCCGAGTCGACCCGGGACGACGCGCTGCGCGAGCGCATCCGCACGTCGATCGTGGAACGCCAGAAGCGCCTGGTCCTGGAGGGCAGGGCGCGCGCCCAGGCCCGCGGCGAGCTGCCCGCCGAGACCGACCCGGCGGAGGCCGCCCGCACCGCGGACCTCATCTTCGACGTGGTCGCGGGCGCGGTGGTCCACCGCACCCTGGTCAGCGCGGAACCGGCGGACGGCGACTGGGTACGGGGCTTCACACAGGTACTCCTGTGGGGCCTGACCTCCCGCCAGCCGGAGCCCCCACCCGCCTGAGGACCCACCCGACCGAGCGCGGGGGCCGGGCGACCTTCCAGCCGACCGAGCCGCCCGGTGGGTCACCTTCCAACTGGCCGAGTCGGGTGGTGGGTGGGCATAGGCCGGGGGTCCAGGGGGCGGAGCCCCCTGGCAACGCCCGCACCGGCACCGGGCGCTAGAACCCCGCCGGCTCCGTGTACACCCCCCACTCGTCCCGCAGCACCCCACAAATCTCCCCCAGCGTCGCCTCGGCGCGCACCGCGTCCAGCATCGGCCCGATCATGTTGGCCCCGGACCGCGCCGCCGCCAGCATGGCGTCCAGCGCACCGCGCACCGCCGCGTCGTCCCGGCGCGCCTTGCGCTCGCCGAGCACCCGCACCTGCTCCCGCTCCACCTCGTGGCTGACCCGCAGGATCTCCAGGTCACCCGTGACGGACCCGGTGTGCACATTGACGCCGACGACCTTCTTCTCGTCCTTCTCCAGGGACTGCTGGTACCGGAAGGCGGACTCGGCGATCTCGCCGGTGAACCACCCGTCCTCGATGCCCCGCAGGATCCCGGAGGTGATCGGCCCGATCGGGTGCTGCCCGTCCGGGTGCGCCCTGAGCCCCCGCTCCTTGATCTGCTCGAAGATCTTCTCGGCGTCGGCCTCGATCCGGTCCGTCAGCTGCTCGATGAACCAGGAACCGCCCAGCGGGTCGGCGACGTTGGCGACGCCGGTCTCCTCCATCAGCACCTGCTGCGTGCGCAGGGCGATCTCGGCGGCCTGCTCACTGGGCAGGGCGAGGGTCTCGTCGAGCGCGTTGGTGTGCAGGGAGTTGGTGCCGCCGAGCACCGCAGCCAGCGCCTCCACGGCCGTACGCACCACATTGTTGTACGGCTGCTGCGCGGTCAGCGAGACACCGGCGGTCTGGGTGTGGAAGCGCAGCCACTGCGCCTTGTCGGTCTTCGCGCCGTACACGTCCCGCATCCAGCGGGCCCAGATGCGCCGGGCCGCGCGGAACTTGGCGATCTCCTCGAAGAAGTCGAGGTGCGCGTCGAAGAAGAAGGAGAGGCCGGGGGCGAAGACGTCGACGTCAAGGCCGCGCGACAGCCCCAGTTCCACGTACCCGAAGCCGTCCGCCAGGGTGTACGCCAGCTCCTGCGCGGCCGTCGCCCCGGCCTCGCGGATGTGGTACCCGGAGACGGAGAGCGGCTTGTAGGCGGGGATGCCGGCCGCGCAGTGCTCCATCAGGTCGCCGATGAGGCGCAGGTGCGGCTCGGGCTGGAAGAGCCACTCCTTCTGGGCGATGTACTCCTTGAAGATGTCGGTCTGGAGCGTGCCGTTGAGGACGGACGCGTCCACGCCCTGCCGTTCGGCGGCGACCAGGTACATGCAGAACGCGGGCACGGCGGGCCCGCTGATCGTCATGGAGGTCGTCACGTCGCCGAGCGGGATGTCCTTGAACAGCACCTCCATGTCGGCGGCCGAGTCGATGGCCACCCCGCAGTGCCCGACCTCACCGAGCGAGCGCGGGTCGTCGGAGTCGCGGCCCATCAGCGTCGGCATGTCGAAGGCGACGGAGAGCCCGCCTCCGCCGTTGCGGAGGATCATCTTGTAGCGCTCGTTGGTCTGCTCGGCGTTGCCGAACCCGGCGAACTGCCGGATGGTCCACGTACGCCCCCGGTAGCCGGTCGCGTGCAGGCCTCGGGTGAAGGGGTACTCCCCCGGCCACCCGATCCGCTCGAACCCCTCGTACTCGTCCCCGGGCCGGGGCCCGTAGACCGGCTCCACCGGGTCGCCGGAGAGCGTGGTGAAGTCCGCGTCGCGCTTGCGCGCCGCGTCGTACCGGGCCTGCCACCGAAGGCGGCCTTCCTCTATGGCGTGAGCGTCCATACTCTCAATTTACTAGGACGTCCAAGTAAATGTCGATGGGGGACCGCCGCACGGGTGTCCGCACGGCGGTGGGCTCAGGCCTTGGCGGCCACCGGCTCGGCCCCGGCGACCTTCGCGTCCAGCTCCCGGCTGATCCGTCGCTCCACGAAGAAGGCGGCCGTCGGAACGGTCCCGGCGAGCAGCACCCAGAGCTGCTTCTTCACCGGCCACTTCGCCTTGGACCCCAGGTCGAAGGCGAAGATGAGGTAGACGACGTACAGCCAGCCGTGGGCGATGCTGACGACCTGGGTGAAGTCTGCGGCGCCGTCCATCTTCAGGGCGTACTTGGCGATCATGCCAAGGCACAGCGCGATCAACAGCACACCGGTGACGTACGCCATGACCCGGTAGCGGGTCAGCACGCTCTTTTTCATGCGTACGAGCGTAACCGCCCGTTTCGCGCGATCTTCGGGCGGCCCCGGCGACTCGCCCGGGCCCCGTCCCGGACCCTCGCCTCAGTCCTCGGCGAAGTCCCCGGCGGCGACCCGCAGCGGGCGGAGCATCGCGAAGATCTCGCCGCACTCCTCGGCGTCGTACGCGCCCAGGCCGAAGTCCATCGCCATGAGGTCCCGGGTGGCGGCCTCGACCACCTCGCGGCCCCGGTCGGTGATGGAGGCCAGGGTGCCACGGCCGTCGTTGGGGTTGGGACGCTTGTCCACCAGGCCGGATCTCACCAGCCGGTCGACGGTGTTCGTCACGGACGTGGGGTGCACCATCAGGCGCTCACCGATCTTGGACATCGGCAGTTCGCCCGACTTGGAGAAGGTGAGCAGCACCAGCGCCTCGTAGCGCGCGAAGGTCAGCCCGTACGGCTTGACCACCGCGTCGACCTCGGCCAGCAGGATCTGGTGGGCCCGCATGATCGAGGTGATCGCGGACATCGAGGGCACGCCGCCCCAGCGCTGCTTCCAGAGTTCGTCGGCACGGGCGATGGGGTCGAAGGAGAGACTGAGGGGCTTGGACACGGCACCAGACCTTACCGGCCGGTCATATGCCGGTCAGCCCCGTCTCGCCTTTCGATACCACCGCCCACGGCGGACGGCTACTCGGCGAGGTGCCGCTCCACCGTGTCCACCTTCGACGTGAGGCCGTCCGTCACGCCGGGGCGGATGTCCGCCTTGAGGACCAGGGACACGCGCGGCGCCCGCGCCTCGACGGCCGCGACGGCCCGCCGGACGACGTCCATGACCTCGTCCCACTCGCCCTCGACGGAGGTGAACATCGCGTCGGTGCGGTTCGGCAGCCCCGACTCGCGGACCACCCGTACGGCGTCGGCGACGTACTCCCCGACGTCCTCGCCGACGCCGAGCGGCGTCACGGAGAAGGCGACGATCATGCGCCGACGATCCCTTCCTGGCGGGCGCGGGAGGCGATGACCGCGCTCTCGGCCTCACGCTTGAGCTTGCGCTCGGCGATGAAGCCGCCGCCGGGGATGACCGAGTAGGCGAGGTACAGGGCGCCGGTACGGAAGCTCCACTTGGCGCGGTTCCAGGCGTCCAGGCAGAAGATCACGTAGAGGACGAACAGAACGCCGTGAATCGGTCCGAGCACCGGAGCGACGTTGAAGCCGGAGGCGACGGTGTACTTGATGACCGTGCAGACGGCGAGCACGATCCAGGAGATTCCCTCCGGCACGGAGACCAGGCGGAGGCGGCGGAGGGCGGATGCTGTCTTGAGGTCCACGGGGTCACCTTCGGTGGGAGAGGAATCGGTACGCGGGCGCACCGCCGGGCGGGGCGGTTTGTGAACGCACGCACAAGCGCACGCCCATTGTGGCAAACCCCCCGACGCGCCCGGGTGAGGGGGTCGATCCCTGTCGGTGGACCCGCCCGGCGGGCTACCTTCGCATTTGTGGCGATGTTCCGACTTCAAGGAAGCAAGGTACTCGCCGTCGACATGACCGGAGACGCCGTCAAGGCGAAGAACGGCTCGATGGTCGCTTACGACGGGGAGATGGCCTTCAAGAAGCTGAGCGGTGGCGGTGAGGGCATCCGGGGGATGGTGACCCGGCGTATCACCGGCGAGCAGATGACGGTGATGGAGGTGAGGGGGCAGGGGACCTGCTGGTTCGCGGACCGGGCCTCGGAGATCAATCTCGTGGGTCTCCAGGGCGACAGGCTGTACGTCGAGTCGAGCAACTTCCTGGCGGCGGACGCCGGACTGCGCACCGGCACCAGCTTCACGGGAACGCGCGGCGCCTCGCAGGGCAACGGGCTGTTCACCACGACCGTCGAGGGGCACGGGCAGGTGGCGATCATGTCGGACGGCCCGGCGGTGGCGCTGCGGGTCAGCGCGCAGTACCCGCTGACCGTCGACCCGGGGGCGTACGTGGCGCACCAGGGGAACCTGCGGCAGACCTTCCAGTCGGGTGTGACCTTCCGCACCCTGCTCGGGGAGGGCGGTGGCGAGGCGTTCCAGATCCGCTTCGAGGGCGACGGACTGGTGTACGTGCAGCCGAGCGAGCGGAACACGATCGCGGGGGATGTCTGACGATGGCCTTCCAGGAGATCAACCACAAGATGGTGCAGGCCACCGTGGCGCACGGGCAGCGGCTGTTCAGTCAGCGCGGTGCCATGCTCGCGTACCAGGGCGAGGTGTCCTTCACCCCCAATCTGCGGGGCGGCCAGGGCGGCGTCATGTCGATGATCGGCCGCCGGGTGGCGAACGAGGACACCCCGCTGATGACCGTGGAGGGCAGCGGCACGGTGCTCTTCGGGCACGGCGGCCACCACGTCCAGGTGATCAACCTCGCCGGCGACACCCTGTACGTCGAGGCGGACCGCCTGCTCGCCTTCGAGGGCACCCTGGAGCAGGGCACGGTGTTCCTGGGCTCCCAGGGCGGCGTCATGGGCATGGTGCGCGGGCAGGTCAGCGGGCAGGGGCTGTTCACCACGACGCTGAAGGGCCACGGCTCGGTGGCCGTGATGGCCCACGGCGGCGTCTTCGAGGTCCCGATCACCCCGCAGCGGCCGGTGCGCGTCGACCCCCAGGCGTACGTCGCCCACCACGGCGACGTGCGTAACAAGCTGTCCACCGCCATGGGCTGGCGGGACATGGTGGGGCGCGGCTCGGGCGAGGCGTTCCAGCTGGAGCTGAGCGGCAGCGGCACGGTGTTCGTCCAGGCGTCGGAGGAGAAGCTGTGAGCACGGTCCACCACGACCCGTCGACCCTGCCGGCCGACGACAACGTGAACGCGTACACCTTCTGCGTGGAGCTGAAGGGCGGTCAGTGGTTCCTGCAGAAGGGGAAGATGATCGCCTACTACGGGACGATCGAGTTCAACGGCGTCGGGCACGGCCGGCTGGACCGTCTGGTGCGTACGTCGTTCCATTCGCCACTGCACGCGAGCGACTGGGTGGTGGCCGAGGGTTCGGGCCAGATGCTCCTCGCCGACCGGGCCTTCGATGTGAATTCGTACGACCTCGAGGACGGCAACCTGACCATTCGCTCCGGCAACCTGCTCGCTTTTCAGCCAACTCTCGCGCTGAAGCAGTCGATCGTGCCGGGTTTTCTGACGCTGATCGGAACCGGAAAGTTCGTGGCCGCGTCGAACGGTCCGGTGGTGTTCATGGAACCGCCGATCCGGGTCGACCCGCAGGCCCTGGTCGGCTGGGCCGACTGTCCCTCCCCGTGCCATCACTACGACCACGGGTACATGACCGGCCTGATGGGCGGTCTACGTGCGATGACGGGGCTCGGCGGGGCCTCCGGGGAGGAGCACCAGTTCGAGTTCGCGGGAGCGGGGACGGTGCTGCTGCAGTCGAGCGAGGCGCTGATGGCGGAGCAGGCCACGGGGGCTCCGCCGCAGCAGGCGGGGGTGCCCGGCGGTGGGGCGCAGGGAGCCCAGGGAGGGCGTTCCGGGGTACCGGGGCTTCCCGGACAGCTGGGGGACCTCCAGCGCCGCTTCGGGCTGTGAGCGGTAATCTGCGGAGTGTGACATCGAACGCGTGCGCACCGTCACCGTCACAGAAAACCCCTCACTAGTTCGCCTTTCAACCTTTTAGGTAGACTTCATTCATGGAGACCGAGACGGCCACTCGCTGGCTGACCGATACGGAGCAGTGTGCTTGGCGCACCCACCTGGAGGTCAACAGGCTGTTGACGCACCAGCTAGAGAAGGACCTGCAGCCGTTCGGCCTGACAATGAACGACTACGAGATCCTGGTGAACCTCTCCGAGTCGGAGGGCGACCGCATGCGGATGAGCGACCTGGCCACCGCCACGATGCAGTCCAAGAGCCGCCTCTCCCACCAGATCACGCGCATGGAGAACGCGGATCTGGTCCGCAGGGAGAACTGCGAGTCCGACCGCCGCGGCCTCTACGCCGTCCTCACCGAGCACGGCATGGAGACGATGCGGAAGGTCGCGCCGCACCACGTGGCCTCCGTCCGCAGGCATTTCATCGACCTGCTGGCCCCCGAGACCCTGACCGAACTGGACAAGGCACTCAAACCCATCGCGGAACACCTGCGCGGACAGCGAGGGCGTTCCTGATCCAGGCCCTGATCTAGGCGGCCGGCAGGCGGAGCTCGAACAGGGCGCCGCCTGCCGGCGCGTCGTGCACGGTGAGCGTGCCGCCGTGGCGCACGGCGACGTCCCGGGCGATGGCCAGCCCCAGCCCCGCCCCGCCGTCGTCGCGGCTGCGGGCGGCGTCGAGCCGTACGAACCGTTCGAAGATCCGCTCCCGGTCGGCCGCCGGCACCCCCTCCCCGTCGTCGGCCACCCCGACCACGGCCAGGTCGCCGTCCCTGCGCACGGACACCTCCACCGCCGAGCGGGCGTGCCGCTGGGCGTTGTCGAGCAGATTGGCCAGCACCCGGCCCAGCTGCCCGCGCGAGCCCGCCACCGTCACCCCGCCGGCGACACCGGCGTCCTCCCGCACGCTCACCTGGACCCGTCCCCCGGCCTCCTCCCGCGCCAGCGCCGCGAGGTCGACCCGCGCGTCGGCGGGCCGCTCCCCCGCGTCCAGCCGGGCCAGCAGCAACAGGTCGGCGGCGAGGTGCTGGAGCCGTACGGTGTCCTCCACCGCGCCGTCCAGGTCCAGCAGCTCGGGATGGGCGGCGGCCACCTCCAGCTGGGTGCGCAGCGAGGCGATCGGGCTGCGCAGTTCGTGCGAGGCGTCGGCGACGAACCGCCGCTGCCGCTCCACGGAGGTCTCCAGCGCGGCCAGCGTCTCGTTGGTGGTCGAGGCGAGCCTCGCCACCTCGTCGTGGGTGCCCGGCACCGGGACGCGGCGGGCCAGGTCCTCGCTGGCGGTGATCGCGGCCATCTCCCGCCGGATGCCCTCCACCGGACGCAGGGCGCGCCGGGTCACCAGCCAGGTCACCCACCCGACGACCGCGAGCAGCACCGGGAAGCCGATCAGCATGACGGTCAGCGCGGTGTTCACGGCGCCGTGCTCGGCGGAGAGCGGGGCCCCGGCGTAGACGGTGAGGCGGCCCCGGTCCTCGGTCTTCACGGGGACGGCGGCGAAGCGGTAGTCCTCCGTGTCGCCGTCGATGGTCGCCGACCCGTCGCTGACGGTGGTCCGTTCGCCGATCTCCCCCGCTTCGAGCGGCTCGCCCGCGTCGTCATCGTCGTCCGCGTCGTCCGTGTCGTCGGCGTCGCCGGTGCCCTCGGGCGAGGCGGCCGGCCGCGGCTTCACCGTCTCGACGCCGGTGCCCGTGATCCGCTCCAGGTCCTCACTGGCGGCGACCAGCGTGCCGTCCTCGTCGACGACCTGCACCGGGCGGTCGTCCACGTCCAGCGACAGGTCGACGTACGGCGTCCCGACCGCCAGCTCGGTGGCGACCTCCCGCGCGGAGCGTTCGGCCTGGGTGCCGGCCTCGCCGAGCAGGTTGGAGCGCAGGGAGAGCAGGACGGCGGCACCGGCCGCGACGAGGGCGACGGCGACCACCAGGGTCGCGCCGAGCGTGGCGCGGGCGCGGACCGACCCGAAGAGGCGGCTCATCGCCCGCCGTCCAGGCGGTACCCGGCGCCGCGCACGGTCCGGATGAGCCCGGCGCGCAGCTTGCGCCGCAGGGCGCTGACGTACACCTCGACGATGTTCGGGTCGCCGTCGTAGGCGAAGTCCCAGACGTGTTCCAGGATCTCCGCCTTGGACACGACCTGCCCGGCCCGCACCACGAGCTGCTCCAGGACCGCGAACTCCTTCGCGGTGAGGGTGACCTCGTCCTCGCCGAGGAACACCCGGCGGGCGGCGGTGTCGACCTTCAGGTCGCCGTGGACGTGCACGGGCGAGGCCCCGCCGCCCTGCGCGCGCCGCCGCAGCAGCGCCTTCACGCGGGCGACCAGGACGACGTACGAGAAGGGCTTGGTGAGGTAGTCGTCCGCGCCCGTGTCCAGGCCCTCCGCCTCGTCGTACTCGCCGTCCTTGGCGGTGAGCATCAGGATCGGCACCTCGTGCCCGGCGGCGCGCAGGGCGGCGCAGACCCGGTAGCCGTTGAGGCCGGGCAGCATGATGTCGAGGATGACGAGGTCGTAGTCGCCCTCGCCGGCCCGGTGCAGGCCCTCCATGCCGTCGTGGACGACGTCCACGGCGTACCCCTCGGCGGTGAGGCCCCTCGCGAGCGACAGGGCCAACCGCTTCTCGTCCTCCACGATCAACAGGCGCATGCGTAAAGAGTCGCAAAACCAGGCTGAAGAACCCTTCAGGAGGCTTCAGCTCCGGCTCAGCGTCGCTCCGCGACAGTGAAGACGTCGAAAACGACAGCACTCCGTACGACTCGGGAGGAACCAGCATGAGGCGCAACATCGTCATCGCCGCCGTCACCGCCGCCGCACTGATCGGAGGCGGTACGGCGACGGCCCTCGCGGCCACGGGCGACGACGGCCGGAGCACGACGCCCCGGGCGGACGTGAGCGTGTCGGACGACGGTGGCGTCCGGGACGAGTCCGACGACCACGACGACTCGGCCGACGACCGCGACGACGCCGCCCGCGCGTCCTCCGCCAAGGTGACGGCGGCCGACGCCATCGCCGCCGCCCTGCGGGACACGCCGGGCACCGCCGTCTCCGCCGACCTGGACGACGAGGACGACGACGCGGACGACGACGCGGACGACGACGGCGGCGACCGCCGTGAGCGTGCCGCCTGGGAGGTCGACGTCCTCTCCGGCGACGGCACCTGGCACAGCGTCCGGATCGACCCGGCCTCCGGCAAGGTCCTCGGCTCCCACAAGGACGCCGACGAGGACGACACGGCCGAGGCGCGGGCCGCCCTCAAGGGCAGCTCCGTCGACGCGGCCGAGGCGGCGCGGGCCGCGGCCGGCAAGTCCACGGTGACCTCCGTGGACCTGGACGACGACGGCGACGACGGCCCGGCCGCCTGGGAGGTCGAGACCCGTGCCGACGGCAAGGGCGAGCAGGACTGGCGGGTCGACCTGAAGACCGGCAAGGTCACCGCCGACCGCTCGGACTCGGACGACTCCGGCTCGGACGACTCCGGCTCGGACGACGACTGACCGGCCCGGACCACCCCGCGGACGCACCGCGGCGGCGCCCCGGCACCAGCGCCGCCGCCACCGCGACCGCGCCGGCCACCGCGAAGCACACCGGCAGCGGCAGCCGTTCCACCAGCAGGCCCACCGCGGCGGCACCGGCGGCCATGCCGGCGTTCACGGCCGTGTTGCACCAGGCACCCGCCCGGGTCCGGAACCCGGGCGCCGCGCTCTCGTCGGCGATCAGGTACGCCGTCGTGAGCGCCGGTGCCACGAAGAGCCCCGCGCAGGCGACGGCCGCGACCAGCGTGCCGACGCCCGGGGCGAGACCGGCGGCGGCCAGGCTCACGCCGAGACCGGCCGCGAGGAACGGCAGCCGGGCGCGGGCGGACGAGGTCCAGGTGATGGCGCCGTTCAGCAGGCCGCCGACCGCGCTGCCCGCCGACAGTGCCGCGAGTACCCAGGCGACGGTGGAGCCCCCGAGGTCGCGCTGCCCCGCGTAGGCGACGGCGAGGAGGTCGACGGCGCTCACCGAGACGCCGACCCCCGCGGCGACGAGGACCGGTTGCAGCAGGGCCCGCCCCTGCCCGGCTCCGCCTCGCCCGCGCCGGGCCGGCGTTCCGTCCTTCTCCGGCTCCGCCGGTCGCGGGCGGTCCGCCGCCGGTGACGTGACGAAGCCGAGGGTGCCCACCGCCACCAGCACCGCGCTGAGCACGACGCCGACGGCGGGCGGTGCGACGCCGACCACCACGCCGACCAGCAGCGGACCGGAGACGAAGAGCAGTTCCTCGGCGACGCCGTCCAGGCTGTAGGCGCGCTGGAGCATGGCGCGATCGGGGAGCATGTCGGCCCACACCGCCCGCATCGAGGGCCCGAGCGGCGGTGTGCAGGCACCCGCGAACGCGGCGGTCACGGCGAGCACGGCCGCGGGCACACCCGGGCGCCAGCAGGCCGCCGCCGTCACACAGAGCAGGGCGGCGTACAGCAGGGCCATGGGGAGCAGGGCCCGGCGCGGGCCGTGCCGGTCGACCAGGCCGGCGCGGTAGGGGGACAGGAAGACGCTCGTCGCGCCGAAGACCGCCATGACCAGGCCGGCCACGGCGTACGACCCGGTGGACCGGGTCAGGGCGAGCATCAGGGAGAGGGAGACCGTGCCGTACGAGAGCCGGCCGACGAGGGCGGCCGCGAAGGTACGGCGGGCATGGGGGACACGGAGCACGGCGGCGTACGAGGGCCGCGGAAAGGGCGTGGACACGCGAAGGGTTCCTCTGCAGGGAGGCAACGAGGGGACGCCGAGGCGCGCGACGGCCGGATGCGGCGGTCGCGTGCGGGGCGGGCCCTATGCCATGAGGAGGAACATGCGGGTCAAGGTAGCAGCGCGGCTCCGGGTGCGCGCGGCCTTTTTCGGACGTCGAGTGTCAGCCGTCGAACGCCGGGTATCGGCCGTCGGACGCCGGGCGTCAGCCGTTCGTCAGCCCCGTCACCAGTTCGTCCGCCGCGCGGTACGGGTCGAGTTCGCCGGCCACGATCCGTTCCGCCAGGGCGCCGAGCCGGCGGTCGCCGTGCAGGTCGCCGATGCGTTCGCGCAGGGTGGTGACGGCGATGGTCTCGACTTCGCGGGCGGCACGGGCGCGGCGGCGTTCGGCGAGGACGTCCCGTTCCTCCATCCACGCGCGGTGCTTCTCCAGGGCCTCGACCACCTCGTCGACGCCCTCGCCGCGCGCGGCGACCATCTTGACGATGGGCGGGCGCCAGTCGCCGGCCGCGCGGGCCTCGCCGAGGCCCAGCATGTGGTTCAGCTCGCGGGCGGTGGCGTCGGCGCCGTCCCGGTCGGCCTTGTTGACGACGTAGACGTCGCCGATCTCCAGGATTCCGGCCTTGGCCGCCTGGATGCCGTCGCCCATGCCGGGGGCGAGGAGGACGACCGAGGTGTCGGCCTGGGAGGCGATCTCGACCTCCGACTGGCCGACGCCGACCGTCTCGACCAGGATCACGTCGCAGCCCGCCGCGTCCAGGACGCGGATCGCCTGCGGGGCCGCCCAGGCGAGGCCGCCGAGGTGGCCGCGGGTCGCCATGGAGCGGATGTAGACGCCGGGGTCGGAGGCATGCTCGGACATCCGGACGCGGTCGCCGAGCAGCGCGCCGCCGGAGAAGGGGGAGGACGGGTCGACGGCGAGGACGCCGACCCGCCTGCCCTGCTTGCGGTACGCCGTCACCAGGGCCGAGGTGGAGGTGGACTTGCCGACGCCCGGCGAACCCGTCAGACCGACCACGTAGGCCTGGCCCGTCAGCGGCGCGAGCGTCTCCATGACCTCCCTGAGCTGCGGGGACGCCCCCTCCACCAGAGAGATCAGCCTGGCCACGGCCCGCGGTCGGCCTTCCCTGGCCTGGGCCACCAGTGAGGAGACGTCCTGCATCACAGCTCCGTTCAGCTCCGTCCGACTACGTTCGACTGCGTTGACTGTTTCCCGAGACGCCGTACGGCGCTCAGGCCTTCGGGACCCGGATGATCAGCGCGTCACCCTGGCCGCCGCCGCCGCACAGGGCCGCCGCGCCGATCCCGCCGCCGCGCCGCCCCAGCTCCAGCGCCAGGTGCAGCACCAGCCGGGCGCCGGACATGCCGATCGGATGGCCCAGCGCGATCGCACCACCGTTGACGTTCACCTTTTCGGTGGACACGCCGAGGTCCTTCATTGACTGCACGGCGACGGCCGCGAACGCCTCGTTGATCTCGATCAGGTCGAGGTCGCCGACGTCCAGGCCCTCCTTGCCCAGCGCGTGCCGGATCGCGTGGGAGGGCTGCGACTGCAAAGAGTTGTCCGGCCCGGCGACGTTGCCGTGCGCGCCGATCTCGGCGATCCACTCCAGGCCCAGCTCCTGCGCCTTCGCCTTGCTCATCACGACCACGGCCGCGGCGCCGTCGGAGATCTGCGAGGAGGAGCCTGCGGTGATCGTGCCCTCCTTGGAGAACGCCGGCCGGAGCTTGCCCAGCGACTCCGCGGTGGTGTCGCCGCGGATGCCCTCGTCCTTGCTGAAGACCACCGGGTCGCCCTTGCGCTGCGGGATCTCGACCGGGGCGATCTCGGCGTCGTACACGCCGTTCTTCTGGGCGGCCGCGGCGCGCTGGTGGGACAGGGCCGCGATCTCGTCCTGGGGGCCGCGCTCGATGCCGAGGCGGGTGTTGTGCTTCTCGGTGGACTCGCCCATGGCGATGTCCTCGAAGGAGTCGGTCAGCCCGTCGTACGCCATGGCGTCGATCATCTGGACCGCGCCGTACTTGTAACCCTCGCGGGACTTCGGCAGCAGGTGCGGGGCGCTGGTCATGGACTCCTGGCCGCCCGCCACGACCACGTCGAATTCACCCGCGCGAATGAGCTGGTCGGCGAGGGCGATGGCGTCGAGGCCGGAGAGGCACACCTTGTTGATCGTCAGTGCCGGGACGTTCATGGGGATGCCGGCCTTGACGGCGGCCTGGCGGGCGGGAATCTGCCCGGCGCCGGCCTGGAGCACCTGGCCCATGATCACGTACTGGACCTGGTCGCCGCCGATCCCCGCGCGGTCCAGGGCTGCCTTGATCGCGAAACCGCCGAGATCGGCCCCGGAGAAGGACTTCAGCGAGCCGAGCAGCCGTCCCATCGGGGTGCGGGCACCCGCGACGATGACGGAGGTCGTGCCGTTCGTTGCAGAAGACATGAGCTGCGATCCCCTTTTCCGGCCCGCACAGGCCGAGGAGTGAACGAGGGTTTACTCGAATGTACTGAGCGGTATCCCGCCCGTCACCCGGCGGTCGGTGTGATCGCGCGCACGTTGCGTAACCACCTCCGGAGCGCTGCACTGAATCCATGCTGACGCGAATCGACCACATCGGAATCGCCTGCCGCGACCTCGACACCACCGTCGAGTTCTACCGTGCCACCTACGGCTTCGAGGTGTTCCACACCGAGATCAACGAGGAGCAGGGCGTCCGAGAGGCCATGCTCAAGATCAACGATACGTCGGACGGCGGAGCGTCGTACCTCCAGCTTCTCGAACCCACCCGCGAGGACTCCGCGGTCGGCAAGTGGCTGGCGAAGAACGGCGAGGGCGTCCACCACATCGCCTTCGGTACGGCGGATGTGGACGCGGACGCCGCGGACATCCGGGAGAAGGGCGTACGCGTTCTGTACGACGAGCCCCGGCGGGGTTCCATGGGGTCGCGGATCACTTTCCTGCACCCCAAGGACTGCCATGGCGTACTGACAGAACTGGTCACTTCGGCGGCCGTTGAGTCACCTGAGCACTGACTCTCGTACATAGGGGCCGGTAGGGTTGGGTGCGGTCGCCGCTCAATCCAGGGTGACCCGGTCCTGTCGTCGGCGACGGCGGGATCGCCGGGGTCGTGTTTCGGGGGGCGGGCGACGGGGCAGCGGCACATGCTCCGCCGTTGATCTGACACCATTCCCCGGGGGCCCCGTCCGTCGGACGGACGGAGCTCAGTCGGGAAGATTTGCGACCAGGGGACGGATGGGACCGCGCAGTGCGGGGCTACGAGAGCCAGGAGCGAGAGCCGGCGGCTGACGTCGACCACCTCTCTCGGTTCGAGGCCGAGATGAAGCGGCTGAAGACCGAGCGGGAAAAGGCGATCCAGCACGCCGAGGACCTCGGCTACCAGGTCGAGGTGCTGCGCGCCAAGTTGCACGAGGCGCGGCGCACCATCATGTCCCGGCCCGCCTTCGACGGCGGTGACATCGGGTACCAGGCCGAGCAGTTGCTGCGCAACGCGCAGACGCAGGCCGACCAGCTGCGCTCGGACGCCGAGCGGGAGCTGAGCCAGGCCAGGGCGCAGACCCAGCGCATCCTCCAGGAGCACGCCGAGCAGGCCGCCCGGCTCCAGGCGGAGCTGCACCAGGAGGCGGTGACCCGCCGCCAGCAGCTGGACCAGGAGCTGGCCGAGCGCCGGCAGACCGTCGAGTCGCACGTCAACGAGAACGTGGCCTGGGCGGAGCAGCTGCGCGCCCGCACCGAGCAGCAGGCCCGCCGCCTCCTCGACGAGTCCCGCACCGAGGCCGAGCAGTCCCTGGCCACCGCCCGCACCGAGGCCGAGCGGCTGACCTCCGAGGCCCGGCAGCGGCTGACCGACGACGCCGAGAGCGCCCGCACCGAGGCCGAGCAGCTCCTGCGCCGCGCCCGCACCGACGCGGAGCGGCTGCTGAACGCCGCCTCCAACCAGGCCCAGGAGGCCACCGACCACGCGGAGCAGCTGCGCACCTCCACCGCCGACGAGTCGGAGTCCGCGCGGCGCCAGTCCCAGGAGCTGAGCCGGGCCGCCGAGCGGCGCATGTCGGAGGCCGAGGAGGCGCTGCGCAAGGCGCAGACCGAGGCCGAGAAGGTGATCGCCGAGGCCAAGGAGTCGGCCGCCAAGGCGCTGGCCGGCGCCGAGGCGACCAACGAGCAGCGCACCCGCACCGCCAAGGAGCAGGTCGCCCGGCTGGTCGGCGAGGCCACCAAGGACGCCGAGAACACCAAGTCCGAGGCCGAGCAGCTGGTCGCGGACGCCCGCACCGAGGCCGAGCGGATCGTCGCCGAGGCCGCCGAGAAGGCCCGTACGCTCACCGCCGAGGAGTCGGCCACCCAGCTGTCCAAGGCGGCCAAGACCGCCGAGGACGTGCTGATCAAGGCGTCCGAGGACGCCAGGCGGACCACGAAGGCCGCCACCGAGGAGGCCGAGCGGATCCGCACCGAGGCCGAGACGGAGGCGGACCGGCTGCGCGCCGAGGCGCACGACATCGCCACGGAGCTCAAGGGCGCGGCGAAGGACGACACCAAGGAGTACCGCGCCAAGACGGTCGAGCTGCAGGAGGAGGCGCGCCGGCTGCGCGGCGAGGCCGAGCAGCTGCGCGCCGACGCGGTCGCCGAGGGCGAGAAGATCCGCGCCGAGGCCCGCAAGGAGGCCGTGGCACAGATCGAGGAGGCGGCGAAGACCGCCGAGGAGCTGCTCGCCAAGGCCAAGGCGGACGCGGACGAGCTGCGGCAGACCGCGACGACGGACGGCGAGAAGGTCCGTGCCGAGGCCATCGAGCGGGCCACCACCCTGCGCCGGCAGGCCGAGGAGACCCTGGAGCGCACCCGCGCCGAGGCCGAGCGGCACCGCACGGAGGCCGCCGAGCGCGCCGAGGAGCTCCAGGCGGAGGCCGAGCGGGCCGCCCGCGAGCTGCGCGAGGAGACCGAGCGCGCCGTCGAGGCCCGCAAGACGGAGGCCGCCGAGGACCTGACGCGACTGCACACGGAGGCCGAGGAGCACCGCACCGCCGCCGAGGAGGCGCTGACCGAGGCCCGCGAGGAGGGCGCTCGGCTCCGCCGGGAGGCCGCCGAGGAGAGCGAACGGCTGCGCACCGAGGCCGCGGAGCGGATCCGTACGCTCCAGCAGCAGGCCGAGACGGAGGCCGAGCGGCTGCGCACCGAGGCCGCCGCCGACGCGTCCGCCTCCCGCGCGGAGGGCGAGTCCGTCGCCGTACGGCTGAGGTCGGAGGCGTCGAGCGAGGCCGAGCGGCTGAAGTCGGAGGCGCAGGAGAGCGCCGACCGGGTGCGCGCGGAGGCGCAGACCGCCGCCGAGCGCATCGCCGCCGAGGCGTCCGAGGCGCTGGGCGCCGCCCAGGAGGAGGCCGCCCGGCGCCGTCGCGAGGCGGAGGAGCTGCTGGGGTCCGCCCGGCAGGAGGCCGACCAGGAGCGCGAGCGGGCCCGCGAGCAGAGCGAGGAGCTGCTGGCCTCGGCGCGCAACCGCGTGGAGGAGGCGCAGACCGAGGCGGTCCGGCTGGTCGAGGAGGCCGACCGGCGCGCGACCGAGATGGTGTCGGCCGCCGAGCAGCACGCGCAGCAGGTGCGGGACTCCGTCGCCGGGCTGCACGAGCAGGCCCAGGAGGAGATCACCGGGCTGCGCAGCGCCGCCGAGCACGCGGCGGAGCGCACCCGGCACGAGGCCGAGCAGGAGGCGGACCGGGTCCGCGCCGACGCCCACGCGGAGCGGGAGCGGGCGGGCGAGGACGCCGGACGGCTGCGGCGTGAGGCGCGCGAGGAGACCGAGGCCGCCAAGACGCTGGCCGAGCGGACGGTGTCCGAGGCCATCACGGAGGCCGACCGGATCCGCGCGGACGTATCGGAGCACGCCCAGCGGGTGCGCACCGAGGCCTCCGACGCCATCGCCGAGGCCGAGCAGGCCGCGTCGCGCACCCGGGCGGACGCCCGCGAGGACGCCAACCGCATCCGGTCCGACGCGGCGACGCAGGCGGACACCCTGATCACCGAGGCGAGCGCCGAGGCGGAGCGGCTCACCACGCAGACGGCGGCCGAGACCGACCGGATCCGGACGGAGACGGTCGCGGAGGCGGAGCGCGTCCGCACGGAGGCGTCGAGCGAGGCCGAGCGGGTGCGGAACGAGGCGGGCGCCCGGGCCGAGCGGCTGCTCTCGGACGCCACCGGGGAGGCGGAGCGGCTGCGGGCCGAGGCCGCCGACACCGTCGGCTCCGCCCAGCAGCACGCCGAGCGGATCCGCACCGAGGCCGACCGGGTCCGTACCGAGGCCGCGGCGGAGGCGGAGCGGGTCACCACGGCCGCCCGCGAGGAGGCCGAGCGCACCCTGGACGAGGCCCGCAAGGACGCCAACAAGCGGCGTTCGGAGGCGGCCGAGCAGGTCGACACGCTCATCACGGAGACCACGTCCGAGGCCGACAAGCTGCTCTCCGAGGCGCAGCAGCAGGCCCAGAAGACCACCGCGGAGGCCGAGTCGCAGGCCGACACGATGGTCGGCGCGGCCCGCACGGAGGCCGACCGGCTCGTCTCGGAGGCGACGGTCGAGGGCAACACCCGGGTGGAGAAGGCCCGTACGGACGCGGACGAGCTGCTGGTCGGCGCCCGCCGGGACGCGACCGCCATAAGGGAGCGCGCGGAGGAGCTGCGCGAGCGTCTCACCTCCGAGATCGAGGAACTGCACGAGCGGGCGCGCCGCGAGGCCGCCGAGACCATGAAGTCGGCGGGCGACCGCTGCGACGCGCTCATCAAGGCCGCCGAGGAGCAGCTGGCCAAGGCGGAGGCGAAGGCCAAGGAGCTGGTGTCGGAGGCCAACTCCGAGGCCGGCAAGGTGCGCATCGCCGCCGTCAAGAAGGCCGAGGGGCTGCTGAAGGAGGCCGAGCAGAAGAAGGCCACCCTGGTCCGGGAGGCCGAGGAGCTGAAGGCCGAGGCGGTCCAGGAGGCCAGGCGCACGGTCGACGAGGGCAAGCGCGAGCTGGAGATCCTGGTGCGGCGCCGCGAGGACATCAACGCGGAGATCTCCCGGGTGCAGGACGTGCTGGAGGCGCTGGAGTCCTTCGAGACGCCGACGGGGGCCAAGGACAACGGGGTGAAGGCCGGAGCCACGGTGGGCGCCCCACGTTCGGGTGGCAAGTCGTCAGACGGCTAGCGTGCGGAGCGGATTCGGTGTCTCCTGGAGATCTTTGGTTGACTCCCGACCGGACCCTTGCCCAGAACTTTGGCAAGCCGTCCGCGGGTCAGCCACTCAAAAGAGGTGTCATTCTCCGTATCAAACGCGCATCCGCTCGATGACACACCGCATTGGCGCCTAGGATTCCCTCTATCACCTCACCCGGTCTCTTTCGACAGGAACCCCATGAGCGACACTTCCCCCTACGGCTTCGAGCTTGTGCGGCGTGGGTACGACCGCGCTCAGGTGGACGAACGCATCTCCAAGCTCGTCTCCGACCGTGACAGCGCTCTCGCCCGCATCACCGCTCTGGAAAAGCGCATCGAGGAGCTTCACCTCGAGACCCAGAACGCCCAGGCCCAGGTCAACGACGCCGAGCCGTCGTACGCCGGTCTGGGCGCCCGGGTCGAGAAGATCCTGCGCCTCGCCGAGGAAGAGGCGAAGGACCTGCGCGAGGAGGCCCGGCGCGCGGCCGAGCAGCACCGCGAGCTGGCCGAGTCGTCGGCCCAGCAGGTGCGCAACGACGCGGAGTCGTACGCCGCGGAGCGCAAGGCCAAGGCCGAGGACGAGGGCGTCCGGATCGTCGAGAAGGCCAAGGGCGACGCCTCGCAGCTTCGTTCCGAGGCGCAGAAGGACGCTCAGTCCAAGCGCGAGGAGGCGGACGCCCTCTTCGAGGAGACCCGCGCCAAGGCCGCCCAGGCCGCCGCCGACTTCGAGACGAACCTCGCCAAGCGCCGCGAGCAGTCCGAGCGCGACCTGGCCTCCCGTCAGGCCAAGGCCGAGAAGCGCCTCGCGGAGATCGAGCACCGTGCCGAGCAGCTGCGCCTGGAGGCGGAGAAGCTGCGCACGGACGCCGAGCGCCGGGCCCGCCAGACCGTCGAGACGGCGCAGCGCCAGGCCGAGGACATCGTGGCCGACGCCAACGCCAAGGCGGACCGGATCCGTTCGGAGTCGGAGCGCGAGCTGGCCGCCCTGACCAACCGCCGCGACTCCATCAACGCGCAGCTCACCAACGTGCGCGAGATGCTGGCGACCCTCACGGGCGCCGCGGTGGCCGCCGCCGGTACGCCGGCCGAGGACGAGTCGGTCTCCCGCGGGGTGCCGGCCCAGCAGTCCCGCTGACGCGGGACGTACCGCGGCCGACCGGACAGGGAAACAGATACAGAACAAGGACGAGGCCTTCTGTCACTGGGGTGGCAGTGGGCCTCGTCCCGTTCTAGCGTGGGCGCCATGATCGAGCTCGAGGGGCTGACCAAGCGGTACGGCGAGAAGGTGGCGGTCAACAATCTCTCCTTCACCGTCAGACCCGGCATCATCACGGGCTTTCTCGGCCCCAACGGGGCGGGCAAGTCCACCACCATGCGCATGGTGCTGGGCCTGGACCGGCCGACCGCCGGGGACGTGCGGATCGACGGCAAGCACTACGACCAGTTGAAGGACCCGCTGACGTACATCGGGGCGCTGCTTGAGGCCAAGGCGTGGCACGGCGGGCGCAGCGCCTACAACCACCTGCTGTGCCTCGCGCAGAGCAACGGCATCCCGGCGACCCGGGTGCGCGAGGTGCTGGACACGGTGGGGCTGTCGGCGGTCGCCAGGAAGAAGACCAAGGGGTTCTCCCTCGGCATGGGACAGCGGCTCGGCATCGCCGGGGCGCTGCTCGGCGACCCGCGGATCCTGATGTTCGACGAGCCGGTCAACGGCCTCGACCCCGAGGGCATCCACTGGATCCGCAATCTGATGAAGACTCTGGCCGCGCAGGGGCGCACGGTCTTCGTCTCCTCCCACCTGATGAGCGAGATGGCGCTGACCGCGGACCACCTCGTGGTCATCGGCCAGGGCAGGCTGCTCGCGGACACCTCGATGGCCGACTTCATCGCGGAGAACTCGCGCAGCTACGTCCGGATCCGCACCCCGCACCGCGAGCGGCTGCTCGACGCGTTGCACGGCGCCGGCATCGAGGTCGTCGACACCGGCGCCGAGGTGCTGGAGGTGGACGGCGACAAGTCGGAGGCCGTCGGTGAGCTGGCGGCGCGCGACCAGGTCGTGCTGTACGAGCTGAGCCCGCAGCGGGCCTCGCTGGAGGAGGCGTTCATGCAGCTGACCGCGGAGTCCGTGGAGTACCACGCGCACGACGGGCAGCCGCCCGGCGCGGTGCCGCAGCAACCACAGCAACAGCAACAGCCGCAGCAGCCGTGGGGCAGCGACTGGAAGAGGGGATGAGCATGGCGACGGCACAGGTCGTCCGGTCGGAGTGGACCAAGATCCGTTCGGTCGCGTCCACGGTGTGGACGCTGTCCCTCGCCGTGGTCGTCACCATCGCCCTCGGCATGCTGATCTCGGCGCTGTCGAAGAGCGAGTTCGACGGCATGAGCGAGCGGGACCAGCTCTCCTTCGACCCGACCTTCATCAGCTTCGCCGGCACCAGCCTCGGCCAGCTGGCGATGATCGTGTTCGGCGTGCTGGTCGTGGGCAACGAGTACAGCTCCGGCATGATCCGCACCTCGCTGGCGGCGGTGCCGCGGCGCGGCAGCTTCCTGTTCAGCAAGATCGCGGTGGCCACCGTGCTCGCCTTCGTCGTGGCGATGATCACCAGCTTCGCGACCTTCTTCCTCGGGCAGGCGATGCTCGGCGACCTCAAGGCGTCGATCGGTGACCCGGGCGTGTTGCGCGCGGTGATCGGCGGCGGCCTCTACATGACCCTCATCGCGATGTTCTCGATGGGCGTCGCGGCGATGCTGCGCTCGCCGATGCTGTCGCTGGGCATCCTGATGCCGTTCTTCTTCCTGATCTCCAACATCCTGGGCAACGTCCCGGCCACCGAGAAGGTCGGCCGCTTCCTGCCCGACCAGGCCGGCAGCAAGATCATGCAGGTGGTCACCCCGATCGACGACGACGTCCCCTACGGCCCGTGGGGCGGCCTCGGCATCATGGTCCTGTGGGTGATCGCGGCCCTCGTCGGCGGGTACGTGGTGCTGAAACGACGGGACGCCTAGGGCCGTAGGACCGGTGCTGAAAAGGTTCCGTGGGGCGTCGGATTTTGCCCGGGCTTGAACGGAACCGTCAGCGCCTGGATATCCTCCTAACCCTTACGGGGGCGTGTGCCCTGCTGTCCTGAACCTTTCGATGGGTGCGGAGCATGATCGAGGCTGTCGGCCTGACCAAGCGATACGGCGACAAGACCGCCGTGTACAACCTCTCCTTCCAGGTGCGGCCCGGTGCCGTCACTGGCTTCCTCGGGCCCAACGGCTCGGGCAAGTCGACGACGATGCGGATGATCCTCGGCCTGGACAACCCCACCGCGGGTCACGTGACGATCGGGGGCCACCCGTACCGCCGGCTGCCGAACGCCGCGCGGCACGTCGGTGCGCTGCTGGACGCCAAGGCGGTGCACGGCGGCCGGTCCGCCCGCAACCACCTGCTGAGCCTGGCCCAGCTGTCCGGCATCCCCGCCCGGCGGGTGGACGAGGTACTCGGCGTGGTCGGCCTCCAGGACGTGGCCAAGCGGCGTTCCAAGGGCTTCTCGCTCGGTATGGGCCAGCGGCTCGGCATCGCCGCGGCGCTGCTCGGCGACCCCCAGGTGCTGCTCTTCGACGAGCCGGTCAACGGCCTCGACCCCGAGGGCATCCACTGGGTGCGCAACCTGATGAAGGCGCTCGCGGCCGAGGGCCGTACCGTCTTCGTCTCCTCGCACCTGATGAGCGAGATGGCGCTGACCGCGGACCACCTGATCGTCATCGGGCGCGGCCAGCTGCTCGCCGACATGAGCGTGACGGAGTTCATCTCGGCCAACTCCGCCGACTTCGCGCGGGTGCGGACGCCGGACACCGACCCGCAGCTGCGCGAGAAGCTGACCTCCGCGCTGACCGAGGCGGGCGGCCACGTACTGCCCGAGCAGGACGGCGCGCTGCGCGTGACCGGCCTCGCGCTCCCCCGGATCAGCGACATCGCGCACGGCAATGACGTACGGCTGTGGGAGCTGTCGCCGCACCAGGCGTCCCTGGAGGAGGCGTACATGCGGATGACGCAGGGCGCCGTCGACTACCGGTCGACCGCGGACCAGAAGGCGGGGCTCCAGCAGCCGCTGCCGCCGGGCGCGCAGCCGCCGATGCCGGTGCCCGGCCAGGGCCAGCCCGGCTGGTACGCCCCGCCGCCGCCCCAGCAGGGCGGTCAGCCCTTCGCGCCGCAGGGCGCGCCGGGTCAGGCCCCGGCGGGACCGTACGGCGCCCCGGCCGCGCCCGGCGCGCAGCCGGGCGGCCAGCCGGTCAACCCGTACGCGGCACAGCAGGCGCCGCAGGCCCCGCAGGCGCCTCAGGCCGCCGCTCCGGCCCCGGCGCCGCCCGCCGCCGCGCCCGCGCCGCTGCCCGCCTCCGCGCCCGTCACCGACCCGACCAAGCCCGAGGACGCCCGATGAGCACGCCCCAGCCCCCGACCCCTCAGGCCGCCCCCGACTGGCAGGCGGCGTCCGGTTCGCCGTACCCCAGCTACACGTCGCCGATCCCGGTGGTGCGCACGAGCCTCGCGCACGCGCTCGCCTCCGAGTGGACGAAGATCAAGTCGGTGCGCTCGACGATGTGGACGCTGGGCGTGTTCGTCCTGCTGGTCATCGGCATCGGCCTGCTGACCGGCGTCGTGGTGGCGAACTCGTCCTCCGACCTGGCCGGCGAGAGCGCGCTGAGCCTCGGCTTCTTCGGGCTGCTGCTCGGCAGCATCTGCGTCATCACGCTCGGCGTGATGACCACCGCCTCGGAGTACGGCACCGGCATGATCCGTACGACGATGACCGCCTGCCCCAGCCGCGGCCGGGTGCTGACGGCGAAGGCGATCGTCTTCTTCCTGGTGGCCTTCGTGGTGACCCTGGTCTCCGCGACGCTGGTCGGCCTCGCGCACGTGGCGATGCTGGAGGGCAACGGGGCGGCCGAGCCCACCGGCTCCGAGTGGCTGAAGGGCACCGTCGGCGTCTCGCTGTACATCGCGCTGCTCGGCCTGCTCTCGCTGGCCGTCGGCTCGATCATCCGGCACTCGGCTGGCGCCATCACCATCATGATCGGCGTGCTGCTGGCGCCGCTGGTGATCGCGCTGTTCATGTTCTCGGAGTCCCTGAAGGACGTGCAGCAGGCGCTGTTCGAGTACTCGATCCCGAACCAGATGAGCATCTTCTACGCCAACTCGCTGTCCGAGTCCGGCCCCTCGGGCTGGGACCCGCTGTGGATCGTGCTCGGCGTGACCGCGGCCGCGTTCGCCGGCGCCTTCGCCCTGCTGGAGAAGCGGGACGTCTGACCCGGCTCAGAACTTCGGCGCGTTACGGGACCGCTGCACCCGCGTGGTGCGGCGGTCCTTCGCGTTCCAGCACGCCTTGTGCCAGTGCCGGCGCTCGTCGACCCCCGAGTGCGCCGACCAGGCCACCACGTGCGGGACGCCGTCCGGAATCAACTGGTCGCAGCCCGGGCAGCGGTACGACTTGCCCTGCGCGCTCGCGCCCGCCACGTGCCGTACGTTCCACTCCTCGCCCTGCCAGTCCTCCGACGACTGCCAGCCGCCGTAACGGCCGGCGCCGTCGTCCTCGGCGCTCCGGCCGGACGAAGCGGCTTCCTTCGGTCGGTTGCGACGCGGGGACACAGGACACCTCACGGAGCTATACAGGAAGTACGGGCGGCATCCAGCCTACGCGGCACGGACCGGGGTACCCGGGCCCTTCCGCGACGACCGATTCTGCAGACAATCCGGAAAATCCTCCGTCCGGCCGTGTCCTCGGCACGTGTCAGGCGGTTATGCCGTGTGGGGGAGCTCCGTGTCGGGGCCGAGGAAGCAGGAAAAGGCAATGCGCGTTGGAAGTTTCGTGTTGGGGGCCCAGTTCCCGGGCCAGGGTCAGGGGGAGGCGCTGCACCGCGCGGTCCGCTCGGCCGAGGTCGCCGAGGAGGCCGGGCTCGACGCGGTCTGGCTGGCCGAGCACCACTTCGTGCCGTACGGCACGTGCCCGTCGGCCGTGACGCTGGCCGCGCTGCTGCTGGGCCGCACCCGGCGCATCCGGGTCGGCACCGCGGTCAGCGTGCTGCCCACCGTCCATCCCGTGGCGCTCGGCGAGCAGGCCGCGCTGCTGCACGTCACGAGCGGCGGCCGGTTCTCGCTGGGCGTGGGCCGGGGCGGCCCGTGGGTGGACCTGGAGGTCTTCGGCGCGGGCCTGGAGGCGTACGAGAAGGGGTTCCCGGAGTCCCTCGACCTCCTGGTGCGCTGGCTGCGCGAACCGGCCGTCGGCGCCTCGGGGGAACGCTTCAGCTTCCGCGAGGTGCCCGTCGTCCCGCGCCCCTCGGAGGCCCTCTCGGAGGCGGCGGGCCCGGAGGTCGTCGTCGCCTGCACCTCGCCGTCGAGCGTGCGGATGGCGGCCGAGCGGGGGCTGCCGATGCTGCTGGGCATGCACGTCGGCGACGAGGAGAAGGCGGAGATGGTCGCCCTGTGGCGGCGGCACGCCCGCGCGGCCGGACGCCCGGCCGCCGAGGTCCACGCCGCGGCCCATGTCTCGGCCGGCGTCTGCCAGGTCGCCGACCGGCGCACGGACGCGGCGGAGACCCTGCTCAAGGCGATGCCGGGCTGGCTGCGCCAAGGGCTGGGCGCCCATGTCACGGTGGACGGCCGCGCCCGGCAGATGCGCGACCCGCACGCGTACACCGAACTGCTCTGCGGGCTGCACCCGGTGGGCACGCCCCGGCTCTGCGCGGACCGGCTGGCGGCCACGTCCGAGCGCACCGGCATCTCCCGCTTCGCGCTGCTCGTCGAGGGCTCCGGAGACCTCGCGGCGACCGAGGACAACGTACGACGGCTCGGCGCCGAGGTACTCCCCCAGCTCGGCTGAGGCCATGGGCGGGGAGCTTGCCGCTCCGGTACAGAACTGCACCTCCCGCGTACGGAGCGGCAAGCGGACGATCGTGGCGTCAGCAGTCGCGGAACTCGGGCGACTGGTTCAGCACCTGGCTGCGCACCGAGGTGAAGCGGGTCAGTTTCTCGTCGACAGAGGAGTCCAACGGGAACACCGCCACCCGGTGGCAGTTCTGGAAGGCCAGCCGCACTCCGAAGTGCCGCTGCAGTGCACCGCGTATGGCGTCACTCGCGAGCGCACGCAGCAGCTGACCGCGCGCCTGCTCGTCCGGCGGAGGCGTCTGGTTGTCGGCGAACGCACCGCCGTCGACCTTCAGCTGTGCCACCAGGGAGCTGACCATCTCCCATGCGTAGGGCAGGGAAGTCCGGACGCAGTCGACGAAGGCTGCTTCGTCGACCTCGCCTCGCTCGGCCTGTTCGAGTAGGGCCGGTGAGACGTCGAGCGACATGGGTTCTCCTCTCGCACCCCCGACGGGCGGGGGTTGCCGGACAGTTGAGGGAGTCCGCGATTTCGAACACGCTGCGTACACAGTTCGCGACCTCCCGTTCAATACCGTAAGCAACCGATCGTGACCGCACCAGGAGAATGCCGAGATGGACACCATCCCGTAGGCGCACAATCGGCCAGTGCGCAAGACGGGGCCAATGGGAGAAGTGGGACAGCCCACGGGGCGTCCGGGTACGGGCGAATCGCGTCGGGCCGGGCCCGTCGAGTAGCGTTGCCGACCATGCGTCTCGTCATTGCCCGCTGCTCCGTCGACTACGCCGGGCGGCTCACCGCCCACCTGCCCTCGGCGCCCCGCCTGATCCTGGTCAAGGCGGACGGCAGCGTCTCGATCCACGCCGACGACCGGGCCTACAAGCCCCTCAACTGGATGTCGCCGCCCTGCACCCTGAAGGAGGGCACGGGCGAGGAGGAGGGCGTCTGGACCGTCGTCAACAAGGCGGGCGAGAAGCTCATCATCACGATGGAGGAGGTCCTCCACGACTCCTCGCACGAACTGGGCGTCGACCCCGGCCTGATCAAGGACGGCGTGGAAGCACACCTCCAGGAACTGCTCGCCGACCGCATCGAGACGCTGGGCGAGGGCTACACCCTCATCCGCCGCGAGTACATGACGGCCATCGGCCCCGTCGACATCCTGTGCCGGGACGCCGACGGCGGGACGGTCGCGGTCGAGATCAAGCGGCGGGGCGAGATCGACGGCGTGGAGCAACTCACGCGCTATCTGGAGCTGTTGAACCGCGATCCCCATCTCGCCCCGGTGCGGGGCGTGTTCGCCGCGCAGGAGATCAAGCCGCAGGCGCGCGTGCTGGCCACGGACCGCGGCATCGGCTGCCAGGTGCTGGACTACAACGCCATGCGGGGCATCGAGGACGACAAGCTGCGGCTGTTCTGAGACATACGGGAGGGGCCGGGTCCGCGTGCAGGACCCGGCCCTCCCGTATGTCTGTCTGTCTGTCGGTGCCTCAGATGATCTGCTCCGACGCCGGGTTCGAACCGCTCGGCGTTCCCGTGCCGGTGCCGCTCTGCGAGGCGGTCGGAGTGCCGGCGGGGGAGCTGGCGGCGGTGGGCGTGGTGGTATCGCTGGCGCTGTTGGAGACAGGTGGTTCGGTGGACGGCGATCCCGAGCCACCCGGGCTCGTGCTGGAGTCCGTGGGCTCGGGGGTGGTCTCCGATTCGGAGTCGCTCGGTTCCGGCGAGGACGGTGGGTCGGACGGCTCGTTGGAGGTGGGCGGCTTGGATGACGAAGTCGGGTCGTCCGGCTTGTCCGAGTCACTCGGGTCGCCGGAGCCCGGGTCACTGGGCTCCTCCGAATCGCTCGCGCCCTGCGACGGCCGCCCCGACTCGGACGGCGTCGGGGCGTCCGGCGTGCCGGAGTCGCTCGGCCGGCCGGTGGTGTCCTGCCCCTGCCCGTCCTCGGACGGCCGGTCCGCGCCGAGGCCGCCGTCGTCGATGCCCTGGCTGGCCGAGGGGTTGACGCCGACCTCGTTGGAGGGGTCGCCCGGGTCGTTCTCGGAGGTGGCGCCGAGCGTCACCACCGTGCCGAGCACGGCGACGAGCAGTGCGCCCGCCCCGGCGGCCACCAGGTTGCGCCGTGCGAAGCCCTTGATGCCGCTGCCGACCGTGCGGGACGGCTCCTCGGCCCGCTCGCGGCTGGTGACCAGGGTCGGGGACTGCGGGGGCGGCTGGAGCGGCGGGAAGGGCGCGGGGACGCCCGCGGACGGCGACGCCGACTCCTCGTGCCGGGCGTCGGGCACCTCCTCCCCCGCCGTCGGTCCGAGGCCGGCGCCGACGACGCCGAGTCCGGCGGCGGCCCCCACGGCACCGAAGGCACCCGCGCCGCTGCCCATGCCGGGGGTGTCCCCGGTGCGGTCGGCGACCAGGGCGAGGGCGCGGCGGCCGGCGACGGCGCCGTGCTTGTCGGAGAGCGCGCCGCGCAGCCCGATGGACGCCTCCAGCTCGGCGCGGGCCCGGTCGAGCTGGTCCTCGCAGAGGGCGAGGACGCCGAGCTCGTGGTGGAAGTAGGCCTGTTCGGCGACGTCCCCGGCGAGCCGGGAGGCCTCGGTGCCGGCCCGCAGGGCCCGCTCCCAGGCGCTCCAGTGCAGTCCGGCGGCGAACGCGGGCGCCGCGGTGCGGGCCAGCTGGACGGCGGGGCTCTCCTCGTCGTCCGCGGTCCGGGTCGTCGCCGGCACCAGCACCGCGAGGGCGGCCAGCACGGCGTCGGCCTCGGCGCAGACCCGCTCCGGGGTGACCGAGGGGTGCCCGGTCCACCAGGCGTAGTGCTGGGCGGCGGCCAGTGCGCGAGCCCCTACGCCGTCGGTGTAGCCGCCGCTCTCCAGCTGGGTGAGCACCCCGGCGGCCAGCCGGTAGCGGGAGCCGACCGGCGAGACCAGTCCGCAGTCGGCCAGCTCGCCGAGGGCGGCGTCCGCGTGGGTGTCGCCGACCAGCGCGGGCAGATGCGCCTGGTGCGGCAGCTCGCCGCCGAGCGCGACGGCGAACTCCAGGGTGGCGCGGGCCGAGGCGGTCAGCCGGGAGGCGAGCAGCGGCGCGGGCGCGGCGGCCTCGCCGAGGGACGGCAGGGGCGACACGTCGCCGGCATCGGCCTCGGCGGCGTCGAAGGGCGTGTCGTCGTCGGCCGGGCGGGCGTCGGCGAAGACGCCGAACTCGTCCACCGCGTCGGCGCCGGCCCGCAGCCGGTCACGGCGGCGCAGCAGGGCACCCGCCTGGACGAAGCGCAGGGGCAGGCCCTCGGACTCGAACCAGAGGTCGCCGGCCCAGTTGGCCTCGTCCTCGGTGAGACCGCGGCCGGCGGCGCGCTCCAGCAGCTCGACGCCGTCCGAGCGGTCCAGGCCGGTGAGGAAGACCTCCTCGACGGCCGAGTCGGCGGAGGGGGCGGGCACGTCCGGGGTGGCGCCGATGAGGAAGGCGCACTCGGGGGTGGCCTCCAGCAGCTCGTCGAGGGCGGTGCCGCCGAACTCGATGTCGTCCAGGACGACGACGGCGCCGACCTCGCGCAGGTGCCCGAGCAGTTCCTCCCGGCCCGGCCGGTGCAGGGGCGCGCGGTGGACGGCGTAGAAGAGGTCGTGGAGCAGGTCGTCGGCGGTGCGGTGGAAGCCGTTCAGGCGTACGACGCCGTCGGGCGCGAGTCCGGCGCAGTCCTCGGCGACGAGGTCGAGGAGGCTGGTGCGGCCGGAGCCGCCGGGGCCGGTGAGGCGGACGGAACGGCCGCGGGCGAGCAGCCGGACGAGGCGTTCGCGTTCGTCCTCGCGGGCCAGCAGGCCCAGCACGGTCCTGGTGGGGCCCGGCGGGACGGGCGGCAGGGCGGCGCGGGCCGTCTCCGCGCGTTCGGCCGCGGTGAGCTTCTCCGGGCGGGCGGGCCGTTCTGCGGGCGGGCAGACCTCGATCTCGCTGCCGTCGACGGGGTTGACGGTGAGCAGGAAGTCGCCGGAGACGAGCTGCACCGTGCGGGCGAGCGCGGGCTGTCCGAAGTCGGAGGTGAGGGGATCCCTGGGAGGGCGCGGGCGCGGCGTGTCGCCGTCGTGGCCGTACTCCTCGGGTCCCCGGTTGTTCGGGTCCATCGGTTCAAGCCCCCCAAAAGCGTCGTGTGCAGGGCCCCGGTCGGGACCACCCTCCCGGCCTTGCCGCACACCGCGCTGTCGCTTCTGGTCCGGTCCCGCCGATGGGTTCGCAAAAGTGCGGGCAGCCAGACCCTAAACCTTCGCTCAGTATCTCCGACAGCCCGGGGTACCGACCCGCCCGAGACGTCACGGTCTCGTGAGGATTGCGTGTGTCGGGCACGGGACGTCACACCCTGGGCAGGGTCTCCACGCCGATGCCGCCCTCGATGGCCAGGATCCGGTGCAGCCTGGTGGCCACCAGCAGGCGCTGCATCTGCGGGGGTACTCCGCGCAGCACCAGCCGCCGGCCGCAGCGGCCGGCCCGCCGGTGGGCCCCCATGATCACGCCGAGTCCGGTGGCGTCCCAGGAGTCCAGCTCTGACAGGTCGAGCACCAGGTCGCCGACTCCGTCGTCGACGGCCGAGTGCAGGACCGTACGGGCGTCCGCCGCGCTGCGGACGTCGAGGCGGCCCCCGACGACCAGCTCGACGTGGTCGCCCCTGATGTGCATATGTGCTCCCCGGCGTGCGTCCTTGTTCGTCTCTTCGATTCTTCGACTCTTCGTCGTGATCTCTCGGCGATATCAGGTGTTGCACCCTCTGACTGGCCGAAACGACCGGAGGTTGCCGCCTGTAAGCGAACCGATACCGAATTCACCCCGGCGTGTGATGTCTCCCGGGGCCGATGGGACTTCAGTGCTTGTAGAAGCCCTGCCCGCTCTTGCGGCCGATGTCACCGGCGTCCACCATCCGGCGCATCAGCTCCGGCGGGGCGAACTTCTCGTCCTGGGACTCGGTGTAGATGTTGCCCGTGGCGTGCAGCAGGATGTCGACGCCCGTCAGGTCGGCGGTGGCCAGCGGCCCCATGGCGTGGCCGAAGCCCAGCTTGCAGGCGAGGTCGATGTCCTCGGCGGTGGCGACGCCCGACTCGTACAGCTTCGCGGCCTCGACGACGAGGGCGGAGATGAGGCGGGTGGTCACGAAGCCGGCGACGTCGCGGTTGACGACGATGCAGGTCTTGCCGGTGGACTCGGCGAACTCACGTGCGATGGCGAGCGTTTCGTCGCTGGTCTTGTAGCCGCGCACCAGTTCGCACAGCTGCATCATGGGGACCGGCGAGAAGAAGTGGGTGCCGACGACCCGTTCGGGGCGTTCCGTCACCGCCGCGATCTTGGTGATCGGGATGGCGGAGGTGTTGGACGCGAGGATCGCCCCGTCCTTCACCAGTTTGTCGAGCGCGCGGAAGATCTCGTGCTTGACCTCGAGCTTCTCGAAGACCGCCTCCACGACGACGTCCGCGTCCGCGGCGGCGTCCAGGTCGGTGGTGGCGGTGAGCCGCGCGAGGGCGGCCTCGGCGTCCTCGGCCGCGAGCTTCCCCTTGGCGACGAACTTGTCGTACGAGGTGCGGATGCCGTCGGTGCCGCGCCGCAGCGCCTCGTCGGTGACGTCCCGCAGGACGACGTCCCAGCCCGCCTGTGCGGCGACCTGGGCGATGCCGGACCCCATGAGTCCGGCTCCGATGACGGCGAGCTTCCGTGCCACTGTGCGACTCCCCTGATACAAGCTGTCCTTGGTCTCTCGGCCGGAGATTAGCGGGCGTGAGGGGCTGTGTGACCGGTTAGTAACGCGCGTCACGTCTCACATGACGGACATCACACCGGCGTGTGTCATTCGGGTGTCACTCCGCGCCCCGTACGGCGTAGTTGAGCACCTTCTCGCTCAACAGCTCCTCCATCTCGTCCAGCAGCAGGAGTATCTCGCGGGAGACCTGGGCCGGTTTGCCCCCGGCGACCATGCGCTGGCCGATTCCCATCATCACGGTGCCGTGCAGCCAGTTGATCTGACCGGCCATCAGGGAGGGCAGCGGATCGTCGGCCGCGGCGCCGGTCTCCTCCCTGAGGGTCCCCTCCAGATTGACCAGGACCTCCTGGCCGATGGCCCACATCCTGGACCGCAGGGCGGGCGACTCGTGCACGACCTTCATGAATCCGGCGTATCCGTCCATCAGGCCCACGCGCGGGGAGACCGACTCGACCTCGTCGCGCAGCTCGCGCAGGACGGCGTACGCGGCGGACTCGCCGTCGCCCCGTCCGCGCACCCAGCGCGACAGCCGGTCGACGACCCCCTTGGAGCGGTCGAGGAACAGGTCCTCCTTGGCCGGAAAGTAGTTGTAGACGGTGTTCACGGAGACGTTCGCGGCCTCCGCGACCTCGGCGACCGTCACCGCCTCGAAGCCGCGCTCCAGGAACAGCCCTGTGGCGACATCCGAGAGGTACTGCCGGGTCTGCCGCTTCTTCCGTTCCCTGAGTCCCTCGGCCATGCCCCCCATCCTAGGCTTCGCTGGTGCCGGTAGAAAATTGGGGACGTTGCAAAATTTAAGTGCCTCTGTTTTTCTGGGACGCATGGCAATCATCAGTACGGCCGGCCTGGCCCGGACCTTCACGACCAGGCGCGGCCCGGTCGAGGCCGTGCGCGGCATCGACCTGACCGTCCGCGCGGGCGAGATCCTCGGCTTCCTGGGCCCCAACGGCGCCGGCAAGACCACCACCCTGCGGATGCTCACGACGCTGCTCGCCCCCACCGGCGGCGCGGCCACCGTCGCCGGCCACGACCTGGCGACCGACCCCGCGGGGGTCCGCGGGGCCTGCGGGTACGTGGCGCAGTCGGGCGGGGTGGACACGCAGATCACCGTGCGGGAGGAGCTGGTCACCCAGGGCCGCCTGTACCGGCTGCCCCGGGCGCGGGCCGAGGAGCGCGCGGACGAACTCGCCCGCGACCTGGACCTCACCGCGCTGCTCGACCGCAAGTGCGGCGCGCTCTCCGGCGGTCAGCGGCGGCGGCTGGACATCGCGATGGCGCTCACGCACCGCCCGAAGGTCCTCTTCCTGGACGAACCGACCACCGGCCTCGACCCGGGCAGCCGCGCCGACCTGTGGGACCTGGTGCGGCGGCTGCGCGACGAGCAGGGCACGACGGTCTTCCTCACCACCCACTACCTCGACGAAGCCGACGCGCTCTCCGACCGGCTGGTCGTCGTGGACGGCGGAGTGGTGGTCGCCGAGGGCACGCCGACCGCGCTGAAGCTGGAGTACGGCGGCTCGATCGACGCCCCGCTCCAGGACACCTTCCTCGCCATCACCGGCCGCAGCGCCGCGCCGGCCGACGCCGCGCCCGTGGCCGTATAGAACGCCGAAGCAGGCGTACCACACCCCGAGATCCGAGGCTGACCCGATGCTGTTCCACGACACCGCGCTCATCTACGGCCGCTATCTGCGCCAGTCCCTGCGCTCCCGCTTCGCGCTGCTGTTCGGCGTGCTGATGCCGCTGCTGTACCTGCTCTTCTTCGGCCCGCTGCTGACCGATCTGCCGCTCGGCGGGCGGGGCAGCTCCTGGCAGGTGCTGGTGCCGGGCCTGCTGCTCCAGCTCGGGCTGTTCGGCGCCTCCTTCGCCGGCTTCTCGGTCATCATCGAGAACGGCCAGGGCGTGGTCGAACGCATGCGCGTCACGCCGGTCAGCCGACTGGCGCTGCTGCTCGGCCGGGTGCTGCGGGACGCCACGGTCTTCGCCTTCCAGGCGGTGCTGCTGGTGCTGGCGGCCGTGGTGATGGGCCTGCGGGCGCCGCTGGCCGGGGTGCTGATCGGCTTCGCGTTCGTCGCCCTGCTCACGGTGTCGCTGGCGTCGCTGTCGTACGCGCTGGCGATGAAGGTCCGCACGCCGCAGGAGTTCGGGCCCGCCGTCAACGCGCTGACGATGCCGTCGATGCTGCTGTCCGGCCTGATGCTGCCGATGACCCTGGGACCGGCGTGGCTGGACGTGCTGTCGCACCTGATGCCGTTCCGCTATCTGGTGGACGCGGTGCGGGACGCCTACGTCGGCAGCTACGCGACGGCACACATGCTGTACGGCACGCTGGTGGCGCTCGCGTTCACCGCACTGGCCGTGACGGTGGGCACACGCGTGTTCCGTACCGCCGGTGCGTAACTAGGCTGGCCTCATGGTCAACCTGACGCGCATCTACACCCGGACCGGCGACCAGGGCACCACCGCCCTCGGTGACATGAGCCGGGTCCCCAAGACCGACCTGAGGATCTCCGCGTACGCCGACGCCAACGAGGCGAACGCGGTGATCGGCACGGCGATCGCCCTGGGCGGTCTGCCGGAGGACGTCGTCAAGGTCCTCGTCCGGGTCCAGAACGACCTGTTCGACGTGGGCGCGGACCTGTCGACGCCGGTGGTGGAGAACCCGGAGTTCCCGCCGCTCAGGGTCGAGCAGTTCTACGTCGACAAGCTGGAGGCGGACTGCGACCGCTTCCTGGCCGAGGTGGAGAAGCTCCGCTCCTTCATCCTGCCCGGCGGCACGCCCGGCGCGGCGCTGCTGCACCAGGCGTGCACGGTGGTCCGGCGGGCCGAGCGCTCGACCTGGGCGGCGCTCGAGGCCCACGGCGAGACGATGAACCCGCTGACCGCGACCTACCTCAACCGCCTGTCCGACCTCCTGTTCATCCTGGCCCGCGCGGCGAACAAGGAGGTCGGGGACGTGCTGTGGGTGCCGGGCGGGGAGCGCTGAGCGCTCCGCTGGGTGTGGGGGGCGGTGCCGTCGTTCGTCTGCGGCGCCGTCGTGGCTGGTCGCGCAGTTCCCCGCGCCCCTTCGGGGCGCGTCAGCGGCGCGCCGAACGGAACAGGCCCCACAGCGTCTGCGCGCCGCCCACGCACATCATCACGACGCCGACCTTCGTCAGGTCCACGACGGGGACCTCCACGTCTCCGGCGAACAGCAGAAGGGCGAGGCCGACCACCAGGGTGGCGCCGCCCTCCCACACATTCCGCTCCGGCAGGCGACTCATCGGCCCGCCCCTTCCTTCTCGCGCTCGGAGGTGGCATGCAGCGTCCCGGCCGGTGCCTTCTTCGGCCAGATCGTGTAGGTGAGGGCGATCAGGCCGTGGATGCCGGCCGCGCGCCAGGCGGTGTACTGCCAGCTCTCCAGGGACGTGGTGCGGCTCGGGTCGTCGACGTACCACATGGCGATCTGGAGCAGCCCGGTCGCCACCGCGGCGGCGAGCAGCGTGCCGAGCCACACCTTGCCCTCGTGCCGGGCGCGGGCCAAGCCGTAGCGCGGCGGTCCGGCCGGCTTCGGGGCGCCGCCGATCCGGTGGGCGGCGTGGCCGTCGAGCCACTTCACGGTGCGGTGGCCGTGACCGACGGTGTAGCCGATGTACAGCGCCGCGAGACCGTGCTTCCAGCTCGGGTCGGCGCCGTTCTTCAGGTCCAGCGCGGTGACCACCAGCAGCACGACCTCCAGCAGCGGCTCGCACAGCAGCAGCGCCAAGCCCGTGCGCGGCATCCGCAGCAGATAGCGGACGGACAGCCCGGCCGCCAGCAGCACCCAGAAGCCGATCTCGCAGACGATGATCAGGGTGACGATCACGGTTCGCTCCTCTCGATCGCCCTTCCAGGCTCCCGTGCCGCACGCCCGGGATCGTCGTCGCCGGTGACGAACCTCCGGTACATCGAAAGATGCAGTGCGGGACCCTTCCCCGGCATCAGGCGGGCGGGCCCCGGGCCGTGTTGGATGGGGACATGGCCGTACGACTCCCCCGCCCGCGCCGCTTCGACTGCTACGTCGCCGCGGCCGGACTGCTCGGCGGCCTGCTGCTGTGGGGGATCGGGCTGGGCGTGCGCCCGGCCGACGAGCCGGTCGTGCTGTTCGACGGCAAGTGGCCGCTGCTGGTCCCGCTCGCGGTCATGGCGGCCTGCGAACTGCTGCGCCGGTCCGCTCCCCGCACCGGCCTGCTGATCGGCACCGCCGCGCTGATCGGGGACACGCTCACCCAGGGCAGCCTGGTCACGGTGATCATGTACACCGACGTGATGTACGCCGCCGTGCTCTACGGCCCGCCCGCCTCGGCCCGCCGCATCCCCTGGATCACCGGGCTGCTCACGGTGGCCGGGACCATCGTGCCGTTCGCCCTGTGGCGCCAGCCCGAGGCGCTGCTGATCGGGGTCGCCGTCGGGATCGTGTCCTTCGCCCCCGCCTCCACCGGACTGATCGTGCGCAACCACCGCGAGGCCGCCGACGCCGCCCTGCTGCGGGCCGAGCAGACCGCGCTGCTGGCCGAGATGGACCGGGTCCAGGCGGTGACCGCGGAACGCTCCCGGATGGCCCGCGAGCTGCACGACATGGTCGCCAACCACCTCTCCGCGATCGCCATCCACTCCACCGCCGCGCTCTCCCTGGACGACCCGGCCACCACCCGGCAGGCGCTCGGCGTGATCCGCGAGAACAGCGTGGAGGGGCTGGCCGAGATGCGCCGCCTGATCGGCATCCTGCGGGACGACGGCGGGGACACCGAGCCGGCCGCCGCCCCCACCCTCGACGGACTCGGCGCGCTCGTCGACGGCGCCCGCGCCAACGGCCTCGACGTCACGCTGGACGCGGCCCCCGGCGAGAACCTGCCCGCGCCGGTCGAGCTGGCCGCGTACCGGATCGTGCAGGAGTCGCTGACCAACGCCCTCAAGCACGGCTCGCCGGGGACGGTCCTGGTCCGGCTCACCCGCGACGAGACGGCCCTGCGGGTGCGCGTGACCAGCCCCTACGGCGGCCGGGACACCCCCCGCGCACCCGGTTCCGGCGCCGGTCTGGTCGGCATGCGGGAGCGGGCGGCGCTGCTGCGCGGCAGCTTCGAGGCCGGGGCGGTGGCGGACCCCGGCTCGCCGGACGGCAAGATCTGGGCGGTGTGCGCCGTGCTGCCCCTGACCGAAGGAGACCTGGCATGATCCGCGTCGTCGTCGCCGAGGACCAGTCCGCCGTCCGCGCGGGACTGGTGCTGATCCTCGGCAGCGCACCGGACATCGAGGTCGTCGGGGAGGCCGCGGACGGCGAGCGGGCGGTGGCGCTGGCCCGGGAGCTCCGTCCCGACCTGGTGCTGATGGACGTTCAGATGCCCCGCATGGACGGTGTGTCGGCGACCGCGCTCGTGGTCGGCGAGGGGCTTGCCGACGTGCTGGTGCTGACCACCTTCGACCTGGACGAGTACGTCTTCGGGGCGCTGCGGGCGGGAGCCGCCGGGTTCCTGCTGAAGAACACGGAGGCCAAGGACCTGCTCGCGGCCGTGCGCACGGTGGCGGGCGGCGAGGGCATCGTCGCCCCGGCCGTCACCCGGCGCCTGATCGCGGAGTTCGCCGCGAAGCCGGTGCGGGATCCGGCCGCCGACCCGGCGGTGCTGCGGGAGCTGACCCGGCGGGAGCGCGAGGTGCTGTCCTGCCTCGGCGAGGGCCTGTCCAACGCCGCGATCGCCGAGCGTCTCGACATGGCGGAGGCCACGGTGAAGACGCACGTCAGCCGCCTACTGGGGAAGCTGTCGCTGCGCAGCCGGGTGCAAGCCGCGGTGCTCGCACAGGAGTTGGGGATCTAGTTCCCGCTCCGGTTCCGGTTTCGACCGCGGCAAGCAGCACTGGTCCAGACCTATTGACCTAAGGTCCAGACCTTTCTATTCTCGCGGCACTGTGGACATGAGGCTCAGTCATGGCCACAACACAACCTCACATAAGGAGGCGCAGCATGCGCTTCAGACACAGAGTCGCGGCCCTCGTCGCGTGTCTGTCACTCCCGCTGGCCGGACTGGTCGGCCTGGCGAGTCCGGCCCAGGCCGCGACGAGTGCCACGGCCACGTTCAACAAGACCTCGGACTGGGGCACGGGGTTCGGCGGCAACTGGACGGTGAAGAACACCGGGACCACGACCCTCAGCTCCTGGACCGTCGAGTGGGACTTCCCCTCCGGCACCAAGGTCACCTCCGCCTGGGACGCCACGGTCACCAACTCCGGCGACCACTGGACCGCCAAGAACGTCAACTGGAACGGGACGCTCGCCCCCGGCGCCTCGGTCTCCTTCGGCTTCAACGGCAGCGGTCCGGGCTCCCCCTCCAACTGCAAGCTCAACGGCGGCAGCTGCGACGGCGGCTCCGTCCCCGGTGACGCCGCCCCCTCCGCGCCCGGCACCCCCACCGCCTCGGACGTCACCGACACCTCGGTGAAGCTGTCCTGGTCGGCGGCGACCGACGACAAGGGCGTCAAGAACTACGACGTCCTGCGCGACGGCGCCAAGGTCGCCACCGTCACCGGCACCACCTACACCAACACCGGCCTGACCAAGGGCACGGACTACTCGTACACGGTCCAGGCCCGCGACACCGCCGACCAGACCGGCCCGGTCAGCGGCGCGGTCGCCGTCCGCACGACCGGCGGCGGAGGCGGCGAGCCGGACCCCGGCGCCGAGGTCAAGCTGGGGTACTTCACCAACTGGGGCGTCTACGGGCGCAACTACCACGTGAAGAACCTGGTCACCTCCGGCTCCGCCCAGAAGATCACGCACATCAACTACGCCTTCGGCAACGTGCAGGGCGGCAAGTGCACCATCGGTGACGCCTACGCCGACTACGACAAGGCCTACACCGCCGACCAGTCCGTCGACGGCAAGGCCGACACCTGGGACCAGCCCCTGCGCGGCAACTTCAACCAGCTGCGCAAGCTGAAGGCGCAGTACCCGCACATCAAGGTGCTGTGGTCCTTCGGCGGCTGGACCTGGTCCGGCGGCTTCCCCGACGCCGTGAAGAACCCGGCCGCCTTCGCGAAGTCCTGCCACGACCTGGTCGAGGACCCGCGCTGGGCCGACGTCTTCGACGGCATCGACCTGGACTGGGAGTACCCGAACGCCTGCGGACTGAGCTGTGACACCACCAGCGGCCCGAACGCCTTCAGCAGCATGATGAAGGCCATGCGCTCCGAGTTCGGCCAGGACTACCTGGTCACCGCGGCCGTCACCGCCGACGCCTCCGACGGCGGCAAGATCGAGGCCGCCGACTACGGGGCCGCCGCGCCGTACATCGACTGGTACAACGTGATGACGTACGACTTCTTCGGCGCCTGGGCGAAGAACGGGCCGACCGCCCCGCACTCGCCGCTGACCTCGTACCCCGGCATCCCGCAGCAGGGCTTCAACTCCGCCGAGGCGATCGCGAAGTTCAAGGCGAAGGGCGTGCCGTCCGACAAGCTGCTCCTCGGCATCGGCTTCTACGGCCGCGGCTGGACCGGCGTCACCCAGTCCGCGCCCGGCGGCACGGCGACCGGCCCGGCGACCGGCACGTACGAGGCGGGCATCGAGGACTACAAGGTCCTCAAGAACAGCTGCCCGGCCACCGGCACCGTCGCCGGCACCGCGTACGCCCACTGCGGCAGCAACTGGTGGTCCTACGACACCCCGGCCACCGTCAAGTCGAAGATGGACTGGGCCGAGCAGCAGAAGCTCGGCGGGGCCTTCTTCTGGGAGTTCAGCGGCGACACCGCGAACGGCGAGCTGGTGACCGCCATCGACAGCGGTCTGAAGTAACGGGCCCTCTAAGCGACGTTGACGCGCTGACCGGGCGGGGCTGCTTCCAGCCACGCGAGGAATCCGGTCAGCGCGTCTTCGCTCATCGCCAGTTCGAGCCGTGTGCCCCGGTGCAGACAGGCCAGGACCACGGCGTCGGAGAGCAACGCCAGCTCCTCCTCGCCGTCGGGCACCCGGCGGCCGGCCACCTCGATCGCGGAGCGTTCCAGTACGCGGCGGGGGCGCGGGGAGTACGAGAAGACGCGGTACCACTCGACCCGGTCGCCGTTGTAGCGGGCGACGCCGTAGGACCAGCCCTTGCCGCCGGTGTCACCCTCCTTGGGGGCGTCCCAGCGCAGGGAGCAGTCGAACGTGCCGCCCGAACGCTGGATCAGCCGGCGGCGCAGACCGAAGACGAAGAGCCCGATCACCACCAGGGCGACGACACTTCCGCACACAGTCAGAGCGAGGACCATCGACACCGACCTCCTCGTCTCCTAGGTAACGGAACGGAAAAAACACCCGGATCTGCCTCAGCCGCGGCCGGGTCCGGATTGCTCCGGTCCCAGCCGCGGCTGAGTCACGTCATAGCACAGCGCCGTCGATCAGCGCCCCGCCGCCGCGCGCAGTCGGACGTCCGCGCGACGCTCGGCGTGGGCGTCGCCCTCCGCCTTCGCGCGCTCGAGCTCCCGCTCCGCACGCTGGACGTCGATCTCGTCCGACAGCTCGGCGATCTCGGCCAGCAGGGACAGCTTGTTGTCGGCGAACGAGATGAAACCGCCGTGCACCGCGGCGACGACCGTCCCACCGTCACTCGTACGAATGGTCACCGGGCCCGACTCCAGCACACCGAGCAGCGGCTGGTGACCGGGCATGACGCCGATGTCGCCGGACGTGGTGCGCGCGACGACCAGGGTGGCCTCGCCGGACCAGACCTCTCGGTCGGCCGCGACCAGCGCGACGTGCAGATCAGCAGCCAAGGTGGCTCCTCGGGTCACCACCCGGCGGGAGAGCCGGGTGTTGGTTACAAGTCTAAGGGGCGTGACGGAGGGGGCGGGACGCGCCCGCCCCCTCCGGTGTGAGCCGTGGGGCTCACCACGAGCGCGAGGCTCAGGAGACGCCGAGCTCCTTGGCGTTCTTCTTCAGGTCCTCGATGCCACCGCACATGAAGAACGCCTGCTCCGGGAAGTGGTCGTACTCGCCGTCGCAGATCGCGTTGAACGCGGTGATCGACTCGTCCAGCGGCACGTCCGAACCGTCCACGCCGGTGAACTGCTTGGCGACGTGGGTGTTCTGGGACAGGAAGCGCTCCACGCGGCGGGCACGCTGGACGACCAGCTTGTCCTCCTCGCCGAGCTCGTCGATACCGAGGATCGCGATGATGTCCTGCAGGTCCTTGTACTTCTGCAGGATGTTCTTCACGCGCATCGCGGCCTGGTAGTGGTCCGCCGCGATGTACCGCGGGTCGAGGATGCGGGACGTCGAGTCCAGCGGGTCCACGGCCGGGTAGATGCCCTTCTCGGAGATCGGACGGGAGAGCACCGTCGTCGCGTCGAGGTGGGCGAAGGTGGTGGCCGGGGCCGGGTCGGTCAGGTCGTCCGCGGGGACGTAGATCGCCTGCATCGAGGTGATCGAGTGACCACGGGTCGAGGTGATGCGCTCCTGGAGGAGACCCATCTCGTCGGCCAGGTTCGGCTGGTAGCCCACCGCGGAGGGCATGCGGCCGAGCAGGGTCGACACCTCGGAACCCGCCTGGGTGAAGCGGAAGATGTTGTCGATGAAGAACAGCACGTCCTGCTTCTGGACGTCACGGAAGTACTCGGCCATGGTCAGGCCGGCCAGCGCGACGCGCAGACGGGTGCCCGGCGGCTCGTCCATCTGACCGAAGACAAGCGCGGTCTTGTCGATGACGCCGGACTCGCTCATCTCGTCGATGAGGTCGTTGCCCTCACGGGTGCGCTCACCGACACCGGCGAACACGGAGACACCGTCGTGGTTGTTGGCGACGCGGTAGATCATCTCCTGGATGAGCACCGTCTTGCCCACGCCGGCGCCGCCGAACAGGCCGATCTTGCCGCCCTTGACGTACGGGGTCAGCAGGTCGATGACCTTGACGCCGGTCTCGAACATCTCGGTCTTCGACTCGAGCTCGTCGAAGTTGGGCGCCTTGCGGTGGATCGGCCAGCGCTCACCCGTGTACTGCTCGTCGACGTTCAGCACCTCACCGAGGGTATTGAACACCTTGCCCTTGGTGAAGTCGCCGACGGGGACGGAGATGGCCGAACCCGTGTCGGTCACCGGGGCCTGGCGGACCAGACCGTCGGTGGGCTGCATCGAGATGGTGCGGACCAGGCCGTCACCCAGGTGCTGGGCGACCTCCAGGGTCAGGGTCTTGAGCTCACCCTCCTGGGCCGGGTCGGCGACCTCGACGTGCAGCGCGTTGTAGATCTCCGGCATCGCGTCGACGGGGAACTCCACGTCGACGACCGGGCCGATGACGCGCGCGACGCGGCCGGAGGCCACGCCCGACGCAGCGGTCGGCTCAACAGTGGTGGTCATTAGTTGTCACTCCCCGCGGTCGCGTCGGCCAGGGCGCTGGCGCCACCGACGATCTCGCTGATTTCCTGGGTGATTTCGGCCTGGCGGGCCGCGTTGGCAAGACGGGAGAGCGTGTTGATCAGCTCACCCGCGTTGTCGGTGGCCGACTTCATCGCGCGCCGCGTGGCGGCGTGCTTGGAGGCGGCCGACTGGAGCAGCGCGTTGTAGATGCGGCTCTCCACGTAGCGGGGCAGCAGGGCGTCGAGGACGTCCTCCGCGGACGGCTCGAAGTCGTACAGCGGAAGGATCTCGTCCTTCGCCTTGGACTCCTGCGCGACCTCTTCGAGGCTGAGCGGCAGCAGCCGGGAGTCGGCCGCCGTCTGCGTCATCATCGAGACGAACTCGGTGTAGACGATGTGGAGCTCGTCCACGCCGCCCTCCGCCGTCTCCTTCTCGATGGCCTCGATCAGCGGCGCCGCGACCTTCTTGGCGTCCGCGTACGAGGGCTCGTCGGTGAAGCCCGAGAACGACTCCGCGACCTTGCGCTCACGGAAGTTGTAGTGGGCCAGACCGCGGCGGCCGACGATGAACGTGTCGACCTCCCTGCCCTCGCGCTCGAGGCGCTCGGTGAGCCGCTCCGCCGCCTTGATGGCGTTGGAGTTGAAGGCGCCGGCCAGACCGCGGTCGCTCGTGAGGAGCAGGACCGCGGCACGGGTCGGGTTCTCCGCCTCCGTGGTGAGCGGGTGCTTCGTGTTCGACCCGGTACCGACCGCCGTGACCGCGCGGGTGAGTTCCTGCGCGTACGGCGTGGAGGCCGCCACCTTGCGCTGCGCCTTGACGACGCGCGAGGCGGCGATCATCTCCATCGCCTTGGTGATCTTCTTGGTCGCGGTGACGGATCGGATGCGACGCTTGTAGACCCGGAGCTGGGCTCCCATGAGTCAGGTCCCTTCCTTACGTCACTTGGCGGCGGACGGGGCGTCCTCGCCGAGCAGCCTGCCGTCCGAGGTCTCGAACTGCTTCTTGAACGACGTGATCGCCTCGGCGATGGCCTGCAGGGTGTCGTCGGACATCTTGCCGCCCTCCTTGATGGAGGTCATGAGGCCCTGCTCCTGGCGGTGCAGGTACTCCAGCAGCTCCTTCTCGAAGCGGCTGATGTCGGCGACGGGCACCTCGTCCATCTTGCCGGTGGTGCCGGCCCAGACGGAGACGACCTGGTCCTCGGTGGCCATCGGCTGGTACTGGTCCTGCTTCAGCAGCTCGACCATGCGCTGACCGCGCTCCAGCTGCGACTTCGACGCGGCGTCCAGGTCGGAACCGAAGGCGGCGAACGCCTCCAGCTCGCGGAACTGGGCGAGGTCGACGCGGAGCCGGCCGGAGACCTGCTTCATGGCCTTGTGCTGGGCGGAGCCACCGACGCGGGAGACCGAGATACCGACGTTCAGGGCCGGACGCTGACCGGCGTTGAACAGGTCGGACTCCAGGAAGCACTGGCCGTCGGTGATGGAGATGACGTTGGTCGGGATGAACGCCGACACGTCGTTGGCCTTGGTCTCGACGATCGGCAGACCGGTCATCGAACCGGCGCCCTCGGCGTCGGAGAGCTTGGCGCAGCGCTCCAGCAGACGGGAGTGCAGGTAGAAGACGTCACCGGGGTAGGCCTCGCGGCCCGGCGGGCGGCGCAGCAGCAGCGACACGGCGCGGTAGGCGTCGGCCTGCTTCGACAGGTCGTCGAAGATGATCAGGACGTGCTTGCCCTCGTACATCCACTGCTGGCCGATGGCCGAGCCGGTGTACGGCGCCAGGTACTTGAAGCCGGCCGGGTCGGACGCCGGGGCGGCCACGATGGTCGTGTACTCCAGCGCGCCGTTCTCCTCCAGCGCGCGGCGGACCGACGCGATGGTGGAGCCCTTCTGGCCGATGGCGACGTAGATGCAGCGGACCTGCTTGTTCGGGTCGCCCGTGCGCCAGTTGTCACGCTGGTTGATGATCGTGTCGACGGCCAGGGCGGTCTTGCCGGTCTGCCGGTCGCCGATGATCAGCTGGCGCTGACCGCGGCCGATCGGGGTCATGGCGTCGACGGCCTTGTAGCCCGTCTCCATCGGCTCGTGCACCGACTTGCGCTGCATGACCGTGGGGGCCTGCAGTTCGAGGGCGCGGCGGCCCTCGGTCTCGATCTCGCCGAGGCCGTCGATCGGGGCGCCGAGGGGGTCGACCACGCGGCCGAGGTAGCCCTCGCCCACGGCGACCGACAGGACCTCGCCGGTGCGGGTGACCGGCTGGCCCTCCTCGATACCGCTGAACTCACCGAGGATGACGCAACCGATCTCGCGCTCCTCGAGGTTGAGGGCGAGGCCGAGGGTGCCGTCCTCGAACTTCAGCAGTTCGTTGGCCATGGCCGAGGGAAGGCCCTCGACCTTCGCGATGCCGTCGCCGGCAAGGGTGACCGTACCGACCTCCTCGCGCGAGGCCGCGTCCGGCTTGTACGACTGGACGAAGTTCTCCAGTGCGTCCCGGATCTCCTCCGGCCGGATCGTGAGCTCCGCCATCTGAGTTCCCTGCTCTCCTTGTTGGGCCCGAAGTTTCACTTGGGGGGTATTCCACGAGTCGGGGACTCCCCCCAAAAAGAGGTGAATCCTCTGCACGGCCCAACCAGGGCCGTCGTAAGTACGTACTGCTTGTTCTGCTGTGTGCCGTCGGCCACGGTGGACCGGCGCCGCCGCTAGCTCGCCAGTCGGCGGCCGGCGTCCTCGAGGCGGTCCGCGATGGAGCCGTTGATGACCTCGTCACCGACCTGCACCCGGATCCCGCCGACGACCTCGGGGTCGACGTCGAGGTTCAGGTGCATCGGACGGCCGTAGACCTTCGCCAGGGCCGCGCCGAGGCGCCGCTTCTGCGTGTCACTCAGCGGCACCGCCGAGGTGACGACGGCGACCATCCGGTCACGCCGGTCGGCGGCGAGCTTGGACAGGGACTCGAGTCCCGACTCCAGGCTACGTCCCCGCGGTGCGGTGACAAGGCGCGTCACCAGACGCTCGGTGGTCACGTCCGCCCGCCCGCCGAGCAGGCTGCGCAGCAGCTCGCCCTTGGCCGAGGTGGTGGCCGAGCGGTTGGTCAGCGCGGCGCGCAGCTCGGTGTTCGAGGAGACGATCCGGCCGAACCGGAACAGCTCGTCCTCCACGTTGTCGAGCCGGCCCGCCTTCTGCGCGGCGGTGAGGTCGGCGGTGCTCGCCAGCTCCTCCAGCGCGTCCACCAGGTCGCGCGACTGCGACCAGCGGGAGCGCACCATACCGGCCACCAGGTCGGCGGTGGTACCGCTGACCTGGCTGCCGAAGAGACGCTGGGCGAGTTCGGCCTTGGCCTCGCCGGCCTGCGCCGGGTCGGTCAGGACCCGACGCAGTGACACCTCGCGGTGGAGCAGCGCGGTGACGGCGGCCAGCTCGTCGGCGAGCGAGCCGGCGTCCACGGACGTGGAGTCCGTCAGCGCGTCGAGACGCTCACGTGCGGCAGCCAGGGCCTCGCGGCTCGCTCCGTTCATCGGGTTGCCTCTGCCTTCGTCGCCTTGTCGTCCAGCTCGTCGAGGAAGCGGTCGATGACGCGGCTCTGACGGGCGTGGTCCTCAAGGGACTCGCCGACGAGCTTGCCGGCCAGGTCGGTGGCCAGCTTGCCGACGTCCTGGCGCAGCGCGGACGCGGCGGCCTTGCGGTCGGCCTGGATCTGGGCGTGACCGGCGGCGATGATCTCCTCACGCTGCCGCTGGCCTTCCGCGCGCATCTCGGCGATGAGCGTGGCGCCCTGCTCCTGCGCCTCCTGGCGCAGGCGCGCGGCCTCGTGCCGGGCCTCGGCGAGCTGGGCCTTGTACTGCTCAAGGACGCTCTGGGCCTCGGTCTGTGCGGCCTCGGCCTTCTCGATACCGCCCTCGATGGCCTCGCGACGCTCTTCCAGAACCTTGTTGATGTTCGGGAGCAGCTTCTTGGCGAGGAAGCCGAAGACGATGACGAAGGCGATCAGGCCGATGACAAGCTCGGGGATCGGCGGAACGAGAGGGTTCTCGCCCTCCGATGCCGCGATCGTGAGCAGCTGGCTCATGTGGGTGCCTTTCGTCTAGTCGGCTGGTCTGTGTCAGCGATCAGTAGCCGTAGACGAACGGCATGACCAGACCGATCAGGGCCAGCGCCTCACAGAAGGCGAAGCCGAGGATCTGGTTGGCACGGATCAGGCCGGCGGCCTCGGGCTGACGGGCCAGGGCCTGGGTGCCGTTACCGAAGATGATGCCGACGCCGACGCCGGGGCCGATGGCGGCGAGACCGTAACCGATGGAACCGAGGGAACCTTCGACGGCAGCAAGGGTCTGGGACATGCCAGTTCTTCCTTTTCCTTTACGGACCGGTGGGGGTTGGCCACCGGACGACTTGGTGGAGGGCGGGTTGGGTGCCGGCTCAGTGGTGCTCGGCCAGCGCGCCCTGAATGTAGGTGCACGTGAGCAGGACGAACACGTAAGCCTGCAGGGCCTGGATGAACAGCTCGAAGGCGGTCATCACGATGACCATCACGAACGAGACGCCCGCGTAGGCGATGCCGACACCGTTCAGCAGGTACCAGCTGGCGATCGTGAACAGGAGCAGCAGCGTGTGCCCGGCGAACATGTTCGCGAACAGTCGCACGGCGTGGGTGAACGGCCGGATCAGCAGGTTCGAGAAAAGCTCGATCAGCATGGCCAGCGGCAGCACCGCGCCGAGCGACTTGTCGTAGCCGGTGACGTTCTTCCAGAAGCCGACGAAGCCCTGCCGCTTGAAGGTGAGCGAGACCCACAGGACGTAGACGACCAGGGCCAGGACCATCGGGTAGGCGATGATCGAGGTGACCGGGAACTGGGCGACCGGAATGATCGACCAGAGGTTCATCATCCATACGAAGAAGAACAGCGAGACCACGAGGGGGACGTACTTCTCGCCCTCCTTCTTGCCGATGGTCTCGTAGACGACACCGCGCCGGATGAAGTCGTAGCCGGCCTCGGCCACCATCTGGAGCTTGCCCGGGACCACCTGCGGCTTGCGGAAGGCGGCCCAGAAGAAGCCGACGATGATGATCGAGCCGAGCAGCGCCAGCAGCATCGTCTTGTTGAAGTACAGGTTGCTGTCCCCATCGCCCAGAAGGGGCTGGAACAGGAACGAGTGCAGGCCCGGGGAGACCTCGGCGAAGCCACAGCCGTCGAAGATGTGACAGTTGGTGTCGAAGGCGAGCACCTGTGTCGGGTCAGCACTCACCGCGGGCTCCTTCATCGTGGCGCATGGGTACGGCAACCTCGTTGTGTCGGCGCGGCGCGGGGCCGCAGTTCGGCACGGGACTGGTGTTACGGATGTGGGGGCGGCTGTGGGGCATCTCGCCTCGCGATTGAGCAGGCGTCAGCTCGGATGCCCGCGCCCGCGATGCCGCAGTTGGCACCGGACGATAGCAGGACTTCACATGCCTCTTTATCCCGGCCCTACCCCTCACGACGAGTGGCCCGTCTTCTCGGGCTTGTCCCCCGAGGACTCGGGCTCGACGTAGAGGATCTTGGCCTTCATGTGGGCACGCGTCTGGGCGGCGATCCAGGCGAGGGTGCCGGCGACCAGGGTGAGCGCGAAGGCCCGGGGATTGAACAGCGTCGTGTTCTTGAACGCGGCGACGAAGATGAACAGCAGAAGAATCTGCGCCGCGTAGAGCATCAAGCCCATCGCCTGGAAGAGGTGCGGAAGCGATTTGGCGGTGCGCTGCAGGATGTAGAGGCCCAGCCCCATGAAGAGGATCACCACCACCGTTCCCACCACGGCTCCGACCGCGCCCTTGCCGCCGGCGGCCACGGCGCTGACGACGGCGGCTACTGCGCCGACGGCAGCCGTGGGCACGGCAGCCTGAAGCAAGGTCCGGACGTCATTGGACGGCATGGCGGCAACTCCGCTTTTCACAGGGGGCAGGGTGTCGTCATGGACGAGCGTAGTCCCGGGCCGAACGGAGTCCTCACGCCCAAGAGACCGTCGCACTACGGTCCTTAGGCTCTACCCGGGGGTTCTCGTGAACCGTATCACAAACTATTTGATGAGGTCTTTACCTGTGGGTGTGCTTGCTGTCACACATGAGAGTGACAGTGCGCGTATGTGCAATCACTGCACCCACTTGTCTGGTAATGGGGCGATTCGCTCCACCACGACTTGGCAATGCTCTAGTCAGATTCTTACCTTGTGCGCGAACGGGGTCCGATGGCGGTGGCCCCGTTGACGCCCGAGACACCCGCGGCGACCGGCACCCGCTCCTCGGCGGCCTCGTCCGCGACCACCGCCTCCTCCTCGGCCTCCGCCTCCGCGCCGACCCCCCGGCGCCGGTAGCGGGGCGGCACGAACCGCTCCGCCCAGCGCGGGGCGCGCGGTGTGAAGCGCGGCAGCAGGAGCAGGACCAGCCCGATCGCGCTGAGGAAGACCACACCCAGCACGATCCACATGGACGCGGCGTTCACCGAGTAGGCGAGCGCCCCGAAGGCGATCAGCGCCGAGAAGAAGTACATGATCAGCACCGCGCGGCTGTGCGAGTGCCCGATCTCCAGCAGCCGGTGGTGCAGGTGCCCGCGGTCCGCCGCGAACGGCGACTGGCCGCGCCAGGTCCGCCGGACGATCGCCAGGATCAGGTCGGCGGCCGGGACGGCGATGATGGTCAGCGGCATCACCAGCGGGATGTAGACCGGCACCATCTGGTGGACCGAGTTGCGCTCGGACCCGGAGAACAGGTTCATCAGGTCGGGGTCGACCTGCCCGGTGACGGAAATCGCGCCGGCCGCCAGCACCAGCCCGATCAGCATCGAGCCCGAGTCGCCCATGAAGATCCGGGCGGGATGCATGTTGTGCGGGAGGAAACCCAGGCACATGCCCATGAGGATGGCCGCGAAGAGCGAGGCGGGCGCCGCGGCCTCGATGCCGTACGAGTACCAGATCCGGTAGGCGTACATGAAGAACGCCGCCGCCGCGATGCACACCATGCCCGCCGCGAGGCCGTCGAGGCCGTCCACGAAGTTGACCGCGTTGATGGTGATGACCACCAGCGCCACCGTCAGCAGGGTGCCCTGCCACTGGGTGAGCGCCACCGTGCCGACGCCGGGCAGCGGAATCCACAGGATGGTCAGACCCTGCACCACCATCACACCGGCGGCGATCATCTGCCCGCCCAGCTTGATCAGGGCGTCGATCTCGAACTTGTCGTCCAGGACGCCGATCAGCCAGATCAGGGCGGCGCCGGAGAGCAGGGCGCGCGGTTCGTTGGACTTCTCGAAGACCTCACTGAGGTTGGTGAGGTGGTCGGCGACGAGCAGGCCCGCGCACAGTCCGAAGAACATGGCGATCCCGCCGAGCCGCGGAGTGGGTTCCCGGTGCACGTCACGTGCCCGGATCTCCGGCATCGCCCCTGCCACGATCGCGAACTTCCGTACCGGCCCTGTCAGCAGATACGTCACCGCGGCCGTGATGCAGAGCGTCAGCAGGTATTCACGCACGGGCTTCCCCACAGGTCTCGCTGGCCATCCTCAGCCCCACACCCTAGCGATGCACGCATACGGTTGAGGACTTCCGGGTATCGACGATGGTTGCACGAGTGGCTGTGCACGTGCGTACGTCCACCCCACCTCAGTCCGGATACGGCGGGAATTCCGTGACCAGGGCGCGCACGTCGTCCCGGGCGGCGGCCGGGTCGGTGTCGCCGCGGAGCACCCCCGCGAGCAGCGTCGCGACCGCCCGCATCTCCCGCTCCCCCATGCCCTGCGTGGTGACGGCCGCCGTGCCCAGGCGCAGTCCGCGGAGGTCCGCGTGCGGCAGCGCGCAGCAGTCCAGCACGATCCCGGCCGCCGCCAGCAGACCCCGCGCGGTCCTGCCGTCGACGCCGAGCGGGGCCGGGTCGGCGGTGAGCAGGTGGGTGTCGGTGCCGCCGGTGGTGACGACCAGGCCCTCGGCGGCCAGGTGGGCGGCGAGGACCCGGGCGTTGGCGATCACCTGATGGGCGTAGGCCGCGAAGGCCGGGGTCGCCGCCTCCCCGAAGGCGACCGCCTTGGCGGCGATGGTGTGCATCTGCGCGCCGCCCTGTGTGAAGGGGAACACGGCCCGGTCCACCCGCTCCGCCAGTTCGCTCCCGCACAGCACCATGCCGCCGCGCGGACCGCGCAGCACCTTGTGTGTGGTGGCGCACACGATGTCGGCGTACGGCACCGGGCTGGGCGCCACTCCCCCGGCGACGAGTCCGATCGGGTGGGCGGCGTCCGCGATGAGGTAGGCACCCACCTCGTCGGCCACCTCGCGGAAGAAGGCGTAGTCGAGGTGGCGGGGGTAGGCGATCGAACCGCACACGATCGCCTTGGGCCGGCGCGCCCGGGCCAGGGTGCGTACCTGGTCGTGGTCGACGAGCCCGGTCTCCGCGTCCACCCCGTAGCCGACGAAGTCGAACCAGCGGCCGGAGAAGTTGGCGGGCGAACCGTGCGTGAGGTGGCCGCCGTACGGCAGGCCGAGGGCGAGGACGGTGTCGCCGGGGCGCAGCAGGGCGGCGTAGGCGGCCAGCACGGCGGAGGAGCCGGAGTGGGACTGCACGTTGGCGTGCTCGGCGCCGAAGAGGTCCCGCGCGCGCTCCACGGCGAGCCGCTCGGCCATGTCGACGATCTCGCAGCCGCCGTGGTGGCGGGCGCCCGGGTAGCCCTCGGCGTACTTGTTGGCCAGCGGGGAGCCGAGCGCGGCCAGCACGGCGGGGGACGTGAAGTTCTCGGCGGCGATCAGCTGGAGGGTCGTCGACTGCCGGCGGCGCTCGGCGACCAGGATCTCGGCCAGTTCGGGGTCCTGGCGGCCCAGTCCCGCGAGCGTGCTGTCTTCGGCCAGGGGGACCTCGTGGGTGACCGACATGGTGTGCTCCGGGCGTGCGTCGACGGTGACGTACGACCAATGTAGGCCCGAGGGGCGGATGCCGCCCGGCGTCGCGGGCCGTACGCCCTACGCCCGCGCCGCGACCCCCGTCACGCCCGCGTGGGAACCCCGGTCAGCGCCGTCACCACCGGGTCCAGTGCCTGGTGTATCTCGTCGCCGACCGAGCGGAAGAAGGGCAGCGGCGCGCCGTAGGGGTCGTACACCTCGTCCGCCTCCACCGTGGGCGCCAGGAGCCACCCGCGTAGAGCGGCCGCCGCGCGGACCAGGGCGCGTGCGCGGGTGACCACACCCTCGTCCAGGGACGGCAGCGTCGCCGGGTCGATGGCGTTGACCAGGCGGGTGAACTCCTTGAGGGTGAAGGTGCGCAGTCCGGCCGAGTGGCCCATGGAGATGACCTGCGCCCGGTGGTCCCGCGTGGCGGTGAGCACCAGGTCCGCGCGGATCACGTGCTCGTCGAGCAGCTCACGCCCGGTGAACCCGGCCGCGTCCGCGCCGAAGTCCGCGAGGACCGTCTCCGCGTTCGCCTCCATGGGCGCGCCCTCGTGGCCCCAGGTGCCCGCGCTCTCCACGATGAGGCCGCCGCCCAGCACGCCGAGCCGCTCCGTCACGAAATGCCGGGTCAGCCGCTCGGTGATGGGCGAGCGGCAGACGTTGCCGGTGCTGACGTGGAGGATGCGGAAGCTGTCGCGCGGAAGCCCGACGAACGTTGTCGTGATCTCCGCGGCACGTTCCCCGTTGCCTATGCCACGCCCCGTCCCAGGGGCCGTCAATTCGCCACCTCGAGGTCGGGTACCACCTTGCGCAGCTCCTCGGCGGAGAGCGCGCCCGCGCGCAGCAGCACCGGCACCTCGCGGGTGACGTCGACGATGGACGACGGGACGTTGCCGGGGGTGGGGCCGCCGTCGAGGTAGACGGAGACGGAGTCGCCGAGCATCTGCTGGGCGGCGTCGCAGTCCTCCGGCGCCGGGTGGCCGGTGAGGTTGGCGGAGGAGACGGCCATGGGGCCGAACTCGGTGAGCAGCTCGATGGCGACGGGGTGCAGCGGCATGCGCACGGCGACCGTGCCGCGGGTGTCGCCGAGGTCCCACTGGAGCGACGGCTGGTGCTTGGCGACCAGCGTCAGCGCGCCCGGCCAGAAGGCGTCGACCAGCTCCCAGGCCAGCTCGGAGAAGTCGGTGACCAGGCCGTGCAGGGTGTTCGGGGAGCCGATGAGGACGGGCGTGGGCATGTTGCGGCCGCGGCCCTTGGCGTCCAGCAGGTCGGCGACGGCCTCTCCGGAGAACGCGTCGGCGCCGATGCCGTACACCGTGTCGGTCGGGAGCACCACGAGCTCGCCTCGGCGGACGGCGGACGCGGCCTCGCGCAGACCGGTCACTCGGTCGGTCGCGTCGTTGGTGTCGTATCGCCGTGCCATTTAGCGGGCCTCCTCGTACACGTACTGCGGGATGGAAGTCGGGGCGGTGCTCACGGCAGTGCCTTGCGGGCGGTCGCGAACCGCGGGCGGTTGTTGAGGTCGGGGTGGTCGGCCGCGTCGGCCCAGCCCCGCTCCTCGGTGAAGATCCACGGCACCTGGCCGCCCTGGGTGTCGGCGTGCTCGACGACGACCACGCCGCCGGGGCGCAGCAGGCGGTGCGCGGTGCGTTCCAGGCCGCGGATCAGGTCGAGGCCGTCCTCGCCGGAGAACAGGGCCATCTGCGGATCGTGGTCGCGGGCCTCGGGGGCGACGTACTCCCACTCGGTGAGCGGGATGTACGGCGGGTTGGAGACGACCAGGTCGACCTGTCCGTCGAGGTCCGGGAAGGCCGCCAGGGCGTCTCCCTGGCGCAGCTCGACCCTGGACCCCTCCATGTTCTTGCGCGTCCACCTGAGCGCGTCCTCGGACAGCTCCACGGCGTACACGCGCGAACGGGGCACCTCCTGGGCGAGCGCGAGCGCGATGGCGCCGGAGCCGGTGCACAGGTCGACGATGCAGGGTTCGACGACGTCCATGGCGCGCACCGCGTCTATGGCCCAGCCGACGACGGACTCGGTCTCGGGGCGGGGCACGAAGACGCCGGGGCCGACCTGGAGCTCCAGGTAGCGGAAGTAGGCGCGGCCGGTGATGTGCTGGAGCGGCTCGCGCGCCTCACGGCGGGCGACGACCTCCCAGTAGCGGGCGTCGAACTCCGCGTCCGGCACGGTGTGCAGCTCGCCCCGCTTGACGCCGTGCAGGTACGCGGCGAGTTCCTCCGCGTCGGTGCGCGGTGACGGCACGCCGGCGTCGGCCAGCCGCTGGGTGGCCTGGGCCACCTCCATGAGCAGCAGGTTCACGCTGGTCCTCCGGGGCTGAGCTGTGGTCCGGTGTGGGTGGTGCGGCGGTGCTAGGCGGCGGCGAGCTTGGCGGCCGAGTCCGCGTCGACGCAGGCCTGGATCACCGAGTCGAGGTCGCCGTCCAGGACCTGGTCCAGGTTGTACGCCTTGAAGCCGACGCGGTGGTCCGAGATGCGGTTCTCCGGGAAGTTGTACGTGCGGATCTTCTCGGAGCGGTCGACGGTGCGGACCTGGCTGCGCCGGGCGTCCGCCGCCTCCTTCTCCGCCTCCTCCTGCGCGGCCGCGAGCAGCCTGGAGCGCAGGATACGCATCGCCTGCTCCTTGTTCTGCAGCTGGCTCTTCTCGTTCTGGCAGGAGGCGACGACCCCGGTCGGGATGTGCGTGATGCGCACGGCGGAGTCGGTGGTGTTGACGGACTGGCCGCCGGGTCCGGAGGACCGGTAGACGTCGATGCGCAGGTCGTTGGGGTTGATCTCGACGTCGATCTCCTCGGCCTCGGGCGTGACGAGCACGCCGGCCGCGGAGGTGTGGATACGGCCCTGCGACTCGGTGGCCGGCACTCGCTGCACGCGGTGCACGCCGCCCTCGTACTTCAGCCGCGCCCAGACGCCCTGACCGGGCTCGGTGGCGCCCTGGCCGCCCTTGGTCTTCACGGCGACCTGGACGTCCTTGTAGCCGCCCAGCTCGGACTCGGTGGCGTCGATGATCTCGGTCTTCCAGCCGACCCGCTCGGCGTAGCGCAGGTACATGCGCAGCAGGTCGCCGGCGAAGAGCGCCGACTCGTCGCCGCCCGCGCCGGCCTTGACCTCCAGGATGACGTCCTTGTCGTCGCTGGGGTCGCGCGGGACGAGCAGGAGGCGGAGCTTCTCGGTGAGCTCCTCGCGCTGCTTGTCCAGCTCCTTGACCTCGGCGGCGAAGTCGGGGTCGTCGGCGGCCAGCTCGCGCGCGGTCTCGATGTCGTCACCCGTCTGCTTCCAGGAGCGGAACGTGGCGACGATCGGGGTCAGCTCGGCGTAACGCTTGTTCAGCTTGCGCGCGTTGGCCTGGTCGGCGTGGACCGACGGATCGGCGAGCTTCGTCTCCAGGTCGGCGTGCTCGGCGACGAGTTCCTCGACGGCCTCGAACATCTTGGGCTCCTGCACTGCGGGGGAAGGGGAAGGCGGGCGACCAAAAACGCCGGTCCCGGCGCTCCCCCGGGCGGGGGATGCGGCCGTGGACCGGCGGTTGGGGGCTCGCTACTTCTTGGAGCCGGCGGAAGCCTTGCCGAAGCGGGCCTCGAAGCGGGCCACACGGCCACCGGTGTCGAGGATCTTCTGCTTGCCCGTGTAGAACGGGTGGCACTCGGAGCAGACCTCGGCGCGGACGGTGCCGGACTCGATGGTGCTGCGGGTGGTGAACGACGCGCCGCAGGTGCAGCTGACCTGCGTCTCGACGTACTCGGGGTGGATGTCGCGCTTCAAGGTGTCTCCTAGGTTCGGGAGGGCACCGGGTCGCCGCCGCGGGGTGCGGGAGCGTGAACCGGGGCCGACGTACCAGTCTGCCAGGACTGGGGTCACTCCCCAAAACCGGGGGCCGCCCTCATCTATTCCGAGGCGTTCACGAGGCGTTCACGACGCCCTTGGCACCGCCGGCGGCCGTGCCCTCGGTGGCGCTCGCGGGGATCGGCCGGTCGTTCTTCAGGGCCGTCCACACCTGCTGGGCCTTGTCCTTCTCCATCAGGACCCGGTTGGCGTCCGCGGGGTCGTAGATCACCGGCATGGTGACCATGTTCATGCCCTCGGGGCTGATGCCCTTGAGGCCGCTCGCGAAGGACATCAGGGAGTTCACCGAGCCCAGCTCGGAGTCGGTGGTCACGGTCTTGGTGGCGGTGTCGGCGAGGTCGTACAGCTTCTTCGGGTTGCCGAGCACGCCGACGTCCTTGACCTGCTCGACCAGGGCCTTCACGAAGGCCTGCTGGAGCTGGATGCGGCCGAGGTCGGAGCCGTCGCCGACGCCGTGCCGGGTGCGGACCAGGCCGAGCGCCTGCTCTCCGTCGAGGGTGTGGGTCCCGGCGGCGAGGTCCAGGTGGCTGTCGGGGTCCTTGATGCTCTCGGTGGTGGTGACCTCGACGCCGCCGAGGTCGTCGATGAGGTTCTGGAAGCCGCTGAAGTCGACCTCCAGGTAGTGGTCCATGCGCAGGCCGCTGATCGATTCGACGGTCTTCACGGCGCAGGCGGCGCCACCGGTGGAGTAGGCGGAGTTGAACATGACGCCGTCGGCGGCGGGCTGCTCGTCGCCGTTGGTGCCGGTGCACGCGGGGCGGTCGATGAGGGTGTCGCGTGGGATGGAGACCACGCTGGCCTTCTTGTGGCCCTTGTGGACGTGCACGATCATCGCCGTGTCCGAGCGCGCGGTGCCGTCGTCGGTGCCGCCGCCGAGCTTGTCGTTGCCGCCGGAGCGGGTGTCCGAGCCGAGCACCAGGATGTTCTGGGAGCCGTTGTCGGTCTTCTCGGGCCGGTCGGCACCGAGTGCCTGGTCGATGTCGACGCTCGTGAGGTTGCCGTTCAGCTTGAAGTACAGGACTCCGGCGCCGGTGCCGCCCAGGACCACGATGCCCGCGGCGCTCCAGGCGGCGACGAGCAGGGCCTTGCGCCGCCTGGCCCGGGGCTTGCGGCGGCGGCCCTTGCCCCGGCGGCCGGGTCCGGTGGCGCGGGACTCTCCGGGGCCGGGTATCGCGGGGTCCGGCGTGCTCTCGGCTGACATGGGCTCCTCAGTGTTCGTCCGGTCGGTCTACCCCCTGCGCTCAGGGTCGGGGTCGGTCGGCCCGGCGGTTTTCCACCGGTACCTCACCATCGTCCCCCCGTAGCTGAGACGGCGGAACTCGGGACAGGGTTGCACAACGCTCTGTGCCCGATTCGTAGCGATTCGGACACAGAGCGTAGTGAGAGGAGCCGTGAATCAGGCGGTCACCTGGGGTTTCAGCCGAAGATGTCGTAGTTGCCGTACCCGCCGCCGACCTTCACGGCTGTGGCGAAGGTCGCGGATCCGGTCTTCCCGGTGCCGCGGTACAGGTACATGTTCCCGTACTTCGTGATGGCCAGGACGTCGGCCTTCCCGTCGCCGTTCACGTCGCCGGGCGAGACGACGGTCTTCACCTCGGGCCAGCTGCGCAGCTTGACACGCGAGGTGAAGGCGCCCGCGGCCTTCCCGGTGCCCCGGTACAGGTAGAGGTCCCCGTTCCAGGCACGGCCGAGCAGGTCCGCCTTGCCGTCGCCGGTGAAGTCACCGTGGCCGCGCAGCTGGCTGTACGCGGTCAGGCCGGCGGTCACCCGGACGCGTCCGGCGAAGTAGCCGTTGCCGCGGCCCGGGTAGAGCCACAGGGTGTTCGCCGAGTCGAGGGAGAGCAGGTCGGGCAGGGTGTCGCCGGTCAGGTCACCCGGAACGAGGATCTGCTTGCGGCTGCCCCAGCCGGTCGCCAGGGTCCGGTGCGACCAGGACTGGGTGGACGGCTGGTAGTGCGTCCAGACCAGCTCGCCGCCCAGACCCCGGTTGAGCAGGTCCTGGTAGCCGTCCCGGTCGAGGTCGGTCTGCACGACCAGGTTCACGCCGCTCCAGTCGCCCCAGGCCTCACGGGCGGCGAAGGAGTTGCCCCGCGAGAACTGGGAGTAGCCGACCTTGCTGGACGCCTGGCGCAGCCACAGGTCGGCGCGCCCGTCACCGCTGATGTCGGTGTCCTCCACCCGTGGGTAGGTGACGCCGGCAAAGGTGCTGACCTTGGCGAAGACTCCGTAGGCGCCTCGGGCGACGCAGTCCTCCACACCCCAGGAGACGACGCCCACGACGCGCCCGCCGACGACCAGGGGGCCACCGGAGTCACCGTTGCAGGCGGTGACGGTTCCCTCGTCCGAGCCGGTCGCGGGCTCGCCCGCGCAGACCATGTGCCCCTTGACGAAGTCGGCCCCCCAGGCCGCGGCGCAGGTGGCGTCGGACCGGATCGGCAGCGTCGCCGTCTTCAGCACGTCGGAGATCTCGTCGGAGGCGGAGCTGGTGCGACCCCAGCCGTACACCTTGGCGCTGGTGCCGGCCCGGTAGGAAGCCGTGTCGTCGGCCGTCGTCATCGGGATCGGCTTGGCCGAGACCGGGTTCGGCAGGGTCAGCAGCGCCATGTCGTTGTCGATGGTCACCGCGTTGTACGACGGGTGGTTCCACTGCCGCCACACACCGGAGACGGTGCCGCCGTGCAGGTCACCGTTGGTCGCCAGCTGAGCGGTGCCGGTGACGACGGCGCCGTTGGCGTTCCAGTTGTAGCCCTGGACGCAGTGCGCGGCGGTGAGGATCTTCGTCGGCGCGATGACGGTGCCGCCGCAGAAGAAGCCGATGTCGTCGGCCGCGTCGCCGTTGCCGCGGTCGTCGAAGTACCAGAGCTGCGCCATCCAGGGAGCGGTCGAGATGCCGGTCTCGGTGCCGCCGATGATCTTCGGATCGATGGCGGCGGCACCGGTGGTGTCGCCGCGCTGGGCCTTGCCGGTGCTCTGGCCGGCCTTGTCGTCACCGGCGACGGCGCCGGCGACCCGCCGCTCCAGCTCGGCCTGCGGCACCGTTCTGGCGGCCGGCTCGAAGGCCGGGCCCGGCAGGGCGGGTGCGGCCGTGGCGGACGACGTCATCAGCGCCGCGGCCAGCACTGCGGCCACGCCCGTGGCGAGCGCGGGCAGGGCGAGGCTGGTCCTGCGTCTGCGGCGGCGGGGCCGGTCGGACGCGGACAGGGATGTGCTCACTCAAGTCCCCCCAGGAGATGAGAAACAGGCGAAATCGAGCAGTCACGGCGCCGGCTGATCCCCCCGGACGCCGCACCCTCGAGAAGCCGTGATCGTACACCTGTTCCAGAGGAAACGCAGGGCCGCCCGCGTCACGGTGTGACGCGGGG
>NZ_JBHJVQ010000032.1:33065-93934 GCF_042263835.1 Streptomyces sp. NPDC056128 | reverse complement strand
GCCGCCCCGCGGCCGCCCGCGCCGGACCGCCGCCCGCCCGCGGCCCCGTCTGCCGCCCGACCGGACGGCCGGCGGCGCCGCCCCGCCCCTGCGGGGGCAGCGCCGCCCGGCTCCGTCGCGGTCCGTACTGCGCAGGTCGCGTCCCGTGTTGCTCCACTGGACAAACTTAGGTCGGTTTATGTGCCGAATAGGCCGACAGACACGCCGTCGGCCAGACCTTGGCCAAGCGTTCGACACCACGCGGGGGCGGTACCGGCCACCCCGTAGACTGGTGGATCGGCCCCTGCCTGGCCCGCCCCACCTCCTCCGCATCCTCACGTACGGGAAGTCGCAACGTGTCGCTCACGATCGGAATCGTCGGTCTGCCGAATGTCGGCAAGTCGACCCTGTTCAACGCCCTGACCAAGAACGACGTGCTCGCGGCCAACTACCCGTTCGCCACGATCGAGCCCAACGTCGGCGTCGTGGGCGTCCCGGACCCCCGCCTGACGAAGCTGGCCGAGATCTTCTCCTCGGAGAAGGTGCTCCCGGCCACGGTCGACTTCGTGGACATCGCGGGCATCGTGCGCGGCGCGAGCGAGGGCGAGGGCCTGGGCAACAAGTTCCTCGCGAACATCCGCGAGTCCGACGCGATCTGCCAGGTCATCCGCGCCTTCCGGGACGAGAACGTCGTGCACGTCGACGGCAAGGTCTCGCCGAAGGACGACATCGAGACGATCAACACCGAGCTGATCCTCGCCGACCTCCAGACCATTGAGAAGGTCCTCCCGCGCCTCCAGAAGGAGTCCCGGATCAAGAAGGACGTCGCGCCGAAGGTCAAGGCCGTCGAGGAGGCCAAGGAGATCCTGGAGAAGGGCGACACCCTCTTCGCCCACGGCATCCTCCAGGGCAGCGAGCGCGCGGAACTCCTCCACGACCTCCACCTCCTCACGACCAAGCCCTTCCTCTACGTCTTCAACGTCGACGAGGACGAGCTGACCGACGAATCCTTCAAGAACGAGCAGCGCGCGCTGGTCGCCCCCGCCGAGGCGATCTTCCTCAACGCCAAGCTGGAGTCGGACCTCGCCGAGCTGGACGAGGACGAGGCCCTGGAACTCCTCCAGTCCGTCGGCCAGGAGGAACCCGGCCTCGCCACCCTCGCCCACGTCGGCTTCCGCACCCTCGGCCTCCAGACCTACCTGACGGCCGGCCCCAAGGAATCCCGCGCCTGGACCATCAAGAAGGGCGCCACGGCCCCCGAGGCCGCGGGAGTCATCCACACCGACTTCCAGAAGGGCTTCATCAAGGCCGAGGTCATCTCCTACGACGACCTCCTCACCACGGGCTCGGTAACGGAGGCCCGCGCGAAGGGCAAGGCGCGGATGGAGGGCAAGGAGTATGTGATGCGGGACGGGGATGTGGTGGAGTTCCGGTTCAACGTTTAGTGGGTGGCCCAACGCCAGGTCGCTGATCTGGCAAACATGCATTTCAGAGGGGGTCCGACTCTTCGGGGTCGGGCCCTTAGCTTTCTCCCGTGCTGGGATGGCATGGGAGCGCCCGTGCTGGGCTCCGTGCAGCTTTCGGGCCCGTGGCACTTTTCCCACTCGTTTGACACACTCGGGGTATGGCCGAGACGACGTACAGCATCGGGGAAGGGCCGGCGACGCGGGTGAGCCTGTCGTTGCCGGAGGGGACCGCAGAGGCGATCCGGGCGCGGGTGGGCAAGCGGGAGTTCTCGGCGTTCATCGCCGAGGCGGTCGAGCGGGAGCTGCGCGGGCAGGTCTTGGACGAGTACCTGGCGGACTATGCGAGCCGCAAGGGCCCGGTTTCCGAGTCGGCCCGTCAGCGGGCGCGTCAGGTCTTCGACGAGGTGTTCGCCGAGGAGGCCGAGTGGCCCGCCGCAGGCTGAGTCACGAGGGAACGCTGGTCTTCGACAGTCAAGGGCTCTCGAAGCTGCTCGTCGACGATGAGCAGGTGGTGGCTCTGGTTGCTGAGGCGCGCTCGCGCGGCATGGAGGTCGTGATCAGTGCGCTCACCATTGTCGAGGCCGTCCATGCTCGTACGAACACCTCCCGCCTGAACTGGGTGCTTTCCGGACTGCGTGTAGTCCCGGTGGGTGACGAGGAGGCCAGGGCTGCGTCGAAGTTGCTGATGAATGCCGGTGTTCACGGGCACAAGTACGCGATCGATGCGGCTGTCGCCGAGGCCGCGCTGCGCCAGCACCGCCCCGTGGTCATGTTGACCTCCGATATTGACGACATGACCAAGCTCTGTGGCGATCGGGTCCGGCTCGTGGTGGTGTGATTTCCTTTGGGCCGTGCGATCCCGCTCATCGAGCGCGGCCGTGGTGACTTGGCGTTGGAACGCATTGAGCGGTCGTGGACCGCTTGGCGCGGTCGAGCGATCAAGCCGCTGATCCGAGAGTCACTGCTGCGTCTGAAGCCTAACGACGAGTGGCCTGAGACCGAGGCCATCGGCGGTTGGTGGAACCGTCAGAACAACCCCGAGATCGACTTCGGTCGTGGCGGTCTCGCGCAGCGGAGTCGACTGCCCAGGGCTCGATGCCGACTACGGCCCCGACGACCTGCTGACCGCTTGGCCGCTGTGAGTGGTGCCCAAGTGGCCACGGCGGGGCGTATTCTGCCGCGGTGTCGCTGCGCTTTGAGAGTCGTGGGTCCGATTCGTCGTGGGTCGATGCCGTGTGGACTTGTCGGAGTGAGCAGGTGACGGGGATGACGTCCGTTGCCGGGGTGCGTTGGGGGCTGGTGTTCTGGGAGCAGGGCGGGCGGGCGTTCGCGGGGGTTACCGGGCCCGAGACTCGGGCCGGTACGGCGCCGGTGCCGGAGGGGGCCTGGTTCACCGGGATCGAGTTCGCCGTGGGTACGTCGTTGCGGGCCGTGCCCGTGTCGGGGCTGGTCGACGGGGGTGTCGTGCTGCCTGACACCACGCGGCGGACGTTCCGGCTGGACGGGGGTCGTTGGGAGACGCCCGGGGCCGATGACGCCGAGGCTCTGGTCGGGCGTCTGGTTCGGGCCGGAGTGCTTGTTCGTGATCCGGTTGTCGGTGAGGTGCTCCGGGGAGCTCGACCGGACGTCTCCGGGCGTACGGTCGAGCGGCGGTTTCGGGCCGCGACCGGGCTGACGCGGGGTGCCGTTCGGCAGATCGAGCGGGCCCGTGCGGCGGCGGAGCTGCTGGCGGGCGGGGAGTCGGCCGCCGATGTCGTCGGCAAGCTGGAGTACTTCGACGAGCCGCACCTGGCTCGGGCCCTGCGCGCCTATGTCGGGCGCACCGCCGGGCAGTTGCGCGACGGTGCCGGTGGTGCGATCGCCCTCGACCTGGATCAGCGCGCGGATCAGCGCTTGACGTCGTAGACCAGCTTCAGGATGCCGTTCGAGTAGCTCTGCGACTCCCGCAGCGTCAGCATCTGCTTGTCGCGGTCGGACCGGCCGAACAGGCTCTTCCCGGCACCGAGCAGCGTGGGGAAGACGAGCAGGTTGTACTGGTCGATCAGGCCCGCGTCCGAGAGCCGCCGGGCCAGTTCCGCGCTTCCGTGGATGAAGATCGCGCCTCCCTCGCCCTCCTTGAGCGCGGCGACGTCCTCGGTCGAGCGCAGGATGGTCGTCGGCCCCCACCCGTCGACGAGGGCGTCGTCGGACAGCGTGGCCGAGACGACGTACTTGGGCATGTCCTTGTAGGCGGCGTGGTCCTCCGAGCCGGGCCAGACCGGCGCGAACGCCTCGTAGCTGCGGCGGCCGAACATCAGCGCCGTCGTGTCGGCCAGCTCCTCGGCCTTCAGCGACCAGGCTTCCGGCACGAACTCGAGGTCCTTGAAGACCCAGCCGCCGCTGCGGTGCCCCTCGCTCGGCCCGCCGCCGGGTGAGTCGACGACGCCGTCGAGCGACATGAAGCCGGTGTAGACCAAGTCACGCATGGTGCTGTCTCCTCAGGGTGGTCGGCGAGCTGTTGAGGCCACGTTAGAGCGCGGCCCGGGGGCTCGTCTTGGACGGAAACGACACCGGGGACGGTCGGGTCAGGTCCCCGTGGCGTCGACCGGGTCGCCCACCGCCCCGCCCGTCGCCCTTCGTACCGCGTTCGCGATGAGGCCGGCGGCGTCGGAGAACTCCTTGGGGTCCACGCCGTCCAGCAGGGCGGCGCCGATGTACTCGTTGATGACGCGCAGAGCCGCCGAGGCCGCCGCGGCGTGCAGGCGTACGTCCAAGTCGTCGGGCTCGCTGCCGAGGCGGGTCGCGATGATCTCGGCCATCTCGCGTTCCACCTGGTCGCAGGCCATGAGCCAGGCGGTACGGAGCGCCGGTTCCGAGTCGGCCAGGCGGATCATCCTGATGCCCAGCGCGGTGTCCGCCTGCTCCAGCGCGGTGGCCTCGCGGCCGAACCGGATCGCCTCCGCGGCGAAGTGGTCCTCCAGGGAGAGGTGCGGAGGCCAGTTGCGCAGGGTGGACATCTCCCAGTGGACGCTCTGCGTCACGATCGGCTCGGCGCAGCTCTCCTTGCTGCGGAAATGACGCCAGATCGTACGGGTGGACAGGCCGACCGCCGCCGCGATCTGGTCGCCGCTGGTGGCGTCCACCCCCTGCTCCCAGAACAGGCGCGCGGCCTCTCGCGAGATCTCCAGGCGCACCCGATGGCGCCGGTGCTCGCTCATGCCGCCCCGGCCGCGCTCCGTCGATGTCTCCGCGGTCATCACTCTGCTCCTTGATCACAGCTCTGCCTCAAGTGCCAGATTGACATTAAGTGACGCGAAATGCCAGACCGAGGCTTGCGTCGCTGCTCACTTAATGCCAATCTGTCATTAAGTGACGCACAGGTTCGAGGTGCGTCCCCCGACGAACCGGAAGAGCTGATCACCGTGGAGAACAACCACGCCAAGCCCTCCGCACTGGAGCAGGCGGGCGGCACCAAGGGCCTCGTCTACGCGGCCCTGCCGGTCGTGGCGTTCGTCCTGGCCAACAACTACCGAGGGCTCAAGGTGGCCGTCATCGCCTCCGTCGCCGTCGCGCTGGGCATCGCCCTCGAACGCCTCAAGCGCAAGGAGTCGCTGCAGCCCGCCCTCGGCGGTCTGTTCGGTGTCGCGGTCGCGGCCGGAGTCTCCTGGTACACCGGGTCCGCCAAGGACTACTTCCTCATCGGCATCTGGGCCAGCCTCGGCGGCGCCGTGCTGTTCCTGGCCTCCGTGCTGGTCCGCCGGCCGCTGGCGGGCGTGCTGTGGAACTCCGTCACCGGCAAGGGCAACGCCTGGCGCGCGGACGGCCGTTCGCGGCTGTACTACGACATCGCCACGCTGACCCTGGCCGCCATCTTCGGCGCCCGCTTCGTCGTCCAGCAGTACCTGTACGAGACCGACGCGGTCGAGTCCCTCGGCTTCGCCAAGATCCTCATGGGGTACCCCCTGCTGGGCCTCGGCCTCCTCGTCGTCGCCTGGGCCGCCCGCCTCTCCGACAAGCGCCTCAAGACCCTCGCCACCCCCTCCGCCGGGCGCGTCTGACCGCCGGGGGCGAGGGGCATGGACGGCAGGTTCTCGGCCGAGGGCGCCGAGGGAGCGGCGGGGGCAGCGGGGGCCGAGGGTGGCGGAGTCGGCGGAGTTGGCGCACACCGGCGCCACCGGGTGCGACTCGAGGTCTCCCGAGAGGCGTCCCGCCTCTTCTGGGAGCAGGGCGTGGACGCGACCACCGGCGACCAGATCGCCCGGGTGGTCGGCCTGTCCACCCGCACCATCTGGCGCCTCTTCCGCAACAAGGAGAGCTGCGCCGAACCCATCGTGACGCGCGGCGTGGCATGGGAGATGTCCGTGCTGCGCCGTTGGCCTCCGCACCTGTCCCTGGAGGAGCACTTCGCCGCGGAGGTCCGCCGCTACGGCCGTGGCGCCACCGACCTGGACCGGCTGGACGACCTGCTCGCGATGCGGATGGCCGTGCTGGCCGGCACCGAACCGGCCGTTCGCACCGCCTGGCTGATGGCCCGCGACCAGGCGCGTCGGGAGATGGCCGAGGTCATCGCCCTCCGTACCCGGCGGCAGGCCGACGACCTCCAGGTGCTGCTGTACGCGGCCGCGGTCGCGGCGGCCGTGCGGGTCCTCAACGAGAGCATCGGGGCGGCGCTGCTGGCGGGCGCCGATCCCCGGGAGTTCGCCGACACGCCGCGTCTTGTCGCGCGGGCCGTCCGCAGCGCCACCGGAGGCGCTGTCGGTGCCCCGACGACGGCGACCTGAGGCGACCGGCCCGAGGTGACCGGCCTGAGGTGACCGGCCTGAGGCGACCCCTACGGGGTGAGCGCGGTGTCCAGTGCGCTCTCGGCGGCCGCCACGACCGTCCGTGCCTGGTGTTCCACCTGATGGGACACGGGCACCCAGCGCAGCCGCAGCGCCTGCTCGAAGTCACCGCACCACGCGGTGAACAGGCCGCTCAGCTCCCGGTGCAGTCCCGGGGCGGCCCGGTCGTCCGACGCCTCGAGGAGTCGCAGCAGCAGGCCCGCCGCGCGCAGTGGCTGACGTCGGGCGACGACGTCGAGGGCGCAGACCTCGGCCCTGGTCAGGGGCGCGGGGCCGCCGGTGCGGGAGGCGTCGGCCGCCTGCCGGGCCAGCCGGTTCCAGGAGTCGGCGACCAGGTCGTACAGGTCGTCGGCCATCCACTCCAGTACGCGCCGGGGCGGGTCGTCCTCGGCCGGGGGCAGGAATCCGCGAGCCTGGTCGAAGACGGCGGTCACCTGTCGGCCGCTCTCGCGGACCAGCCCGGACAGGTCCCGCAGAACGTGTGCGGCCTCCGGGTGCGGGGAGAGGTCGTCTGCCAGGTCGGTGGCCCACATGGGCACTTCGACGATCGCTGTGACCCCGCCGTACCGCTGGGGCGCGCACCAGGTGGACAGCCCGATGTTCTCGGACCCGGCCGCCAGGCGCGCGGCGCTGTCCGGCGGTGGCAGGACGTGGATCCCGGGAGCGGGGTTGTCCCAGTACAGGGCGTCGTACGTGCCGTGCTGGACCGGGATGCCGAGTTCGGCCGCGGAGGTCCCGAAGGGCGCGGCGAGTGCGGGGAGGTCGCGGGTCAGCTGGACCCAGCCGCCGCCCGCGTCGACGTTGTGCAGGGAGCACTGGAGGTGGGGCCGCCGCTCGTCGATGACGTCGAACAGGGCCCGGCTCTCGGGGAGTTGCCGCGAGACGATCGGCGCCCACTCGGGCTGCTCCGCGGCGACCGGACGGAAGGCGGCCCGGTAGTAGCCGGCCAGGGTGTGGTCGGGGCCGGCCGTCGCCGCCTCGATGCCCTCGCTCAGCGCGGCGCCGTCCGGGTCGAGGCACAGGACGATGTCCCAGGTGACGAGGGTGGGGTCGGTCGCCGCGGACCGCCCGTCGCCCCGCGCCACCCACTCGGCCAGTACGAGAGCGGTCGCGCCGCCGACCGGCTCGTCCGGGTGCGGCCGCGCGACCACCAGGACGTGGCGCGGCCCGTGCCCCACGGACAGCATCTCGATCGCCCGTCCGGCGCGGGACACGCCGATACGGCGCAGGCGGCAGGCCCCGGGGAACCGGGAGACCAGCCGCCGCGCCGACTCGGTGACTTCCGCGACCGTGGGGTAGCGGTTCATCGTGCGGTGCGTCGCCACGTTCGTCGCGCGGTTCATCGCGTACGGCTCCGCGTCGACTCGCGTGCCAGGTCAGGAACCGCCGTTGCCACCGCTGTCGCCGGTGGTCTCCTTCTTGTCCAGCGGACGGATCTCGATCTTGTTCGCCATGCCGTCTCCTCCCCGTGGGATCGTGGCGCACCGTGTCCGGTGTGCTCTTGTCAGCGTTCGCTCACCAGGTCACTGTTGTCAATGTCCGTTGTTGTCGGGGTAGTTGGGGCTGGCGAGATTGGCGCGAAAATGACGGTGCCCGCGATGCGGCGGCCCCGGATCAAGCCGGAGCACCGGGCCTACCGCACGGTGGACGGCCACGTACGGATCGGCAGCGTCGTCCACGGCATCGGCGCCGAGGTCCGCGACCCCGACGGCTGGGTGTGGACGCTGGTCGAGGCCATGGACGGGACGCGCGACGCCACCGAGATCGTCGCCGAGGTGGCCCGCCGCCACCCCGGACTCCGGCTGCCGGAACCGGACATCGCCCAGGCCATGGCGGACCTGACCGGGGCGGGGTACGTCGAGGACGCCGGTGCCGACCCGCCCGCGGAGCTGTCCGAGCGGGAACGCGAGCGGTACAGCCGGAGCATGACCCTCATGCGCTGGATGGACCTCACGCCCCGGCCGAGCGCCTGGGAACCGCAGGTGCTGCTGCGCCGGGCCCGGGTCCTGCTGGTCGGCGTCGGCGGCACCGGCGGAGCCGCCGCGCGGGACCTGGTGGCCTCCGGGGTGGGGCGGCTGCACTGCGTGGAACCGGACGTCGTCGAGCTGTCCAACCTCAACCGGCAGACGCTCTTCCGCGAACACGACCTCGGCACGCCCAAGATCGACGCGGTGCTCGCGTCGTTGCGCGCGCTGAACCCGGACACGACGGTCACCGGGGAGCGCCGCGAGGTGCGCGGCCCGGCGGACCTCGCCGACCTCCTGACCGGCGGTCCCGCCGCAGACGCCGGGTACGACGCGCTGCTGCTGGCCGCCGACCGGCCCGCCGCCATCCGCCGCTGGGCCAACCGGGTCTGCCTCGCCTCCGGCACCGCGTGGGCCGAGGCGGGCTATCGCGGGCCCCTCGTCAGCGTCGGGGTCTTCACGCCCGGCCGGGGCGCGTGCTGGGTGTGCCTGCGCGACGCCGAGATCGAGCGCCGCGACCTGCGGCTCGCGCCCGGCCAGGACGAGGACGTCGCCTCACCCCGGATGCCGTGGAATCCGGCCAACGCGGTCACAGCGGGCCTGTCCGGCGGTCTGCTGGCGCACGCCGCCCTGATGCTGCTGTGCGGCATCCCGCGGATCGAGCCCGGATGCCGGTTCGGCCTCAACCTCATGCTGCCCGGCGACCCGGTCGAGCAGCGCGCCGAGCGGCGTCCCGACTGCCCGGCCTGCGGGGCGCGTCAGACGGACGGCACCCCCACGGACCCCTCGTGACGGACACCGCCGCCGACGATCAGCCCCGGATCGAGCCGTCGACCCGGGTCCGGCTGCACGACCTGGCGGTACGGCGGGACCGGGACGAGTGGATCGTCGGCCGCATGAGCACCCGCACCTTCGTCGCGCTTCCGGCGGCCGGGGCACGCGCGGTGGAACTCCTGGGCGAGGGGTGCAGCGTGGCCCGTACCGCCCGGACCCTGCGCGCCGAGACCGGTGAGGAGTTCGAGATCACGGACTTCGTCAGGGATCTGACCGCGCTGGGCTTCGTGGCGCGGATCGGGGACCGTCCGGTGCCGGACGCCGCACCGCCGCGCGCGTCACTGCCGTGGCTGCGCCCGCACCAGGTCCGGCTCGCCCTGCACCCGGCGCTGCCGGTGCTCGTTGGCGTACTGCTGACGGCGGCCGTCGTCGTCCTGTTCCGCCGGCCCGACCTGGTACCGGGCTACCGCGACCTGCTGTGGAGCCCGCACGGCAGCGTGGTGCTGCTCAGTGGGGCGGCGGCCGGGTGGACGCTGCTGCTCGCCCATGAGCTGGCGCATCTGGTCACCGCCCGTGCCGCGGGGGTGCCGGGGCGGATGCGGCTGGGCACCCGGCTCCAGTTCCTCGTCATGCAGACCGACATCAGCGGTATCGAACTCGCCCCGCGCCGCCACCGGCTGACGGCCTACCTGTCCGGCATCGCCCTCAACCTGTCCGTCGCCTCGTCCCTGATCCTGGCCCTCGCCCTGACCGACACCGGCACGACCGCCCACCGGCTGCTGGCCGCGGCCCTGCTGCTGGCCCTCCTGCCGCTGCCCTTCCAGTGCATGGTCTTCACGCGCACCGACCTCTACTTCGTCCTCCAGGACCTCACCGGCTGCCGGGACCTGTACGGCGACGGTCTCGCGTACGCCCGGTACCGGTGGCGGCGGCTGGTGCGGGCGCCGCGTGTCCGTCCGCGGACCCCCCGGGTCACCAGGGCCGACGATCCGAGCACCCGGCTGCCCCCGCACGAACGCCGGGCCGTGCGGCTCTACAGCGTCGTCCTGGTGGTCGGCACCGCCGCCTGCCTGACGTTCATGGCCGTCGTCACGATCCCCCTCGACGTCGCGCTGCTGGTGCGGGCGGCGCGGGGACTGGGGCCGGAGCACGGCCTCGCCCGCAACGCCGACTCGGTGGCGGTGCTGGTGACGCTGGGCGGGATCAACGTCCTGTGGCTGGTCACCTGGTGGCGCAACCGCCGTACCGCTGACCGCCGTACGCGCTGATCACCGCCCCGTCGCGCCGTCGATCAGCTCGCGCAGGATGTCCGCGTGTCCGGCGTGGCGGCCGGTCTCCTCGATCATGTGGGTGAGGGCCCAGCGAACGCTGGGGGCGGGCTTGCCGGGCCGGTGCCGGGGGAGCGGTGCGGCCAGGTCGGTGCAGGCGTCGAGCACCACGTTCGCGCGCTCGACGGTCTCCCGGTAGCGGGCTACGACCTCGGCCACGCCGTCCTCCGGCGCGGCCCGGAACGTCGCTTGCCAGTTCCGCACCTCCGCGCCGAGGAAGAGCGCGCGCTCGACGTGGGTCAGGTGGTGGAGCAGGCCGAGCAGGTTCGTGCCGGACGGCACGGCGGCGGTACGGACCTGGGGCTCGGGGGCGCCGTCGACCTTGCCGGCGACCGAGGTCCGGAGGTAGTCGAGGAACCCGCGCAGGGTCTCGGCCTCGCTGCTCCCGGTCCGGGGCGGCGGCGTGTCCTGGCGGCGGGCGCGTCGAGTGGCGGGGGGCATGGTGACCTCCTTGGTCAGGGTGGGGCGACCGAACGCTCTCGGCCGCTGCGTCAGGCGTCGCTCGGTCAGGCGTCTCTCCGTCAGGCGTCGCCCCGTCATGAGTTGCGTCTCGGCCGCCGCGTCAGGCCTCGCGCCGGATGAGCAGTACGTGGTCGACGACCTCCGCGGTACGTCCGCCGGGGCCGGTCGCGCGGCGGCGCGGGGACTCGGCCCGTTCGACCGGATACGCCGCCGGGTCGAGGCCGATGTCCGCCGCGACCTCGCGCGGGCTCGGGTACCGGGCGTCGGGGTCCTGACTCCAGGACCACGGCGCGGTCGAGCCGTGGTCGACGACCAGCAGCCGCCCGCCCGGACGCAGCGCGTGCGCGGCCGTGCGCAGGAGCGCCGCCCGGTCCAGGTCGAAGGGCGTGTGCAGGTAGTGGGCGCAGACCAGGTCGAACCGGCCCTCGGGGAAGGACGCGCGCAGGTCGTGCCGTTCGGCGGTGACCAGGTGGCCGAGGCCCTGCGCGCGGGCGTGGGCGGCGAGCCGCTCCGTCGCCACCGCCGAGATGTCGACGGCGGTCACCCGCCAGCCCTGCCGGGCGAGCCACAGCGCGTCACCGCCGTTGCCGCACCCCAGGTCCAGCGCGTCGCCGGGCGGCACCTCGGAGACCGCCTCGACGAGCCGGTGGTTGGGCCGCGCGTCGTTCGCCGCGGGCCGGGCCGCGTAGAGCCCGTCCCAGAACGTGACCTCGTCGGTGGCGCTCATCGGAACTCCTCCCTCTCGTGTCGTGATGCCGCCAGTCTCACCGGGCCCACGGCTGGCTGGCACGAAAACTTGCCGTTGTGGCAAGGTGGCCGGATGGACGCCGGAACGGACGACGTACTCGACGCGGTGGGCCCGAGGCTGCGCGCGCTGCGCCGGGACCGGGGCATCACCCTGGCCCACCTGGCGACGGCGACCGGGGTGTCGGAGAGCACCCTGTCGCGGCTGGAGAGCGGACAGCGCCGGGCCACCCTTGAGCTGCTGCTGCCGCTCGCGCGGATCTACGACGTCCCGCTGGACGACCTGGTCGGCGCCCCGCGCACGGGTGACCCGCGGATCCACCTGAAGCCCGTCCGGCGCTTCGGGATGGTCTTCGTGCCGCTGTCCCGGCGGCCCGGCGGGACCCAGGCGTTCAAGATGATCATCCCGAGCCGGCCGGCGCCGCTCGAACCGACCCCGCAGACGCACGAGGGCTTCGAGTGGCTGTACGTGCTGAGCGGCAGACTGCGGCTGCTGGTCGGGGAGCGCGACCTGACGCTGTCCTCCGGTGAGGCCGCCGAGTTCGACACGTCCCTGCCGCACTGGCTGGGCAGCGCCGACGGGGGCGCGGTCGAACTGCTCGTCCTGTTCGGGCTGCAGGGAGTGCGCGCGCATGTGCACAGCGGCTGACATGTGCACAGCGGCTGAACGGCGGGCCCGGGGGACGGCCGAGGAGCGGCCGGGAGGGGGCGCGGTACCGGATGGGGCGCGATGAGCGGGAGGCGGTCGCGCGCGGCACGCGGCTGCACGAGGCGGCCCGGTCGCTGGCCGGTGACCACGAGCGGGCCGTCGACGCGGTCCGGGCGGCGCTGAAGCCGCTGCACGACGAGGCGGTGGAGCAGGCCCTCGACGCCATCCCCGTGGCCCGGTTGCAGGACGTCACCGGCGGGCGGCTGCGGCTCGGGGCCGTCGAGAAGAGCGGCCTCGGCACGGTCCGCGCGGTCCTGGACGCGGGCGCCTACCGGCTGCGGCAGATCCCCGGCGTGGGACAGCGCACCGTCGATCAGATCATCGCCGCCGCACGGCAGTTGGCGGAGGCGGCCGGAGAGGCCGCCGCCGTGCACCTCGACGTGGACCGGCCCGAACCGCGCACGACCGCCCTGGTCGCAGCCCTGCACGTGCTGGTCGGGGCAGGCCCCGAGGCGCGGCGCGCGCTCGACGCGGCGGCCGGGCTGACGCGGCGGCTCGACCCGCTGCTGGCCGACGCCCGTCCGGCCGCCGGGCGGATCGGGCTGCTGCTGGCCGGACGGGCGAGGAAGGCCCGCGCGCTGGAGGCCGTGGCGGAGATCCGGTCCGTCACCGAGGAGGCCGAGCGGGCGGGCACGCCCGAACTGCTGGCCCAGGCCTCGGTGGACCTGCTGCGCGGACCGGCGGGCGACCTCGCGGCCTGGACGGACTTCGAGCTGCGCTCCGCCGAGTACTACGGCGTGCTGGGCGAGATCGCCGGACACGCCTCCGACACCGCCGCGGCCGAGGGGTTCCTGCCCGACGACATCGCCGAGCGGGTCCGCGGGCTGCGGCTCGACGACTCCCGGCGCCGGGTCTCCCTGCGCGGCTACCAGGCGTTCGGCGCGCGGTTCGCCCTCGCGCGGCGCCGGGTGATCCTGGGCGACGAGATGGGCCTCGGCAAGACCATCCAGGCCATCGCGGCCATGGCGCACCTCGCGGCCGGCGGGCACACCCACTTCCTGGTCGTCTGCCCGGCCAGCGTCCTGGTCAACTGGACGCGCGAGACCGAGGCCCGCAGCACCCTGCCGGTCCGCCCGCTGCACGGCCCCGACCGGCAGGACGCCTTCGCCGACTGGCGTGAGCGCGGCGGCGTCGCCGTGACCACCTTCGACTCCCTGCGCGGGTTCCCGGACCCGGGCGGCGACGACGGGCCGGACGGCGCCGAGTCGGCCGGGCCGCTCGCACCGGCGATGCTCGTCGTGGACGAGGCGCACTCCGTGAAGAACCCGCAGGCCCTGCGGTCGCAGGCGGTCGACCGGTGGGCCGCCCGGTGCGAGCACGTCCTGTTCATGACGGGTACGCCGATGGAGAACCGGGTCGCCGAGTTCCGCAACCTGGTCCGGATGCTCGACCCGGCGGTGGCGGACCGGCTGGAGGACGGCACCGGGCTGACCGGCTCGGTCGCCTTCCGCAAGGCGGTCGCCCCCGTCTACCTGCGCCGCAACCAGGAGGACGTGCTCACCGAACTGCCCAGCCTCCAGCACACGGACGAGTGGGAGGAACTGAGCGCCGCCGACGAGGACGCCTACCGGGAGGCCGTGCGCGAGGGCAACTTCATGGCGATGCGCAGGGCGGCGTACGCCCGCCCCGAGAAGTCCGCCAAGCTCGGCCGGCTCCGGGAGATCGTGCGGGAGGCCGGGGAGAACGGGCTCAAGGTCGTGGTCTTCTCCAACTTCCGGGACGTCCTGCGCGTGGTCGAGGACGCCCTCGGCGCTCCCGACGGCGCGGAACCCCGGCCGTACGGACCGGTGTTCGGCCCGCTCACCGGCGCTGTGCCGCCCGCCCGCAGGCAGGCGCTCGTAGACGCGTTCACGGCGGTGACCGGCCCGGCGGTGCTGCTGGCGCAGATCCAGGCGGCGGGCATCGGGCTCAACATGCAGGCCGCCTCGGTCGTGGTGGTGTGCGAGCCCCAGATCAAGCCCACCATCGAGCACCAGGCGGTCGCGCGGGCCCACCGCATGGGCCAGGTCAGGCCGGTGCGCGTGCACCGGCTCCTCGCCACCGGCGGGGTGGACGAGCGGATGGTGCGGCTCCTGGAGAAGAAGACCCGCCTCTTCGACGCCTACGCCCGGCGCAGCGCGGTGGCCGAGGCGACGCCGGACGCCGTGGACGTGTCCGACACGGACCTGGCGCGCAGGATCGTCGAGGAGGAACAGGCCCGCCTGGGCATGAACGACGAACAGACCGCGACGCCCTGAAAGCCCGTCACCCCGCCTCACCCCCGGCCCGCACCCTCCGGTACGCCTCGACGTACCCCCGCACCAGGGGCCGCCCCTCGTCCTCCCGGCGCCGGGCCAGGGCGTAACGGCTGGGGCTCAGGCCGCGGACCGGGCGGGTGGTCACGCCCCCGAGGGTGATCAGCGGAGCGTTGCCCGTGGCCACGAGGCAGATGCCGAGGCCCGCGACCAGCGCCTCGTACGTCTCCTCCGTGCCGGCGATCTCAGCGCCGATGCGCGGCGGCCGGGCGGCGGCACCCCCCAGGGCCCGCCGTTCCTCCATCGCCAGCCAGAAGTCGCGCAGCACGCCCGCCTCCGGCGGCAGGGCGAGGAACGGCTCGTCGGCCAGGTCGGCGAAGTCGAGTACCGGGCGCGCGGCGAGAGGGTGGGTCTCGGGGAGGGCGACCAGACGGGGCTCCTCGGCGACCACGGTCCAGGCGTAGCGGTCGGCGTCGGGCAGCGGCAGCCACACGTACGCGACGTCGGCCGTACCGTCGGCGAGGCCCGCCGTCGGGTCCTCCCAGCGCGTCTGCCGCAGCCGTACCAACGCCTGAGGGTGGGCCGCCGTGAAGCGGGAGCGGATGGACGGCAGCAGACCGTCCCGGCCGGGGCTGGTGCTCATGCCGACCACCAGGGCGCCGCCACGCGCGGCCCGGACCGCCTCCACCGCCGCCGCGCCCTCGCCCCAGTCGGCCAGCACCCGCCGGGCGTGCGGCAGCAGCGCGGCGCCCGCCTCGGTGAGCGACACGCCCCGCGGCTCACGGCGGAACAGTTCGGCCCCCAGCTGCCGTTCCAGCGCCCGGATCTGCTTGCTCAGCGCCGGCTGGGACACGTACAGCCGCTCCGCGGCCCGTGTGAAGTGCAGTTCCTCGGCCACCGCCGCGAAGTAGCGCAGCTCCCGCACATGTACGTCCGTCGTCATGCCCGTTGGCTATCAGCGTGGGTCTTGGACGGGCAACCGGGTTTCCCGGCAGGGTGGTCGGTGGTTGCGGGGACGCGACGGACACGAGTGACGTACGAGTGACGAGGGAGTCGGCATGAACAAGGTGTGGCTGGTGACCGGGGCGAGCAGCGGCTTCGGGCGGGCGATCGCCGAGGCGGCGCTGGCCGACGGCGACGTGGTGGTCGGCGCGGCACGGCGCCCCGAGGCGCTCGACGACCTCGTGGCCGCGCACCCGGACCAGATGGAGGCGCTGCGCCTGGACGTCGCCGACACGGCCGCCGCCGGGGACGCCGTGCGGGACGTGGTGGCGCGGCACGGACGGATCGACGTCCTCGTCAACAACGCGGGCCGGACCCACGTCGGTGCCTTCGAGGAGACCGGCGAGGAGGAGCTGCGGGCACTGTTCGACGTGCACGTCTTCGGGCCGGCCGCGCTGACCCGGGCCGTGCTGCCGCACATGCGGGAGCGGCGCTCGGGCGCGATCGTGCAGATGAGCAGCATGGGCGGGCAGATGTCGGTCGCGGGCTTCTCGGCGTACAGCGGCACGAAGTTCGCCTTGGAGGGGATGTCCGAGGGGCTCGCGGACGAGGTCCGGGAGTTCGGGATCAAGGTGCTGATCGTCGAGCCGGGCGCCTTCCGGACCAGCCTGTTCGCGGCCGGCAACGCCGGGACCAGCGCGGACAGCGGTGTGTACGCAAAGGTCGGCGAGACCCGCGGGATGGTGGCCGGCGGCGACGGCAGCCAGCCCGGTGACCCCGCCAAGGCGGCGGCCGTCATCCGCGCCGCCCTGGCGGCCGAGCACACCCCGCTGCGCCTGCCGCTCGGCGACGACGGGGTCGGCGCGGTCCTCGGCCATCTCGACCAGGTGCGGGGGGACGTCGAAGCGTGGGAGAAGCAGACCCGGGCCACGGCGTTCGACGACTGAGAGCCGACTGAGAGCCGACTCAAAGCCGACTGAGCGACGACTGAGCGCCGGTCGACTCGGTCGGCGAGTCGGGTGCTCAAACGACACAGGGGTCCGCACATCCGTGCAGGACCCTTGTGCAATTCCTCTGGAAGCCTCAATCTTTCGGCTGACGCACCAAAACCGCCCCACTTTGACATGGTCATGACCCAATGGCCGCGGGGGGCGGTCTGCTCGGCGTGCACGAACCCCACCACGCACCACCGACTGAGGAGGACCCCTCACATGGCAGTGCTGCGTCACAACCCCCCTCGCACCAACCGACGAAGACTGTCCGCCGTCGGCGCCGTGGCCACCGCGGCCCTCGCCGCGAGCCTCGTCTCCGCGCTCCCCGCCACCGCGGCGGAGGGCACCGTCCAGTACGCGGACGCGGCGAACGCGGTCGCCGGCAGCTACATCGTGACCCTGAAGGCGGACGAGGCGAAGTCCGGCTCCGCGGAGGGCCGCGCGCTGGCGAAGAAGTACGGCGCCGACATCGAGCGCACCTACACCAAGGCCCTGAACGGCTACGCGGTCGAGGCCTCCGAGACCGAGGCGAAACGGTTCGCCGCCGACCCGGCCGTCGCCTCCGTCGTCCAGAACCGCACCTTCCACGTCACCGGCACCCAGCCCAACCCGCCGTCCTGGGGCCTGGACCGCATCGACCAGCGCAACCGCCCCCTGGACAGCTCCTACACCTACCCGGACAGCGCCGGACAGGGCGTGACGGCGTACGTCGTCGACACCGGCGTCCGCATCACCCACAACGACTTCGGCGGCCGCGCCTCCTACGGCTACGACGCCATCGACAACGACAACACCGCCCAGGACGGCCACGGCCACGGCACCCACGTCGCCGGCACCGTCGCGGGCAGCGCCTACGGCGTGGCCAAGCAGGCCAAGATCGTCGGCGTCCGCGTGCTCGACAACTCGGGGTCCGGCACCACCGCCCAGGTCGTCGCCGGGATCGACTGGGTCGCCCGCAACGCGGTCAAGCCCGCCGTCGCCAACATGTCCCTCGGCGGCGGCGCCGACAGCGCCCTCGACACGGCCGTGCGCAATGCCATCGCGTCCGGCGTCACCTTCGTCGTCGCGGCCGGCAACGAGTCCACCAACGCCTCCACCAAGTCCCCGGCCCGGGTGACCGAGGCGATCACGGTCGGCGCCACCACGTCGAGCGACGCCCGCGCAAGCTACTCCAACTACGGCTCGGTCCTCGACCTGTTCGCGCCGGGCTCGTCCATCACCTCCGCCTGGAACAGCGGCGACTCGGCCACCAACACCATCTCCGGTACGTCCATGGCCAGCCCGCACGTCGCCGGCGCCGCCGCGCTCCACCTCGCCGACCATCCCTCGGCCACGCCCGCGCAGGTCGCGACCGCGCTGACGTCCGCCGCCACCACCGGCGTGGTCTCGAACCCCGGCAGCGGCTCGCCCAACCGCCTGCTGTACGTCGGCGACGGCGACACGCCCCCGCCGACCGGGGACCGCTTCGAGAACACCGGCGACTACACCATCCGGGACAACGCCACCGCCGAGTCCCCGGTGACCGTCTCCGGCGTCTCGGGCAACGCGCCGTCGGCCCTCGCGGTCGAGGTGAACATCGTCCACACCTACATCGGTGACCTCCAGGTCCAGCTGGTCGCCCCGGACGGCACGGCGTACACCCTGAAGTCGTACGGCACCGGCGGCAGCGCCAACGACATCAACACCACGTACACCGTGAACGCCTCCTCGGAGACCGCGAACGGCACGTGGAAGCTCCGCGTCAGCGACAACGCGTCGTGGGACACCGGGCGGATCGACGCCTGGGCCCTGCAGTTCTGACGGAGTTCTGACGGTGCTCTGACGGCAGCTCAGTGAACGAACTCGTCCTCGCGGCGGGGCTTCGGGTCGGCGACCCGGCCCGCCGCGGGGACGAGGCGCGAATGCCGGAGCGCGGCGCGGAGGCCGAAGCGGCGGTCGCTTACCATGCGCTGAGTGATCGGCCGGCCACCGCGTGGGGCCCGGCCGCAGTTCCGCGGCGCCTTCGCGTCACCGTCCGAAACAGGAGCACGGTACACGTGTCCATACCGCCGCCGCCCGGGCCCCAAGGGCCCCATTCCCAGGGGCCGTACCCGCCGGGACAGCAGCCGCCGCCCGGGCCGTACCCGGCGCCCCCGCAGCCGTATCCGGGTGCCTGGGGGCATCCGGGGCATCCCGGGAACCCCTACGGCCCCTACGGGGCGTACCCCGCGCGGCCGTCGGTCAACGGGCTCGCGATCGCCGCCTTCGTGCTCGGTGTCCTGTGCTTCGTGCCGGCGGTCGGGCTCGTGCTGGGCCTGGTCGCGCTGGCGCAGATCAGGAAGCGGGGCGAGCGCGGCAAGGGGTTCGCCGTGGCCGGTTCCGTGCTGTCCTCCGTGGGGCTGGTCCTGTGGGCCGTCTCGCTCTCCACGGGTGGCGCCGCCGACTTCTGGGACGGCTTCCGGGACGCCGCGCGCGGCGAGGGCACGGCATACGGGCTGGAGAAGGGCCAGTGCTTCACCACCCCCAGCGGCTCCCTCCAGGGCGTGACGTACGACGTCGACGAGGTGCCCTGCGACGAGGAGCACGACGGCGAGGTGTTCGCCACCTTCGAGCTGCCGGGCGGCTCCTTCCCCGGCGACGCGAAGATCACGCGGGCCGCGGACGACCAGTGCTACGCCCTCCAGGACGCCTACGCGATGGACCGGTGGGCGCTGCCGGCCGACGTCGACGTGTACTACCTGACCCCGACCTCCGAGAGCTGGCGGACCGGCGACCGGGAGATCACCTGCCTGTTCGGGAACACGGACGAGCGGGCCACGCTGACCGGTTCGCTCCGCAACGACGGCGCCGGACTCGACTCGGACCAGCACACGTACCTGCTGGCGGAGGGGTACCTCAACCGGGCGATGGACGACGTGCCCGAGGCGGAGACCGTCGAGGACGACTTCGCGGGCTACCGGGTCTGGGCGGGGCAGGTGTCGGAGGCGCTCAGGGGTGAGATCGCGATGCTCGACCGGCACGACTGGCCCGCCGGCGCCGACCGTCCGGTCGCCGAGCTGATCGAGGACCTGAAGGCGGCGCAGAAGGAGTGGGCGCTGGCCGCGAAGGCCCCCGACGTCGACGCGTACTACGAGCACTACGGCAAGGGCTACGACCTCGTCGTCGCCGACACCACGGTCACCGCCCGCAAGGCTCTGGGGCTGGCCACCACTCCGCCGGAGTACGGGAGCGGTGGCGACGGCGGCGGGGGTGACTCCGGTCTGGAGGTGTGACCGCTCCTATAACGGGGAGAAAGTGCCTGCGTAAAGCCCCCGGGCGCCACAAGTCATCACATCGAGTGATTCTCTGGCCTTTGCTTGCTTGGTACAACCTACGGTTGCCACGCTGTTGCTGTCTGTACAACCTGATGGGAGCGGCCAGTGACATTCGGTGAGCAGCCGGCGTATCTGCGTGTCGCGGGTGATCTCCGCAAGAAGATCGCCGACGGCCTGCTGCCGCCCCATACCCGCCTGCCGTCGCAGGCGCGGATCCGCGAGGAGTACGGCGTCTCGGACACCGTCGCCCTGGAGGCGCGCAAGGTGCTGATGGCCGAGGGGCTGGTCGAGGGCCGCTCCGGCTCCGGGACGTACGTGCGCGAGCGGCCCGTGCCCCGCCGTGTCGCCCGTTCCGGGTACCGGCCGGCGGGCGGCGCCACCCCCTTCCGGCAGGAGCAGGCCGACGGCGACGCGCACGGCACGTGGGAGTCGCGCAGCGAACAGGCCGAGGCGAGCGTCGCCGTGGCCGAGCGGCTCGCCATCAAGCCCGGCGACCGCGTGATGTGCACGCGGTACGTCTTCCGGGAGGCAGGCGAGGCCATGATGCTCTCCACCTCCTGGGAGCCGCTCGACCTCACCGGCCGCACGCCCGTGATGCTGCCCGAGGAGGGGCCGCTCGGCGGCATGGGCGTCGTCGAGCGGATGGCCGCGATCGATGTCGTCGTCGACAACGTCACCGAGGAGGTCGGCGCCCGCCCCGGCCTCGCCGAGGAGTTGCTCGCCCTCGGCGGCGTCCCCGGACATGTGGTCCTGGTCGTCCAGCGCACGTTCTACGCCTCGGGCCGCGCGGTGGAAACGGCAGAGGTGGTCGTCCCCGCCGACCGATACCGGGTCGCCTACCACCTGCCGGTGAGGTAGCGCCCTCTTCCGCCGGCAGGCGCCGCTGCCCGCCCGTCTGGCGGTCGCGGCCCTAACCCGTCACCCGATGGCGTCCCCTGCCGTCTGTCGGCGGTGCCCCCGTCCGTCTGCCGGTCACGGGCCTCGCCCGTCATCCGGCGGCGACCCTCGGCCGTCACTCGATGGCGCCCCGGTCCGTCTGCCGGCGGCGCCCCGGTCGTCTGCCGGTCACGGGCCTCGGCCGTCACTCGATGGCGCCCCTGTCAGTCTGTCGGCGTCGCCGCCCGTCCGCCTGCCGGTCGCGGCCCCCGCCCGTCATCCGGCGGCGCCCCCACCCATCACCTGATGGCGTCCCCCCCCGCCCACCACCCGATGGCGGCCCGTCCGCCTGCCGGTCGCGGTCTCGGCCCTCATCTGGCGGCGCCCCCGCCCATCACCCGCCAGCGGCTCCCGCCCGTCACCCCGGCGGCGCCCCCCGCCCATCAACCAGCTGCGCCGCCCGGCGAGTTGGGGCGCCCTCCAGGTGTGTGAGATGGCGCACGCCTCCCGTGCGCCTCCCGCGCCCCTGTCCCGTGCCCGTCGGCCCGCACGGCCGTCCAGTCCCGCCCCTCGCGGGGCGTATGAATCCGGTCAATCCGGTCGTTCCCGCAGGTGGCCTCCGTCGGCCTCGGCATGCCTCCGACCGGACGCATCGGTGCGCGGAGACGGCGCGTTCCGCATCGTGCGCCCCCTGCGTTCTGGCTGGTTGCGTACCTCTTTGTGCAAAGCCGTATTCGCTCCGTGAAGGTTGGGCGTAGGCTCGGGCATATGCGGATCGGGGTTTCCTTGGCGGGCGGGGCGCGGCGCGAGCCGTGGGCGGGAAGTGGAGGGGCGCGATGAACGACAGCACGGTCACTCTTCCCTGGCTGGTCTTCCGGCAGGACGACAACGGCAATCGCTACCGCGTGGGCAGGTACGCGACCCGGGCCGAGGCCCAGAAGATCGCGGACACCCTCGACGGCCGCGGCCACCAGCAGCTCTACTGGGTCGAGCGGCTCAGTGCGAACGGGAAGGGCGCGGTGGACTGACCGGGGCCGACGAGCCCGGCCGGCAGCCCGTAGGCTCCGGCGCATGACGGAACGGATCGTGGTGGGCGCCGCCCTGGTCGACGGCGGACGTCTGCTGGCCGCGCGCCGCAGCGCGCCGGCCGAACTGGCCGGACGCTGGGAACTGCCCGGCGGCAAGGTCGAGGCGGGCGAGACGCCCGAGGCCGCCCTCGTGCGGGAACTGCGCGAGGAACTGGGAGTGGCGGTCGAAGCCGGGGAGCGCGTCCCGGGTCAGTGGCCCCTGAGATCACCCTTCGTCCTGCACGTGTGGACCGCACGGCTCCTCCCCGGTTCCCCCGACCCCGAACCCCTCGAGGACCACGACGCCCTGCGCTGGCTGACCCCCGCCCGCATCTGGGACGTGCCCTGGCTCGACCAGGACGTGCCGGCCGTCGAGCGGGCGCTCGCGCACCTGGGGCTGGGCGCGACCGACGCGCGGGGTGCGTGAACGGGCCGCCCTGGGCGCCCCGCACGCCGCTCGTGACACAGTGCGCCCTCCCGAGCGGTACCGACCCCGAATCCAGGGTATGTGCCCATTAACCCCATGAAAGCGGACATGGGTGGGGGATCGCCGGCCAGGAAGTGAGCGGCGTGATCGACAGCGAGGGCGGCCGTGCAGAGTGGGTCTTTCCCGCGGCGCCGGACGCCGTGCGGACCGCCCGCTGGCAGGTCCGCGGCGCCCTGCGCGAGTGGGGCCTCGACAGTGTCGGCGACATCGCCATCCTGCTGGTCAGCGAACTGGTGACCAACGCCCTGCGGCACGCCACCGGCCCCATAGGCGTCCGCCTGCTCCGCCGCCCCGCCGCACCGCCCGGGATCCTCCTGGTGGAGGTCTCCGACCCGCTGCCCGACCCGCCGCGCGAGCGCGTCGCCAGTCCCGAGGACGAGGACGGCCGCGGTCTCCAGATGGTGGCATCCTCCGTGCACCGCTGGGGCACCCGGGCCGGGGACGCGGGCAAGACGGTGTGGTTCGAACTCACACTCCCGGGATGACAGAACGGCCACAACTGGTTCAGGCCAGTGGCAGTTGTGGAACAGCGTGATTCGATGCCGTGTCCGCTGGTTAGAAGACTGGAAGTGTTGGCGCGGTCCGGACCGAAAACCATCGGGACCGTGCTGTGATCGTGAACACCGTGTTGTGCGGCGCCGTAGTGCTGGATACTGCGGGCAGCCGCCTTTGGTGACCGGTGCCGGACGCGGTGAGCTGGAGGGGACGGTTCGCGTGAGCGAGATACCAGCGAGGCCCACGGAGTCAGAGGGCCCGTCGGCAGACGCGCCACTCGGTGACGCGGTGTGGCAGAGCAGCCCGCCCGGCTCCATCTACGACTACATCAAGGTCGCGTCCTTCTCCATCGGCCCCGACGGGCTCGTCGACCAGTGGAGCCTGCGCGCGGAGCAACTGCTCGGCATCCCCGCCGAACACGCCGTCGGCACCGACCCCATCGACGCCTTCATCGACCCCGACCTGCGGGAGCGCGGCCAGCGCAAGATGGCCGAGATCCTCGACGGCCGGGAGTGGACCGGCGTGGTCCCCTTCCGCGCGCCGGACGCCGGCAGCGGCTCCGGGACCGGGACCGGACGCGGAACACGCGGCCTCGCCGAGGTGTACGTCATGCCGACGCGGACGGAGGACGGCGAGAAGGCCGCCGTCTGCATCGTCGTAGACGTGCGCGTCCTGCGCAGCATCGAGACCGATCTCGCCGCCTCACAGGCCATATTCGGCCAGTCTCCGTTCGGCTTCCTGCTGATCGACCCCGACCTCCGGGTGCGCCGCGCCAACCAGCGGTTCGCCTCCACCTTCGGCGGCACGCCCGACGACCACCGCGGCAAGGGCGTCCACGACTACCTGTCGCGCGCCGAGGCCGACCGGGTCTCCGCGACCCTGCGCCGGGTGCTGGAGAGCGGCGACTCCATCACGGACATGCACGTCACGGGATTCGTGCCGGGCTCGGAGGAACGCCGCCACTGGTCGGTCAACCTCTACCGCGTACACAGCGGTTCGGGCCGCCCCATCGGCGTCGCCTGGCTGGGAACCGACATCACCGCCCGCCGCGCCGCCGCCCGCGAGGCCGCCGCCGCCCGCCGCAACCTCGCCCTGCTCAACGAGGCCGGTGCCCGCATCGGCAACTCCCTCGACCTGGAGACCACCGCCCGCGAACTCCTCGACGTCGTCGTCCCCGGCTTCTGCGACCTCGCCACCGTCGACCTCTACCAGGGCCTCCTGGTCGGCGACGAGACCCCGCCCGGCCTCGCCGACGGCAGCGCGGAGCTGCGCCGCGTCGCCTACTCCAGCGCCGTCTCCGACGCACCCCTGCACGGTGCCGGCGAGCGCGTCCAGCTCGGCGCCGTCCACCACTACCCCTTCAACTCGCCCTGCGCGGACGCCCTGCGCACGGGCCGCCCGCGCACCGTCCCCGCCGAGGACGGCAGCCTCGTGCAGTCCACGCTCGCCGTGCCGATGGTCGCCCACGACACGGTCGTCGGACTCGCCCAGTTCGCCCGGACCAAGGGCAGCGAACCCTTCGGCGACCGGGACCGCGAGCTCGCCGTGGAGCTGGCCGCGCGCGCCGCCGTCTGCATCGACAACGCCCGCCTCTACCGGCGCGAGCACGAACGCGCGCTGATACTGCAACGCTCGCTCCTCCCGCCCGGCGACCCCGAGGCCTCCGGACTCGACATCGCCTGCCGCTACCTGCCCGGCGAAGCGGCCACCGGCCGGGCCAGCGAGGTCGGCGGCGACTGGTTCGACGTCATCGAACTCCCCGGCCACCGCACCGCGCTGGTCGTCGGCGACGTCATGGGCCGCGGTCTGCGCGCCGCCGTCGCGATGGGCGAACTCCGCACCGCCGTCCGCACCCTGGCCCAGCTCGACCTCGAACCGGCCGAGGTGCTCTCCCAGCTGGACGAGATCGCGCGCGGTCTCGGCGCGCCCGGAGGCGTCCAGCAGGCCACCCGGGCCGCCCGCCGCCCCCGCGAGGCCGACCTCTCCGAGGTCTACCTGGCGACCTGCGTGTACGCCGTCTACGACTCGGTGACCCGGCGCTGCACCTTCGCCAACGCCGGCCATCTGCCGCCCGTCCTGGTCGAGCCCGGCGAGTCCGCGCTGATGCTGGACGTGCCGCCCGGCCTGCCGCTCGGCGTCGGCGGGGAGCCCTTCGAGGAGGTGGAGGTCGAACTGCCCGAGGGCGCCCTGCTCGCCCTCTACACCGACGGCCTGGTCGAGAGCCGCGACCATCCCCTCGACGAGGGACTCCAGGCCTTCGTGGGCGCCCTCACCGACCCCACCCAGCCTCTTGAGGACGTCTGCGACCAGGTCCTCAACACCCTCGACAGCCACCACGGCGAGGACGACATCGCCCTGCTGATGGCCCGCGTCCAGGGCCTGCCCACGGAGTCCGTCGGCGACTGGACCCTGCCGCGCGAGCCGCGCAGCGTCGGCCGGGCCCGCGAGCTGGCCCGCTCCCAGCTGCTCGACTGGGACATGGAACCGCTGGTCGACACGACGGAGCTGCTGGTCAGCGAACTCGTCACCAACGCGCTCCGGTACGGCGAGGGCGAGATCAGGCTCCGCCTGCTGCTCGACCGCACCCTGGTCTGCGAGGTCTGGGACTCCGGCCTGGTCCAGCCCCGCCGGCGCCGCGCCCGCGACACCGACGAGGGCGGCCGGGGCCTGCAACTGGTCGGGCTGCTCAGCGCGGCCTGGGGCTCCCGCCGTACGCCGCGCGGCAAGACGGTGTGGTTCGAACTGCCCCTGCCGGGCGGCGACACCCAGCTCACGGACCCGGCGGAGGCCCTGCTGAGCCTGTTCTGACCGCACCCCTGACCGCAACCGGAACACCGGTCCGGCTCGTCCCCGCAGGCACACGTCCGGAGCGTACGCGCGCCGCAGGGAGGGGACCCCCGTGGAACACACGGAACCGCAGACCACCGACCCGACACCCACCGACCCGACACCCACCGACCCGACACCCACCGACCCGTCAGCCGCCAACGGCGATCAGCCCCCACAGGGGCCACCCGCACCCGACGACGAAGGCAGCACGGGCGGTGCGGGTGGGAAATCAAAAAGAAGAAGACGGCTCCGCCGCATCACCCTCGCCGTCCTCCTCGTCCTGCTCCTCCCCCTCCTCACCGCCGAGGCAGCCCTCCGCGTCAACTACATGGGCGACCCCGCCGACGGCACGTACACCAGGAACCGCGACGCGATCTGGCTCGGCCACGCCTGGGTCGACGGCCGCAAGGACGACGCCGACCTCGCCGCCTTCGCCCGCCGCGTCAAGACCACCGGCATCCGCGACCTGTACGTCCACACCGGCCCGATGGAGCACGACGGCACCCTGCCGAAGTCGCTGTACCCCAAGGCCCGCTGGCTGATCGACGGCGTGCACCGCGAGCTGCCCGGCGTCCGCGTCCAGGCGTTCCTCGGCGACGTCCTCGCCACCGAGGGCCCCGACGGCATGCGCCTGGAGAAGGCCGCCACCCGCGCCGCCGTCGTCGACTCGGCCCGCCAGGTCCTGGACGCGGGCTACGAAGGCGTCCACCTCGACCTGGAGCCGCTGCACTCCGGAGACCGGGACTACCTCTCCCTCCTGGACGACGTACGCGCCGTCACCCGGGCCCGCGACGCCCAGCTCTCCGTCGCCGCCCACCAGATCGACCCGCTCCCCGCCCTGCACTCGGTCTTCGGCCTCTTCACCAAGCATCCCAAGTGGTGGTCGCAGGAGTTCTTCGGCCAGGTCGCCCGACGCGTCGACCAGATCGCCGTGATGTCGTACGACACCGCGCAGCCCCTGGAGGGCACCTACGGCGGCTACGTGGCCCAGCAGACCTCCCTCGCCCTGGAGGTCACGCCGCCCACCACCCACCTGCTGATGGGCCTGCCCTTCTACTACGAGAGCAACTTCGACCACTGGGGCCACGCCGAGACCGTCGCCGCCGCCGTCCGCGGCGTCCGGCTCGGACTGTCCCGGACGGACGGCGACCGGGAGCTGTTCGGTGTCGCCCCGTACATCGACTTCGCGGCGACCGAGACGAACTGGGACGAGTACCGCGAGGGCTGGGTCCGCCAGAACCCGTGATCTAGGACCGGCGCCGGATCTTCGAACCCAGCCAGACCAGTGGGTCGTACTTGCGGTCCACGGCCCGTTCCTTGAGGGGGATCAGCGCGTTGTCCGTGATCTTGATGCCCTCGGGGCAGACCTCCGTACAGCACTTGGTGATGTTGCAGTAGCCGAGGCCGTGCTCGTCCTGGGCCGTGCGCCCGCGGTCCAGGCCGGTGTCGTCGGCCGCGTCCAGCGGGTGCATGTCCAGTTCGGCGACGCGCATGAGGAAGCGCGGGCCCGCGAAGGCCGGCTTGTTCTCCTCGTGGTCACGCACGACATGGCAGGTGTCCTGGCACAGGAAGCACTCGATGCACTTGCGGAACTCCTGCGAGCGGTCCACGTCCTCCTGCGTCATCCGGTACTCGCCCGGCCCGAGGTCGGCGGGCGGGACGAAGGACGGGATCTCGCGGGCCTTGGTGTAGTTGAAGCCGACGTCCGTCACCAGGTCGCGGACGACCGGGAAGGCGCGCAGGGGCGTGACGGTGATCGTCTCCTCGCGGGTGAAGGTGGACATCCGGGTCATGCACAGCAGCCGCGGCCGGCCGTTGACCTCCGCGGAGCACGAACCGCACTTGCCCGCCTTGCAGTTCCAGCGCACGGCGAGGTCGGGGGCCTGGGTGGCCTGGAGGCGGTGGATGATGTCGAGGACCACCTCGCCGTCGTTCACCTCGACCTCGAAGTCCTTCAGTGCGCCGCCCTCGACGTCACCGCGCCACACCTTGAAGCGGGCCTTGTAGCCGCTCATTCGGACAGCTCCTCCTCGGCGAGGTACTTCACCAGCTCCTCCTTCTCGAAGAGGGCGAGCAGGTCGGGCCGGATCGGCTCGGTGGTCTGCCGTTCCAGGGTGATCTGGCCGCGCTCCGGGTCCGTCGCGCCCAGGCCGCCCGCCGGGTCGGCGAGCGAGCACAGCAGGTTGGCCGGGCGCCACCGGCGGTCCATCGACGGATGGTCCTCGCGGGTGTGCCCGCCGCGGGACTCGGTGCGTTCCAGCGCGGCCCGGGCCACGCACTCGCTGACCAGCAGCATGTTCCTGAGGTCCAGGGCGAGGTGCCAGCCCGGGTTGAACTGCCGGTGCCCCTCGACGCCGGCCCGGCGGGCCCGTACCCGCAACTCGGCCAGTTTCTCCAGGGCCTGCTTCATCTCCGGCTCCCGCCGGATGATGCCCACCAGGTCGTTCATCGTCTGCTGGAGTTCCTGGTGGAGGGTGTACGGGTTCTCCGGCGGGCCGTCGTCGGGCGCCTCCGCCTCGGCGGAGAACGGCCGCAGCGCCTCGGCCGCGGCGGCGTCGATCTGGGGGTCGTCCACCCGCGGACGCGTGCCGGACGCGCTGCCCGCCGCGTACTCGGCTGCGTGCCGGCCCGCCCGGCGCCCGAAGACCAGCAGGTCGGAGAGGGAGTTGCCGCCGAGCCGGTTGGAGCCGTGCATGCCGCCGGCCACCTCACCGGCCGCGTACAGCCCCGGCACCCCGCGCGCGGCGGCCGTGTCGGAGTCGACGGCGATGCCGCCCATCACGTAGTGGCAGGTGGGCCCGACCTCCATCGCCTCGGCCGTGATGTCGACGTCGGCCAGCTCCTTGAACTGGTGGTACATGGAGGGCAGCCGGCGCCTGATCACGTCGGCGGGCATCCGGGTCGACACGTCCAGGAAGACCCCGCCGTGCGGGGAGCCCCGGCCCTCCTTGACCTCGGCGTTGATCGCGCGCGCGACCTCGTCGCGGGGGAGCAGCTCGGGCGGACGCCGGTTGTGGTCCGGGTCGTCGTACCAGCGGTCGCCCTCCGCCTCGGACTCGGCGTACTTCTCCTTGAAGACGTCCGGGATGTAGTCGAACATGAACCGCTTGCCGTCCGAGTTCCTGAGCACCCCGCCGTCGCCGCGCACCGACTCGGTGACGAGGATGCCCTTCACCGACGGCGGCCAGACCATGCCCGTCGGGTGGAACTGCACGAACTCCATGTTCAGCAGGGGCGCTCCGGCGAGCAGCGCCAGGGAGTGGCCGTCCCCGGTGTACTCCCACGAGTTCGACGTCACCTTGAAGGACTTGCCGATGCCGCCGGTGGCGATCACCACCGAGGGCGCCTCCAGCACGAAGAAGCGGCCGGTCTCCCGCTCGTAGCCGAAGACGCCGGAGACCTGGCGGCCGTCCTTGAGCACGCGGGTGACCGTGCACTCCTGGAAGACCCGGAGCCGGGACTCGTGGTCGCCGGTCTCGCGGAAGTCCTCCTGCTGGAGCGAGACGATCTTCTGCTGGAGGGTGCGGATCAGCTCCAGGCCGGTGCGGTCGCCGACGTGGGCGAGGCGCGGGTACTCGTGGCCGCCGAAGTTCCGCTGGGAGATCCGGCCGTCCTCGGTACGGTCGAACAGCGCGCCCCAGGTCTCCAGCTCCCACACCCGCTGCGGCGCCTCCTGGGCGTGCAGCTCGGCCATCCGCCACTGGTTGAGGAACTTGCCGCCGCGCATGGTGTCGCGGAAGTGGACCTGCCAGTTGTCCCCGGAGTTGACGTTGCCCATGGCGGCCGCGATGCCGCCCTCGGCCATCACGGTGTGTGCCTTGCCGAACAGGGACTTGCAGATCACGGCCGTACGGGCGCCCCGCTCGCGGGCCTCGACGGCGGCGCGCAGCCCGGCGCCGCCCGCGCCCACCACGACGACGTCCCATTGCTGCCGGTCGACCACGGACATCAGAAGCCCTCACTCATCGGAACTCATCGGAACTCATCAGAAGAAGCGCGGATCGTCGAAGGCACCGGACGCGACGAGATACACGTAGAGGTCGGCGACCCCCACGCTCACCAGCGACGCCCACGCGAGCTGCATGTGCCGGGCGTTGAGCTTCCCGACCCACTGCCACATCCGGTAGCGCACGGGGTGCCGGGAGAAGTGCTTGAGCTTGCCGCCGACGATGTGCCGGCAGGAGTGGCAGGAGAGGGTGTACGCCCAGATCAGCACGATGTTGGCGAGGAACACCAGGGTGCCCAGGCCCATGTGGCCCCACGCGTAGTCCTCGTCGCGGAAGGCGAGCACGGTGTCGTAGGTGAGGATCAGGGCGACCAGCAGCGCCGCGTAGAAGAAGTACCGGTGGATGTTCTGCAGGATGAGCGGGAAGCGGGTCTCGCCGGTGTACTTCTTGTGCGGCTCGGCCACGGCGCAGGCGGGCGGGGAGGCCCAGAAGCCGCGGTAGTAGGCCTTGCGGTAGTAGTAGCAGGTCAGGCGGAAGCCGAGCGGGAAGATCAGGATGATGATGGCGGGGGAGATGCCCCACCAGCCGCCGAACAGTTCCCAGTTGGGCCCGCCGCGCATCGGCTCGCAGTTCTCCGCCAGACAGGGGGAGTAGAAGGGCGAGACGTACGGGGCCGCGTAGTAGTCCGCGTTGGCGAAGGCCCGCCAGGTCGAGTAGACGACGAAGGCCAGCAGGCCCGCGGCGGTGGCGGCCGGTGCCAGCCACCAGCGGTCGGTGCGCAGGTGCGGGGCGCGGATGGCGGCGCGCGTCGGGGTGTGGACGCCGCCGCCTTGGGGATGGGGTTCGGTGGCTGGAGGTTCGGTTCCAGTGGCCACTGGGCGACTCCGGTCGTCGGGGCGGGTTCAGGGGGCGTGGCGGTCGCGGGCGCCCAGTCCCTCGTCGTCCGTGTCCGTCCACAGCGAGAGGTCGTACGGATCGTCGGAGATGGTGACGAGGTCGGGCCGCTTCGGCGCGCCCGGCGAGGCGGCGGCCGCCCGCAGCAGCGCGACGCTCTCGCGCAGGTGCTCGGCGTCGGTGCGGACGCGGCGGATCTCCAGGCCGTCGCTGCCGACCTGCTGTTCCAGGCGGCCCACCGAGCGGGACAGGTCGTCGAGGGTGTGCTGGATCCTTGTCAGTTCATCGTGCACGGACATGACGTGACCTCACTTCCTTCGGTCGCGGCCAGGGGCCGGCCTTGGATGGCGACGTTCATGCGCCTGCGAGTGTTGCGCGTCACACCGGCCGGTGGGAAGGGATGTGCACCGATTGGCCGAGGCGTGTGGATGCACTTCTGGGTGTGTTGCTCCACTCGAGTGACGTTACCGGCCGTTGCCGACGTGTCGCCCTCCGTTGCCGAATCCTTTCCCCTTCAGTGGCCACATACGGCTGAAATACAAATGATCAACTCCATATACCGCCAAAAGCGATCATAACGCCCGCGGCTTTCCGGAGGTAGCAGAGATGTCCCACGTCGGCGTCGGACCGCGCGCTGTGATGCGCTCGGTCGCCTTCCTCACCGCGGGCGCGCTCGCGGTCCCCGCGCTGGCCGGCTGCACCTCCGAGGAGCCGTCGGGCAAGCCGCTCGCCGAGCAGGACATCGCCGCCGCGGCCCGCGCCCGGATCTCCGACGGCGGCACCCTGCGCTGGGCCGCGGACTCCGTGCCGGAGACCCTGAACGCCTTCCAGGCCGACGCCGACGCGACCACGACCCGCGTCGCGCAGGCCGTGCTGCCCTCGATGTACCGGATGGACGAGAACGGCCGCCCGGTCCGCAACGCCGACTACCTGGAGTCGGCCGAGGTCGTCGACACCGAGCCCAAACAGGTCGTCGTGTACAAGCTGAACCAGCAGGCGGTCTGGAGCGACGGCCGGGAGATCGGCGCCGCCGACTTCGCCGCCCAGTGGCGCGCCCTGTCCGGCAAGGACAGCGCGTACTGGACCGCCCGCAACGCCGGCTACGACCGCATCGAGAAGATCGAGCGCGGCGGCGACGACCTGGAGGTCAAGGTCACCTTCAGCCGGCCCTACGCCGACTGGAAGTCCCTGTTCACGCCGCTGTACCCGAAGGACGTCATGGGCACCCCCGACGCCTTCAACGACGGCGCGCGGCGGGAGCTCAAGGTCACCGCAGGGCCCTTCGCGGTCAAGGAGGTCGACACCAAGGAGGACGAGGTCGTCCTCACCGGCAACCCGCGCTGGTGGGGCGAGCCGGCCAAGCTGGAGCAGATCGTGCTGCGCGCCGTCCCCCGCGAGAAGCGGGTCTCCCAGCTCGCGGCGGGCGAGCTCGACCTCGCGGAGATCGACCCGGACACCGCCGAGGAGGTCGCCGTGGCCGCCGGCCCCCGCGACGCCGGCACCGGCACTCCGCTGATGGGCCCGGAGGGCAGCCCCGCCGCGGGACCGCAGGGCAGGTCGGCCGCGCGGGCGCTGCGCTCCTGGGCCATCGCCAACGGCTCCGACGAGGACGCCGCCGAGGAGGAGACCCTCGCCCGCGAGGAGCGGGAGGAGGCGCTGGCCGAGCGGGAACGCAGGCAGCGGGCGCTGAGCGGCTTCGAGGTGCGCAAGTCCCTGGAGCCCGCCTACACCCAGCTCGCCCTCAACGGCGCCGACGGCCCCCTCGCCGACGAGCGCGTCCGCCGGGCCGTGGCCCGCGCCCTGGACCGGGGGAAGCTGGCCAAGGCGGTCCTGGGTCCGCTGGGCCTGCCGGCCGAGCCGGTCGGCAGCCACATCGCGCTGGCCGGCCAGCCCGCCTACGCCGACGGCAGCGGCGCGCTCGGCGAGCAGAACGCCAAGGAGGCCCGGGCCCTGCTCGCGGACGCGGGATGGGTGCCCGGCGGCCCGGTGAAGAAGCCCAAGGAGGGCGAGAAGGCGGCAGGCGCCGAGGGCGACAAGGACGGCGACGGCAAGAAGTCCGAGGACGGCGACGACGGGACGTACATCGTCGGCGAGGACGAGAAGAACCGCTCCGGCGACGACGGCAAGAACGACGGCGAGAGCGACACCGAGGACGACGCCAAGGACGACGGCAGCGGAAAGAACACCGCGCAGGGCGGCGCCCCCGGCGCCTACGCCCCCAAGGGCACCGCCGCCCCGGCCGCCGCCGAGGCCCCCGTCGCCAAGGACGGCAAGGCGCTCACCCTGCGCTTCGTGCTCCCCTCGGGACCCGGCTCCGACGCGCTGCGCACCGTCGCCGACCGCGTCTCGGACATGCTGGAGAAGATCGGCGTCGGCACCGACATCACCAAGGTGCCGGACGCGAGCTACTTCAAGGACCACATCGCCTCCGGCGAGTACGACCTGGCGCTCTACTCCTGGCCCGCCTCCGCCTTCCCCGCCACCGACGCCCGCCCCATCTACGCCAAGCCCGTCCCGGCCGCCGACGGCTCCCTGAACGTCGCGCAGAACTACACCCGGGTCGGCACCGACCAGGTCGACCAGCTCTTCGACCGGGCCATGGGCACCCTGGACGAGGGGGAGGCCCGGGACCTGCTGCGCAAGGCCGACTCGCGGATCTGGGCGGCGGCCGGCTCCATCCCGCTCTACCAGCGGCCCCAGCTGATCGCGGCCCGCAAGAACCTCGCCAACGCGGGTGCCTTCGGTTTCGAGACGCCGGTCTACCAGGACATGGGCTTCCTCAAGAAGGGCGCGAACGGCTCCCGGCCCTCGGCCACGCCCTCGTCCTGAGGCCCGCCCCCACCCTCCCGGCAAGCCCCAGTCCCCGGGGCCCCGTACCATTGGGTGAGGCCGTGGCATGTACCGCCCGGCAGGCCCGCGTGACACGGACGTACGCGAGGGCCGTCCACACACCCTCCGGGAGTACGCCTCATATGGCCACGCGCCACGACATCCGCAACGTAGCCATCGTCGCCCACGTCGACCACGGCAAGACCACCATCGTCGACGGAATGCTGAAGCAGGCCGGTGCCTTCGCCGCCCACCAGCTCGAGGGCGTCGACGACCGCATGATGGACTCGAACGACCTGGAGCGTGAGAAGGGCATCACGATCCTCGCCAAGAACACGGCGGTGAAGTACCACCCGAAGGACGGGGGGGACGTCATCACCATCAACATCATCGACACCCCCGGCCACGCCGACTTCGGCGGTGAGGTCGAGCGCGGTCTGTCGATGGTCGACGGCGTCGTCCTGCTCGTGGACGCCTCCGAGGGTCCGCTGCCGCAGACCCGCTTCGTGCTGCGCAAGGCGCTCAGCCAGCGGCTGCCGATCATCCTGTGCATCAACAAGACGGACCGTCCGGACGCCCGGATCGACGAGGTCGTCAACGAGACCTACGACCTCTTCCTCGACCTGGACGCCGACGAGGAGCAGATCGAGTTCCCGATCGTCTACGCGTGCGGCCGGGACGGCGTCGCCTCCCTCACCAAGCCCGACGACGGCACGGTCCCCTCGGACTCCACCAGCCTGGAGCCGTTCTTCTCGACGATCCTCGACTACATCCCCGCCCCGGTCTACGACGAGGACGCCCCGCTCCAGGCGCACGTGACCAACCTGGACGCGGACAACTTCCTCGGCCGTATCGCCCTGCTCCGCGTCCACCAGGGCGAGCTGAAGAAGGGCCAGACGGTCGCCTGGATGAAGCGCGACGGGTCCGTGTCCAACGTGCGGATCTCCGAGCTGATGATGACCGAGGCGCTCACCCGCAAGCCCGCCGAGAAGGCCGGCCCGGGTGACATCTGCGCGGTCGCCGGTATCCCGGACATCATGATCGGCGAGACCCTGGCCGACCAGGAGAACCCGGTCCCGCTGCCGCTGATCACGGTGGACGAGCCCGCGATCTCCATGACCATCGGCACCAACACCTCCCCGCTGGTCGGCCGCGGCGCCACCGGCAAGGGCGCGGACAACAAGGCGGCCGTCAAGGACCGCAAGGTCACCGCCCGCCAGGTCAAGGACCGCCTGGACCGCGAGCTGATCGGCAACGTCTCGCTCCGCGTCCTGGACACCGAGCGCCCCGACGCCTGGGAGGTGCAGGGCCGCGGTGAGCTGGCGCTGGCCATCCTGGTCGAGCAGATGCGCCGCGAGGGCTTCGAGCTGACCATCGGCAAGCCGCAGGTCGTCACCAAGGAGGTCGACGGCAAGACGCACGAGCCCGTCGAGCGCATGACGATCGACGTGCCCGAGGAGCACATGGGCGCCGTCACGCAGGTCATGGGCGTACGCAAGGGCCGCATGGACAACATGTCCAACCACGGTTCGGGCTGGGTCCGCATGGAGTTCGTGGTGCCCTCCCGCGGTCTGATCGGATTCCGGACGGAGTTCCTCACCCAGACCCGCGGCACGGGTATCGCCCACTCCATCCACGAGGGCCACGAGCCCTGGTTCGGCACCCTCACGACCCGCAACAACGGCTCCCTGGTCGCCGACCGTTCCGGTGCCGTCACCGCGTTCGCGATGACGAACCTCCAGGAGCGCGGCGTGCTCTTCACCGACCCCGGCACCGAGGTGTACGAGGGCATGATCGTCGGCGAGAACTCCCGCGCCGACGACATGGACGTCAACATCACCAAGGAGAAGAAGCTCACCAACATGCGGTCGGCCTCGGCCGATTCGTTCGAGGCGATCGTCCCGCCGCGCAAGCTCTCGCTGGAGCAGTCGCTGGAGTTCTGCCGCGACGACGAGTGCGTCGAGGTGACCCCGGAGGCGGTCCGCATCCGCAAGGTGAACCTGGACGCCCGCGAGCGCGCCCGCGCCGCGAGCCGCGCCAAGCACGGCTGATCTCCCGACGCGGAACAGCACCGGAACGGCACCGGACACCACGGCTCACGTGGTGTCCGGTGCCGTTTCGTATGGCCGAAGAGAAGAGGCCGAGAGAATGAGGTAGGGAAAACCCTCGATTTTGCCGCGGGCCGACTCCGGGCGGGCCGGCCGGCACTAACCTGCGCGGGAGCACCCGGGGCATCGCGCTCAAGGACGAGGGTCGAGTCCGACGCGAGACAGAGCTGTCTGTCAGCTTGCACCTCCCGAGGGTCACACGCAATCAATTTCCGTCGCGCGGACGTCCGTTATACGGACAGTGACTCCCGTTAGATGTGTAACAAGTCCGTTTCGCAGCGATCTCGCACCAAACCCTTTGTCCGGATTTTGAAAGATCTGGCCCCTATCTGTGATCGAACCGAGACCTCGAACCTGTGGTTCGTTCCCCGGAGGATGGCAGATAGTTAGGCGCGTAGAGCTCGGATAAACGGGTCACGCGCTGACGGGGCGCAGGCTCGCGAGCGCGAGGGCGCCAGGCGATCTCCGGTCACCGGTGAGTGGCCGGGATGTGTCGTGTGCTCCTCTTTGCGGTGAACCAGCGGATTCATGAGGAGGAACCCATGCGAGGTGCCACAAGCGCCATATGGGTCGCATCGTTCCCGATGGCAGGTGTAGGCCCCGCGGGTACGTTCCGTGCCGTCACGGTTGATGCGGCAGCGGCCAGGCGTCGCCAACTTCCTTGACGACGCGTGCCGTCGGTCGGTGGTTCCGACCGCGAGCCAGGGTTCTCCAGGGGGCGGTGCCGCCCCTGAGTCGTTGTTCCCCTCGCGCGCTGCGAAAGACGTACGCCGTGCGAAGGCCGTCGGACCTCGTGCACTCCCGACGACCTCCAACCTGTGAAATGGACGAATCATGACGAGTCCAATCGAGATTGAGGGTGCTGAAGCCTCTTCCGTCTTGGACAAAGAGAGCGCGCCGCAGGGTGACGCCCCGGAGACCAAGGAACCGGAAGGGCGCAAGCCCGGACAGTTGATGTGGGCGCGCTTCAAGCGCGACCGCGCCGGTGTGATCTCTGCCTTCGTCGTCCTGTTCTTCTTCGTGATCGCGGCGGCGGCGCCGCTGATCTCGATGGTGTACGGCAAGGACCCGTACACGCTGTACGGGCAGGAGAACCCCGAGCTGCTGGACATGTTCACCATGCCCGCCGCGCCGTTCGGCGGCATCGACGGCGACTTCTGGTTCGGTATCGAACCGGGCCTGGGCCGGGACGTGTTCACCCAGCTGCTGTACGGCATGCGCAACTCGATGGCCACGGCACTGGCCGCCACCCTCATCATGACGGTGCTGGGTGTCCTGATCGGTCTCGCCGGCGGCTACTTCGGCGGGAAGATCGACTACTGGCTCGGCCGGATCACCGACTTCTTCATGGCCCTGCCCAGCCAGCTGTTCTTCGTCGCGGCGATGCCCGTCATCACCACGGTGTTCGTCGCCCCGGACAAGGAGACGCCCACCTACGTGCGCGCCGCCGCGATCATCATCGTGCTGTCCTTCCTGGGCTGGATGAGCATGGCCCGCATCGTCCGCGGCGCCACGATGTCCCTGCGCGACCGGGAGTTCATCGAGGCGGCGCGCATCTCCGGGGCCTCGCCCTGGCGCATCCTCCGCAAGGAACTGCTGCCCAACATCGTCACTCCGACGCTGGTACAGGCGACGCTCACGCTGCCGAGCACCATCCTCAGCATCGCGTTCCTGTCCTTCGTGGGCGTGGGGTACGTCGAGCCCACGCCGGACTGGGGACGGATGTTCGCCATCGGCGCCAACATCGTCGAGCAGGATCCGTACTACATGCTCTTCCCCGGAGTGGCCATGGTGATCTTCATTGTGGCCTTCAACCTCCTCGGTGACTCGGTGCGGGACGCCTTCGATCCCAAGACGAACCGCTGAGATCCAGGGGATATCCCCCCACATCCTCGCCCGGCCGGTTCGGTGCCGCTCAGCCCGGCCCCGGCCAAGTACCAGCAGTGCTCACTACTCACAGGCAGGTGGATTCGTCCCTATGAGCATCTTCCGTAACCGCACCGCCACGGCCGCCATCGTCGCGGTCGCCGCCGGCGCACTGACTCTCACCGCCTGCGGTGGTGGCAGCGACAGCTCCTCCAAGGACAACAGCAAGCAGAAGGAGGACGCCAAGTCGCAGTCGAAGCCGGTCAAGATCGGTGACGCCGCGGCGTCCACCGGTCCGGCTCCCGACGTCGAGGGCGCGAAGGCGGGCGGCGTCGCCACCGTCTACCAGGAGGCGGACTTCTCCCACCTGGACCCGGGTCAGATCTACGTCTCGGACGGCAAGCTGCTCAGCCGCCTCATCTTCCGCGGCCTGACCCAGTACAGCGAGGACGAGAACGGCAACCTGACCGTCGTGGGCGACCTCGCCACCGACGCGGGCAAGTCCTCCGAGGGCGGCAAGACCTGGACGTACACCCTGAAGGACAACCTGAAGGACGCGAACGGGAACCCGATCAACGCCGCGGACATCCGCAACACGGTCGAGCGCCTGTACTCGAACTACATCACCGACGGCCCGACCTACCTCCAGCAGTGGCTGTCCGGTGACGGCACCACCTACCGCGACGCCTACTCGGGTCCGGACAAGGGCAAGCACCTGCCCGACACCGTCCTGGAGACGCCGGACGACAAGACGATCGTCTTCCACTTCAAGGAAGCCCGCCCGGACGTCCCGCAGATGCTGACCATGCCCGGTTACAGCGTCGTGCCGGAGGAGACGGACACCAAGGAGAAGTACGACTCCGCCCCCGTCGCCGTCGGCCCGTACAAGATCGCCGACTTCAAGCCGGGCAAGTCGATGAAGCTGGTCAAGAACACCCAGTGGGACCCCAAGTCCGACTCGGTGCGCCACCAGTACGTCGACGGGTTCAACATCTCGATGAACCACGACGACGAGGACCAGACCAAGACCCTCCTCGCCGACCAGGGCGAGGCCAAGAACGCGATGATGTTCACGGGTCAGGTCGCCACCACCCAGCTCCAGAAGGTCGTCGGCGACAAGCAGGCGATGCAGAACCGCACGATCCAGGGCTACGCCCCCTACGTGTGGCAGCTCAACTTCAACCTGGACCGCATCAAGGACAAGAAGCTCCGTGACGCGATCACCCTGGCGCTGCCCTCCGACTCGGTCTTCAAGGCCGACGGTGGCGCCTACGGTGGTGAGGTCGCCAACTCCCTGATGTCGCCCACGACTCCGGGCTACGACGGCGAGTTCGACCCGTTCAACCGCGCCAAGAAGCCGAACGGTGACATCGAGGCCGCCAAGAAGCTGATCAAGGAAGGCGGCTTCGAGGGCAAGAGCCTCGTCTACGCCTACGGCAACACGCCGGTCCGCCAGAAGCAGGCCGTCCTGATCGCCACCGCGCTGGAGAAGATCGGTCTGGACATCCAGAAGAAGGAGATCGACTCCGCCACCTGGTACGAGCAGGTCGGCAAGGTCAAGAACGGCTACGACCTCTACATGACCGGCTGGGGCCAGGACTGGCCGTCCGCCTCCACGGTCATCCCGCCGGTGTACGACGGCACGCAGATCCAGGACGGCGCGTCGAACTACTCGCACATCAACGACGACCACGTGAACTCCGAGATCAAGCGCATCCAGAAGGTCGCCGACCCGGCGGAGGCCACCAAGGCCTGGGCCGAGCTGAACGAGTACATCTCCAAGGAAGTGAACCCGGCCGCCCCGCTGTACTACACCAAGGTCTTCCAGATCTTCGGTTCGAACATCGGCGGCATCCGCTACAGCTCGGACTCGAGCTACGTGGACGTGACCCGGATCTTCCTCAAGAAGTAGTCCGTTCGGTCGGGAAACCGGTGGGGGCGCGCGGCGGAGCGCCCCCACCGGGCCCGGATCCCTCCAGACCTCCCCATCCGACTGCCGCAGTCCTGAGAGCAGCTGTCTGCCATGCTTCAATTCCTCATTCGCCGGTCCTTCGGCGCGGTGCTGATCCTGGTGTTGATCAGTGCCTTCACCTTCTTCATGTTCTTCGCGATCCCGCAGGACCCGGCCCTGCTGGCGTGTGGCAAGAACTGCACTCCGGACGCGCTGGAGATCATCCACAAGAACATGGGCCTCGACCAGCCGGTCACGGTCCAGTACTGGAACTTCCTGATCGGTATCTTCACCGGCCGTGACTTCGCCGTCGGACACTGCGACGCCCCGTGCTTCGGTGTCTCGTTCGCCAATGACCAGAACGTCTGGGACACGATCATGGACCGCTTCCCGCTGACCGTGTCGCTGACGCTCGGCAGCCTCGTGGTCTTCCTCATCGTCGGTCTCGGTGCGGGCATGCTGGCCGCCAGGAACCGCGGTACGTGGATCGACAAGGTGTTCAGCTCCGGTTCGCTGGTCATCAGCTCCCTGCAGATCTACTTCCTCGGCCCGCTCGTGCTGCTGGCCCTGGTCTACAGCACCGGCTGGCTGGACAAGCCGAAGTACGTGCCGATCTCGGAGGACGCGGCCGGCTGGTTCGCGGGCCTGCTGATCCCATGGCTCGTCATGGCGACCATCTTCACCGCCAACTACACCCGCATGAGCCGCTCGTCGATGATCGAGCAGCTACAGGAAGAGCATGTGAAGGCGGCCCGGGCCAAGGGCATGTCGGGCAACTACACCTTCTTCCGCTACGCGTGGCGCGGCTCGCTGGTCCCCATCGTCACCATCCTCGGCATCGACCTGTCCGCCCTCATGGGCGGCGGCATGGTGACCGAGCTTACCTTCGGCCTGGCCGGGGTCGGCCGGCTCGCGCTGGACTCCGTCACCAACAAGGACCTGCCGATGCTGATGGGCGTCATGCTGGTCAGCGCCGCGCTCATCATCGTCTTCAACCTGATCGTGGACGCCCTGTACGCCGTCATCGACCCGCGCGTGCGCCTGTCCTAGGAGAACCACCGTGACCACTCAGACCAAGCCCGAAGAGGCCCCGGCCGCCGCCGCGGGGGACGCGTTTCTCTCGGTGCGCGACCTCAAGGTCCACTTCTCCACCGAGGGCGGCGTCGTCAAGGCGGTGGACGGACTCTCCTTCGACCTGCAGCGCGGCAAGACCCTCGGCATCGTGGGCGAGTCCGGCTCCGGCAAGTCGGTGACCAACCTGGCCGTCCTCGGCCTGCACGACCGCCGGAAGACCGCCATCGACGGCTCGATCACCCTGGACGGCCAGGAGCTGACCGACGCCAGTGAGAAGCAGCTGGAGAAGCTGCGCGGCAAGAAGATGGCGATGATCTTCCAGGACGCGCTCACCGCGCTGTCGCCGTACTACACGGTCGGCCGGCAGATCGGCGAGCCGTTCATGAAGCACAACGGCGCGTCCAAGAGGGACGCCCGGGTGCGCGCCATCGACCTGCTCCAGAAGGTCGGCATCCCGAACCCGGAGAAGCGGGTCGACGACTACCCGCACCAGTTCTCCGGCGGTATGCGGCAGCGCGCCATGATCGCCATGGCGCTCTCCTGCAACCCGGACCTGCTGATCGCCGACGAGCCGACCACGGCCCTCGACGTGACGGTGCAGGCGCAGATCCTCGACCTGCTCAAGGACCTCCAGCAGGAGTTCGGCTCCGCGATCATCATGATCACCCACGACCTCGGTGTGGTCGGCAACATGGCCGACGACATCCTGGTCATGTACGCGGGCCGGGCCGTCGAGCGCGGCTCGGTGCGCGAGGTGCTCAAGTCGCCGCAGCACCCGTACACCTGGGGTCTGCTGGGATCGATGCCGAGCCTCTCCTCGGACATCGACGAGCCGCTGATGCCGATCCCGGGGGCGCCGCCCTCGCTGATGAACCCGCCCTCGGGATGTGCTTTCCACCCGCGGTGCGGCTTCACCGACCTGGTCTCCGGCACCCGGTGCTCCGGTGAGCGTCCGGTGCTCCCCGAGGGCCGCGCCGCCGCCTGTCACCTGACGGGAGACCAGCGGCAGCAGGTGTTCATCGAGAAGATTCAGCCCCGGCTGGGCTGAGCGGAAACCGGCGACTGGGGCATCACCATGAGCGACAACACCAAGACCACCACGGCGGTGGCCGACTCGTTCCCGCAGCAGCGGGACGGCGACACCGCGCCGCTTCTCCAGGTCAGGGGCCTGACGAAACACTTCCCCATCAAGGGCGGCTTCCCGATCAAACGCACCGTCGGCCACGTCAAGGCCGTCGACGGCGTCGACTTCGAGGTCTACCCCGGCGAGAGCCTGGGCCTCGTCGGCGAGTCCGGCTGCGGCAAGTCGACCACCGGCCGGCTGCTGACCCGTCTCTACGAGCCCACGCAGGGCACGATCGAGTACAAGGGCCAGGACATCACCCGCGCCAACCGGCGACAGCTGGCGCCGATCCGGTCCGAGATCCAGATGATCTTCCAGGACCCGTACGCGTCGCTGAACCCGCGGCAGACCGTGGGCACGATCATCTCGGGCCCGATGGAGATCAACGGGATCAACCCGCCCGGCGGCCGGGAGAAGCGCGTCCGCGAGCTCCTGGAGATCGTCGGTCTCAACCCGGAGCACTACAACCGCTTCCCGCACGAGTTCTCCGGCGGTCAGCGTCAGCGCATCGGCGTCGCGCGCGCCGTCGCCCTCCAGCCGAAGCTCATCGTCGCCGACGAGCCGGTCTCGGCCCTCGACGTGTCGATCCAGGCCCAGGTGGTCAACCTGCTGCAGGAAGTGCAGCGGGAGATGGGCATCGCGTTCGTGTTCATCGCCCACGACCTGGCGATCGTGCGGCACTTCTCGCAGCGCGTCGCGGTGATGTACCTCGGCAAGGTCGTGGAGATCGCGGACCGCGACTCGCTCTACAACCGGCCCCGCCACCCGTACACGCACGCGCTGCTGTCGGCCGTGCCGGAGGCGGACCTGGACGCGGACAAGCGGGAGCGGATCCGCCTGGAGGGCGACGTCCCCTCGCCGATCGCGCCGCCGTCCGGCTGCCGGTTCCGCACCCGGTGCTGGAAGGCGCAGGACAAGTGCGCCACCGAGGAGCCGCCGCTGGTGCAGCTCTCCGGCAACCGCTCGGGCCACCTGACGGCCTGCCACTTCCCGGAGGAGCCCACGACCGAGGCCCGCGACGTGGACATCGTCATGGACCCGGGTCTGAAGGCGATGGAGGACGGCGCCGACGGCGGCGCGGCGGTCTCCAAGAGCTGAACCGGCGACAGAGGCGGGGACGGGAGCACCACTTCCGGCCCCGCCTTCGTCGTGCCCGCCCACCGCCGGCACCCGTCCGGCGGACATCCGCAACCCGTACGGACCGTACGGGTGTGCGCCGTGCCGCCAGCCCCCCGAAGCTGACCGGGAACGCACCAGCGGACGAGTCAGGGCACGAGGAGGCACTCCATGCGCGGAGCGACGCACGCCAGATGGGCCGCGTGCGCGGCGGCGGTAGCCCTCGCGGCGACGGCCTGCGGCGGCGGGGGCGGGGACAGCGGTGGGGACAGCGGCGCCGTGCTCAGCTCCTCGTGGGGCGACCCCCAGAACCCGCTGGAGCCGGCCAACACCAACGAGGTGCAGGGCGGCAAGGTCCTCGACATGATCTTCCGCGGGCTGAAGAAGTACGACCCGAAGACCGGCGAGGCGCAGGACATGCTCGCCGAGAAGATCGAGACCTCCGACTCGCGGAACTTCACCGTCACCGTCAAGGACGGCTGGACCTTCAGCAACGGCGAGAAGGTCACCGCCCAGTCCTTCGTCGACGCCTGGAACTACGGCGCGAGCCTGAGGAACAACCAGCGCAACGCCTACTTCTTCGCGTACATCGACGGCTACGACAAGGTGCACCCCGAGGACGGCGGCGAGCAGAGCGCCGACACGCTCTCCGGGCTCAAGGTCACCGGGGAGCTGACCTTCACCATCAAGCTGAGCCAGAAGTTCTCCACGTTCCCCGACACCCTCGGCTACCCGGCCTTCGCGCCACTGCCCCGGTCGTTCTTCGACGACCACGACGCCTGGCTGAAGAAGCCCGTCGGCAACGGCCCCTACCAGGTCGACAACTACACCCGCGGCTCCCAGATGTCCCTGCGCACCTGGGAGCAGTACCCGGGTCCCGACAAGGCCCAGAACGGCGGCGTCGACCTGAAGGTCTACACCGACAACAACACGGCCTACACCGACCTGATGGCCGGCAACCTCGACCTCGTCGACGACGTCCCGGCCGCCCAGCTCAAGAACGTCGAGAGCGACCTCGGCGACCGGTACATCAACACCCCGGCCGGCATCATCCAGACCCTCGCCTTCCCGTACTACGACGACGACTGGAACAAGTCCGGGTCCGAGAAGGTCCGCAAGGGCCTGTCCATGGCGATCGACCGCAAGCAGATCACCGACACGATCTTCCAGCAGACCCGCACCCCGGCCACCGACTGGACCTCACCGGTCCTCGGCGAGGACGGCGGCTACAAGGCCGGCCTCTGCGGCGACGCCTGCGACTACAACCCCGAAGAGGCGAAGAAGCTGGTCAGGGACGGCGGCGGGCTCCCCGGCGGCCAGGTCAAGATCACGTACAACGCCGACACCGGCTCCCACAAGCAGTGGATCGACGCGGTCTGCAACTCCATCAACAACGCCCTGGACAACGACCGTGCCTGCGTCGGCAACCCCGTCGGCACCTTCGCCGACTTCCGCAACCAGATCACCGACCGGAAGATGAGCGGCCCCTTCCGTGCCGGCTGGCAGATGGACTACCCGCTCATCCAGAACTTCCTCCAGCCGCTCTACTACACCAACGCCTCCTCCAACGACGGCAAGTGGTCCAACCAGGAGTTCGACGACCTGGTCGACAAGGCCAACGGCCAGACCGACACCGCCGAGGCCATCAAGACCTTCCAGCAGGCCGAGGAGGTCGTCCGCGACAACATGGCCGCCATCCCGCTCTGGTACCAGAACGGCAGCGCCGGCTACTCGGACCGGCTCTCCAACGTGGAACTCAACCCGTTCAGCGTCCCGGTGTACAACGAGATCAAGGTGAGCTGAGGGGGCGCCATGGGACGCTACGTCGTCCGGCGGCTGCTCCAGATGATCCCGGTCTTCATCGGGGCCACGCTGCTGATCTTCCTGATGGTCAACGTGATGGGCGACCCCATCGCGGGGCTCTGCGGCGACCGGGAGTGCGACCCGGCCACCGCGGCCCAGCTGCGGAAGGAGTTCGGCCTCGACAAGCCCGAGTGGCAGCAATACCTGACCTACATGGGCAACGTCTTCACCGGCGACTTCGGCACCGCCTTCAACGGACAGCCGGTCACCGAGCTGATGGGGACGGCGTTCCCGGTCACCATCCGGCTCACGATCATCGCGATCCTCTTCGAGATCGTCGTCGGCATCGTCCTCGGCGTCGTCACCGGCCTGCGCCGCGGCCGCCCCGTCGACACCGGGGTGCTGCTGCTCACCCTGGTCGTCATCTCCGTGCCCACCTTCGTCACCGGCCTGCTGCTCCAGCTCCTGCTCGGCGTCAAGTGGGGCTGGATCGACCCGGCCGTCTCCTCCGAGGCGCCCTTCGACGAGCTGATCGTCCCCGGCCTGGTCCTCGCCTCGGTGTCCCTGGCCTACGTCACCCGGCTGACCCGCACCTCCATCGCGGAGAACCGGCGCTCCGACTACGTCCGCACCGCCATCGCCAAGGGCCTGCCGCGCCACCGGGTCATCACCCGGCACCTGCTGCGCAACTCCCTGATCCCCGTCGTCACCTTCATCGGCACCGACATCGGCGCCCTGATGGGCGGCGCCATCGTCACCGAGCGGATCTTCAACATCCACGGCGTCGGCTACCAGCTCTACCAGGGCATCCTGCGCCAGAACACGCAGACCGTCGTCGGCTTCGTCACCGTCCTGGTCCTCGTCTTCCTCGTCGCCAACCTCGTCGTCGACCTCCTGTACGCCGTACTCGACCCGAGGATCCGCTATGCCTGAACAGGAGCCGTACGAGCCCGAACGCGCCATCGCCGGCACCGGCATGGGCGGCACCATGGACCTCGGCGCGAGCGAGGCGGTGACGCTGGAGAAGGCCCCCGGCCCGGACGGCGGGAGCCCGCACGACAAGCCCCGCAGCCTCTGGTCCGACGCCTGGCACGACCTGCGCCGCAACCCCGTCTTCATCATCTCCGCCCTGGTGATCCTCTTCCTGGTCGTCATCTCCATCTGGCCGTCGCTGATCGCGTCCGGCAGCCCCCTCAAGTGCGACCTGGCCAAGGCGCAGGAGGGCTCCCAGTCCGGCCACCCCTTCGGCTTCAACGGCCAGGGCTGCGACGTCTACACCCGCACCGTCTACGGCGCCCGTACGTCGGTGACGGTCGGCGTCCTCGCCACGCTCGGGGTCGCCGTCCTCGGCAGCGTGCTCGGCGGGCTCGCCGGGTTCTTCGGCGGGGGCGGGGACGCGGTGCTGTCCCGGATCACCGACATCTTCTTCGCGATCCCGGTCGTCCTCGGCGGCCTGGTGCTGCTCTCCGTGATCACCAGCAACACCGTCTGGCCCGTCATCGGCTTCATCGTGCTGCTCGGCTGGCCGCAGATCTCCCGCATCGCCCGCGGCTCCGTCATCACCGCCAAGCAGAACGACTACGTCCACGCCGCCCGTGCCCTCGGCGCCTCCAACTCCCGGCTGCTGCTGCGGCACATCGCGCCCAACGCCGTCGCCCCGGTCATCGTCGTGGCGACCATCGCGCTCGGCACCTACATCTCCCTGGAGGCGACCCTGTCCTTCCTCGGCGTCGGCCTGAAGCCGCCCAGCGTCTCCTGGGGCATCGACATCTCCGCCGCCGCCCCCTACGTCCGCAACGCCCCGCACGCCCTGCTGTGGCCGTCGGGCGCGCTGGCCATCACCGTCCTCGCGTTCATCATGCTCGGCGACGCGGTGCGCGACGCCCTCGACCCGAAGCTGAGGTGAGCCGGCGCCATGCTGCTCGAAGTGCGCGACCTGCACGTGGAGTTCCACACCCGGGACGGCGTCGCCAGAGCCGTCAACGGCGTCAGCTACGGCGTGGACGCGGGCGAGACCCTGGCCGTCCTCGGCGAGTCCGGCTCCGGCAAGTCCGTCACCGCCCAGACGATCATGGGCATCCTCGACATCCCGCCGGGCCGGATCACCTCGGGCGAGGTTCTCTTCGAGGGCCGGGACCTGCTGAAGCTGAAGGAGGAGGAGCGCAGGAAGGTCCGCGGCGCCGAGATGGCGATGATCTTCCAGGACGCGCTGTCGTCGCTGAACCCCGTCCTCACCGTCGGCGCCCAGCTCGCCGAGATGTTCACCGTGCACCGCGGCATGTCCCGCAAGGACGCGCACGCCAAGGCCGTCGAGCTGATGGACCGGGTCCGCATCCCGGCCGCGAAGGAGCGGGTGCGGCAGTACCCGCACCAGTTCTCCGGCGGCATGCGCCAGCGCATCATGATCGCCATGGCGATGGCCCTGGAACCCAAGCTGATCATCGCCGACGAACCGACCACCGCCCTCGACGTCACCGTCCAGGCCCAGGTCATGGACCTGCTCGCGGAACTCCAGCGCGAGCTGCACATGGGCCTGATCCTCATCACCCACGACCTGGGCGTGGTCGCCGACGTGGCCGACAAGATCGCCGTCATGTACGCGGGCCGCATCGTCGAGACCGCCCCGGTCCACGACATCTACAAGAACCCCGCCCACCCCTACACCCGCGGCCTCCTGGAGTCGATCCCGCGCCTGGACCAGAAGGGCCAGGAGCTGTACGCCATCAAGGGCCTGCCGCCCAACCTCACCCGCATCCCGCCCGGCTGCGCCTTCCACCCGCGCTGCCCGATGGCCCAGGACGTCTGCCGCACCGACGTACCACCGCTGTACGACGTCACCGAGTCCGACGCGGAGCGGGGCAGCGCCTGCCACTTCTGGAGGGAGTGCCTGCATGGCTGAGCCGATCCTTCAGGTCACCGGCCTCGTCAAGCACTACCCGCTGACGACCGGCATCCTCTTCAAGAAGCAGGTCGGCGCGGTGAAGGCGGTCGACGGCGTCGACTTCCACCTCGACCGCGGCGAGACCCTCGGCATCGTCGGCGAGTCCGGCTGCGGCAAGTCCACGGTCGCCAAGATGCTGGTCAACCTGGAGCGCCCGACGGCCGGCGAGATCCGCTACAAGGGCGAGGACATCACCAAGCTGTCCGGGAAGGCCCTCAAGGCGGTGCGCCGCAACATCCAGATGGTCTTCCAGGACCCCTACACCTCCCTCAACCCCCGCATGACGGTCGGCGACATCATCGGGGAGGCATACGACATCCACCCGGAGGTGGCGCCGAAGGGCGACCGGCGGGCCCGGGTCCAGCACCTGCTGGACGTGGTCGGCCTCAACCCGGAGTACATCAACCGCTATCCCCACCAGTTCTCCGGCGGCCAGCGCCAGCGCATCGGCATCGCGCGCGGCCTCGCCCTGCGCCCGGAGATCATCGTCGCCGACGAACCGGTCTCGGCCCTCGACGTCTCCGTCCAGGCCCAGGTGATCAATCTGATGGGCCGCCTCCAGGACGAGTTCGACCTGTCCTACATCTTCATCGCGCACGACCTGTCGATCGTCCGCCACATCTCCGACCGGGTCGGGGTGATGTACCTCGGCCGCATCGTGGAGACCGGCCGGGACGCCGAGATCTACGACCACCCGACCCACCCCTACACCCAGGCCCTGCTGTCCGCCGTACCGGTGCCCGACCCGGAGGCCCGGGAGCACCGGGAGCGGATCATCCTGGCCGGCGACGTCCCGTCCCCGACGAACATCCCATCCGGCTGCCGCTTCCGCACCCGCTGCTGGAAGGCGAAGGAGCGGTGCGCGCTGGAGGTGCCGGCCCTCGCCGTCCCCGCGGAGTTCCGCTCGGCCACCGGACCCGCGGCCCACGACTCGGCGTGCCACTTCGCGGAGGAGAAGCAGGTGGTTCCGCCGGAGACGGACGGGTGAGGGACGACGTTACGACGGCGCGGGCAGCGACCGCTTGAGGAAGTCGACCTGGAGCCGCAGCAGGTTCTCGGCGACCGACTCCTGCGGGGTCATGTGCGTGACGCCGGACAGCGGCAGCACCTCGTGCGGGCGCCCGGCGGCCAGCAGGGCCGAGGACAGGCGCAGGGAGTGCGCGACCACCACGTTGTCGTCCGCCAGCCCGTGGATGACCATCATCGGGCGGTGCGGCTCGGCGGCGTCCACCAGTCCGGCGTCGTCGATCACCGAGTTGCGGCGGTAGACGTCCGGCTGCTCGCCGGGGTCGCCGAGGTACCGCTCCTGGTAGTGGGTGTCGTAGAGCCGCAGGTCGGTGACCGGCGCGCCGACCACCGCGGCGTGGAAGACGTCGGGCCGGCGCAGGGCCGCCAGTGCCGCGAGATAGCCGCCGAAGGACCAGCCGCGCACGGCGACTCGGTTCAGGTCCAGCGGGAAGTCGGCGGCGAGTGCCTGGAGCGCGTCGACCTGGTCCTGGAGCACGACCGCGGCCACGTCGTCCTTGATGGACTTCTCCCAGGCGGGGGAGTGTCCCGGCGTGCCCCGCCCGTCGGCGACGATCACCGCGAACCCCTGGTCGGCGAACCACTGCGAGGTGAGGTGGGCGTTGTGCGCCGCGACCACCCGCTGGCCGTGCGGGCCACCGTACGGGTCCAGGAGCACCGGGAGGAGGGTGTCACCGTGGTAGTCCGTTGGCATAAGCACGGCGCACGGGACAGCGCGTGCGCCCCCTCGGGTGAGGGTCACGCGCGGGGACAAACCGGGGTCTTCGGCGTACGAGGTGACGGTGGCCGCCGTCTTGCCGTCCCGCAGAACCCGCGCCAGGGCCCCCGGCCGCTCCAGCGTCGCGGAGACGAGAACGGACACGTCCCCGGAGCGCACCGCCGTGTGCACGCCGGGCTCCTGCGAGACGCGCTCCACGCCGAGTTCGTTCACCCGGTAGACGTGCACCTCGCCCGTCTCCGGATCGGCCGCCTCCGCGCCCGCCGACGCCGAGACCAGCACGTCGTCGTCGCCGACGTCCAGCACCGCCCGCAGGTGCAACTGGCCCCCGGTCAGCAGCCGTTCACCGACCGCCAGCACGCGCGCACCGCCCTCGTCGGCGATCCGCACCAACTGTCCGGACGGGCTCCAGCAGGGCACGCCGGGGAAGAGTTCCAGCCAAATTGGATCTTCGTCGGCGTGCACCATCCGGGTCGTCCCGGAGACGGTGTCCACGGCCAGGAACAACTGGCTGCGCTGGTCGCGCGCCTGTACGAGAAGGAGCGGCGCACCCGACGCTGACCAGTGCACTCGCGCCAGATACGGGTACCGTGCCCGGTCCCACAGAACCTCCGTGCGCCCCCCGTCGAGGCCGAGGACGAACAGCCGTACGTCCGCGTTGGCGGTGCCCGCCGCCGGGTACGGCACGTGTTGTGGATCACGCTCGGGGCGGGCCGGGTCGGAGATCCACCAGCGCTGCACGGGCGTGTCGTCCACCCGCGCCACCAGCAGCCGGTCCGAGTCCGGGCTCCACCAGAAGCCCCGGCTGCGGCCCATCTCCTCGGCGGCGACGAACTCGGCGAGCCCGTACGTGACGCCCTCGCCGTCCGCCTCGGCCAGGGCCCTGTCCCCGTCCCCCTCGGCGCCCACGACCCGCAGGCCGCCCCGCGCGACGTAGGCGATGTGCCGGCCGTCGGGGGAGGGGCGGGGGTCGATGACCGGTCCGGGCGTGGACAGTTCGCGGGCGGTGCCGGCCCGCAGTTCGGCCGCGAACAGCCGCCCGGAGAGGGCGAAGGAGGCCAGCTCGACCGCCGAGTCGGTGGCGTAGCCGACGATGCCCGCACCTCCCTCACGGCTGCGCTCGCGCCGTGCCCGTTCCTCGGGCGACAGGGCCTCCTCGGCGCCGCCGAGGAGGGCTCGCGGGTCGGCGGCGACGCGCTCCGTGCCCTCGTCGATGTCGAGAACCCAGAGGGAGTTGGCCCGGTCCGTGCCGGTGCCGGAGCGCAGGAAGGCGACCCGTGAACCGTCGGGCGCCACGGTGAACGAACGCGGCGCGCCGAGCGTGAACCGCTGGGTGCGGGCGTGCCGTTTGGGGAAGGAGTCGGACTCGGTCGTCATGCCTCGACCATATTGGCCATGCGCCCCCTTGTGCGGCCGTGCGCCGAGAGATGCGCGCGCACGGATAGTTATGATCACTAGCGCATAGTGGGTATCAACCAGGTGCCCGCCGCGTGGATTTATCTGCGTGCACTGTCCCAAGCTCCGACTGCGACCGACCCCCTCATGTCCCTGGGCTTATTGGAGGTGAGCCGCCGTGGCACTCTCGATTTCGGCGGTTGTGCTGCTGGCGATCATCGTCTTCCTGCTGGTCAAGAAATCCGGTCTGAAGGCGGGGCACGCGGTGGTGTGCATGCTTCTCGGCTTCTACCTGGCTTCCTCGACCGTCGCGCCCACGATCAGTGAGCTGACGACGAACATCGCGGGGATGATCGGCAGCATCAACTTCTGACGGGCGGGCCTCATAGGGTGGGGGCATGAAGGAACAGCCCGCCCGGCGTCTGCTGCTGGTGCACGCGCACCCGGACGACGAGTCGATCAACAACGGCGTCACCATGGCCAGGTACGCCGCCGAAGGCGCCCACGTGACGCTGGTGACCTGCACCCTCGGTGAGCGGGGGGAGGTCATCCCGCCGCAGCTCTCGCACCTGTCCGGTGCCGCCCTGGGCGGACACCGCAGGGGCGAGCTGGCGGACGCCATGCGCGCGCTCGGCGTCGAGGACTTCCGGCTGCTCGGCGGGCCGGGCCGGTTCGCGGACTCCGGGATGATGGGCCTGCCCGACAACGACGACCCCGGCTGCCTGTGGCAGGCGGACCTCGACGAGGCCGCCGCACTCCTCGTCGAGGTGATCCGCGAGGTACGCCCCCAGGTGCTCGTCACCTACGACCCCGACGGCGGCTACGGCCACCCCGACCACATCCAGGCCCACCGCATCGCCATGCGGTCGGTGGAACTGGCGGCCGAGGCGGGCTGCCCGGTGGAGAAGGTGTACTGGAACCGCGTCCCGCGCTCCTTCGCCGAGGACGGCTTCACCCGCCTCCGTGCCGACCTGCCGGGCACGCCGTTCGACAGGGCGGCCGGCGTCGAGGACGTCCCGGGCGTCGTCGACGACGGGAAGATCACCACCGAGATCCGCGGCGAGGGCACCGCGTACGCCGCCGCCAAGGCCGCCGCGATGCGCGCCCACGCCACGCAGATCACGGTCGCCGAACCGTACTTCGTCCTCTCCAACGACCTGGCCCAGCCGGTCCTCACCACCGAGTACTACGAGCTGGTGCGCGGCGAGCGGGGCGGTGCCGGGGTCGAAAGTGATCTCTTCGCCGGGATCAGCGCCATCGAGAACGAGGAGGCGTCGTGAGCGGACGCACCCCGCCGACCACCTCCGCGCTGGCCCAGCCCCTGCGCCCGCCCTCGCTCGGCCGCGCCGCCCTCTACGTGGGGCTCTTCGTACTCGGCGCCGTCATCGGCGTCGCCGGGGCGCTGCTGCAGCCGGCCTGGTTCCCCGGCGGGCTGCTGCTGGCCCTGGCCGCCGAGGCCGGGCTCTGTCTCGGGGCGGGCCGTGCCGTGGGACGCCGGGGCGGCGCCGTCGCGCCGGCCGCGGGCTGGGCGCTCGCCGTGGTGCTGCTCACCACCAGCCGTCCGGAGGGCGACTTCGTGTTCGCCGCCGGCAGCGGCTCCTATCTCTTCCTGCTCGGCGGGATCGCCGTTGCTGTGATGTGCGCCACCCTGGCGCCGGTACGGCAACCGGACGGCGACGCTGTCCGACATGGCAAGTGACGTACTACTTCGCCGTTGTGCGCGCGTGCGAGTCCGGTGTGGGTTTCCCCGGCGGTCACGGGATACGCGTGAGAAGTGGCCAGTATGGTGGTGCGCGCCGCCGAGCCGCCCGCTCTGAAGGGGTGACGGGCGGCGGAGCCAACCGGGAGAACCTGCCTTGAGTCGTGAAACTGACAGTTCGTCCTCCGGGCCCCACGGGCGCGGCGGAGCCGCGTACCCGTCGGGCACCCCGCCCTACGGGACACCCACGGCTTCCGACGCCGGTGCGGACGCGGGCCGTTCGGCCGCGCGACCGGAGGAGCGCAAGACCGAGACGACGCTGACGACCCGTATCCGGATCAACATCCCCGGGTCGCGGCCCATCCCGCCGGTCGTCGTCCGCAAGCCCGTCACGGACGCCGAGCGCGGCGCGGGCGACGCGGAGACGACGGCCGAGCAGCCCGCGCCGAGCGCGGCAGCGCCCACGAGCGCGCCCGAGGCTCCCGCCGAGCCCGCCGGGCCCGCCGAGGAGAAGCCGACCAGCGACTGGTTCGCGCCCCGCAAGTCCGGTCCCGGCAAGGGCACTCAGGGCGGCGCCTCCACCAACGGCGCCGGTCTGCCCGGGGGTTCGGCCCCCGCGACCGGTGCCCCGGCCGGCACACCCGGCGCGGGCGCGTCCGGTGGCGGGGCGCCCGGTGCCGGTGCGCGGCCGGGTGGCGGTGCGCGGCCGGGGGGCGGCAGCGGCCGTCCCGGTGGCGTCGTCGGCTCCATGAACGTGCCCGGCGGCGCCCGGCCCGGCTCCACGAACGGCGCCGGTCTCCCCGGGGCGACCGGCGGTCCCGTGGCGCCCGGCCACGGCGGAGGCACCGGTTCCTTCGACGTGACCGAGGCGCTGGCGGCCGGACCGCTCGGCGGCAACGGCGCCCGCCCCGGCACCGGCCCCGGCGGCGAGCCGCGCCGCGACGACCTGCCGTACTTCTCCGGCGACGGACCGGGCGCCCAGGGCGCAGGCCCGAACGGGCAGTCCCCCTACGGCGGCGGTTCGGGCCCCGCGGGTCCGACCGGCGGCCCGGTCACCGGCGAGGGCCGGCTCTCGCCGCCCCCGGTGGGCGACCTCGGCGATCTCGGCGACTTCGGCGCCCCCGGGGCGGCCGCGGGGCCCGGAGCGCCCCCGGCACAGCGCGGGCCCGCGCCGACCGGCGTACGGGGACCTGGAGGGCCCAGCGCCCCCGGCAGGACGCAGGGCCCCGGTACCGGCCCCGGTGGCGGGCTCAGCGACGACACCGCGATCCTCACCCCGCAGAAGCCGGCCCCCGAGCCGGGCACTCCGGGCTACGGCAACCCGGACAACATCTCTGGCAACACCGTCACCAGCGGCATCCCCGTCGTGCCGAGCGAGCGCACCGCGCCGTTCCAGGGCCCCGGCGGCGACGGACCCCTGCCGCACACGCCCCCCAAGCTGCCCGAACCGGTCTCCACGCCCCCGGCGAGCTCCGCCAAGCCCGCCAAGAAGAAGGGGCGCGGCAAGCTGCCGCTGCTCGTCGGCGGCCTGGTCGTGGTCGCCGGTGTCACCTACGGCGCCGGCCTGCTGATGAACCGCTCCGACGTGCCCAAGGGCACCACCGTGCTCGGCGTCGACATCGGCGGCGGCACCCGCGACGACGCCGTCGAGAAGCTGGACGACACCCTCGCCGCCCGCGCGGGCAAGCCGCTGAAGCTCACGGTGGGCGGCGAGACCGTCTCCCTCAAGCCCGACCAGGCCGGGCTCCAGCTCGACTCGCAGGCCACCGCCAGCGCGGCGGCCACGAGCGACTACAACCCGGTCTCCGTCATCGGCTCGCTCTTCGGCCAGAAGCGGGTGGTCGACCCGGTCATGCCGGTCGACGAGGAGAAGCTGCACGCCGCCCTGGAGGACGCGGCGGGCGGCGCCGGATCGGTGACCGAGGGCACGATCGAGTTCGAGTCCGGCAGGGCCGTGCCGGTCTACGGCAAGGCGGGCAAGGGCATCGACGTCGCCAAGTCGACCGAGGCGGTGCAGGCGGCGTACCGCACCCAGGTGGAGACGGGCACCGCCACCGCGGTGAACGTGCCGACGACCACCCAGCAGCCGACGGTCGCCAAGGCCGAGGTCGACCGGATCATGAAGGAGTTCGCCGAGCCGGCGATGTCGGCCAAGGTGACCGTGCAGACGGACCCGGCGCACAGCATCGCGTTCAGCCCGGAGAAATCGCTCTGGAAGTTCCTCGGTGTCACGGCCGTGGGCGGCAAGCTGGTCGACAAGCCCGACCTGAACGCCCTCAAGGGCCTCTACGGCCAGACGTTCGACGGCGTGCTCATCACCCGCGCCAACGGCAAGAAGACGCCCGTCACCCCCGAGGACGTCTACGGCGCCCTGCGCCAGGCCCTGAAGAGCAAGACCGACCGGGTGGCCGTCATCGAAACCAACCCGAGCTGACGACACCACTCCACGAGGGGGCGCCGGGCACTCGCCGGGCGCCCCCCTCGGTCCGCACGAGCGCCCCGAAGGGGGTGCAGCGCCTGCCGGACCGTGCTGGCCGGCTGCGGCTCGTGCGGGGTGGTTCAGCTGTGGACGTCAGTCCATTTCGGTGCTTCGGTGATCAGGTGAGCGTGAAGCCGGGCGAGGCGTGGATCCGTGAGCGTGCCGGAGCGGATGGCCAAGTGAAAAGTGTTGATGGGCGGAAGTTCCGGCTCCACCAGCATCACCAGCTTGCCTGCGGCGATCTCCTCGGCGCATAAGTAGGTAGGGACGACGGAGATCCCGGCCCCAGCGATGACGGCGAAGATCACCCCACGCAGATCGGGGATGACGGCGGCCGGCGGCCCGGGGGGCGGACTGTCGAAGACGGTGCGCCAGTAGCTGCGGATGATCGGCAGGCTCTCGGCGTAGGAGATCACTGGCAGCTTCTCCAGCGCACGTGGCCCGTCCACGGCGAGGCTTCCGGCCGGGAGGCTGTCCGCGACCGCTGGGGAGGCGACGAGGGCGAACTCTTCGTCGGTGAGTGCGGTGCCGTCCAGGCCGCGGCAGCGTGGCTGGATGGTGGAGACCACCATGTCGAGGTGACCTGCCTTGAGGTCGTCGAGAAGCCTGGAGGATTCCGCGAGGGTGACCCTCATGTCCAGCCCATCGGCGATAAGCCGGCCGATGGAGGGCATAACGCGGGTGATGATCAGTTCTGTCGGCCCGCCCAGTCGTATCGGCCGGTTGGACGGAGAGACATCGAAGTGCCGACTGATCGCGGCGGTCAGACCGGTGATGGGGCCCTCGATGTCGTGCGCGAGAGCCTCGCCTTCCACGGTCGGTACAGCGCCCTGCGGCGTGCGGTCGAACAGAGCTTTGCCAAGTTCCGCTTCGAGGCCGCGGATCTGCTGGGTCACGGCAGGCTGCGTGATGCCCAGATGTGCGGCGGCTTTGGTGAACGATCCCTTGTGGTACACGGCTATGAAGGTTTGCAACCATCCCATTTGCATGTCGTCCGGCCCCCCGTGACCGGTAGGGGGATGCGACGCGCCGGGCGGCGTGGTCCAAACCATCCCCCGTGATTTCTGAACGTACATGATCACTCTGCGTGTCCTGGTGGGCGGTGTCGCTCCGCTGGTCATGCGGAGTGACACCGCCCACCGGCGGCGTTCTATCGGTCCCTTGCAGCTTAGACGGTGGCGACCGTCGACTGACGGATGGTCAGCTCGGCGACCTTCGCCGCGGAGGCCGGGTTCTGGCCAGTGACCAGGCGGCCATCAGCCACCGCGTGCTCGGCGAAGTTGCCGGTCTTGGTGATCTTGGCGCCCTTGTCGATGAGGGCGGTCTCCAGGGGGAAGGGCACAACGTCGCTGAGGCTGACGGCAGCCTCCTCCTCGTTGGTGAAGGTGGACACCTGCTTGCCCTCGACCAGCGGGCGCCCGTCCTCCAGGGTGATGGGGAGGAGTCCGGCGGGGCCGTGGCAGACGGCGGCGACGACACCGCCACGGTTGTAGATGTCGGCGGCGAGCCGGGCAAGGTCGGTGGCGTGCGGGAAGTCCCACATGGTCCCGTGGCCGCCGGCGTAGTAGATCGCGTCATAGTCCGCGGCCTTGAGCCCGTGCGCCGTAGGTGTGGCGGCGAGGCTCTCAGCGTACTTGTCGAGGAATTCGGCGGATATCGTGTCGCCTTCCTTCACACCGTCCTTCGGCGCCGGGCCGCCTTCGACGGAGACGAACGCGATGTCCCATCCGGCCTGCTCGAAGACCTGGGCAGGGTGAGCGACTTCGGGCACGTAGAAACCGGTCTTGCGGCCGGTGTCGCCGAGCCGGTCGTTGGACGTGAGGGCGAAGAGAACCTTCGGCATGACAGGGTCCTTTCAGGGTCAGGCCGTGAGGGTGGCCAGTTCGGGAAGGTAGACACGGCGCTGGCGCCGTTGGATGGCCCGGTCGATGTGATCCGGGGTGTGGTAGCCCCACCAGGCCCACAAGGACCGGGCGCCGGTGTCGCGTACGGCGAGGGCGTTGGTGATGTGGTCATCGATGAAGGTGACCGCATCGGGCTGGATGCCGTCGCCGGCGGCCAGATCCAGTACGGCAGAGCGCTTGTCGGAGCATTCGCCGATCACCTCCACCACTGCGGCCTGGAGCCGGTGGTGCTCCAGGATCTCCCGTACCGAGTCGGCGTCCTTCGCCGTGACGATCGAGGTTCCTCTTCCCCGGTGGCGTTCCAGCAGGTCCCGGATGCCGGGGTAGAGGGTGTGCATGGCCCGCCACTCCGGGCCCTGTGCCGCGCGCAGGGCGGCCCGTACTGTGGTGGCGCCTCTGGCGAGTGAGGCGAGTTGCTTGGGCGGGATGTGGGCGAGGAGGGCTTCGTAGTCGCCGATGCCTGTGATGCTTTCGGCCTGTGGGTCGCGGGCGACCATGAAGTCTTCCAGGAGCCGGGCGTACTTGCGCACCAGGCCGAAGCGGTTCAGGAATCCCCTGGGGACGCCGGCGGCCAGCTCTTCGAGGGGTATGAGCGCGACCTGCTCAGGGTCCTGGTCGGCGTAGTAGGTGACGATGGCGCATTCGGTGAAGGCGTCGGCGATGACGCCGTCGAAGTCGAGTATCAGCACGAGGCTCCCCCGAGATATGGGCTTGAGTGGACGCGCGGGACGCCGGGATTTCCGGCCGGGGGAATTCGCCTCCCGGCGCCCCGCGCCCAGGTAGTGGCAGCGCTCCCCCGGTTCCTGATGCGCCGGGCTTCCGGGGGAACGTGGCTATGCCGCTGCCACCCCGGCCTTGCCGGCCTTGTCGGCGACGGTGTCGAACACCTTGCGCATGAAGCGGCCGACGTAGGCGTAGTAGGAGCAGGTGATGATGTGACCGTCCACGATCACGTCGGAGTCGACGACGTTCGCGCCGGCGTTGATGACGTCGTCACGCAGGCCGATGTAGGCGCAGGCGGTGCGGCCCTTGAGGACTCCGGCGGAGACCATGATCCACGGGCCGTGGCACAGGCCGGCGACGACCTTCTCCTGCCTGTCCATGGCGCGGACGAAGTCGAGGACGTTCGCGTCCTGCCGGACGCGGTCGGGGGCCTCGTGGCCACCGGTGAGGATGACGGCGTCGTAGTGCGCGGCGTCGAGCTGGTCGAAGGCGACGAGCGGCTTGGCGGTCTTGTCCATCGGCAGCGGGATCCCGTACTTGCCGGTGACGTCGGCGCCGTTCTTGGTGGCGACGTCCACGTTCCAGCCCTCTTCCAGGAGCCGGTAGTAGGTGTAGACGACGTCGTGGTCCTGGAAGCCGGGTCCGGTGATGATCGCGGCGCTGGGCATGGGTGTACTCCGTTCTGGCAGATGCAGGGCAAAGTGGGGGCTGGTCAGGCGAGCGAGAGGGAGAGGTAGTACTGATCGAGCGCCGGGCGGCGGGCATCGCCCTGGGCGGGAGCGAGGATGTCCACTTCTCCGGTGACGACACCGGTCAGGCCGAGCGGGACGTGGAAGAGGTCCTGCTGCTGGCGGCGGTAGAAGACGTCCATGCCGGCGCGGATCCCGAAGGCGAACTCACCGCCGGGGGACTTCTCCCGCAACCGGGCCTGCGGCAGGTACGAGACGGGCTGGGCCGGGAGGTCCGGCGCCTCGGCGTGCTCGGTCTCGTAGGCGGTGTTCTCCCGCGCGTAGTTGTCGCGCAGCCGGATCAGGTCGAACTTGTTGCGCGGGGCCTCGACCTCCACCAGCCACAGGGGGCCGGGACCGACGCTGCGGGTGGAGTGGAAAGCGCCGCCGCCGATGCGCAGGATGGTGCCGGCGCCGACGGGGTACTGCTCGGTGAGAGTGTCCGTGACGCCCTGTCCGGCGAGGCACAGCAGATAGGTGAGCTTGCGGGGGTGGACGTGCATCGAGGTGGACTGGCCCTGCTCGATCTTCAGGTTCCACACGTCGATGAAGTCGTCCACGTAGATGCGGTACTCCATTCCCCACGGCTTGGGGATGACCTCGTTGAGGTGGTCGTCGCCCTCCAGGCGCTCGTTCCCGATCCGGGAGCCCTTGCGGACGACTTCGTTGAGGGCTGAGAAGTCCCGCGGGCCCGGGTCGATACGGACGGCGTAGTCGTGCTGTGGGTCTTGGGTGGTTATCTGGCCTTGCGTCAGCTCGGACATGGATCCCCCTTCGTGGCTCGGTGTCCCCGGCCGATTACGAACCTAGGCAGGCGCGAGGGGAGATCCAAATAAGGAACCGGGCGCCCCGAGATAAGGGCGCAGGTGTTCTACGAGGCGGTGATGTCTCCCTGCCCAGGCGCTTATTTGAACCCGGGCGCCGGCCGGTGTGAATGTGCAGGACACGGGGGCCGGTTCACGACCGGACACCTCCGGCCTCACTTCAGCGAAGGGTGACACACCGTGAGCACTCCCACTCCCATGCGTGGACGCCGGCCCGAACCGCAGCAGGTGCCCGGCACCATCACCACACAGATCAACTCCATCGGCATTCTCGGCTACGAGTCCGTCTCCGAGCAGGACTGCCTCACCCCGACCGAGATCTTCAAGGGCACGGCGATGGTCCTGAACGGCTCCATCGCCCCGTGGCAGCGCGAAGCCGCTCCCCGCGACCTCGACGTGCGGCTGGTCTCCTTGGAGCCGGGCGTGATCAAGATGCAGATGGGCACCAACGTCGTCGCCGACGGCGTTCTCACCGAGGACGACCTGTTCGACATTCTCTACATCCCCGGCGGCGTCGGCTCCGGCGCGATCCTCTCCGACGAGCGGGTCCTGAAGGCGATTCGCCGGCACCACGAAGCCGGGAAGATAATCGCCGCGAACTGCTCCGGTGTCGGGGCGATCGTCCGCGCCGGCATCGTCAACGACGAGCACATCACCTCCGTCGCCGCGATCGGCCGCGGCATGCGCGAGGAAGGCTTCAACGTGCCGGAGAACCGGCGCATGTGGGTGGCCAACCCGTCGTCCCGTATCTGGACGTTCACCGGCTCCTACGGCATCAACGGCGGCACCGTCGCTCTGGTCGCCCACTACTTCGGCCGGGAGGTCGGCACCATCGTCGCGATGATGTTCGACACCTACGGCGGCATCAGTGACGCGATCTTCGAAGAGCAGGGTCCCGAGTTCTACCACCACCCCGAACTGGAGGCCTCCTTCCAGGACCTGTTCCAGCCGATGCTGTTCCCGGCCAAGACCGACGACAGTCTCTGAAACCGGCAGGAGGCCACCCATGACCGGTCAGGTCACCCCCGTCGCACTGCGGGACGTCGACTGGATACGCGGAGCGCTTCAGACCGCCGTGGCCCTGGAGCACTCGACGATGCCGCTGTACTGCGCAGCCATGTACTCACTGGAGGTGCAGAACTACCCCTCGTACAACACCATCCGCAGTGTGCTGATGGAGGAGATGGTCCACATGGCCATCGCCGCCAACATGGTCGCCGCCCTCGGCGGCAGCCCGCGTGTCCGCACGCTCGCGCCGAAGTACGCGACGCGGGGCCTGCCCGGTGGGGTGGCTCCCGACCTCCCGGTCATCCTCGCCCAGCTCTCCCCGCGCTCGCTGGAGAACTTCATGCGCCTGGAAGCCCCGGCGTTCATGCTCAACTCCCGCCAGCGCAGCACCCCCTACCCCACCATCGGTGCTTTCTACGACGCCATCCGGGAAGCCATCGACACCCACAAGGACGCGTTGCGCCGTGCGGTCGACGCAGGCGGCCCGGCCAACCAGGTCGGCGGCAACCTGGGCTACCTCACCTTCACCCCGGAGGAAGGCGTCGACCCGGTGGAAAGGTTCCACCACGGCCTCGACATCATCACCGAACAGGGCGAAGGCGAAGGCGAAGGAACCGTCGCAGCCGGTGAGGACTTCCAGAAGGAAGGCTCTCACTACGCCCGCTTCGCCGAACTGCGCTACGGCCGCCGCTACCTGACACCCGACCCTGAGCTCACGATCTCCCCGGAGAACGAGCCCGAGTTCTTCCGGGGTGAAGAGATCGTGTGGCCGGTCGTCATCAACACCCTCGCCGTCCCCGCCGACGGATACGCCAAGCTCCTGGCCTTCGACCCCGACGCGGCCGAGGTCCGCAAGGAGCTCGAGGGATTCGACGACGCCTACACCCTGATGATGGACGCCCTGGACCGGGCCTGGAACGGCCCCGTCGAGACATGGTGGCCCTCCCTCGGCGCCGCGGTGACGCAGATGGACCAGATGCGCGTACGGTCCTGCTTCAACATCATGCGCCACCAGGTTCCGGAGACCGCCGTACAGGCGCTCGAACGTCTGTACCCGGACGAGTGCAAGGCTCTTGGCCGCTACACCGATCTGAATGAGCCAGTCTTCTACGGGCCGCGCTTCATCAACACCAACGGCGTCTGACACCCACTACGGTCGACCGTTGGACCCGGTGATAGATCACCCGGTCCAAACCCTTCCCATGACCCAAGGGTTGGGGTTCACACAAACAAAGGGGAACGAACACACCGA
>NZ_JBHJVQ010000032.1:0-33055 GCF_042263835.1 Streptomyces sp. NPDC056128 | reverse complement strand
ATCTTTTGCCGATTTTTTTGTGGGGGCCGCCAAAAAACACCACCCTGGGGTTTTCCCCCCCATTCGGGGCCCCTTTGGGCCGGGTTCTGCCACCCCGGGCCCCAACGCCTGCCCATGACACAAGGGTTGGGCTTCACACAACCAAGGGGGAACGTCACCACCGTGACATCACACGGAAGCAACCGTCTACCACTCGGAGCCCTGCTCGCGCTCGCGCTCGCAGGGTTCCTCACCATGCTCACCGAAACCGTCCCCGCCGGCCTTCTCCCGCACATCAGCGACGGACTGACCGTCTCCGAAGCACAGGCCGGTCAGCTCCTGACGGTCTACGCCGCCGGTTCCGTCGTCGCTGCCATACCCCTGACCACGCTCACGCGCGGACTGCCCCGCAGGCCGGTCCTCGTGGCCACCGTCGTCGCCGTCGCCCTGGTCAACATCCTCACCGCTGTCTCCGACAGCTATGCCCTCACCATGACGGCCCGTGCCCTCGCCGGGATGGCCGCAGGCGTCCAATGGGCCATGATCGCCGGATACGCCATGCGCCTGGTCGACGAACCGCTCAAGGGCCGCGCCCTCGCCATATCGATGGCTGGAGTCCCGACGGCTCTCGCTCTTGGCGTGCCGGTCGGTACCTGGGCCGGTGACCTCCTCGGATGGCGCTACACCTTCGCTGTCATAGGCGCACTCGCACTGATCGTCGCGCTGTGGATCCAGGCCGCCGTCACCCCCTTCCCCGGCGAACCGGCGACCAGCCGCCTTCCGGTGCGGCGGGTGTTCCTCCTCCCGGGCCTGGCGGCGATCCTCGCCGCCGCGCTGCTGTTCGAGGTCGGCCACATGAACCTCTACACCTACATCGCCCCCTACTTGAAGCGTGCGGGGCTCGGCGGGAACGTGGACATCGTCCTGCTCGCCTTCGGCGCGGCAGCGATGGCGGGGCTGTTCACCGCCGGAGCGTTCATCGACAAGAACCTCCGCGCCGTCGTCGTCGGCACCCTCGGCCTGTTCACCGTCTGCATGGCCGTCTTCGCCCTCGCCGGAACCAACGCATGGGTCGTAGTCATCACCACCGCGGCATGGGGCTTCGCCCTGGGGCTCGCGCCGACGATGTTCCAGGCAGCCTCAGCCAAGGCGGCCGGATCAGCGGCCGAGGTCGCCCAGGCGATGATCGTGACCGTCCTCAACGCGGGCATGTCCCTCGGCTCCGTCACCGGCGGTCTCAGCCTCGGCCTGTCCGGGGTCACCGCGCTGCCCTGGGTGTCCTTCGCCGTCTTCGCCCTCGCGCTCGCCGTCGCGCTCGCGGCGCGCCGCAGCGCATTCCCCGCCGCCGGTGCCGCACCGGCGGCCGACTCCGTCCGGGAGAGCGTGTGAGCGGCCTTTACCACGTGTGCTTCACCGTTCCGGACCTGGAAGCCGCGATGCGCGACCTCACCACCGCAGCGGCGGTCACCTGGGCGAAGCCGGTGAAGGCCAGCATCGGCGAGTGGGAGTACCGCATCGTCTTCACCAGCGGCGACGCCCCTTTCATCGAACTGATCGAAGCGGCCACCGGCGGGCCGTGGGGCGACACCAGAGAACCCGGCTTCCACCACATCGGGTTCTGGACCTCCAGCATCCAGGCCGGCACCGAACGACTGGCCGCCAGTGGCATGCCGGAGGAATTCTCCGGTTGCCCCTACGGCCGGCCCTTCGCCTACCACCGCGTCCCGGGGATCGGCGCCAATCTGGAACTGGTCGAGATCACACGTCAGCCCTCATTCATCGACGCGTGGAACCCCGGCGGAGCCCCGATGCCCGCCATCAACGAGGAGGCATACCCGTGGAACCCGTCACGCTGATCACCGGCGGCTCAACCGGCATCGGCGCCGCCACCGCCCGAGGACTCCTCAAGCAGGGCCACCGCGTCGTCATCACCGCACGCGACGCCGACCGGCTCGCGTCCTTCTCCGCCTCCGTCGCGGACCGGGACCGGCTCCTGACCATCCCCGGCGACACCAGCGACGACGCCCACGTCACCCACGCCGTACGGCAGACCGTGCAGTGCTGGGGCCACTTGGACAACGTCATCGCCAACGCCGGATTCTCCCTCCCCGGCACCCTGGAGGACCATCTGCCGGAGGCCATGCGTGCCATGGTCCTCACCAACGTCCTCGGACCGGCCCTGCTCGTGAGGGCAACGCTGCCGCACCTCAAGGAATCCGAAGGCCGGATCGTCATCGTCGGCTCGGTCGCCGGCGTCAAGAACACCCCCGGCAACCTGTACTCGGTCACCAAGTGGGCGGCTCACGCCCTGGCGGAGAACACCCGGCTGCTGGTCACCCAGGACGGCGTCGGTGTCACCCTCATCGCTCCCGGGATGGTCGACACCCCGTTCTGGGACAACCGGGGCGGACGTCCCGACAAGGCACCGATCATGACCGCGGAGCAGATCGCCGACGCGATCCTGTTCGCCCTCAACCAGCCCAAGGGCATGGACATCAACCACATCACCATGCGACCGGTCGGCCAGGTCAACTAGGGTTCGGTCGCTCTGGTCAGCAACGGGTCCAGATGAGGTAGCCCGAGAGGTGGCGCGCGGCCTGGTAGGCGATCGCGAGCTCTTCGGTTCGTGCGGCCAGGCCGCGCCGCTGCTTGAGGCAGTCGACGCACCGCTACATCAGCGTCTTGAAGGCAGGTGCTTCACCTGCCTGGACCGCGGTGGCGCTGAAAGCAAGAGGCCGTGCGCGGCCCGGGTTCCTTGGGCGCATCCCTCAGTTCAACATCGCCCTGGCGGCCCGCGCCTCCCCCCGAACCTCCTCCGCGACCCCCTCGTCCACCGCCCCCACAACCTCCGCATACGCCTCCAACTCCCCGGCCCCCGCCGAGAACTCCCCCCGCCGCACCAGCAACCGCGCCCGCTCGTACCGCAACCGCGCCGCATGCGCCGGCAGCAGCAGCGCCAGCTCGATCGCCCACAGCCCGACCGCGGACTCTTCGGGCCGCCCCGCGGCCCACGCCCGGATGTTGTTCAGCACCCGCGCCACCACCTCCAGCGGCGCCGCAGGCTCCAGCATCGACGGCCGCAGCCCCGCCCCCGTCGCCCCGGCGACCAGCACCTCCGCGTCCTCGCCGCCGAGCACCCGGCCGCCGTCGAACGGATCGGCGAGCACCCGCTCCTCCTCCGGTCCGTACTCCGGCCCGAACCCGACCACGAAGTGCCCCGGCAACGCGACCCCGTACACCGGCGCCCCCGCCCGCCGGGCGACCTCCAGCCACACCACCGACAGCATGATCGGCAGCCCGCGCCGCCGCCGCAGCACCTCGTGCAGCAGGGACGACTCCAGCCGCTGGTAGTCCGCGGCGACCCCGTGGAACCCGTACCGCTCGCCGAGCAGATCCCGCAGCGCCACCGCCCACGCCCGCGGCGAACCCGGCCGGAAGGGCAGCTCCCCGGCCAGCCGGTCCAGCTCCACCTGCGCGGCGTCAAGACCCGCCTCGTCCAGCCCCCCGTCCGCCTCCGCGCCCAGCAGCAGGCACAGCGTGGCCAGGTCGGGCCGCTCGGACCGTGCCTCCTCGGCGAACCGCCGCCGCACCTCGGCGGAGCGCTCCGGCGAGGGCGGCCGCACGGGCCCCGTCACGGCGTCGCCGTCCCGGCGTCCGCGGGCTCCCGGTAGTGGTGGTACGCGTGGTGCGCCGAGAAGCCCATCCCGGCGTACAGCGCCCGCGCACCCGCGTTGTCCGTCTCCACCTGGAGCCAGGCCGCCGACGCGCCCTCGTCCAGCGCCCGCCGGGCCAGCGCGGCCATCACGGCGGTCGCGAGCCCCCGGCGCCGCTGCGCGGGGTCGACCTCGACGGCCGCGAAGGAGGCCCACCGCCCGTCCACCACGCACCGCCCGATCGCGGCCGGGGCGTCCGCGCCGGGCACCGTGGCGAACCACACCGAGGGACCGCCGCCCAGCACCCGCAGGGCCACCTCGCCGGCGCCCTTGCGCTGGTAGCGGGCCAGCCACGCGTCGTCCGCGTCCCGGGACAGGACCACCCCGGCGCCCTCGGTCAGGTCGGCCACCGGCGCCAGCGCGCCGGTCCACACCTCGGCCGACACCTCACGCACCCAGCCCCGCCGCTCCAGCTCCGCGCACAGCCGCTCCTGCGTGCCCTCCGCACCGGTGGCGGTCTGCACGAACGCGGGCAGCCCGCGAGCGCCGTACCAGCGTCGTACGGCGCTCAGCGCGTCGTCGAGCGGCAGCCCCGGATCGCCGAGCGGGAGCACGGAGTTGGCCCGCCGCGTGAACCCGGCGGCCGCCCGCAGCTGCCACTCGCCGAGCCACTCGCTCTCGACGGGCGGCCAGGCCCGCGCCGCGATCCGCGCCAGCTCCTCGTACGACGCGGCGGGACCGCGCCGACGTGCGGGCGCGGACGGCACGACCTTCCCGGCGACCAGCGCGGACTCCGCGATACGTACCGACTCGCCACTCTTCCGTGTGATCAGCAGCACACCGTCGGTCCACGATGTGAGAACACCGACCGTGTCGGTGAACTTCTCACCCGCGCCACCCGGTTCGCTCAAGCGCCGCACGGAGACTCGTTTGCCCACGTCAGCAGCGGTGATACGGACCTCAAGACGCCCGGCGGCAGAGATTTCCACGGGTCTGTCCACCCCTCCTGTTCGGATCATGCCCAAGAACGGAGATACTAGGGGCGGGCATCGACGACGCCGCGCTCCCGCGCGCCAGGCGGCGGAGCCTGAGGAGGCCCGCCAGCGCCCTATCGAGGAGGAACGACAGCGTGACCTACGTCATCGCGCAGCCTTGTGTCGACGTGAAGGACAAGGCGTGCATCGAGGAGTGCCCGGTCGACTGCATCTACGAGGGCCAGCGGTCCTTGTACATCCACCCGGACGAATGCGTCGACTGTGGTGCCTGTGAGCCGGTCTGCCCGGTCGAGGCGATCTTCTACGAAGACGACACTCCGGAGGAGTGGAAGGACTACTACAAGGCGAACGTCGAGTTCTTCGACGAGCTCGGCTCCCCGGGCGGCGCCAGCAAGCTGGGCCTGATCGAGCGCGATCACCCCTTCGTCGCCGCGCTGCCGCCGCAGAACCAGTAAGAGCGGCCCGCACCAGCGCCGCCTCGGTCCCGTACGGCCTGATCGTCCCGATCGGCGCGGTACGGGACCGAGGCGTTTGCCGCAGGACGAAGACGAAAGAGAGCCAGCATCGTGTCCGCAGTCTCCGACCGGCTTCCCACCTTCCCCTGGGACAAGCTGGAGCCGTACAAGAAGACGGCCGCGGCCCATCCCGACGGCATCGTCGACCTCTCCGTCGGCACGCCGGTCGACCCGGTCCCCGAGCTGATCCAGAAGGCCCTGACCGATGCGGCGGACTCTCCGGGCTACCCGACCGTCTGGGGCACCCCGGCGCTGCGCGACGCGATCACCGGCTGGGTGGAGCGCCGCCTCGGCGCCCGCGACGTCACCCACCGCCACGTGCTCCCCATCGTCGGCTCCAAGGAACTCGTCGCCTGGCTCCCGACCCAGCTCGGCCTCGGCCCCGGCGACCGGGTGGCCTTCCCCCGCCTGGCCTACCCGACCTACGAGGTCGGCGCGCGCCTGGCCCGCGCGGAGTACGAGGCCTACGACGACCCGACCGACCTGGACCCGGCCGGGCTTAGGCTGCTGTGGCTCAACTCGCCGTCGAACCCGACCGGCAGGGTCCTGCCGAAGGCGGAGCTGACCCGGATCGTGGCCTGGGCCCGCGAGCACGGCGTCCTCGTCGTCTCCGACGAGTGCTACCTGGAGCTGGGCTGGGAGGCCGACCCGGTCTCCGTCCTGCACCCGGACGTCAACGGCGGTTCGTACGACGGCCTGGTGGCCGTGCACTCGCTCTCCAAGCGCTCCAACCTCGCCGGCTACCGCGCGGCCTTCCTGGCCGGCGACCCGGCGGTTCTGGGCCCGCTGCTGGAGATCCGCAAGCACGGCGGCATGATGACGTCGGCGCCGACTCAGGCGGCCGTGGTGGCGGCCCTCGGCGACGACGAGCACGTGCGCGTGCAGCGCGAGCGGTACGCGGCCCGCCGCACGGCCCTGCGCGAGGCACTGCTCGGCCACGGCTTCCGCATCGAGCACAGCGAGGCCAGCCTCTACCTCTGGGCCACCCGCGACGAGTCCTGCTGGGACACGGTCGCCCACCTGGCCGAACGCGGCATCCTGGTGGCCCCCGGCGACTTCTACGGCCCCGCGGGCGAGCACTTCGTCCGAGTGGCCCTGACGGCAACGGACGAACGCGTCCAAGCGGCGACAGCCCGCCTGAAGCCCTGACGGCACCCGGCCTGGCGGCACCCGGCCTGGCGGCACCCGGCCTGTCGGCATCCGGCCTTGCGGCCTGTCGGCCCGGCTGTGGGCAGTCGTTCCGCAGGGCGGAACGGGTGGGCACAGCCACCAACGCCGGGCCCCGGCCAACACGCGCCCACCGCACCGACGCGGGCACGAAAAAACGCCGGGACCCAGGAAGAGAGAACCTGGGCCCCGGCGCCGCACAAGCCCGGCGCTAGCCGACCGGCAGGCCCTGCACCGGCAGCCCACCCTTGCCCAGCGCGCCCGTCGGCAGCCCACCCTCCGTGGCGGTCTGCGCCGTGGCACCGACGATGTCCCCGGCGGAACCCGCCGCGCCCCCGGCGGCGTTCTGCGCGGCCGGGGTGGCCTTCTTGACGACCGAGCCACCGGTCTTGCCGGCGGTCGGCACGGTCTTCTGGACGGCCTTGCCGCCGGTCTGGCCCGCGGTCTCGGTCACGTTCTGGACGGCGGAGTCCACGGTGTTGCCGACGTTCGCGCCGTCCAGGGCGGTCAGTCCCCCGAGGTTCGGGGTGGCGGGCAGTTCGGGAGCCGCGCTGGCGGAGCCGGCCGCACCGACCCCGGCGGCCGCTCCCGCAGCGACGAGCAGCGCGGCACGGGCGATCCGGCGGGTCAGGGGGAGGGACATGATGCTCCTTCGACGGAAGTCAACAGATGAGGTACCGACCGTTCCCGGCGGGTGATCCACCGGGCTCGGACGCAGTGACTACCGCTCGAAGGCGACGAAGGTTGCGGCGGCACAACGTAAAGAGTTGGTAATGCGTCGCATTATCAGGTGCACAGAAAAACGGGCAAAAGGGCTCCGGTCGGAAAGTCTGCCGAATCCTTACAGCCCTTGATTTTCCCGGGCTCCGGAGCACTCGGGGGTGACCACGCGAAAAGGCGTGCTCCGCGTCGACCCGAGGCCCGCGCGAGTAACCCGCGGGAGTGACGGATCGTACGGGCGTCCGCTACCGCATGGACGTGATGCGTACCGCGCCCGCGGCCCGCTCCGCGCCCTGGGCGCCGCCGGTGCCCGACGGGGCCCACTTGCTGTCGGTGTTGCCCGCGGTCCACTCCCGGCCCGCGTACGAGACCCGCTCGACGTGCAGCGAGGAGGCGTTGGCCACCGCCCAGTGCGCCAACTGCCAGCCGCGCTGCCGCAGGTCCTCACCGGCGTCCGAGGCGGCGTCGGCGGTCACGGGCAGCGTCACGGTCCGCTCGTCGGCGCCGCCACCGCCTCCGGCGCGGGAGGCCGCGGACGGCGCCGACGAGGCGTCGCCCACCGTCGCGCCGGCCGGCTGGAACACCGCGCGCCCGAAGTCCCGCACCAGCGCCGCGCGGACCGCGTCCGGCCCCTTCTCCCGCGTGGCGCCGGGGCGTCCGTCGCAGGTCAGGGTCGCCGCGGACCGTCCGGTCAGGGCGGCCGCGAGCAGCGTGGCGTCCGGCTCGTGCTTGGCGTACGCGTCGGGGAAGGCGCTGCGCTGCACGCGCTGGGCGGCGTCGGTCAGTTCGAGGTCCTGGTAGCCGGGGATCTCGACCAGGTGGTCGTAGAACAGGCCCGCCGAGTACGCCGGGTCCATGATCTTCTCCGGCGTGCCCCAGCCCTGCGAGGGGCGCTGCTGGAACAGGCCGAGCGAGTCCCGGTCGCCGTGGTCGAGGTTGCGCAGCGTGGACTCCTGCAACGCGGTCGCCAGCGCGATCGTCACCGCCCGCTCCGGCAGCTTGCGCGCGGTGCCCACGGCGGTGATCGTCGCCGCGTTCACCGCCTGCTCCGGCGTGAACTCGTACGTCGTCCGGTCGCTCCCGCCGGAGACCACCTTGCAGCCGGGAGCGCCCGCGCCCCCGGTGACGTACTGCACCGCCAGATATCCGGCGACGGCGAACAGGGCCATGGCGGCCGCGCCGGAACGGACGAGGCGGCCACGGCGCTTGGGCGACGGGGAGGGCTGAAGCACGCGTACAAGGTACTGGAGGGTAGGGTCCGGTGTACGCCCGGTACGCACAGTGCCCGAAAGGGCAGGGGCGTTAGGGTCGGAGCCATGGCCGATACCCCGCTTGACCTCACGCTGGACGCCGCCGAGCTTACCGCGCGGCTCGTCGACTTCCCCTCCGAGAGCGGCACCGAGAAACCGCTGGCGGACGCGGTCGAGAGCGCCCTGCGCGGCCTGCCGCACCTGACGGTCGAGCGGTACGGCAACAACGTCGTCGCGCGGACGGACCTGGGCCGCGCGGAGCGGGTGATCCTGGCCGGCCACATCGACACCGTCCCCATCGCGGACAACGTGCCGTCCCGGCTCGACGAGGACGGCGTCCTGTGGGGCTGCGGCACCTGCGACATGAAGGCGGGCGTCGCGGTGCAGCTGCGCATCGCGGCCACCGTCCCGGCCCCCAACCGCGACCTGACCTTCGTCTTCTACGACAACGAAGAGGTCGCCGCCGACCTGAACGGCCTGAAGCACGTCGCCGAGGCGCATCCCGAGTGGCTGGAGGGCGACTTCGCGGTGCTCCTCGAACCGTCGGACGGGCAGGTGGAGGGCGGCTGCCAGGGCACCCTGCGGGTGCTGCTCAGGACGACGGGGGAGCGGGCGCACTCGGCACGGAGCTGGATGGGCTCCAACGCGATCCACGCGGCCGCCCCGATCCTCGCCCGCCTGGCCGCGTACGAGCCCCGCTACCCCGTGATCGACGGCCTGGAGTACCGCGAGGGACTGAACGCGGTCGGCGTCACGGGCGGAGTCGCCGGCAACGTCATCCCCGACGAGTGCGTGGTCACGGTCAACTTCCGCTACGCCCCCGACCGCAGCCCCGAGGACGCCCTCGCGCACGTGCGCGAGGTCTTCGCGGACTCCGGGGTGGCCGAGTTCGTGGTCGACGACCACAGCGGCGCCGCCCTGCCCGGCCTGTCCCACCCGGCCGCGGCCGCCTTCATCGAGGCGGTGGGCGGCACCCCGCAGCCCAAGTACGGCTGGACCGACGTGTCCCGCTTCTCGGCGCTCGGCGTACCGGCGGTGAACTACGGACCGGGCAACCCGCACCTGGCGCACAAGCGGGACGAGCGGGTCGAGGTGGCGAAGATCCTCGCGGGCGAGGAGCGCCTGCGGTCCTGGCTGACGGCTTGATCCACCCGCGCCGAAATGAGTTTATCCCGGCGCGTGGCGGACATGCTGAGGTCCCTCGTACGTAACCCGCGTAGATCTACGCTGAGGTGGAAGAACCTGTAACTGGAGGGAGCGCGCATGGCTACTGGCAACCCCGAGGGCAAGAAGCGGCCACCGGCGGAGCAGCGCCTGGGCCCTGTCCTCCGGCGGCGGGGTCAGGTCCAGAAGAGCACCACGGACCAGCGCCTGCTGGACGAGCGCGCTCCCACGGACTGGGTGCACACCGACCCCTGGCGGGTCCTGCGCATCCAGTCGGAGTTCATCGAGGGCTTCGGCACGCTCGCCGAACTGCCCCCCGCGATCAGCGTCTTCGGCTCCGCCCGCACGCCGGTCGACTCGCCGGAGTACGACGCCGGCGTCCGGCTGGGCCGCGGCCTGGTCGAGGCGGGCTTCGCGGTCATCACCGGCGGCGGGCCCGGCGCCATGGAGGCGGCCAACAAGGGCGCCCTGGAGGCGGAGGGCACCTCGGTCGGCCTCGGCATCGAACTGCCCTTCGAGCAGGGGCTCAACCCCTACGTCGACATCGGCCTCAACTTCCGCTACTTCTTCGTCCGCAAGATGATGTTCGTGAAGTACGCGCAGGGCTTCGTGGTCCTGCCCGGCGGCCTCGGCACCCTCGACGAACTCTTCGAGGCCCTCACCCTGGTGCAGACCCAGAAGGTGACCCGCTTCCCCATCGTCCTCTTCGGCACCGACTACTGGGGCGGCCTGCTCGACTGGCTCCGGGGCACCCTGGTGGCCCAGGGCAAGGCCGCCGAGAAGGACCTCCTCCTCTTCCACGTCACGGACGACGTGGACGAGGCGGTCGCCCTGGTCTCCAAGGAGGCGGGCCGCTAGGCCCTGGCGCTGGTTCGGGGGCGGGGCGGACGCCCTGCCCCCTACGCCAACCCCCGCCGCGCCACCGTCGGCGCCCGGTGTCCCGCGATCGTCGCCACCATGTCCAGGACCTGCCGGGTCTCCTCCACCTCGTGCACCCGGTACACCCGCGCCCCCAGCCACGCCGAGACCGCCGTGGTCGCCAGCGTCCCCAGCACCCGCTCCTTCACCGGCCGGTCCAGCGTCTCCCCGACGAAGTCCTTGTTCGACAGGGACACCAGCACCGGCCACCCCGTCTCCACCATCTCCCCGAGCCGCCGCGTCGCCTCGAGACTGTGCCGGGTGTTCTTCCCGAAGTCGTGCCCGGGATCGATCAGCACCGACTCCCGCGGCACCCCCAGCGCCACCGCCCGCTCGGCCAGCCCCAGCGTCACCCGCAGGATGTCGGCCACGACGTCGTCGTACGTCACCCGGTGCGGCCGCGTACGCGGCTCCGCGCCCCCGGCGTGCGTGCACACCAGCCCCACCCCGTACCGCGCGGCGACCTCCGCCAGCTTCGGGTCGACCCCGCCCCACGCGTCGTTCAGCAGGTCCGCCCCGACCTCGCACACGGCCTCGCCGACCTCGTGCCGCCAGGTGTCCACGCTGATCACGACGTCCGGGAACCGCCGCCGCACCTCCGCGACGAAACCCACCGTCCGCCGCGCCTCCTCCTGGGCCGACACCTCGTCGCCGGGCCCGGCCTTCACCCCGCCGATGTCGATGATCGCGGCCCCCTCGGCGACCGCCCGCTCCACGCGCGCGAGGGCGGGCTCGTCGAGGAACGTGGCTCCCTGGTCGTAGAAGGAGTCCGGGGTCCGGTTCACGATCGCCATGATCACCGGCTCGTGCGCCGCGAATTCACGCCTGCCCAGCCTGAGCATCCCCTGTGACATCTCCTCGTCCATACCGTTCTCTCGTCCCAGTGCCGCTGGCTGTCAGACTCGCATGGCACGATCGGACCCGACACAACCGACCCGACCCAACCGATCCGACCGTGGGGGCCCCAGCGATGGTCATGTTCCTGTTCCTCGTCATCGCGCTGGTCGTCGTGGTGGCCGGAGTGACGCTGGCCGTGGTGAGCGGCGGCGACAGCGGCCCGCTGCCCGACGCCGACCCCGAACGGCTTTGGGACTCCCTGCCCCCCGACCGCCCGGTGGGCCGCCCGGACGTGGAACGGCTCCGCTTCCCGCTCGTCCTGCGCGGCTACCGCATGGCGGACGTCGACGACGCCCTCGGCCGCCTGGGCGCCGAGCTGGCCGAGCGCGATTCCCGCATCGCCGACCTGGAGTCCGCCCTGGCCGGTGCCCGGGCCGCCGCCGCCCACCAGCACGTGGTGATGGACAAGCCGGCCCCGGAGGAGCAGCAGTGAGCACCGGCGAGGCCGTCGCCGGCCCGGACGGCGCGCTGCGCTGCCCCTGGGCCCTGTCCACCGCGGACTACGTGACGTACCACGACGAGGAGTGGGGCAGGGCGGTCCACGGGGACGACGCCCTGTACGAGCGGCTCAGCCTGGAGGCCTTCCAGTCCGGCCTGTCCTGGATCACCATCCTGCGCCGCCGCGCCGGCTTCCGCGCCGCCTTCGCCGGCTTCGCGATCGCCGAGGTGGCGGCCTTCACCGACGAGGACCGCGAGCGGCTCCTCGCCGACGCGGGCATCATCCGCAACCGCGCCAAGATCGACGCGACCCTCGCCAACGCGCGCGTGCTCGCCGACTGGGCGCCGGGCGAGCTGGACGAACTGATCTGGTCCCACGCCCCCGACCCGGCGTCCCGCCCCGCCCCGAAGACCCTCGCCGACGTCCCCGCCATCACCCCCGAGTCCACGGCACTGTCCAAGACCCTGAAGAAGCGCGGCCTGCGCTTCGTGGGCCCGACGACGGCATACGCCCTGATGCAGGCATGCGGCTTGGTCAACGACCACCTCTCAAGGTGCGTGACAAGAAGCGCCCCCTAAGGGGCGCGGGGAACTGCGCGACCAGCCACAGCGAACCCGCACCACCCCGACGGCGCTCAAGCCCCGAGCTCACCGCCCCAAATACTTTGGCTTCCGCTTCTCGACAAACGCCCGCACCGCGATCGCATGGTCCTCGGAGGACCCCGCCCGCGACTGCAGCTCGTCCTCCTTCTCCAGCGTCTCGGAGAGCGAGTGCGTCAGCCCGTACGCCATCGCCTCCTTCAGCGCCGCGTACGCCACCGTCGGCCCCTCGGCCAGCGCCCGCGCCGTCCGTTCGGCCTCGGCGCGCAGCTCGGCGGCGGGCACGACCCGGGTGGCGATGCCCAGCTCGTACGCCTCCTGGGCCGGGATGCTGCGCGGGAAGAGCAGCAGGTCGGCGGCGCGCCCGGGGCCGACGACACGCGGCAGCGTCCAGGAGATGCCCGAGTCCGCGGTGAGCGCGACCCCGGCGAAGGACGTGTTGAAGGCGGCGGTGTCCGCGACGATCCGGTAGTCCGCCGCCAGCGCGAAACCGAGGCCCGCCCCGGCCGCCACGCCGTTCACGGCGGCGACCACCGGCTTCTCGGCCTCCGCGAGCGCCCGCACGATCGGGTTGTAGTGCTCGCGCACCGTGCTCATGGTCTCGCCCGAGCCCGACTCCCGGTCGGCGGCCAGCAGCCCGATGTGCTCCTTGAGGTCCTGGCCGACGCAGAACGCCCGGTCACCGGCGGCGGTCAGCAGCACCGCCCGTACCCCGGCGTCCGCCGCCGCGGAGCGCACCGCGTCCCGGAGCGCGACCTTGGTCTCGATGTTCAGCGCGTTCATCGCCTCGGGGCGGTTCAGCGTGATCGTCGCGAGCCCGTCGCTCACCTCGTAGAGCACGGTGTCGGCCATGGAATTCCCCTCCGCTTCGTCGCGTGTGTCGGGCAACAGCATGACGGAGATCGCCGCCGACGCGGGGCTGCGGAGATGTGACCTGCGTCAAAGAATTCCGGTCCGTATCCATTCGGTGGAAGTGGGTGAGGGCGCGCAGTATCGCAGTCACATCCCCGAATTGAGTGGTTTTGCTCGCGCGCGTTGCCCAAGCGATGCCGACCGATGTTGGTCATCGGGTCCTGGGATGCGGGATAATGGCTGGGAAGCAATGTGTTCGATGCCGGTGTCGCGCGTCCGGGCCGGACTGCGCGTGCCCTCACGGGCCGTCGGCGGTGACGGTGAGCTGGTATCAGGAAGGGGAACGAGCATGGCGGCCATGAAGCCGCGGACGGGCGATGGCCCGCTCGAGGTGACCAAGGAGGGGCGGGGCATCGTCATGCGCGTTCCGCTCGAAGGCGGCGGGCGGCTCGTCGTCGAGCTGACCCCCGATGAGGCCGACGCGCTCGGCGACGCCCTCAAGAAGGTCGTCGGCTGACGCGCGAGCGACCATACCCGTTCAGTCGCCCCGGTACCGCACGTGGTGCCGGGGCGACTGTTTGTCTCAGGTGGTGCCCCAGGTGTTCCGCTCAGCGCTTCACGGCGCAGAGCAGCCCGTCGCCGACCGGCAGCAGCGACGGCACCAGTTCCTGGCTCTCGCGCACCGCGCGCAGGACCTCCCGCAGCCGCAGCACCTCGGTGGGCTGCGGTCCGGAGTCGATCGTCCGGCCGGCGCCGAAGACGCCCTCGAACGCGACGAGGCCCCCGGGGCGCAGCAGGCGCAACGATTCAGCGAGGTAGTCCAGGTACTCCAGGCGGTCGCCGTCGCAGAAGACGAGGTCGTAGCCGGAGTCCGCGAGCCGGGGCAGCACGTCCAGGGCGCGCCCGGGGATGAACCGGGCCCGGTTGCTGGCGAAGCCCGCCGCGCGGAAGGACTGGCGGGCGAACTGCTGGTGCTCCGGCTCCGGGTCGACCGTGGTCAGTACGCCGTCCGGTCGCATTCCGTGCAGCAGATGGATCCCGGAGACGCCGCAGCCGGTGCCGATCTCCGCGACCGCCTTCGCGTCCACGGCAGCGGCGAGCAGCCCCAGGGCCGAACCCGTGCCCGGGGTCACCGAGCGCAGACCCGCCTCGCGGGCCCGGTCACGTGCCCAGAGCAGCGCGTCGTCCTCGGCGACATAGGCGTCGGAGAACGCCCAGCTCGTCTGCCGGTTGCCGGTAATGACCCTCTCCTGTCCCCGTTGTTGCCTCGGCGTGACTGTATCCGTTGGCGTCGGGAACCCGCAGATGGGACCGGTCGTTTAAAGGGGAGAGCAAAGAGACGACGAGCGGCCGGGGCTGGGACGGGGGGGCGGCGAATGGACCAGGGCGTCGAGCAACTGCTGACGCAGCCGTACGAGCCGTGCCAGCACAGATCAAATTCTCGTAAAACCGCTTATCCGGAGCTAACGGGCGAGGTGGCTATGGTAGGGGCTCCACTGGACACCACCAGAGCCGACAGGGGAGGTGCGGCCGCACCCGCGGATCGGGGCGGAGTGCTGCGGCGCTTCCTCGGATCGGCAGGCAGGCCGAAATCCGTGAACGACACCGCTGCTGACCACAGCCACGCCGCCGGTCCCGCCACGGGACCCGCCCAGACCGCGACCTTCACCAGCGACGCGGACGGGCAGGCGTGGACTCCGCCCACCTGGGAGGAGATCGTCAGCACCCACAGCGGCCGGGTCTACCGCCTCGCCTACCGCCTCACCGGCAACCAGCACGACGCCGAGGACCTCACCCAGGAGGTCTTCGTCCGCGTCTTCAGGTCCCTGTCGACGTACACGCCGGGCACCTTCGAGGGCTGGCTGCACCGCATCACGACCAACCTCTTCCTGGACATGGTGCGCCGAAAGCAGCGCATCCGCTTCGACGCGCTCGGTGACGACGCGGCCGAGCGGCTGCCCAGCAAGGAGCCCACCCCGCAGCAGATCTTCCACGACGCCCACTTCGACGCGGACGTCCAGCAGGCGCTGGACACCCTCGCGCCCGAGTTCCGTGCCGCCGTCGTCCTGTGCGACATCGAGGGGCTGTCGTACGAGGAGATCGCCGCGACCCTCGGCGTCAAGCTCGGTACCGTCCGCTCCCGCATCCACCGCGGTCGCTCCCAGCTCCGCAAGGCGCTCGCCCACCGTTCACCCAAGGCGCGCGCCGAGCGTCGTTCCTTCGTGGCCGGCGTTCCCGCACTGGGAGGAGGGGGCACGAGCGCGTGAGTGGGTCACGGCCTGAATCCGAGGGACACCTCGCAGAGCAGCATCTGGGAGACCGACTCTCCGCCCTGGTGGACGGAGAGCTCGGTCATGACGCGCGTGAGCGCGTACTGGCGCACGTGGCGACCTGCCCGAAGTGCAAGACAGAGGTCGACGCGCAGCGCCGGTTGAAGAACGTCTTCGCGGAAGCCGCCCCGCCGGCCCCCTCCGAGAGCTTCCTGGCCCGCCTCCAGGGGCTGCCCGCGGGGGGTGACGGGGACGGTGGCGGCCTGCCGCCGTTCGGCGGCGGGTTCGCCGACGACCTGACCGGGCTGCCCGGAAGGCTCGGTGGTTCCGGCGCCCTCGGCCCGAAGCGGGGCGAGCGGTTCGAGTTCGACTACGCACCGCTGCGGCCGCACGCCTCCGTCCTGCCGCCGTCCGCACCGGGGCGGGGCTTCCGGATCCACGACGTGGGCCGCCAGGAGTCCGAGCGGTCGGCCTCGCGCGGACTGCGGTTCGCCTTCGCCGCCGCCGGAGCGGTCTCGCTGGCCGCCATCGCCCTGGGCGGCGTCACCTTCGGCACGCCGGACACCACCACCGACGCCCGCGGCTCGGGGACCGGCAGCAATGTGACGCCGACCCGGACCCAGGGCGCGGGAGCGGCCACCACGTCCGAGAGCCAGCGCCGCCGCACAGCCGGTCCGCTGCTCGGGCAGGCCCAGGGGCAGCGGTCGCTCGGTGACGTCCCCGTCGCTCCCACCAGCGCCTCCGCGCCGCTGGTGCCGGGGCTGCCCGGGGCCGACGCCCGCCGGCAGGCCGTGCACGCGCTGACCGCCCCGGTGACGGCCGGTGCCGCCGCCATGTCCCCGTTGATACGTCCACTGGAAGCGGTGCCGCCGCTCTCGCTCGCCTCCTGGTCGACGGCGCCCGAGGTCCGGCCACCCGCCCTGTTCGCCGCCCCCGCCCCCGACCCGGCCGTGCCCCCGGCCCCCACGGCCTCTTCGGTGCCCTCGCACCGTCCGATCCGCTGACGGGCTCTGCGCGCCGGGCCCGGAACCTGATTGAATCCGGGGTGGCGCCAGAGCCCTTGGAGCCGACGATCTGCGGCCAGCTGCGGGGGAGAACATGAACGAGGCGAAGCCCACGAAGGCGAAGTGGTGGACGCGTCCCCGCTCGTCCGAGGACGCGACCGACGGCGACTTCGAGCTGGAACGCCCTCGCGGTACGGGTCCCGAGCCCACCGACGGCGGCGACTTCGAGCTCGAACGCCCGGTGCCGCCCCGCGCGGCCGACGAGGGTGACTACGAGCTGGACCGCCCGGCGCCCGGCGGCGACGTCCCCCTGGCGACCCCGCCCGCCCAGTCGGCCGAGCGCCCCAAACCCCTCCACGAACCCGACCCGTACAGCACCCCGCCGTACGGCGAACCGGGCCCGTGGGCACCCGCCCCACCCGTCCAGCACCCGGCGACCACCCCGGCCCACGGCACGGCAACGACGCCCACGCCCGCCCTCCCCACGCCCCCGCCCGGCGCGACCCCCGACCCGGCGCTGGCGGACGCCCCACCCCCGTCCCCGCCGACCGGACACCCGGCCCCGCCCCTGCCCCACGGCACGCCGCCGCCACCCACACACGCCATCCCTACGCCCCCGCCCGGTGCAACGCCCGACCCGGCGCTGACGGACGCCCCACCCCCGTCCCCGCCGACCGGACACCCGGCCCCGCCCCTGCCCCACGGCACGCCGCCGTCACCCGCGCCCACCGCCCCCGCGCCCCCGCCCGGCGCGACCCCCGACCCGACGCTGGCGGACGCCCCGCCCCCGGTCCCTCCGGTCCGGCAGCCCGCGGGGATGCGTGACGGGGCGTCCCTCGGCGTCCCCGCACCCACGGCCGCCCCGGGTGGCGAGCCCGTCGGCGTCGGCAGCCATGCCCCCGAGCCGACGGCGGTGCAGGGCGCCGAGCCCCCGCTCGACCCCTGGGGCCGCTACGACCCCTGGGCCGCGTCGCCCGCCCCCGAGCCCCTCCAGCACAGCGGCAGGCCCCCGGGGGCGCCGGACGAGCGGCGCAGGGGGGTCAGGAAGGCGCTGATCGGCGGAGCGCTGCTCATCGCGCTGATCTCCGGCACCGTGGGCGGCGCCATCGGCGTCTACCTGGAGCGCAACGGCGGCGTGGGCACCGTAGAGCTGCCGCAGGCCGGTGCCGAGTCCGCCGAGCGGGCGCCCGGCAGCGTCGCGGCGCTGGCCGGCCGCGCCCTGCCCAGCGTGGTGACCCTGCACGTCAACGGCAGCGACGCCGCGGGCACCGGCACCGGCTTCGTCCTCGACGACCGCGGCCACATCCTGACCAACAACCACGTCGTGGACCCCGCCGGAGACGGCGGCGAGATAACGGTGACCTTCAACAGCGGCGACACCGCCGAGGCCACCGTCGTCGGCCGCGACAGCGGATACGACCTCGCCGTGGTGAAGGTGAAGGGTGTCAGCGGCCTCACCCCCATGCCCCTCGGCAACTCCGACAACGTCCGGGTCGGCGACCCCGTCGTGGCCATCGGCGCCCCCTTCGACCTGGCGGGCACGGTCACCTCCGGCATCATCAGCGCCAAGGAGCGCCCCATCACCGCCGGCGGCGAGGAGGGCGACGCCAGCGACGTGTCGTACGTCGACGCCCTCCAGACCGACGCGCCCATCAACCCGGGCAACTCCGGCGGTCCCCTCCTGGACTCCCAGGGCCGGGCCATCGGCATCAACTCCGCCATCCGCTCCGCGGGCGGCGGCAGCGCCGAGTCGGAGGGCGGCCAGTCCGGCTCCATAGGGCTCGGCTTCGCCATCCCCATCAACCAGGGCAAGCGCGTCGCCGAGGAACTGATCAACACCGGCAAGGCCAGCCACCCGGTCATCGGCATCACCCTCGACATGAACTACACGGGTGACGGCGCCCGGGTCGGCGCCGACGGATCCGCGGTCACCAAGGGCGGTCCCGGCGCCAAGGCCGGCATCAAGCCGGGTGACGTGATCACCGCGGTGGACGGACAACGCGTCCACTCCGGCGAGGAACTGATCGTCAAGACCCGCGCCCACCGCCCCGGCGACCGCCTCGAACTCACCCTTGAACGCGGCGGCAAGGAAACAAAGGTCTCCCTGGTCCTCGGCTCCTCCGACGGCGACTGAGCGGAAGGCAAACAATTCGGAAAGCGCTCGCATACACGCACTCGGGGCTCACGGGACGGTACCGGTCACGCGGGGTCGGCGGGTACCGTGGTGGCGGCCCGGACATCCCAAGGAGCTTCAGGTGTTCAATGACATAGGACCACTCGAGCTGGTCGCGCTCGTTGTTCTCGCCGTGCTCGTCTTCGGTCCGGACAAGCTCCCCAAGGTCATCCAGGACGTGACGCGCACCATCCGGAAGATCCGGGAGTTCTCGGACAGCGCCAAGCAGGACATCCGCCAGGAGCTGGGCCCCGAGTTCAAGGACTTCGAGTTCGAGGACCTCAACCCCAAGACGTTCATCCGCAAGCAGATGGAGAACGACGAGCTGGGGCTGAAGGAACTCCGCAACGGCTTCGACCTGAAGAAGGAGATGGCCGAGGTCACCGACGCGGTGCACAGCCGCGACACGGAGTCCTCGTCGTCCGGGTCCGGGTCCGGGTCCGCGTCCTCGTCCGGTTCGGGCGCCGGCCGCATCGACATGTCGAAGAAGCCCGAGAGGCCCGAGAAGCCCGAGCAGCCCGCCGAGGACCGCCCGCCCTTCGACGCCGACGCCACCTGAGCCCACCCGCCGCACCGCACCGCAGGTGACGCGTCTCATACTCCGGACGGGGCGTACCGGGCCCCAAGGCGACCTCCGGGCGACCCACGCGCCGGGCGCTTTCCCGGCTGCCGCCGGTGGTGTGGCTATGCTTCCCGAGTTGTTGTGCGGACCGGACGAGTGCGCCCGAAGGGGGGCGGGCCGTTCCGTTCCGACGAGAGCGAGGAGGCGTCCGGGCACATGGAGACGACGAGTCAGGCGGTCGCGCAGACGCCGGCCGCGGAGGGTGGACCACAGTCCCCGTCCGGCCGGCAGACGGTCGACGGCTACCTGAGTGCGCCCTTCCCGTGGTACGGCCTCGACGAGGCGTTCACGGGACGGCGCCGGCTGATGCAGATCGGTACGGCGGCCGACGGCAGCGTGGAGCACGGCTCGATCGGGCACGGCGACGAACCGTCGGTCCGCAACGAGCACGTCGCGGGCGACGAGCAGGACGCCAAGGAGAAGTTCGCGGTCGTCGTGACCGTGGCGGCCAACCCGGACCGGCGCAGCGCCGACGGCACGGGCCTGCTGGAGGCCACCTCGGTCTCCTCGGCGGCCTGGCTCGCCGGCGTGGGCCTGCTGTCCTTCACCTGGCCCGGCCAGATGGACCACTCGCTGCGCGACGACTGGCTGGAGCAGCAGACGGAGACGGCCTGGGTCCTCGCGGACGACCTCGACGGCGAGGACTGGACGACCCTGTCCCTCCCCGTGGACGGCGTGCCGACGCCCTTCCACTACCGGGAGTCCGAGTTCGGCTGGGTCCTCGCCGGGTCCACCGAGCAGGGCGTGCACCTCGGCGCCTACGGCCGGGGCATGAGCGCGTACGGCCTGGCCTTCTCGGTGGTCAAGGACATCGCCGCCTACGCCTAGCGCCCGGCGGCCGTCCGGATACGACGAGGGGCGCCGTCCTGCCGGACAGCGCCCCGGGTCACCTCGCTGGGAGGGTCAGAACTTGTTCCTCGGTGTGATCCCCAGAGACAGCCCCGAGAGGCCGCGCTGACGGCCGCCCAGCTTGCCCGCGATCGAGCGCAGGGCCGCGCCCGCCGGGGACTCCGGGTCGGACAGCACGACGGGCCTGCCCTCGTCGCCGCCCTCGCGGAGCCGGACGTCGATCGGGATGGAACCGAGCACCGGCACGGAGGCGCCGGTCGTGCGGGTGAGGCCGTCGGCGACCGACTGGCCGCCGCCCGTGCCGAACACGTCGACCATCTCGCCGCAGTGCGGGCAGGGCAGGCCGGACATGTTCTCGACGACGCCGACGATCTTCTGGTGGGTCTGCACGGCGATGGCCCCGGCGCGCTCCGCCACCTCGGCGGCGGCCTGCTGAGGGGTCGTCACGACCAGGATCTCGGCGTTCGGCACGAGCTGGGCCACGGAGATCGCGATGTCACCGGTGCCGGGCGGCAGGTCGAGCAGCAGGACGTCCAGGTCGCCCCAGTACACGTCCGCAAGGAACTGCTGGAGCGCGCGGTGCAGCATCGGGCCGCGCCAGACGACCGGGGCGTTGCCCGGCGTGAACATGCCGATGGAGATGACCTTCACGCCGTTCGCCGACGGCGGCATGATCATGTTCTCGACCTGGGTGGGGCGTCCGTCGGCGCCCAGCATGCGCGGCACGGAGTGGCCGTAGATGTCGGCGTCGACGACCCCGACCTTGAGGCCGTCCGCCGCCATCGCCGCCGCCAGGTTCACCGTCACCGACGACTTGCCGACGCCGCCCTTGCCGGACGCGACCGCGTAGACCCGGGTGAGGCTGCCGGGCTTGGCGAAGGGGACCTCGCGCTCGGTCTGGCCGCCGCGCAGGGCGCTCGCCAGCTCCTTGCGCTGCTCGTCGCTCATCACGTCCAGCTCGACGTCGACGCGCGTGACGCCCTCGACCTGCGAGACCGCGTCGGTCACGCGCTGTGTGATGGTGTCCCGCATGGGGCAGCCGGAGACCGTCAGGTACACGGCGACCGCGACCGCTCCGTCCGCACCGATCTCCACCGACTTGACCATCCCGAGCTCGGTGATGGGCCGGTTGATCTCGGGGTCGTTCACCGTCGCCAGTGCTTCGCGCACCGCGTCTTCCGTAGCCATAGTGACGATGGTACGGCGCCGGACACCGGGCAGGGTAAGCCCCGTCAGCGGTCGTGTACGTCACGCCCCGGCGGGCGATCCGCCGGGAATACCCCGCGGTCGGGGTGGTGGCCGTTCTGCCGCTCCTCCAGGTCCCGGAGCACATCCTGCAGCTCGGAGCGGATCCAGTCCCTGGTGGCGACCTCGCCCAGGCCGATGCGCAGGGAGGCGATCTCCCGGGTCAGGTACTCGGTGTCGGCGATCGACCGCTCGTTCTGCTTGCGGTCCTGCTCGAGATTGACCCGGTCCCGGTCGTCCTGCCGGTTCTGCGCGAGCAGGATCAGAGGGGCCGCGTAGGAAGCCTGCAGCGAGAGCATCAGCGTCAGGAAGATGAACGGGTACTCGTCGAACCGCAGGCCGCTCGGCGCGGACACGTTCCACACCACCCACAGGATGATGACGAACGTCATCCAGACGATGAACCGCCCGGTGCCCAGGAACCGCGCGACCCGCTCCGAGAGCCGGCCGAAGGACTCCGGGTCCCACTCGGGCAGGATGCGGCGGCGCGGCGCGCGGGGCTGGTCCAGGCGGGCACGGGAACGGGAGGCCGTGGCTCCCGACGCGGCCCGCTCCCGGGTCGCCGTCTCACGCTCAGGCACCATCGGCGCTCCCCTCCTTCGCCGCCCCGGCCGGCTCGTCGAGGTGGAACTCGGTCTCCCGCCAGTCGTCGGGCAGCATGTGATCCAGTACGTCGTCCACGGTGACCGCGCCGAGCAGCGATCCGGAGTCGTCCACGACCGGCGCCGCGACCATGTCGTACGCGGCGAAGAACCCGGCGACGACGGGCAGTGCGGCGTCCGGGTCCAGGGGCCGCAGATCGTCGTCGAGGATCGACCCGACCAGGGTGTACGGGGGATCGCGCAGCAGGCGCTGGAAGTGGACGGTGCCCAGGTACTTGCCGGTCGGCGTCTCCTCCGGCGGCCGGCACACGTAGACCTGGGCGGCGTGCGCCGGGGACAGGTCGGGGTTGCGGATCCGGGCCAGGGCGTCGGCGACGGTCGCGTCGGGCCGCAGCACGATCGGCTCGGTGGTCATCAGACCGCCGGCCGTGTGCTCCTCGTACGCCATCAGGCGCCGCATGTCCGCCGCGTCGTCCGGCTGCATCAGGCTCAGCAGCCGCTCCTTGTCCTCCTCGGGCAGCTCGCCGAGCAGGTCGGCCGCGTCGTCGGGGTCCATCGCCTCCAGCACGTCCGCGGCCCGCTCCTCCTTGAGCTTGCCGAGGATCTCGATCTGGTCGTCCTCCGGCAGCTCCTCCAGTACGTCGGCCAGGCGGTCGTCGTCGAGGGCGGCGGCGACCTCCGCGCGGCGCTTGGCGGACAGGTGGTGCAGGACGTTGGCGAGGTCGGCGGGGCGCAGCTGCTCGAAGGTGGCGAGGAGGTTCTCGGCGCCCTGCCCGTGCTCCTCCACGGAGAAGCCGGTGACGCCGGACCACTCGACGGTCAGGGTCTCGCCCTTGGCCCGCCGGAAGGCGCCGCCCTTCCTGCCCTTGCGCACGAAGACCTTGTCGATCTCCCAGTCCCGGCGGGCCGGCAGCTGCTGCACCGACAGGTCAAGCACGGTGACCTCCTCGCCCGTCTCGGTGAGCTGGACCCGCCGGTCGAGCAGCTCGCCGAAGACGAGGCGCTCGGTGGGCCGCTGCTCGAAGCGCCGGACGTTGACCACTCCGGTGGTGATGACCTGGCCGGACTCGATGCCGGTGATCCGGGTCATGGGCAGGAAGATACGGCGGCGGGTGGTGAGTTCGACGACCAGCCCGAGCACCCGCGGGGGTTTGCGGCCGACCCGGAGCATGACGACCAGGTCGCGCACCCGACCCACCTGGTCGCCGGCCGGGTCGAACACGGCGATGCCGGAGAGATGGGAGACGAAGATCCGGGGGGCGCCCGCTGCCATGGCCGCGGCTCCTTTTCGTAAGCGTGCCTCAGAGTGCGTGGCTCAGAGTGCGTGACGGCTGATTCGTACGGTGTCTCTTTTCCGAATTGCCCGCTCGGACGGGCTTCAGGCTAGCCCGTCCCGATCGGCCGCGCCCTGGCGGCCGGTCCGGACGGACTGGCTCCGTTCGCCCTCCGGGGCCCCGGTACGCTGCGGTACGCCGTCCGGTCGGTCAGCCCGCCACCGGCGTCCGTACGCCTCGTGTCAGCCCCTGTCAGAAAGGCAGTTCCACCTGTGTCTGTGACTCCCCGGAGCCGTGTCCGCAGGGCCGCTCTCAAGGGCGTGGTGTGTGCCCTGGCCGCGGTGACGGGCGCGGGGCTGACGGGATGCGGCGGCGAGGACCCGGACGCGGGCACCAACGGCCTCGGGAAGCTTCCGGCCGACAAGATCCAGACCAAGTCCCGCTCGGTCGCCCAGTCCGCCGAGACGGTGCGCCTGCACGGCACCGTGGCCGCCGGCGGGAGCACGTACCGCCTCGACATGCGGCTGAAGGCCGACGGCGGCACCGGCTCGGTCGCCGCCGAGGGGACGACGTTCGGGCTGCTGCGCGTCGGCGAGCAGCTCTTCCTCAAGGCCGACGCCGGGTTCTGGAGCCACGACGGCGGCGACGCCAAGGCCGCCGAGAAGCTGGCCGGCAAGTACGTGAAGGTGCCGCAGGGCGACCCCGTGTACAAGAAGTTCAGCGGCTTCACGGACAAGGACGTCCTCCTCGGAGGTCTGCTGACGCTGCACGGCGAGGTCAAGACCGACGGCCGGCACGAGCAGGCGGGCGTCCGCACCATCCGGATCACCGGCGACGACGGCGCCGGCGGCTCGCTCGACGTCTCCCTGGAGGGCGCGCCGTACCCGCTGCGGCTGGTGCGGGCGGGCAGCGCGGGCACGCTGAGCTTCTCGGACTGGAACAAGGACTTCGCGCTCAAGGAGCCACCGAAGGACGACACCCTGGACTACGGCAAGCAGCTCCCGTCGTCCTGATCCCGGACCGGCCCTACCGGCGGCGCCGCTTCAGCAGCAGGCGGGGGAGTCCGGCCGGTGCCGGGTTCCGGGTCGTCGCCGAGGTCGGCAGGGGCGGCTCGGCCAGCGCGTCGTCGGGCAGCGGGGCCGTGGTCCCGGTCGGTTCCAGCCGGAGCACCCGGCACTCGCGGGCCCAGCGGTCGGTCATGGCCTCGCCGTCGGGGGCGTTGAGGCGCTTGCCCTTGAGGTCGGCGACCGCGGCCTGCCACGCCTCGGAACCGGACGGCAGCTCCACGACCCGGGCCGCCCAGGTGACCAGCCGGCCGCCCTTGTCCTTGCTGCGCACCGTCACCTCGGCCGCGGCCCCGTCCGTCAGCCCCGGCAGCGGCTGCTCGCCGGGCCCGTCGCCGACGACGCAGGCCGCGCCCTCGTGCCAGACGTGCCACAGCGCCCGGGCGGGCACGCCGGGACCCTTGGCCCAGATGAGGCCGGACTTCTTCGTGGCCTCCTCGACGAGGGCCTGGTCGAGCAGCTCGCGTGTCATGCGGTCAGCCTATCCAGCGCCCGTCCGCCCCGGTCAGAGCCAGCCGTTGCGCTTGAGCGTGCGGTGGATGCCCAGGCAGATGACGACGGTGACGGACAGGACCAGCGGATAGCCGAACTTCCAGTGGGTCTCCGGCATGTAGTCGAAGTTCATCCCGTACACCCCGCACACCATCGTCGGTACGGCGATGATCGCCGCCCACGAGGTGATCTTGCGCATGTCCTCGTTCTGCGCGACGGACGCCTGGGCGAGGTTGGCCTGGAGGATCGAGTTCAGCAGCTCGTCGAAGCCCACGACCTGTTCCTGCACCCGGGCCACGTGGTCGGCGACGTCCCGGAAGTACTTCTGGATCTCCGGGTCGATCAGCCGCATCGGCCGCTCGCTCAGCAGCAGCATGGGGCGCAGCAGCGGCGCCACCGCCCGCTTGAACTCCAGCACCTCGCGCTTGAGTTGGTAGATCCGGCCGGCGTCCGTGCCGCGCGGGCTGCCCTTGCGGCCCGGCGAGAACACCTCCGTCTCGACCTCGTCGATGTCGTCCTGCACCGCGTCGGCGACCGCGATGTAGCCGTCCACGACGTGGTCGGCGATGGCGTGCAGCACCGCCGAGGGGCCCTTGAGCAGCAGCTCGGGGTCCTCCTGGAGCCGGTGCCGCAGCGCGCGCAGCGAGCCCTGCCCGCCGTGCCGGACGGTGATGAAGAAGTCCCGCCCGGTGAAGCACATGACCTCGCCGGTCTCGACGACCTCGCTGCTGGCGGTCAGCTCGTCGTGGTCGACGTAGTGGATGGTCTTGAAGACCGTGAACAGGGAGTCGTCGTAGCGCTCCAGCTTGGGCCGCTGGTGGGCCTGGACGGCGTCCTCCACGGCCAGCGGGTGCAGCCCGAATTCCCGGGCGATACCGGCGAACTCGTCCTCGGTGGGCTCGTGCAGACCGATCCACACGAAGCCGCCGTCGCGGCGCACCTGGCGCATCGCCGTGTGCGGGGTCAGCGGCGTGTCCGTCTCGACGCGGGCACCGTCGCGGTAGACGGCGCAGTCGACGACGGCGGACGGGGTCCCCGGGTCGCGGGTGGTGTCGTAGGCGCCGTTGTCCTTGCGCAGAGAGACGCGGGACGGGCGGACCGCGGCGCGCAGGTCACGGATCATCGACATGGGAGGCTCCTTCGCGACGGGCAGCGAACGGGGCCGGAGACGGGTGGAACCGCCCGGAATGGGGACGTCCTGGCTACGCGTGCTCGGCGCGTCCACAAAGCGGGGGGCACCGCACCGTCGCGGTGGCCGGCTTCGCTGCTGATTCAGCTGCTGACACGGATCGACGCGAGGGGCGTCGATGGATCGGATCAGGCACTACGAGACGGAGTGCTCTTCCGCGTGAAGGGCGCGCGGACGGAAAGCGGCAGCGGCAGGAACCGGAACAGCTGCGTCAGTGGCCGGAAGAGCGGGTGGTACTGCACGGTCGACTTCGGTCCATGCCGCCCACCTCCTCCGGCCGGTCCCTCGTGAGGGACGATCCATACCCCTTGTTTGGAGGGGTTCCCCGTAGGGGAGTCTTCATAGCGTCGGGTGCTTGATCGCGATGCGCTGAGCGCTGCCCCGAACCGCTGGCCCAGAGTACCAGTCACCCAAGGTGTCAAGGCGCCGCTTTGCCGGTTCACGACGAGTTCTATGCTCGCCGCATGGCTGATGTTCTTCCTCTGGTGGAGGCCCGGTTGCGCAGCGCGCTGGGCGAACCGGACGCACGCGCGGCGGTCACCTTCCTCGGCACCGACCGCATCGAGGTGCTGCGCTTCCCCGCCGCGGGCCAGGAGGGCGACATCGTCCGCTACGCCACCCTCGGTATGTCGGCGCAGCCCATGGCGGATCCGACGGCCCCGCTCGCCGACCCGGTCAAGGGGCCCCGCGCCGAGCTGGTGCTCTCCGTCCGGGCCGGCGTCGCCGACACCGGCAAGGTGCTGCGGCCGCTCGCCGTGCTGGCGGCCTCCCCGCAGGTCGAGGGCGTGATCGTGGCGCCGGGCGCCTCGCTGGACGTGGGGGAGGCGCTGTGGCCCGGGGCGCCGTTCACCTCGGTCCTGGTCGCCGAGCCGGGCGGCCTGGTCGAGGACCTGGAGCTGGACGCCCCGCTGGACCCCGTACGGTTCCTGCCGCTGCTGCCGATGACGCCGAACGAGGCCGCCTGGAAGCGCGTGCACGGCGCGCAGGCCCTCCAGGAGCGCTGGCTGACGCACGGGACGGACCTGCGCGATCCGTCCCGCAGGTCCGTCCCACTGGAGTGACGGAACTCACCAAGTCCGTCTCCCCGCTTCTCAGTTGGCGAAGACGGTGACGCTGTCCTCGGTCGCGTGCCCGGTCTCCAGCTCCTCCGCCTCGTGGGTGAGCGCCCGGCGCCGTACGAGGACCACGACCGCGCCCAGCACGGCGGTGACGGCCGCCACCACGAACGGGATGTGGATGTCGGTCCACTCCTCGATCTTCGGCGCGAAGTAGGGCGCGGCCGCCGCCGCGAACCAGCGCACGAAGTTGTACCCGGCGCTCGCCACCGGCCGCGGCGCGTCCGACACCCCGAGGGCCAGCTCGGTGTAGACGGTGTTGTTCACGCCGATGAACGCGCCGGACAGGATCGTGCAGACGATCGCGGCGGTGTGGTTGCCGTAGCCGAGGACCAGTACGTCGGCCGCGAGCAGCACCAGCGAGCCACCGAGCACCTTCAGCGAGCCGAACCGCTTCTGCATGCGCGGCGCGACCAGGACCGAGAAGACGGCGAGCAGCACACCCCAGGCGAAGAACACCGCGCCGGACTTGTACGGGGTCATGTTCAGCACGAACGGGGTGAAGGCCAGCACCGTGAAGAACGTGTAGTTGTAGAAGAAGGCCGAGACCGCGGCGGAGGCGAGGCCGCCGTGGCCGAGCGCCCTGATCGGGTCGAGCAGTGACGTCTTGCGGGCCGGCCTCGGCTGTTCCTTGAGGAACACGGTGATGCAAAGGAAGCCGATCGCCATCAGGAAGGCCGTGCCGAAGAACGGGTAGCGCCAGCTGGCGTCGCCGAGCAGGGCGCCGAGCAGCGGGCCGCACGCCATGCCGAGGCCGAGCGCGGACTCGTAGAGCAGGATCGCCGCCGCGCTGCCCCCGGCCGCGGCGCCGACGATGACGGCGAGGGCGGTCGAGACGAACAGCGCGTTGCCCAGACCCCAGCCGGCCCGGTAGCCGACGAGCTGGCCGACCGTGTCGGAGGTGCCCGCGAGACCGGCGAAGACCACGACGAAGGCCAGGCCGAGCAGCAGGGTCTTGCGTCCGCCGATGCGGCTGGAGACGAAGCCGGTGACCAGCATCGCGAGCGCGGTGATGAGGAAGTACGAGGTGAACAGCAGGGAGACCTGGCCGGCGCTCGCGTCCAGGCCCTTCGCGATGGACGGCAGGATCGGGTCGACGAGCCCGATGCCCATGAAGGCCACGACGGACGCGCCGGCCGTCGCCCACACCGCCTTGGGCTGTCGCAGGATGCCGCCCGCACCCGCGTCGAAGGGGTCCATGCCAGTGCTCCAATGCCGACGAGATGGTTGGTGTTTACACATACTAAGTTAGTTCCGCTAATTAATGCAACGTACACCTAAACTCGCAGGTGTGGGCCCGGGACGCGGGCTTCCCTCCGGATGGGTGATCGTCCTTGACGTGGGGGAGTGAGGGTAGGACCGTGGGGCTGTATGAGGGGCGAACCCAGTTGCCCGAAGTGTGGTGGCCGGGTCAGGGCTCCCGGTCTCTTCGCCGATTCCTGGCAGTGCGATCTGCACGGCACCGTGCATCCGCTCCAGCCCGTGCTCCCGCCCAGCGTCGAGGCGCTCGGTGTCGTGGTGCACCGCACCCAGGTGCCGGTCTGGATGCCCTGGCCGCTGCCGGTCGGCTGGCTGTTCACCGGGGTGGCCTGCGCGGGCGACGACCGCACCGGTGGGCGCGCGACCGCGGTGGCCTGTTCCGGGCCGGGACCGCTCGGCGGCATCGGTGAGCTGATCCTGATCGCCGAGGAACTCGGTGTCGGCCTGGGCGCGCGCTACGCCGGCCTCGACGCCCCCGACCCGGGGCCGTACATGAACGTGGAGAAGCCGCCGCAGGCCAAGGTCCTGGCCGCCGGCCGTCCGACCCCCCTCTGGCACGTCTCGGGCGGACCCGTCGACCGCGCGGTCTTCGCCGGGGAGGCCCTGGGCATGTGGCTGTGGGCCGTCGTGTGGCCCGAGCGGTCGGGGCTGCTGATGTACGAGGAACTGGTGCTCACCGACCTGCGGGACGCGGGTGCCGAGATCGACCTGGTGCCGTGCGGGGCCCTGTCGCCTCGGCTGATCCAGCCCTAGGGTCTGTCCGACGCCTCGGTGCGGGCCTGGTGTAGGGGGCGCAAGGCCCTTGCGGGTGTGACAGGGCGGGGTGCGGTACCGGTTATCCTTGAGCGTCCCTTCCGTCCCGTCACCGTTTGGAGTCAGCGTCGTGCGCATCGATCTGCACACCCACTCCACCGCGTCCGACGGCACGGACACCCCGGCCCAGCTGGTGCGCAAGGCCGCCACGGCCGGTCTCGACGTCGTCGCGCTCACCGACCACGACACCACCCGCGGCCACGCCGAGGCCCTCGCCGCGCTGCCCGAGGGCCTGACCCTGGTCACCGGGGCCGAGCTCTCCTGCCGGCTCGACGGCGTCAGCATGCACATGCTGGCCTACCTCTTCGACCCCGAGGAGCCCGCCCTGCTCGCCGAGCGCGAGCTGGTCCGCGACGACCGCGTGCCGCGGGCCCGTGGCATGGTCGCGAAACTCAACGGCCTGGGCGTGCCCGTCACCTGGGAGCAGGTGGCCCGCATCGCCGGCGACGGCTCGGTCGGGCGGCCGCACGTGGCCACCGCGCTGGTGGAACTCGGCGTCGTGCCGACGGTGGGCGACGCCTTCACCGCGGACTGGCTGGCCGACGGCGGCCGGGCCTTCGTCGAGAAGCACGAGACCGACCCCTTCGAGGCGCTCCGGCTGATCAAGGGCGCCGGCGGAGTCGCCGTCTTCGCCCACCCGGCCGCCGTCAAGCGGGGCCGCACCGTGCCGGAGACCGCGATCGCCGACCTGGCCGCCGCCGGGCTCGACGGCATAGAGGTCGACCACATGGACCACGACGCGGACACCCGGGCACGGCTGCGCGGGATCGCGAAGGAGCTGGGGCTCCTGACGACCGGCTCCAGCGACTACCACGGCAGCCGGAAGACCTGCGTGCTCGGCCAGTACACGACCGACCCCGAGGTGTACGGGGAGATCACGCGACGGGCGTTCGGGGCGTTCCCCGTGCCGGGGGCCGGCGGGGCCTGAGCCTCACCTCCCGCGCGACCTGTCCCTCTCCCGCCCTCTCCCGCAAGGCCAGTAGCTCACCCATGTTCGACTTCGCCGTCTTCGGCTCCCTCTTCCTGACCCTTTTCGTCATCATGGATCCCCCCGGGATCACCCCGATCTTCCTCGCGCTGACCTCCGGGCGCCCCGCCAAGGTGCAGCGGCGGATGGCCCTCCAGGCGGTCTGCGTCGCCGGTGGCGTGATCACCGTCTTCGGTCTGCTCGGGCACCAGATCCTGGACTACCTGCACGTGTCCGTGCCCGCCCTGATGATCGCGGGCGGGCTGCTGCTCCTGCTGATCGCCCTCGACCTGCTCACCGGCAAGACGGACGAGCCGAAGCAGACCAAGGACGTCAACGTGGCGCTGGTGCCGCTGGGCATGCCGCTGCTCGCCGGGCCCGGAGCGATCGTGTCGGTCATCCTCGCCGTGCAGAAGGCGGACGGCGTGACCGGCCAGGTCTCGGTGTGGGCGGCAATCCTCGCCATCCACGTGGTGTTGTGGCTGGTGATGCGGTACTCGTTGCTGATCATCCGCGTCATCAAGGACGGCGGTGTGGTCCTGGTGACCCGGCTCGCGGGCATGATGCTCTCCGCGATCGCGGTCCAGCAGATCATCAACGGTGTCACGCAGGTGATCCAGGGCGCCTGAGCGCGGTCCCCGGACACGCACCCGACACGCACGGGGCCCCCGTACGGCGTTCCGTACGGGGGCCCCGGGTGTGTGAAGGGTCCGCGCTACAAGGCCGAGGGTTCGGCGGGGCGGATCCACAGGCGCTGTCCGATGGCGGCGGCCTGCTGGACGATCCGGTTTACGGAGGCGGCGTCCACGACAGTCGTGTCGACGGGGGTCCCGTCGACGTCGTCGAGTCGCATGACTTCAAAGCGCATGGCCTCTCCCTTGATCTGGTCATCCTCCTGAGGAGAACTACTGGTGTGGCTCCTGGGTCGTCGGTGCCCGGGCTTCCGTATAAGTCAACGGGATGCCCGATGCAAACATTCCCTACGCTAAGGAAATTTTTCGAACGACTAATTACTGACAGGTAAGCGTCTTGTTGCGGCGCGATGGGTGTCCGATACAAGACTGACCGGGACCAGTTGTGTTCGCAGCGTGACCGCCGGGACAATGGAGGCGATGAACGCCGACCTCGCGTCCCTGAACGCCCGTATCGACCGCACCAACGAGCTGCTGCTGCGCATGCTCGCCGAGGTGGCGAAGACACCCTCGACCCACGCGATCTTCGTCGACGCCGGATACCTGTACGCGGCGGCGGGGCGGCTGGTGACCGGGACCGAGGACCGCCGGGCCTTCGACCTGGACGCCGAGGGGCTGATCGAGGCGCTCATCGACAAGGCGCGCACCATCTTCGCGGACAGCCGCCTGCTCCGCGTCTACTGGTACGACGGCGCCCGCCGCCGCATCCACACCGCCGAGCAGCAGTCCATCGCCGAACTGCCGGACGTCAAGGTGCGCCTGGGCAACCTCAACGCCAACAACCAGCAGAAGGGCGTCGACTCCCTCATCCGCTCCGACCTGGAGTCCCTCGCCCGGTACCGCGCCATCAGCGACGCGGCGCTGCTCGGCGGTGACGAGGACCTGGTCTCCGCGGTCGAGGCCGCGCAGGGGTACGGCGCCCGCGTCCACCTCTGGGGCATCGAGGCCCCCGACGGCCGCAACCAGGCCGACCCGCTGCTCTGGGAGGTCGACAGCCAGCGCACCTTCGACCTGGAGTTCTTCAAGCCGTACGTCTCCCGGCGCGCGGCCCAGGCCTTCGACGCGGCGGGCACCCGGCCGGCCCGCGAGGACGTCCGCTTCGTGGGCGCGCAGATCGCGGCGAAGTGGCTGGCCGCCCGCGGCCGCGACACCCTGCTGGAACTCCTCCCCGGCCACCCCTACCTCCCCGGCTCGGTCGACCAGGACCTGCTGGTGGAGGCCGAGGGCCTGCTCCAGTACTCGCTGCGCGGCCAGGCCGACCTGAGACGGGCCCTGCGGGACGGCTTCTGGGAGCACCTGCGGGCGCAGTACTAGGGACCGGCCTCCGTGGGGCGCTGAAGGACGTCGTCCCAGAAGTCGGCGAGTGCGCGGGCGGTCGGCTGGGGCTGGTCGGTGTTGGGGGAGTGCTCGGCGCCGGCGACCACGGTCCGGCGCGCGTCCAGGCGTACGGCCATCTCGTCCAGGAGGGGTACGGGCCAGGTGTCGTCGTAGGCGCCGGACAGCACGTGATACGGCAGCGCCAGCGCGGCCAGCTCCGCGACCCGGTCCGGCTCCGTGCACAACTGGCGCCCCGTCGCGCGCAGTTGGGCGGGCCTGGTGCCCAGCCAGCGCTCGCGCAGCCGCACCGGGTCCTCCGGGCCGTGGGCGGGGGCCGGGGCGCCGACCTCCTCGGGCGGCCCCATGGCCTGCATCACCTGCCAGACCTCGGCCATCGTCAAGGTGTCGAGCGCGTCCCGCAGCAGCTTCACGCGCAGCCGCTGGGACTCGGAGATCCGCGCCGGGCCCGAGGAGACCAGCGTGAGGGAGACGAAGGGGGCGTGGTCGAGCAGGACGGCGGCCCGCGCGATCTGGCCGCCGAGGGAGTGCCCGACGAGATGGACGGGCGTCCCGAGGGCGGCGACCTGCGCGAGCACGTCCCGGGCCAGCTCGGGGCGCGCGTAGCCGGCCTCGTCGTGCTCGGGGCCGTCCGACTCGTACTGCCCCCGCCCGTCGACGGCGACCGTACGGTACCCGCGCACCCCGAGCGGTGCGTGCAGCAGCGTGAAGTCCTCCTTGCTGCCGGTGAACCCGGGCAGCATCAGGACCGTTCCCCGCGCCGCCACCCCGTCGGCCACGGGCGAGTCGACGACGGCGAACTCACCGCGCACGGTGGACATCCGGTACGCGCGGGCGCCCGGCGGTGGACTGAAGGCGGCGTTCCTGCTCACGGGCAGAGGTTATCGGTCGGAGGCGTACGGGAACGCCGTGTGGGCGGCCCCCCCGCTGGGGGGGGGCGC
>NZ_JBHJVQ010000031.1:0-96871 GCF_042263835.1 Streptomyces sp. NPDC056128 | reverse complement strand
CGCCCCTCGGCCCCCCCCCCCCGGCACCCGCCCCCCCCCCCCCGACCGGCCGCACCCCCCCCCGCGACCCGACTGGCCCCCCCCCGCCAAACCCGGAGGCCGCCCTCACTCGTTAGGCGGTCCTCACTCGTCAGGCGTTCGGCCTCAGTCCCGGCCGCCCGGCCCGTTCCCCGGTCCCTGGATCAGGTTCCCGGGGAAGCCGCCGTCCCCGCCGCCGTTGCCGCCACCGCCGTTGTCCGATCCGCCGTTGCCGGTGCCGCCGTCGATCAGGCCGCCGATGAAGCCGCCGTCGTCGCCGTTGTTCCCGTCGTCCTGGCCCGGGTCCTCGGCCCCTTCGTCGCGGCCCTTGTCCTTCTCCTTCTCGCCGTCCGGGATGTCGACGAGGTTGAAGGAGGGGGAGTCCTTGCCGGCCAGGGCGCCGGTCATGGCGTCCTTCCAGATGGGACCGGGAACCGCGCCACCGAAGACGAGCGGGTGGTAGACGCCGCCGATCGTGATGTTCTTCATCTCGACCTTCTGGGTGGCGCTGCCGACCCAGACGGCGCCCGACATGTTCGGCGTGTAGCCGACGAACCAGGCGTTCTTCCGCTCGTCGGTCGTACCGGTCTTGCCCGCGTTGGCGCGGTCGCTGAGGCCGGCCTCCTTACCCGTACCGGAGTCGACCACGCCCTGCAGCAGCGTGTTCACGCTGTCCGCGGTCTTCTCGGTCATGGCCCGCGAGCACGTGGACTTCGGCACCTCGAGCGACGTCTGCTTGTTGCCGACCTTCTGCGTGATCGACTCGATCGCGACCGGCGTGCAGTACATGCCGCGCGAGGCGAAGGTCGCGTAGGCGCTCGCCATGGTCAGCGGGGACATACCGACCGAACCGAGGGCGAGGGCGGAGGGGTTCTGCGGGAGCTTGTCGCCGTTGCCCTGGTGGACGTTGAGCTTGTCCGCCATCTCGGACACCGGGCACAGGCCGATGTCGGCGAGCATCTGCACGAAGTAGGTGTTGACCGACTTGGCCATCGCCTCCTTCAGGCGGTACGGACCGACCTCCGACTCGTTCTCGTTCTCCACGCGGTAGCCCGAGTCGTTGATCCAGGGCTTGTCACAGGTCTGGATGGGGCTCGGGTAGTCCATGTCGTACGGCGACGAGTACTCCTTCGTCGGCGGTACGTTCTGCTCCAGCGCCGCGGCCGCCAGGAAGGGCTTGAACGTCGAACCCGTCGGGAAGCCGTAGTTGGAGCCGCCGTAGGCCGCGTCGACCGAGTAGTTGTACTCGGTCTCGTTCTTGCCGTAGCCGTACGGCTTCGACTGGCCCATCGCGACGATCTTGCCGGTGCCGGGCTCGACCAGCGTGCTCGCCGCGGCGACCGAGTCCGACTTGTTGACGTGGTCCTTGAGCGACTGCTGCACCGACTCCTGGGCCTGCGGGTCCATCGTCGTACGGATGGTCAGGCCGCCCTGGTTCCAGATCTTGGCCCGGTCCTTGCGGGTCTTGCCGAAGACCTTGTCGCTGAGGAAGACCTCGCGCACGTAGTCGCAGAAGAAGCTGGCGTTCTTCACGGCCGTGATGCAGCCGTTCTTGGGCCGGCTGACCTTCAGCCCGAGCGGGGCCTTCTTCGCCTTGTCGGCCTCCGCCTGAGAGATGTCGCCGACCTGGGCCATCCGCGTCAGGACGGTGTTGCGCCGCTTGGTGGCCTCGGCCTCGTCGTTGACCGGGTCGTACCGGCTGGGCGACTGGACGATGCCGGCCAGGAGGGCGGACTCCTGGATGTTGAGGTCCTTGGCGGACTTGGAGAAGTAGCGCTGGGCGGCGGCCTCGACGCCGTACGCCTGCTGGCCGAAGAAGGTGATGTTCAGGTAGTTCTCGAGGATCTTCTTCTTGCCCAGCTCCTCCTCGACCTGGATCGCGAGCTTCAGCTCCTGGATCTTGCGGCCGAGGGTCTGCTGGGTGGCCTGGGCGACCTTCGTCGGGTCGTCGCCGGCCTCCTCCACGAAGACGTTCTTGACGTACTGCTGCGTGAGGGTGGACGCGCCCTCGGAGACCTCGCCGCTGCGCGCGTTCTTGTTCAGCGCGCGCAGGACGCCCTTGAGGTCGATCGCGCCGTGCTGGTAGAAGCGCGAGTCCTCGATCGCGACGATCGCCTTCTGCATGTACGGCGAGATGTCCTTGAGGTCGACCACCGTGCGGTCGCGCGAGTAGACCGTGGCGATGGTGCCGCCCTCGGCATCGAGGATGGCGGTGCGCTGGCTCAGCGGGGGAGTCTTCAGGTTGGCCGGGAGGGCGTCGAAGCCCTCCACCGACCCCTTGGCCGCCAGCCCCAGCGCGCCCACGGCGGGCAGCGCGATGCCGGCCAGCACCGCTCCCGCGAGCACACTGACACCGAGGAACTTGGCGGCCTGCTGCGTTGGCGACAGACCACCGCCCGAGCGCTTCTTTGGCATGGAGGCAGCCTACGTTCTCATTCGCCGGACACGCGTATATGCCTTGGCCTAAGCTGCACTCAACTGTCACAGCAGTGCGGCCACGTATCAATACGTCCGGCGACCCCGAATCGTTCCGGATCCGCTCGGTTTTTTTCTGAGGGGCCCCCACTGGGGGGCGCGTTGGTGTGTGTCGGCGCGTGCCACGGCGTGTGGATTACGTGTCCGAATCCGCCTTGTGTGTCAATCGGTGTCCGTTGTGGCGCAACAGAGATGACCCGAATGTCGGGATCGTCGCGCATGTCGCCAGCTCACTCCCCCGGGTGATCTGCCGCTTACCCATAGTCCGTTCGGGCCATTCAAGATTGGGCCCGAAGGGGGTGTTGCGCTGTGCCCACCTTCCGTAACGTCCTCAACTGGCGGCGGTGAATATGCCGCTGCCGCCGTGGGGGAGCCTCGATTCGGGAGAGGACGGCGCCGGTATGGGCTGGGTAACCGACTGGAGTGCGCAGGCCGCCTGCCGCACTACCGATCCGGACGAACTGTTCGTTCAGGGAGCAGCGCAGAACAGGGCCAAGGCGGTGTGCACCGGATGTCCGGTGCGGACCGAGTGCCTGGCCGACGCGCTGGACAACCGCGTCGAGTTCGGCGTGTGGGGAGGCATGACGGAGCGGGAGCGCCGCGCACTGCTGCGCAGGCGGCCCACCGTGACGTCCTGGCGTCGGCTGTTGGAGACGGCGCGGACAGAGTACGAGCGGGGGGCCGGCATCCTGCCTCTCGACGACGACGAGGTGTACGAGAACTACATGGCCGTGGGCTGAGCCGCTCCGGGCTCCTCGGACATCCGGTCGGAGTCAGACGTCCGTCTCCGGCAGCTCGGGGTGGACCGTCGCGAGACGGACCCCGATGTCCCGCAGTCCCGCGAGGTCGTGCACGTCACCGGGCAGCGCGGCCACTTCGGTGACCGCCACCTCGGGATGACGCGCGGTGAACCGGTCGCGCGTGCGCTGCTCGCGGGCGAGCAAGTGCATCCGGTCCGCGTGCAGCCTCAGCAGGCCCGAGGCCAGCTGGTCCACCGACCGCTCCGGCGTGCCTGCGTCCGGTGTGTCCGCGTCCGGCGTCGCTGCGTCGGGCGTCGCCTCGTCCGGTACGTCGTCCTCGGGAATGTCTGAACTTCCGTACGTGTCGGGAGAGTTACGAATTCCAGCTTTCCCGCCGTCCTGATCCACAATGCGGGGATCCTCAAGATTTTCCGCGGCGGCGAGCGCCCGCTCGGCCGACAGCCGGTCGGCGCCGCTGCCGTGGACCCTGTTGAGCACCAGACCGGCCAGCGGCATGTCCTCGGCCGCCAGCCGCTCCACGAAGTACGCGGCCTCGCGCAGCGCGTCCCGCTCCGGGGCCGCGACCACGAGGAACGCCGTGCCGGGCGCCTGGAGCAGCTTGTACGTCGCGTCCGCGCGCGTACGGAACCCGCCGAACATGGAGTCCATCGCCGCGACGAAGGTCTGCACGTCCTTCAGGAACTGCCCGCCCAGCACCTTCCCCAGGACGCCGGTCATCATCGACATGCCGACGTTGAGGAACTTCATGCCGGCCCGGCCGCCGACCTTCGCGGGTGCCAGCAGGACGCGGATCAGCTTGCCGTCCAGGAAGGACCCGAGGCGCTTGGGAGCGTCCAGGAAGTCCAGCGCGGAACGGGACGGCGGCGTGTCGACGACGATGAGGTCCCACTCGTCCCTCGCCCGCAGCTGCCCCAGCTTCTCCATCGCCATGTACTCCTGCGTGCCCGCGAAGCCCGCCGAGAGTGACGCGTAGAAGGGGTTGCCCAGGATCGCCGCCGCCCGCTCGGGATCCGCGTGCGCCTCGACGATCTCGTCGAAGGTGCGCTTCATGTCGAGCATCATGGCGTGCAGCTCACCGCCCGCCGAGTCGTCGACGCCCTTCACCCGGCGCGGCGTGTTGTCCAGCGAGTCGATGCCCATCGACTGGGCGAGCCGCCGGGCCGGGTCGATGGTGAGGACGACCACCTTGCGGCCCCGCTCGGCCGCGCGCAGGCCCAGGGCCGCCGCGGTGGTCGTCTTGCCGACCCCGCCCGCGCCGCAGCACACCACGATGCGGGTCTTCGGGTCCTCCAGCAGCGGGTCGACGTCGAGCACGCGCGCGTGGGAGAGGCGCCGCGCGCCCTCCTGGGGCCGGGCGGCCGGGTCCGGACTCATGCGATCCCCTGCTTCCGCAGCTCGGTGGCGAGTTCGTACAGGCCCGCGAGGTCCATGCCCTCGGCGAGCAGTGGCAGCTCGTGCAACGGCAGGTCGAGGTCGGTCAGGACGGACCGCTGCTCCTGCTCCAGCGCGTACCGCTCGGCGTACTCCTCGGCCTGGGCCAGCAACGGGTCCACCAGCCGCTCGGCGTGCCCGCCGCGCCGCGCCCCGCCGAGCCCGGCGCCGGACAGGGACCGCGCCAGCGCCCCGCGCGGGGTGCTCCGTACGAGGTCCAGGTCGGTGGCGTCCAGCACCTCGGGCCGGACCATGTTGACGACGACCCGGCCCACCGGGAGGCGTGCCGCGCGCAGCTCGGCGATGCCGTCGGCGGTCTCCTGGACGGGCATCTCCTCCAGCAGCGTCACCAGGTGCACGGCCGTCTCCCGCGACTTCAGCACCCGCATCACGGCCTGCGCCTGATTGTGTATCGGGCCGACCTTCGCGAGGCCCGCCACCTCGTCGTTCACGTTGAGGAACCGGGTGATGCGGCCGGTCGGTGGGGCGTCCATGATGACGTAGTCGTAGACGAAACGTCCGCGTTTGTCCTTTCGGCGTACCGCCTCGCACGCCTTGCCGGTCAGGAGTACGTCCCTGACTCCCGGCGCGATGGTGGTCGCGAAGTCGATCGCGCCGAGCTTCTTCAGGGCCCGGCCGGCACTGCCCAGCTTGTAGAACATCTGGAGGTAGTCCAACAACGCCAGTTCGGCGTCGATGGCGAGGGCGTACACCTCCCCGCCCCCTGGAGCGACGGCGATCTTCCGCTCCTCATAAGGCAGCGCTTCCGTCTCGAAGAGCTGCGCGATGCCCTGGCGGCCCTCGACCTCGACGAGAAGCGTGCGCTTCCCCTCGGTGGCGAGGGCCAGCGCGAGGGCGGCGGCCACCGTGGTCTTACCGGTTCCGCCCTTGCCGCTGACGACCTGGAGCCTGCTCACGTATTCGAGCGTAACCAGTCCGCGCGCGGAGTACGCCGGAGGCTGTGGACAACGTCGCCGTGGTCGGCCCGCGGAGGGGCCCCGGGCAACGGCTAGAGTCGGCCGCATGACCAAGTGGGAATACGCAACCGTGCCGCTGCTCGTCCATGCCACGAAGCAGATTCTGGACACCTGGGGCGAGGACGGCTGGGAGCTCGTCCAGGTCGTGCCCGGGCCGAACAACCCCGAACAGCTCGTCGCCTACCTGAAGCGGGAGAAGCAGGCATGAGCGCCGTCGAGGCGAAGCTGGCCGAGCTGGGCCTGACGCTGCCCGAGGTGGTGCCCCCGCTGGCCGCCTACCAGCCGGCGGTGCAGTCGGGGCCGTACGTGTACACCTCGGGCCAGCTGCCGATGGTGGAGGGCACGCTTCCGGTCACCGGCAAGGTGGGTGCGGAGGTCACCGCCGAGGAGGCCAAGGAACTCGCCCGCACCTGCGCGCTGAACGCCCTGGCCGCCGTGAAGTCCGTCGCCGGTGACCTCGACCGCATCGCACGCGTGGTGAAGGTCGTCGGCTTCGTGGCCTCCGCGTCCGACTTCACCGGCCAGCCCGGCGTGATCAACGGCGCCAGCGAACTGCTCGGCGCGGCCCTGGGCGACAAGGGCGTCCACGCCCGCAGTGCGGTCGGCGTGGCGGTCCTCCCGCTGGACGCGCCGGTCGAGGTCGAGATCCAGGTGGAACTGGTCCAGGCGTAGCCGGGCGCGATCCGCGGGGGTGGCGTGACGGGGCGTTGCGCACCTCTTTGCCACCCCGGCAACAATCCTCGCCTCCCTGACCTTCCACCCGCAGGATCGGAGCCGGAGACCGGGCCGTGAATCCGGGCCCGGTCGTTCGGCCGTACGTGTCAGGAGGAGTCGTGCCGCAGTCGTCGTCCGTGAATGATCAGTGGGTCCACCGTCTGGTGCCCTCGCCCGCCGGGCGGATCCACCTGGTGGAGCAGGGCAGCGGGCCGCTCGTGCTCCTCGTCCACGGTTTCCCCGAGTCCTGGTACTCCTGGCGCCACCAGCTGCCCGCGCTGGCCGCCGCCGGTTTCCGGGCCGTCGCGATCGACGTGCGCGGGTACGGGCGCTCCTCGCGGCCGGACGCGGTCGAGGCGTACCGGATGCTGGACCTGGTGGCGGACAACGTCGCCGTCGTGGAGGCCCTGGGGGAGCGCTCCGCCGTCGTCGTCGGCCACGACTGGGGCGCGAACATCGCCGCGTACTCCGCGCTGCTGCGGCCGGACGTGTTCCGCGCGGTGGGGCTGCTGAGCGTGCCGTACACCCCGCCGGGCGGCCCGAAGCCCAGCGAGGTCTTCGCCGGCATGAGCGACCCGGCCGGGCCCTTCGCGGGGCAGGAGTTCTACGTCTCCTACTTCCAGGAGCCCGGCCGCGCCGAGGCGGAGATCGAGCCCGACGTACGCGGCTGGCTCGCCGGCCTCTACGCCGCGCTGTCCGCCGACACCATGCCCGGCCCGGAGGAGCCCGACCCGCACTTCGTCGCTCCCGGCGGCAGGATGCGCGACCGGTTCCCGGCCGCAGGGCGGCTGCCCTCCTGGCTGACCGAGGAGGAGCTGGACGTCTACGCGGCGGAGTTCGAGCGCACCGGCCTCACCGGCGCCCTCAACCGCTACCGGAACATGGACCGCGACTGGGCCGACCTGGCGGGACACACGGGCGCCCCGGTCACCCAGTCCGCCCTGTTCCTCGGCGGCGCCCTGGACGCCTCCACGACCTGGCTGTCCGACGCGATCGAGGCGTACCCCACGACCCTGCCCGGTCTCAGCGCCTCGCACGTGCTGGACGGCTGCGGGCACTGGCTCCAGCAGGAGCGCCCCGACGAGACGAACCGGCTGCTCACCGCGTGGCTGGCCGCCCTCCCCGACTGACGTCCGTCCCTGACGTCCGTCCCACCCCTGGGACCACTCGAACATCAGCCCGTCACCGGATAGCCTCCGGCCATGGCGAATGCGCAGGCGAACGGGCAGTGGTACCCACCGGAGTGGCCGGACCGCATCCGCGCGCTGGCGGCCGGCACCCTCACCCCGGTCGCCCCGAAACGCGCGGCCACGGTCATGCTCCTCAAGGACACCGGCGCCGGTACGGCCGTCCACATGCTGCGCCGACGCACCTCCATGGCGTTCGCCGGGGGCGCGTACGCCTACCCGGGCGGCGGCGTCGACCCGCGCGACGACGACCGCGCCATCGGCTGGGCGGGCCCCACGCGCGCGTGGTGGGCGGACCGGCTCGGCGTCGACGAGGCGGGCGCCCAGGCGATCGTCTGCGCGGCCGTACGGGAGACGTACGAGGAGGCGGGCGTCCTGCTGGCCGGCCCGACCGGCGACTCCGTGGTCGGCGACACGACCGGCGCCGACTGGGAGGCGGACCGCGCCGCCCTGGTCGCCCGCGAGCTGTCCTTCGCGGAGTTCCTGGACCGCCGTGGCCTCGTCCTGCGCTCCGACCTGCTGGGCGCCTGGGCCCGCTGGATCACCCCGGAGTTCGAGTCCCGGCGCTACGACACGTGGTTCTTCGTGGCCGTGCTCCCCGAGGGGCAGCGCACCCGCAACGCCTCCACGGAGGCCGACCGCACGGTGTGGATCACGCCGGCGGAGGCGACGGCCGGGTACGACAAGGGCGAACTGCTGATGATGCCGCCGACCGTCGCGACCCTGCGCGGGCTCGCGGCCTGCGGTACGGCGGCCGAGGCGCTGGCGTCGGCGCCGGGCCGCGACATGACCCCGGTGCTCGCGCGGGCGCGGCTGGAGGGCGACGAGGTGGTCCTCTCCTGGCCGGGGCACGAGGAGTTCACCAAGCACGTGCCGAGTACGGCGCGGACACCCGCGACACCTTCCGACCCGACCGGGGGAGCCACCGCATGACGGACGCAGCAGCACTGCCCGGCCAGCCGAGGGGCGGCGTCCTCTCGGGGCCCGCCACCGCACGCGCGGTGAACGTCCTGGCGCCCAACCCCTCCGCCATGACGCTGGACGGCACGAACACCTGGATCCTCGCCGAACCCGACTCCGACCTGGCCGTCGTGGTCGACCCGGGCCCGCTGGACGACGTCCACCTGCGCAACGTCGTCGACACGGCCGCTCGCGCGGGCAAGCGCGTCGCACTGACCCTCCTGACGCACGGTCACCCGGACCACGCGGAGGGCGCCGCGCGCTTCGCCGAGCTGACGCGCACGAACGTCCGGGCGCTGGACCCGGCCCTGCGGCTGGGCGACGAGGGGCTGGCGGCGGGCGACGTGATCGGCGTCGGCGGCCTGGAGCTGAGGGTCGTACCGACGCCCGGGCACACGGCCGACTCGCTGTGCTTCCATCTCCCGGCCGACCGCGCGGTCCTGACGGGCGACACGATCCTGGGGCGCGGTACGACGGTGGTGGCCCACCCGGACGGCCGTCTCGGCGACTACCTGGACTCGCTGCGCCGGCTCAGGTCGCTCACGGCCGACGACGGGGTGCACACGGTGCTGCCGGGCCACGGGCCGGTCCTGGACGACGCCCAGGGCGCGGTGGAGTTCTACCTCGCCCACCGCGCCCACCGCCTCGCCCAGGTCGAGACGGCGGTGGAGAACGGTCACCGGACACCGGGCGAGATCGTCGCCCACGTGTACGCGGACGTCGACCGCTCCCTGTGGCCGGCGGCGGAACTCTCGGTGCGGGCGCAGCTCGAGTACCTGGACGAGCACGGGCTCATCCAGCCACTCGGCTAGGGCCTGTCTGACAATTCCCGTCTGCCTCGCGACGCCATGCACGCACTCTCGCCGCACCGGGCGCAGAGCCAAGTACGTCCAGTACGAGGCTCTACGCCCGGCACGCCGAGAGCACGCACCTGACGCCGCGAGGCCGCCCTCCGGGCGACGACGGGAATTGTCAGACAGGCCCTAGGGCCGGTCAGCGGGAGCGCTTGGCGAGCCGCTCCACGTCCAGCAGGATCACCGCGCGGGCCTCCAGCCGGAGCCAGCCGCGCCCGGCGAAGTCCGCGAGTGCCTTGTTGACCGTCTCGCGGGACGCGCCGACCAGCTGGGCCAGCTCCTCCTGCGTCAGGTCGTGCACCACGTGGATGCCCTCCTCGGACTGCACGCCGAACCGGCGGGAGAGGTCCAGCAGGGCGCGGGCGACGCGGCCGGGGACGTCCGAGAAGACCAGGTCCGACATGGCGTCGTTGGTCTTGCGCAGGCGGCGCGCGACGGCGCGCAGCAGGGCGGTGGCCACCTCGGGGCGGACGTTCAGCCAGGGCTGCAGGTCGCCGTGGCCGAGGGCCAGCAGCTTGACCTCGGTCAGCGCGGTGCCGGTCGCGGTGCGCGGGCCGGGGTCGAAGAGCGACAGCTCACCGATCAGCTCGCTGGGACCGACCACGGCCAGCATGTTCTCGCGCCCGTCGGGGGACGTGCGGTGGAGCTTGACCTTGCCTTCCGTGACCACGTAGAGGCGGTCTCCGGGGTCCCCCTCGTGGAACAGGGTGTCGCCGCGGGCGAGGGTCACCTCACTCATGGAGGCGCGGAGCTCCGAGGATTGCTCGTCGTCGAGCGCCGCGAAGAGCGGGTTGCGCCGCAGAACGTCGTCCACGAGTTCTCTCCTTGTCGACCGGCTCAGAGGATCTTGTTCCCCCGGTGTACCAGGGGTCCGTGGTGCCCATTTTGCCGGACAGTCCAAACAGTGTGATCTGTCACAAGGATGCCGCACTGGTGTCCCGGGGTACGCGGCAGGGGTCCAATTGGACGTCGATCTTCGGGGTCCGGGGCGGATGTCGGTGCCGGGCCGTAGGCTGGCCGGGTGTCCAAATCGCCGGTGAGAGCACAGGCCGAGGGGGCTGCGCGGGTGAGTGTACGTCGCGATTCCGCTGTGGGCGAACAGGGCCCCGATGGCGGTAGGAAAACGGCGAAAGCGACAAAGAGGGCGGTGCCTGCCAAGAGGGTGACCGCGGAGAAGGATGCCGTGAAGAAGACCGCGCCCGCCAAGAAGACCGCGCCCGCGAAGAAGGCGACCTCAGCGAAGAAGGCCGCGCCCGCCAAGAAGCAGGCACCCGCCAAGGCCAAGAAGCAGGCCCCCGCCAAGCGACAGGCTGCCGCCAAGACGCCCGCCGTCGCCCCCAAGAAGGCCTCCGCCGCCGTCAAGGGCGTCGCCCCGGCGAAGACCGTCGCCGCCAAGCCGCCGCGCGGCGAGTCGCGCACCGCCCTGGTACGCCGTGCCCGCCGGATCAACCGCGAGCTGGCCGAGGTCTACCCGTACGCCCACCCGGAGCTGGACTTCGAGAACCCGTTCCAGCTGGTCGTGGCCACGGTGCTGTCCGCCCAGACCACCGACCTGCGGGTCAACCAGACCACCCCCGCGCTCTTCGCCAAGTACCCCACCCCCGAGGACCTGGCCGCCGCCAACCCCGAGGAGGTCGAGGAGATCCTGCGCCCGACCGGATTCTTCCGGGCCAAGACCAAGTCGGTCATAGGGCTGTCGAAGGCCCTGGCGGAGGACTTCGGCGGCGAGGTCCCCGGCCGCCTCGAAGACCTGGTCAAACTGCCCGGTGTGGGCCGCAAGACCGCCTTCGTCGTGCTCGGCAACGCCTTCGGCCGCCCCGGCATCACCGTGGACACGCACTTCCAGCGCCTGGTGCGCCGCTGGCAGTGGACCGAGGAGACCGACCCGGACAAGATCGAGGCCGCCGTCGGCGCGCTCTTCCCGAAGAGCGACTGGACGGACCTCTCGCACCACGTGATCTGGCACGGCCGCCGCATCTGCCACGCCCGCAAGCCCGCCTGCGGCGCCTGCCCCATCGCCCCGCTCTGCCCGGCGTACGGCGAGGGCGAGACGGACCCGGAGAAGGCGAAGAAGCTGCTGAAGTACGAGAAGGGCGGCTTCCCCGGCCAGCGGCTGAACCCCCCGCGGGCCTACCTGGACGCGGGGGGAAAGGCGGCACCGCCGCTGGGGTCCGGGTGACGGAACGATCCCGGGGGCGTCGGGCGTTGGAGTCGGCAGGACGGGGGTGTGGATGACACGGGCGAGCGACACGCAGGGCCACGCGCGGGGCGCGATGCTCAGCAAGGAGGGTCTGCCGGACTGGCTGGATCCGGTGGTGCGGGCCGTCGAGACGGTGCGGCCCACGCAGCTGAGCCGCTTCCTGCCGCCCGCGGACGGCGCCGGCCGCCAGTCCGCCGTGCTGATCCTCTTCGGGGACGGCGCGGGCCGGGCCGGCCGCGGCCCCGAGCTGCTGCTCATGGAGCGGGCCGGCTCCCTGCGCTCCCACCCCGGCCAGCCGGCCTTCCCCGGCGGCGCCCTCGACCCCGAGGACGGTGATCCGCGGGGCGACGGGCCGCTGCGGGCCGCCCTGCGCGAGGCCGAGGAGGAGACCGGGCTCGATCCGGCCGGCGTGCAGCTCTTCGGTGCCCTGCCCAAGCTCTACATCCCGGTCAGCGGCTTCGTCGTCACCCCGGTGCTGGCCTGGTGGCGCGAGCCCACCCCGGTCGGCGTCGTCGATCCCAACGAGACCGCGCGGGTCTTCACCGTCCCCGTGGCGGATCTCACGGACCCGGCCAACCGGGTGACCACCGTCCATCCCAGCGGACACCGGGGCCCGGCATTCCTGGTCGAATCGGCGCTCGTGTGGGGCTTCACCGCCGGCGTCATCGACCGGTTGCTGCACTTCGCGGGCTGGGAGCGGCCCTGGGACCGGGACAAGCAGGTCCCGCTGGACTGGCGCGCATGACAGGGTGGCCTGCGTACCGAAGACGACAAGGCGAGGCCTGAATCAGTGAACGTGCTGGACATCCTGTTGCTGCTGGCCGCCGTCTGGTTCGCGATCGTCGGATTCCGCCAGGGCTTCGTCGTCGGCATCCTGTCGGTGACCGGCTTCCTCGGGGGCGGTCTCGTCGCCGTCTATCTGCTGCCGGTCGTCTGGGACGTACTGACGGACAACGCGGAGGTGAGCACGACCGCCGCCGTCGTCGCGGTCGTCGTCATCATCCTGTGCGCCTCCGTCGGCCAGGCCCTCACCACGCATCTGGGCAACAAGCTGCGCCGGTACATCACCTGGTCCCCGGCCCGCGCCCTGGACGCCACCGGCGGCGCCCTGGTCAACGTCGTCGCCATGCTCCTGGTCGCCTGGCTGATCGGTTCCGCCCTGGCCCGGACCACGATGCCGACGGTCGGCAAGGAGGTGCGGCAGTCCACGGTGCTGGGGGGTATGCAGGAGGTGCTGCCCGCGGGGGCCGACAGCTGGTTCGAGAGCTTCACGTCGGCCCTTGAGCAGAACGGCTTCCCGCAGGTCTTCGGCCCGTTCGCCAACGAGTCGATCCCCGACGTCCAGCCGCCCGACCCGGCGCTGGCGAACAGCCCCGTCGCCGACCGCGCCAAGCGTTCCATCGTCAAGGTCATGGGCACCGCCCCCGACTGCGGCAAGGTCCTGGAGGGCACCGGCTTCGTCTTCGGCGACCGTCGGGTCATGACCAACGCCCATGTGGTGGGCGGCGTCGACGAGCCCACCGTGCAGATAGGCGGCGAGGGCAGGAAGTACGACGCGACGGTCGTCCTCTACGACTGGCGGCGCGACATCGCCGTACTCGACGTGCCGGAACTGGACGCGCCCGCGCTGCGGTTCACGGACGAGGACGCGAGCCGCGACGACGGCGCGATCGTGGCCGGCTTCCCGGAGAACGGCGCGTACGACGTCCGTGCCGCCCGGATCCGCGGGCGCATCACGGCCAACGGTCCGGACATCTACCACCGCGACACCGTCGGCCGCGACGTCTACTCGCTGTACGCGACCGTCCGTCAGGGCAACTCCGGTGGCCCCCTGCTGACGCCCGAGGGCAAGGTCTACGGCGTGGTCTTCGCCAAGTCCCTGGACGACCCCGAGACCGGCTACGCGCTCACCGTGGACGAGATCCGCGAGGACATCAGCGAGGGCCGCACCGCCAACCAGCAGGTGGACAGCGACAGCTGCGCGCTCTGAGGGACAACCGCGCGCTCTAGACCTGTGATCCGCGTTGCTGGCGCAGCCGTACGGAGACCCAGCGGGCCCGGCGGCGCAGGATGCGTGGGATGCCCACCCGTAGGTCCGCACCCGCCAGTTGCGGGGTGCCGGCTCGTCGGTGGATGTTCATGCCGCTCCTGGAGCGGCCGTCGCGTGCTACGTCGTTGTAGTCGTGCGTCCAGCCCATACCCGGACGTGTGCCCCCGCCCCAAGGTCGATAACCGCTCCGAGGGCGCCCAATTGGCCTATGCGCGGGGCAAGTGGCCGTTCATAGGACAAGCGTTCTGGTTCGGATACGGGGTGCGTTCGTTCCGTCACCGATCGGGTTCGGGATCCTTCAGCCAATTGATCAGTTCGGTCGAGAACGCGACCGGATCCTCTTCGTGCGGGAAGTGCCCGAGTCCGTCGAACAGCCGCCAGCGGTACGGCGCTTCGACGTACTGCCCGGATCCGGCCGCGCTCCGCGTCCGCATCACGGGGTCCAGCGAGCCGTGCAGGTGCAGGGTCGGCACCCGCACCGGCCGCTTCATCCGGCGGTAGAACTGGATGCCGTCCGGACGGGCCAGCGAGCGCACCAGCCAGCGGTACGGCTCGACGGAGCAGTGCGCCGTGGAGGGGACGCACATCGCGCGCCGGTACGCCGTCACCGCCTCCTCGTCCAGCAGCCGCGGCCCCGACCAGTCGTGGAGCAGTCGGCCTACCAGCGCGCCGTCGTCCGCGGTGAGTTGACGCTCCGGCACCCACGGGCGCTGGAAGCCCCAGATGTAGGAGCCCGCCCGGCTCTGCCGGACGTCTCCGAGCATGGCCGAGCGCCAGCGCCGGGGGTGCGGCATCGAGGAGACCGCGAGCCGCCGCACCAGCTTGGGCCGCATCGCCGCGGCCGTCCAGGCCAGGTAGCCGCCCAGGTCGTGGCCGACCAGCGCGGCGTCCGGCTCACCGAGCGAGCGGACCACCCCGGTGATGTCCAGGGCCAGACCGGCGGGGTCGTAGCCGCGCGGGGTGCGGTCGCTGCCGCCGACGCCGCGCAGGTCCATGGCGACCGCGCGGAATCCGGCGTCGGCGAGCGCCACGAGCTGGTGCCGCCAGGTCCACCAGAACTGGGGGAAGCCGTGCAGCAGCAGCACCAGCGGCCCGTCGCCCAGCTCGGCGATGTGGAAGCGGGCGCCGTTGGCCGCGACGTCCCGGTGGATCACCTCGTGGCCGCCGGGCATGGCCGGCCGGACGACAGAAGTGGGGGGCTGCCCCGAAGGGGTGGTGGAGCCGGTCATGAGGACGAGCGTGCCACAGCCTCGATGGCTTCGGGGGACCGGTCCGCGGGCAGTTCCGGACGCGGGTGCGGCTTGGCGTTCTGCAGTACGCCCGCCGACTGCTTCACCGAGGCGGCGACCTTCTGCGGGCCCTTGCCCTTCTTGGCCTTCTTCGCGAAGACGATGCCGATCAGCGCGAGGAGGGCCGCGACGAGGACATTCGCCGCGAAGGACAGCAGGAAGCAGACCGCCATGTTCCAGCCGCTCCAGGTCCGGATGCCGTAGGCGAGCGCGAAGCTCAGCATCGGCAGCGAGAACAGGAGGACGGCCCCGGCCGCGGAGAAGGCGCCGCCGCTGGTCGCCCCGCGCTTGACGTCCTGCCTCAGCTGCGCCTTGGCCAGCGCGATCTCGTCGTGCACGAGCGCCGACATTTCGGTGGTCGCCGAGGCGAACAGCTGGCCGATGCTGCGTTCGGTGCCGACCGGGCTGCCGTCGGGTGCGCTCATCGCGGTCTCCCTCTTCTGCTGGCTCATCTGCGTACGGTTTCGTGACGTCGTCCTCGGCCCTGATGCGTCCGGTCCGAGTGCGAACGGTCCCGTTCTTTTGTACCGTCTCGTCAGATCATGCCGGACCGCCGCCCTCATCGCTTGCCCCGCCCTTCACTTCGGCAAGCCGTGCGGCCTCCATCTCCTCGGCGATCCGGCGGTGCTCGGCGGCCTTCTTCTCGTACACGGCGGCCACGCGCAGGTGGTAGGCGGGGTCGTCCTCCTCGTAGATGTCCGGTACGCCGCTGAGGTCGTCGTCGCGCTCCTCGTTGGCCACCATCCCGCGGTACTTGGCGTTCCGTATCTTCAGCAGCACCGTCGCCAGGCCCGCCGCGATCAGCGAGCCGGTCAGGACGGCGGCCTTGACCTGACCGGTCATCGCGGCGTCGCCCTCGAAGGCCAGCTCGCCGATGAGCAGCGAGACGGTGAACCCGATGCCGGCCAGCGTCGCCACCGCGAACACGTCGGCCCACGCGAGGTCGTCGCTGAGCGAGGCCCGGGTGAAGCGCGCGGTCAGCCAGGTGCCGCCGAAGATGCCCAGCGTCTTGCCGACGACGAGCCCGAGCACGACACCGAGGGTCTCCGGCTGGGTGAACACGTCGGCGAGCGCGCCGCCCGAGAGCGAGACGCCCGCGCTGAACAGCGCGAACAGTGGCACGGCCAGACCCGCGGACAGGGGGCGCACGAGGTGCTCGATGTGCTCGCCGGGGGAGTGCCGCTCGCCCTCGCGGGTGTGGCAGCGCAGCATCAGGCCCATCGCGACGCCCGCGATGGTGGCGTGGACGCCGCTGTTGTACATCAGCGCCCAGATCACCAGGCCCAGCGGGACGTACACGTACCAGCCGCGCACGCCCTTGCGCAGCAGCAGCCAGAAGACGCCGAGGCCGACGACCGCGCCGCCGAGCGCGACGAAGTCCAGGCTGTCGGTGAAGAAGACGGCGATGATCAGGATGGCGAACAGGTCGTCGACGACGGCGAGCGTCAGCAGGAAGGCCCGCAGGGCGCTCGGCAGGGAGGTGCCGATGACGGCGAGCACGGCGAGCGCGAAGGCGATGTCGGTGGCGGTGGGCACGGCCCAGCCGGCCAGGGAGCCGCCGCCCGCGGTGCTGGTGACGGTGTAGACGACGGCCGGTACGGCCATCCCGCACAGCGCCGCGACCACCGGGAGCGCGGCGGCCCTCGGGTCCTTGAGGTCACCGGCGACGAGTTCCCGCTTGAGTTCGATGCCGGCGACGAAGAAGAAGATCGCGAGGAGTCCGTCGGCGGCCCAGTGCGCGACGGAGAGGTCCAGGCCGATGGCCGCGGGGCCGAAGTGGAAGTCGCTGACGCTCTCGTAGCTGTCCCCGAGCGCCGGCACGTTCGCCCACACCAGTGCGGCGACCGCGGCGACCAGCAGCAGCATACCGCCGAGGGTCTCGGTGCGCAGCGCCTCCGCGACGTAGTTCCGCTCCGGGAGGGACAGGCGTCCGAAGGCTTTGCGGGGGGTGCGGGGCGCGGTCACGGGGAGGACCTCCGGTCTGTGGGCAGCACTGAAACAGTTGCCGACCAGACTTCCCGGCGCACCATGAGGATCTTGTTGGGTCTCTTACGCGTTCCTCAGACTACCCAAACGGCACAGCGAAAGGGCACCCGGCGGATCTTCGCCGGGTGCCCTCGGAGCAGGGGGGTCAGTCCTCGCTGGGTGCCGCGGGGAGCTTGGTCTGGATGAGGTCCATGACGGTGGAGTCGGTCAGGGTCGTGACGTCTCCGAGCTGACGGTTCTCCGCCACGTCGCGCAGCAGGCGCCGCATGATCTTGCCGGAGCGGGTCTTGGGCAGCTCGGCCACCGGCAGGATCCGCTTGGGCTTGGCGATCGGGCCGAGCGCGGTGCCGACGTGGTTGCGCAGTTCGGCGACCAGGTCGTCGGACTCCGCCGCCGTGCCGCGCAGGATCACGAAGGCCACGATGGCCTGTCCGGTCGTCTCGTCGGCCGCGCCGACCACGGCCGCCTCGGCGACCGACGGGTGGGAGACGAGGGCCGACTCGACCTCGGTGGTGGAGATGTTGTGGCCGGAGACGAGCATCACGTCGTCGACCCGGCCGAGGAGCCAGATGTCGCCGTCGTCGTCCTTCTTGGCGCCGTCGCCCGCGAAGTACTTGCCCTCGAAACGCGACCAGTACGTGTCGATGAACCGCTGGTCGTCGCCCCAGATGGTGCGCAGCATCGACGGCCACGGCTCGGTGAGGACCAGGTAGCCGCCTCCGCCGTTGGGCACCTCGTTCGCCTCGTCGTCGACGACGGTGGCACAGATGCCGGGCAGCGCGCGCTGGGCGGAGCCGGGCTTGGCCTCGGTGACGCCGGGCAGCGGTGTGATCATCATCGCGCCGGTTTCGGTCTGCCACCAGGTGTCCACGACCGGGGTCGCGTCCGCGCCGATGTTCTTGCGGTACCAGATCCACGCCTCGGGGTTGATCGGCTCGCCGACCGAGCCGAGGACGCGCAGCGAGGACAGGTCGAACTTCGCGGGGATGTCGTCGCCCCACTTCATGAACGTCCGGATCGCGGTGGGCGCGGTGTAGAGGATCGTCACGCCGTACTTCTGCACGATCTCCCAGAACCGGCCCTGGTGCGGGGTGTCCGGGGTGCCCTCGTACATGACCTGCGTCGCGCCGTTGGCCAGCGGGCCGTAGACGATGTAGGAGTGGCCGGTGACCCAGCCGACGTCGGCGGTGCACCAGTAGACGTCGGTGGCCGGCTTGAGGTCGAAGACCGCCCAGTGCGTGTACGCCGTCTGGGTGAGGTAGCCGCCGGAGGTGTGCAGGATGCCCTTGGGCTTGCCCGTCGTACCGGACGTGTAGAGGATGAACAGCGGGTGCTCGGCGTCGAACGCCTCCGGCGTGTGCTCGGCGGACTGCCGGTCGACGGTCTCGTGCCACCACTTGTCGCGGGAGTCGTCCCAGGCGACGTCCTGCCCGGTGCGGCGGACGACGAGCACGTGCTCGACGATGCCGGCCCGCTCGGCGGCCTCGTCGACGGCCGGCTTGAGCGCGGACGGCTTGCCGCGCCGGTAGCCGCCGTCGGAGGTGATGACGACACGCGCGTCGGCGTCCTGGATGCGGGTGGCGAGGGCGTCGGAGGAGAAGCCGCCGAAGACCACCGAGTGGGCGGCGCCGATCCGGGCGCAGGCCAGCATCGCGATCGCCGTCTCCGGGATCATCGGCATGTAGACGGCGACCCGGTCGCCCTTCTGCACGCCCAGCTCCAGCAGGGCGTTGGCGGCCTTGGAGACCTCGTCCTTGAGCTCGGCGTAGGTGACGGCGCGGCTGTCGCCGGGCTCGCCCTCGAAGTGGATGGCGACGCGGTCGCCGTGGCCGGCCTCCACGTGCCGGTCGACGCAGTTGTAGGCGACGTTGAGCTTGCCGTCCTTGAACCACTTGGCGAACGGCGGGTTCGACCAGTCGAGCGTCTCGGTCGGCTCCTCGGCCCAGGTCAGCCGGCGGGCCTGCTCGGCCCAGAAGCCGAGCCTGTCTGCCTTGGCCCGTTCGTACGCCTCTGCCGTGACGTTGGCGTTCGCGGCCAGGTCGGCAGGGGGTGCGAACCTGCGTTCTTCCTTGAGCAGGTTGGCCAAGGATTCGTTGCTCACGACATCTCCCTTTCTCAGGGTTGTCCGTTGTGTCCCAGGCCACAGCTCATCAGACCCGGGGGGCCGATGACAAGGGTCGACGGGCAACTGGTTTAGACCTGTCGCGTTCCCTTCGCGGCCCTGGTCACCCGTACCCACGGACGCCGGCGGTGCCGAGTTCAGCCTCTGTAACGCCCGTCACACCCCGGGGGCGGTCAGACGGTCAGGTCGGTCTCCAGCACCCGCTGGAACACGGCCTCCCCGCCGTCCTCGGCGAGCAGGTACGACTGGGCCTCGCCGACGTGGAAGTACATGCCGTGCAGCTCCAGGTCGCCCGCGCCCAGGGCCCGGGACACCGACTCGTGGGCGCGCAGGTGCTCCAACTGCTGGACCACGTTGGCCAGGCAGAGCTGCTCGGCCGCGTCGGCGGCCCCGCGTCCCGCGAGCCGGGGCCGGGTGCCGTCGTCCTCGGGCAGCCGCTCCAGGCTCGGCAGCCCGTGCCGCAGCCACCTCTTGAGCGGCGTCTGTCTGCCGCCGGGCTCGGCGCTGAGCAGCGTCTGCATGGCCCCGCATCCGGAGTGGCCGCACACGGTGATGGACCGCACCTTCAGCACGTCCACCGCGTACTCGATCGCGGCGGCCACGGACTCGTCGCCCTCGTCGCCGGGCAGCGGCACGAAGTTGCCCACATTGCGTACGACGAAGAGGTCGCCGGGGCCGCTGGAGGTGATCATCGAGGTGACCACCCGGGAGTCGGCGCAGGTCAGGAAGAGCTGGGAGGGCTGCTGTCCCTCCCGGGCCAGCCGGGCCAGCTCGCCGCGCACCAGGGGGGCGGTGTTGCGCTGGAAGGCGCTGATGCCGCGCGCGAGTTCGCGTCCGTCGGCCGCACCGGGCGCCGTCTCGGCGGCGTCGCCGGTGGCGCCGGTGGAGTCCGGCCGGCCGGTGCCGGGCGGGGGCGTGGGCGGGCGTTCGCACTGGTGGTTGCGCCAGGGGGTCCAGGGGCGGCAGCGGCAGTTGTCCGTGTCGGCCGGTTCGGAGATACGGATGCCGGGCCGGCGGCCGGTGATGTCGACGGAGCCGCCCTGCGCGGTGTGCGTCTTCTGCCAGTCCTGCAGCGTCTCGAACGCCGCGTGGTCCATGAACGAGCCGTCCAGCTCCACGACCGCGGTCGAGCCGTGCGGCACCTGGTGCAGGATCCGGGTGAGCCGGGGCACCGCGAGGAACGTCAACTGGCCCCGCACGTGTACGTGGTGGACGCCCTCGGTCTCGTCGTGGGTGATGCGCATGCGGGTGAGCCGGTGCAGGGCCACGGCGACGGCGACGGCGATGCCCAGGGCGACGCCCTCCAGGACGCCGAGGAACACCACACCGGTGGTGGTGACCGCGTAGACCAGCACCTCGCGGTGGCGGGTCACCGTCCGGATGTGGTTCAGCGAGACCATCTTGAGGCCGACGGCCATGACCAGGGAAGCGAGCGAGGCGAGCGGGATGAGCTCCAGGGCGGGGACCAGCAGGAGCGCGGCGATCACCACGAGAACGCCGTGCAGCATCGTGGAGTTCCGGCTGACGGCGCCCGCCGCCACGTTCGCGGAACTGCGCACGGCCACGCCGGCGATGGGCAGTCCGCCGAGGGATCCGGAGACGATGTTGGCGGCGCCCTGTCCGAGCAGCTCGCGGTCGAGGTTGGAGCGCTTGACGCGGCCGGTCAGCCCCGGCCGGGCGGCGACCAGCTTGTCCACGGCGACCGCGCCGAGCAGGGACTGCACACTGCACACCAGCGTGGTGGTGAGGACGGCGGCGACGAGCCCGAGCACCGGACCGTCGGGCAGTGTCGCCAGCGCGTGACTGCTCCAGGACGGCAGGTCGACCTTGGGCAGGCGGAGTCCGGCGAGGGCGGCGACCACGGTGGCGCCCGCGACGGCGATCAGGGCGGCGGGCAGCTTGCCCAGGAGCCGCCCGGCCCGGCCCGGCACGCGGGGCCAGAACGTCAGCAGGGTCAGCGTCAGCACGCTCACCGCCACGTCGGCGGGGCGCAGGTTCGCCAGTTGCGCGGGGAGCGCGACCAGGTTGTCGGGCACGGAGCTCTGCGGGGTGCCGCCGAGGACGATGTGCAGCTGGGCGACGGCGATGGTGACGCCGATACCGGCGAGCATGCCGTGCACGATGGCGGGGCTCACCGCGAGCGCCGAGCGGGCCACGCGCAGGCAGCCGAGGCCCAGTTGGGCGAGGCCGGCGACGACGGTGATGGCGCAGGTCGTGCGCCATCCGTACTGCTGGATGAGGTCGGCGGTGACCACGGTGAGGCCGGCGGCCGGGCCGCTGACCTGGAGCGGGCAGCCGCCGATCCGCCCGGCGACGATCCCGCCCACCGCGGCCGCGACGAGGCCGGCCTGGAGGGGGGCGCCGGTGGCGAGGGCGATGCCCAGCGAGAGGGGCAGGGCGATCAGGAAGACCGCGACGGCGGCCGACACGTCGGCGCCCGCGACGCGGAAGCGCCGGGGGCCGCGGGGCGGCGGGCTGTGCGGTGGGTGGACGTGCTCGGTACGGGCCGAATCGGCGTGGGCGGGGACGCAGGCTGACATCTTTTCCCGTCTCCTCCGGGGCTGCGCGTGCCCTCAGTGATTGCGCTCAGTAAACAAAGCGTAATTCAGAGTAAAGAGAAGGCATAGACTTTTCGCGCAAATGGAGTAATGCGCCCCTCGACCGAGTGAACCGGTTATTTCATCGGCTTGTCGTACTAATTCCTTCTCATTTCCGTGTCACCTTGACGGCGCTGACGGCACGGCCCGGCTCAGCACCCGACATCGCCTCGTCGGCGTTGGCCCGAGAGAAGGAAGAAGGTGGGCGGAACATGGCCACCACCCGCAGGATGGCCGCGTGCACCGTGGTCGCGGCGGTCTGCGCCTCCGCGCTCGCCGGTTGCACGCTCGACAGCGGCAGCGGTTCCGGCGAAGGGACACATGGCTCGCAGAGGGAAAAAGGGAAAGCCGCCCCGGCGCCGAAGAACGCGGTCCGCCTGATCGGCGACGGTTCCACCGCGTACACCGGGGCGCAGCCGCACCTGCCGCGCCCCGAACGGCTCAAGCCCGGCCAGAAGCCCCCGCAGTTCGTGGTCTTCTCGTGGGACGGCGCGGGCGAGGACAGTCAGAAGTTGTTCTCCCACTTCCGCGAAGTGGCCAAGGAGAACAACGCCACGATGACGTACTTCCTGAGCGGCGTGTATCTGCTGCCGAAGGAGAAGCGGGACCTGTACAGGCCGCCGCAGCATTCCCCGGGCCGTTCCGACATCGGCTTCAACGACGAGCAGGGCATCGCCGACACCGTCGAGCAGTTGCGTCTGGCGTGGCTGGAGGGCAACGAGATCGGCACCCACTTCAACGGGCACTTCTGCGGCCCCGGCGGCGGCGTCGGCGAGTGGTCGGTCGAGGAGTGGAAGGACGAGATCAGCCAGGCCAAGCAGTTCGTGAAGTCCTGGAAGACCAACACCGGGACGAAGAACGCGGCGCCCCTTCCGTTCGACTACGACAAGGAGCTGATCGGCGCCCGCACCCCGTGCCTGGAGGGCCAGAAGAACTTCGTGCGGGCCGCGAGCGAGATGGGCTTCCGCTACGACAGCAGCGGCGTCAACAACCAGGTCTGGCCGGCCAAGAAGCAGGGCCTGTGGGACCTCTCGATGCAGCTCGTGCCGTTCCCCGGCCACTCCTACGAGCAGCTCACCATGGACTACAACTACATGGTCAACCAGTCGGGCACCACCACCCAGGGCGACCCCGCCAAGCGGGAGTTCTGGGGCGACCAGATGCGTGACAGCCTGCTCCAGGGCTTCCAGCGGGCCTACGACGGCAACCGCGCACCCCTGATCATCGGCAACCACTTCGAGTCCTGGAACGGCGGCACCTACATGCGCGCCATCGAGGAGGTCATCGAGCAGGTGTGCAACAAGGAGGAGGTGCGCTGCGTCTCCTTCCGGCAGCTCGCGGACTGGCTCGACGCACAGGATCCGAAGGTCCTGAAGAAGCTGCGCACCCTCGGCGTCGGCGAGGCCCCCGCCAAGGGCTGGGCGCCCTTCCTGTCGGCCGCGCCCGCACCGGCGCCGAAGGGCGTCCCAGGGGCGCCGGCCGCCAAGCAGTAGCGCGGCGGCCCCCGCGCGGGGGTCACGCGGGGGCGGCGACCTCCTCGCCGAGGACGAAGCCGGGGTCGACCTGCGCCGCCAGGTCGGCCCCGGTGCGCTCGTTGCCCCAGCTCTGGGCGTTCTTCAGGTGGAAGTGGACCATCTGGCGCGTGTAGCGCTCCCAGTCCCGCGACTCGTACGTCTCGTCCACGGCCGTGCGCAAGGCGCGCAGCGCACGGTCGTTGACGTCCTCCAGGAGGTCGAACCGGGGCGGGCGGCCCTTCTCCATGGCGCGCACCCAGTCCGAGTGCCCGACGGTCACCAGGAGGTCGTCGCCGACCTGGTCGCGCAGGAAGTCGAGGTCGTCCGGTCCCTGCACCTTGTTGCCTACGACCTTCAGGGCGACGCCGAAGTCGCGCGCGTACTCCTTGTACTGGCGGTAGACGGAGACGCCCTTCCGGGTCGGCTCGGCGACGAGGAACGTGATGTCGAAGCGGGTGAACATGCCGGAGGCGAACGAGTCCGAGCCGGCGGTCATGTCGACCACGACATACTCGTCACGGCCGTCGACCAGGTGGTTCAGGCACAGCTCCACCGCTCCCGTCTTGGAGTGGTAGCAGGCGACTCCCAGGTCGGCGTCGGTGAAGGGGCCGGTGACCATCAGACGGACGGCCCCGCCGTCGAGCTCCACCGGCCGGGCGCAGGCGTCGTACACCGGGTTGTCCTCGCGCACCCGCAGCAGGTGCGAGCCCTCGCCGGGCGGCGTCGTCTTGATCATCTTCTCGGCGGAGGCGATACGCGGATTGGTGCCGCGCAGATGGTCCTTGATCAGCGGCAGGTGCGCGCCCATCGCGGGCAGCCCGGCCGCCTCCGCCTCGTCGAGGCCCAGCGCGGCCCCGAGGTGCTGGTTGATGTCGGCGTCGATCGCGACGACGGGCGCGCCGCCGGCGGCGAGATGGCGGACGAACAGGGAGGACAGGGTGGTCTTGCCGCTGCCGCCCTTCCCAACGAAAGCAATTTTCATGTTCACCAAGCGTAGTGGCTCGATAGCTGTACGTGGCACACGGGCCCGGTAATACGTGAAGAAGACCACTCATTCGTGGGGTGCGGCGCCGGGATGCGTAGGGTCGTACTCATGAGTACGACAGGCGCGACCGCCGATCCGCTCGCGGCCCTGGGCGCACTGCCCGGCGTGGCCGAGTCCGTGGAGTCCGTACGCAAGGCCGTGGACCGCGTCTACGGCCACCGGATCATGCGGCGCCGCAGCAACGAGATCACCTCCGAGGCGGCCCTGCGCGGCGCCCGGGGCTCGGCCGCGCTGTCCGGGGCGGACTGGGCCCTGGAGGAGGTCCGCAGGCGGACCGACTTCAGCGGTGACGCCGAGGCACGCGCGGTGGGCGCGGCCCTGCGGCTGACCGCCGAGGCGGGGCAGCTGCTCTCCATCTGGCGTCAGTCGCCGCTGCGGGTGCTGGCCCGGCTGCACCTGGTCGCGGCCGCCGACAAGGCGGACCAGGTGGGACGGCCCCGCCAGGAGGGCGAGCCGGTGGACGAACCGCTCGTCGAGCTGCCCCTGCCCGGCGCCGGGGAGGCGCACGGCCGGCTGGACGGGCTCGCCGCGCTGGTCACCGCGGGCGGTTCCGCGCCGGCGCTGGTGACGGCCGCCGTCGTGCACGGCGAACTCCTGGCCCTGCGGCCCTTCACCTCCCACAACGGCCTGGTCGCGCGCGCGGCCGAGCGCATCGTCCTGGTCGGCAGCGGCCTCGACCCCAAGTCGGTCTGCCCGGCCGAGGTCGGTTACGCCGAACTGGGGCGCGCGCCCTACCTGGCCGCGCTCGACGGCTACGTCTCCGGAACCCCTGAGGGCATGGCCGCCTGGATCGCCCACTGCGGCAGTGCGGTCACACTGGGCGCGCGCGAGTCGACGGCGGTGTGCGAGGCGCTCCAGCGGGGGGCGGCGTAGGCGCCGGGCACGCCGGGCAGAGAAATGCGGCGGTACGAGGATTCGTACCGCCGCTGGCATGCCCACCGGGGTACCAAGCGTCCTCGATGTGTTGCCCATCAGGCCGGGTACTTTGCCCGTCACCTGGTGCGGCTGGCCCGTAATCGACGGGTCGACGTCGCGTGGGTGCCCAGTGGCCATGCTCGGTCCGTGGGGCCAAATGCGTTCTCTAAGGTGATCCTTTCGGATGTCCTTGGTCTCGCGGGCCGTTGATTCCTTTGTACTCCTGCCCCCGAGCAAGCGGTAGTGCTCGCCGCACTTCTTTACTTTTGCGCTCATACGCGGGTGAAAGGGCCCTACTGGCGGGCGCGCCGTCAGGCTGCCGCGGACCGCCGTCGGCTCGCGTACCAGACGAGGCCCGCGGTGGCCGCCGCCGCACCGACCGCGGCCGCGGCCACCAGGGCCGGGCGGGGCGGTACGGAAAACCCCCGGATCCGCTGCTTGAGCCGCACCGGCCGGTGGAAATCGAGAATCGGCCACCCGCGCGTGAGAGCCTCGCGGCGCAGTGCCCGGTCCGGGTTCACCGCGTGGGGGTGGCCGACGGCCTCCAGCATCGGCAGGTCGGTCGCCGAGTCGCTGTAGGCGTAGCAGCGGGACAGGTCGTAGCCCTCCGACTCGGCCAGCTCCCGGATCGCCGCCGCCTTCGTGGGTCCGTACGCGTAGTACTCCACCTCGCCGGTGAAGCAGCCGTCGTCGCCCACGATCATGCGGGTCGCCACCACCCGGTCCGCGCCCAGCAGTTCACCGATCGGTTCGACGACCTCGGCGCCCGACGTGGAGACGATCACGACGTCGCGGCCGGCGGTGTGGTGCTCCTCGATGAGGGACGCGGCCTCGTCGTAGATGATCGGGTCGATCAGGTCGTGCAGGGTCTCGGCGACCAGCTCCTTGACCAACTGGACGTTCCAGCCCCGGCACAGCGCGGACAGGTACTCCCGCATCCGCTCCATCTGGTCGTGGTCGGCCCCTCCGGCGAGGAAGACGAACTGGGCATATGCGGTACGCAACACAGCCCTGCGGTTGATCAGTCCGCCTTGGTAGAACGACTTGCTGAACGTCAGCGTGCTCGACTTCGCAATGACCGTCTTGTCCAGGTCAAAGAAGGCCGCTGTGCGGGGCACGGAGTGGGGCAAGGGGTGGTTTTCCACGACCCCGAGCATAGGTGCAGCCCATTCGGCGTAAGGTGGGGCGTGTGGGTTTGCCTGAGAGGGCTCTCGGGTACACCATGGAAGTCACGGATCGTTCGCGACCGTGCTAACCCGGTCCGACTCCTCCCCCCCCGAGTCGGCCGTGGAGACGACCCCCGCTCTCCCCCCCGGCGGGGGTCGTCGCATGTCCGGGTGGGTTTTCCGGCTCTCGTCCTGTTCCGGTCTCCGTGTCGTGGTGACGTACGGAGGCTTTCTTGGCATGCCCATGATCGGCTACTCAGTGTAGTTGCGAGGCTGCTCTGCGGAAGCCGTGCGCGGGGTGCGGACGCGGTGCGAACGGAGCGTGGGCGGGGGTGCGGGAGGCCTCGGTCGGGGCTCACCGGTTTGAGTGACGGCGATATTCACAATCGTCAACTTGTCCACAGTTTTGGACCAAGATCCACACTATTTCCGCGTTCGCCGCACCGTGATTCCCATGCGTCCGGGCCGCCCCGACTTCTGCGGCCGGATCTCTTTGCCGGACGCGTCATGTCGGCCGTTCATGCGGGGATCGCTTTCCGGTTCTTCACACGGCCGCGAATCGAAGGGGGAAGCGAACCATGGCCGGAAACATCACGCACGATCCGCCGCCCACCGCGGGAGGACGGCGCGCCGGGCCGCTGATCGTCACGGAGGACACCGAACTCCTCGACGATCTGCTGCGCCTGTGCGCCGCGGCCGGCGCCACACCGGAGGTGCACCACTCGCTGCCGGCGGTGTCGGGGGTGTCGGGGGTGGCCGCCGGGGGGACCGGGGGCGGGGCGTCCGGACAACTCGGGGGCTGGGAGGCCGCGCCGCTCGTGATCGTCGGTGACGACGCCGCGCGGCGCGTGCGCGGAGCGGTGCGGAGGCGGGGCGTGGTCCTCGTCGGCCGCGACCAGGACGACTCCGGGGTCTGGCAGCGGGCCGTCGAGATCGGAGCCGACCACGTGCTGATGCTGCCCGACGGCGAGCAGTGGCTGGTCGACCGCATCGCCGACGTCACCGAGGGCGTCGGCAGGCCGGCCCTCACCGTCGGCGTCATCGGCGGCCGGGGCGGCGCGGGAGCGTCGACGCTGGCCTGCGCGCTCGCCGTCACCTCCGCGCGGGAGGGGATGCGCAGCCTGCTGGTGGACGCCGATCCGCTGGGCGGCGGTCTGGACGTCCTCCTCGGCGGTGAGACCGCAGACGGGCTGAGGTGGCCCGCGTTCGCCGCCTCGCGCGGACGCGTCGGGGGCGGCGCCCTGGAGGAGTCGCTGCCGGAGCTGCATGCGCTGCGGGTGCTCAGCTGGGACCGGGGCGACTGCGTCGCGGTACCGGCGCAGGCCGTCCGCGCGGTGCTCGCCGCGGCCCGGCGCCGGGGCGGCACGGTCGTCGTCGACCTGCCGCGCCGGATCGACGACAGCGTCGCGGAGGTCCTCGCCCAGCTCGACGTCGGGCTCCTCGTCGTCCCCGCCGAGCTGCGGGCCGTCGCGGCGGCCGGCCGGGTGGCCACCGCGGTCGGCATGGTCCTGCGCGACCTCCGCGTCGCGGTACGCGGGCCGTACGCCTCCGGACTCGACGACCGCGAGGTGGCCCGGCTGCTCGGACTGCCCCTGGCCGGTGAGGTACCGGTCGAGTCGGGACTCCTGCGCGCCACGGAGAGCCGACGCCCACCGGGCACGTCCGCCCGCGGACCGCTGGCGCGCTTCTGCCGGGAGTTCTGGGACCGGGCGCTGGTGGAGACGGGGGGTGCGGTGTGAGCGCGGTGGGTTCGGTGTTCTTGGGGGAGTCGGGCGAGGGAGGGGGCGCGGTGGTGCCCGGGGGATCCGGAGGGCGCGGGCGCGGTTCCGAGACACCGAGGGGGCGGGCTGCCGGAGTCGTCCCCGGCTGGGCCTCCCGGACGCCCTCGGGTGGGGCCGGTCCGGTCCGGTCGGCCGGTTCGGTCGCGGGTGGGGCTCAGGGATCGGCTCCCGCTCCCGGGATGCTCGACGGGGTGCGGAGGTGGCTGGCCGAGAGCGGGGCGGAACCGACACCCGCGCGCGTGGCGCAGGCCCTGCGCGAACAGGGGCGGGTGCTCGGAGACGCCGAGATCCTCGGCACCGCGGCCCAGCTCAGGTCGGAACTGGTCGGCAGCGGGCCACTGGAACCGCTGCTCGCCGACCCGTCGGTGACCGACGTGCTGGTGTCCGCACCGGACCGGGTCTGGGTCGACCGGGGCGGTGGTCTGGAACTCACGCCGGTCTCCTTCCCGGACGCCGGGGCGGTACGGCGGCTCGCCCAGCGCCTCGCCACCGTCGCCGGACGACGGCTCGACGACGCCCGGCCGTGGGTGGACGCCCGGCTGCCCGACGGCACCCGGCTGCACGCGGTGCTGCCACCGGTCGCCGTCGGCTGCACCTGCCTGTCGCTGCGGGTGGTGCGACCGCGCGCGTTCACGCTCGACGAGCTGGCGGCGGCGGGCACCGTGCCGCCGGGCGGGGACCGGGTGCTGCGCGCCCTGTTGCGGGCCCGGCTGTCGTTCCTCGTCAGCGGAGGCACGGGCAGCGGCAAGACGACGCTCCTGAGCGCGCTGCTCGGGCTCGTCGGACCGGACGAGCGCATCGTGCTGGCCGAGGACTCGGCGGAACTGCGGCCGGATCACCCGCATGTCGTCCGCCTGGAGACCAGACCCGCCAACCAGGAGGCCGCGGGCCTGGTCACCCTTGAGGACCTGGTCCGGCAGGCGCTGCGGATGCGCCCGGACCGGCTGGTCGTGGGCGAGGTGCGCGGCCCCGAAGTGGTCCACCTGCTCGCGGCGTTGAACACCGGTCACGAAGGCGGGTGCGGGACGGTGCACGCCAACGCCGCCGCCGACGTACCGGCCCGGCTGGAGGCGCTCGGCACGGCGGCCGGCCTGGACCGCGCGGCCCTGCACAGCCAGCTCGCCGCGGCCCTCTCGGTCGTCCTGCACCTGGTCCGCGACCGGACCGGCAGGCGCCGGATCGCCGAGGTGCACGTACTGGAGCGGGACCCGTCGGGGCTGGTGCGGACGGTACCGGCCCTGCGGTGGGGCACGGCGGCCTTCGTGGCCGAACGCGGGTGGGAGCGGCTGCGGGAGCTGCTGCGCGGTGAGGGGCTCGGAGGGCTCGAGGGACTCGGAGGGCTCGAAGGGGTCGGAGGGCTCGAAGGGGTCGGAGGGCTCGAAGGGGTCGGAGGGCTCGACGGGCGAGCGCGTCGGACGGGAGGCGAGCGGTGACGGTGACGGGGACGGGTGAGCTGTCGACGGGTGTGGCCCTGGCGTGCCTGGGGACCGCCGCCTGGCTGGCTGGCGGATGGCACTCCGGCGTACGACGCGCGCGGGCGGTGCTGGCGGAAGGCGGGCAGGGCGGGACCGGACCGCCGCCGGTGCGCCGGATGACGGAGCGGCTGTGGCGGGCCCGTGGCCGACTGGGGTTCGAGTGGTGGTCCCCGGCCGCGGGGCTGGTGGTGGCGCTGCTGGGCGCCTCGGTGCTGCCGCTGCTCGCGGGAGCGGCCGGGGTGCCGGTACTGCGCCGGACGCGACTGGCCGGCGATGCGAGGCGGGCCCGGGAGCGGCGGCAGGACGCGGTGCTCGCGCTCTGCGGCGCGCTCGCCGGGGAGGTGCGGGCGGGTCGGCAGCCCGGCGAGGCGCTGTTGTGCGCCGAGCGTGACTCCGGCGGGCTGGGGGACGCGCAGGCGGCCGTGCTGGCGGCGGCCCGGTTCGGCGGGGACGTTCCGGGGGCGCTCGCGGCGGCGGCGCGGCAGCCGGGCGCCGAGGGGCTGCGGGGTCTCGCCGCCTGCTGGCGGGTCGCCGTCGACCAGGGGGCGGGGCTGGCCGCCGGACTCGACCGGCTGGAGGGCGCGTTGCGTGCCGAGCGGGACCAGCGCTCCGACCTGCGCGCCCAGTTGGCGGGCGCCCGGGCCACGGCGGTGATGCTCGCGGGCCTGCCGGTCCTCGGTCTCCTGCTCGGCGTCGCCCTCGGCTCCGATCCGCTGCACGTGCTGCTGCACACCGGAGCAGGGCTCGGCTGCCTGCTGGCCGGCGGGCTGCTGGAGGGCCTGGGCGTGTGGTGGGTGACGCGGATCGTGCGCGGAGCGGAGGCGGTGTCGTGAACGGCGACGTTGTCCACAGGCTGGGGGTAGTGGTGGGGGTTCTGGCGGCGGTCGTTTGGGCGGCGCGGGTGCTCGGAGCCGCGCGGCGGGAGCGGACGGTGCACAGGCGGCTCACGGGGCTGCTGACGCCGGTCCCGGCCCGCGTGACGCCACGACGCACCGAGGAGGTGCGGGCCGTCGCCCGCGCGTGGCTGCCGCTGCTGGGCACGGTGTGTGCCGGCTGGGTCGTGGTCGGGGGTGCCGCCGGTGCCGTGGTGGGACTGGCGGGCGCGGCGGTGCTGTGGCGGCGACGCTCCCGACGCCCTGCCACCGGCACGCCCGCGGCCGGGGCCATCGCCACACAGGCCGCGCGTCAACTGCCCTTGGCTGCCGATCTGCTGGCGGCCTGCATCGCGGCGGGTGCGAGTCCGGTGACCGCCGCGCGGGCGGTGGGGGACGCCTTGGGCGGGCCCGTGGGAGAGGCGTTGGGGCGTGGCGCCGCGGAGGTGCGACTGGGCGGTGAACCGGACGGTGCCTGGCGCGGGTTGGCCGGGATCCCGGGTGCCGGTCCACTGGCGCGGCTGCTGGAACGGGCCGACGTGTCGGGACTGCCCGCGGCAGGTCCGGCCGCCCGGCTCGCCGCCCAGGCCCGCGCCGACTGGGCCCGCACCACGACGGCCCGGGCCCGCCGGGCGGCCGTCATGGTCACCGCGCCGGTGGGGCTGTGCTTCCTGCCCGCCTTCATCGCGGTGGGCGTACTGCCGGTCGTCATCGGGCTGGCCGGCGGGGTGTTGGGAGACGGGGGAGGTGGTCGCTGACGGAACGGGGGCGTACCGGCCGCGAGCCGGAGAGCGAGTGAACAACGGGATCGAACCTCAAGGGGGTTGAGATGTATCAGGCGGTACGGGCACGGCTGAGTGCCCTGGTGTGCGGAGCACGGACGGCGTTGCGGCGACGGGGCGCGGGGCGGGACGCGGGCATGGTCACGTCGGAGTACGCGATGGGGATCGTCGCGGCGGTGGCGTTCGCCGTGGTCCTCTACAAGGTCGTGACGAGCGGTACGGTCAGCGCCGAGTTGCAGGGCATCGTGAAGCGGGCGCTCGATGCGCGGATGTGAGCGGACGGCCGGGACACAGGCGGTGCCGGGAGCCCGCCGGGGGTGCGGACGCCGCTCCGACGGAGGGTTCGTGACCGCCGAGACGGCCGTGGTGCTGCCGGTGTTGGTGGTGTTCGCGATGGCACTGGTGTGGGGGCTGCTGGTGGTGGCCGCCCAGATCCAGTGCGTGGACGCGGCCCGCACGGGCGCACGCGCGGCGGCACGCCAGGACCCGGACGGCGCGGTCGTCGAGCTCGCCCGGGAGGCGGCACCGCGCGGCGCACGGGTCACGGTGGTCCGGGAGGCGGGCCTGGTCCGTGTGGTCGTGGTGGCCGAGCCACCGGCGTTGCACGGCCTCCCCTTCGAGGTACGGGAGGAGGCCGTGGCGTCGGCGGAGCGAGCGGTGGGGGCGGAGCCGTGAGGCGCGCCCATGACCAGGGGTCCGCCACCGTCTGGAGTGTGGGCGCCGTCGCCGTCCTGTGCCTGGTGTTCGGCATCGTGCTGGCCCTGGGACAGGCGGTGGTGGCCCGGCACCGCGCCGCCGGAGGCGCCGATCTGGCGGCGCTGGCGGCGGCGGACCACTGGGCCCGCGGCGGCACGGCGGCGTGTGCCGAGGCCGACCGGGTCGCGCGGGCCCAGGGGGCACGGTTGGTGCGCTGTGTGCTGACCGGGCAGGTCTCGGACGTGTCGGCGGCGTCGGGCCGGGGCCCGTTCGCGGCGGAGGTCCGTGCGAGGGCGGGCCCGGGCCTGCCCACGGGGCCTCAGCCCGACGAACCCCAGCCCACCGAACCTCTGCCTACTGAGCCTGCTCCGCTTCAGCCTGTCCCGTCTGTCCCGTCTGTTCGGTCTGTGCCGTCCGAGGCCGCTCCGTCTCCACCGCCGCTGCCGCCGCCTCCGCGCCCCGCAGCAGCACCGTGAGCAGCCGCACCGCCCCCCGCTTGTGCAACGGATCGTTGCCGTTGCCGCACTTGGGGGACTGGATGCAGGACGGGCAGCCGGCGTCGCACTCGCAGGAGGCGATGGCCTCCCGGGTGGCCGTGAGCCATTCGCGGGCCGTGTGGAAGGCGCGCTCCGCGAAACCCGCGCCGCCGGGGTGGCCGTCGTACACGAAGACGGTGGGGAGCAGCGTGTCCGGGTGCAGCGGGATCGACACCCCGCCGATGTCCCAGCGGTCGCAGGTCGCGAACAGCGGCAGCATGCCGATGGAGGCGTGCTCGGCGGCGTGCAGGGCGCCGCCGAGGATCTCCGGGTTGATCCGGGCCGCGTCGAGCTGGTCCTCGGTGACCGTCCACCAGACCGCGCGCGTGCGCAGCGTCCGAGGAGGGAGGTCGAGCTTCGTCTCGCCCAGGACCTCGCCGGTGATGAGGCGCCGGCGCAGGAAGGAGACCACTTGGTTGGTGACCTCGACGGAGCCGTAGCAGAGGCGCCCGTCGCCCCAGGGGACCTCGATGTCGGTCTCCAGGACCGAGATCGCCGTCGTGTCGCGGGCGACCGTCGAGTAGGCGGGGGTGGCCTGTTCCACCAGCGCGACGGAGTCCTCCAGGTCGAGGGAGCGGACGAGATAGGTGCGCCCCTGGTGGAGGTGCACGGCGCCCTCGTGGACGCTCGTGTGGGCGGCACCGGCGTCCACCGTGCCCAGCAGCCGCCCCGTCCCGGCCTCGACGACCTGGACCGGACGTCCGCCCTCCCCTCGGATGTCCGTCAGGTCGGCGGCCCGCTCCCGGCGTGTCCAGTGCCAGGCCCGGGTCCGCCGGCGGAGCAGCTTGGCCGCCTCCAGCTGGGGCAGCAGCTCCTCGCAGGCGGGGCCGAAGAGCTTCAGGTCCTCCTCCGTCAGGGGCAGCTCGGCCGCCGCCGCGCACAGATGGGGGGCGAGGACGTAGGGGTTGTCGGGATCGAGGACGGTCGACTCGACGGGCTGGTCGAACAGCGCCTCGGGGTGGTGGACGAGGAAGGTGTCCAGCGGGTCGTCCCGGGCGACCAGCACCGCCAGGGCCCCCTGACCCGCGCGACCCGCCCGGCCCGCCTGCTGCCACAGGGACGCCCGCGTGCCCGGGTACCCCGCGATCACCACGGCGTCCAGGCCGGAGATGTCGAGGCCGAGTTCGAGGGCGTTCGTCGCCGCGAGCCCGAGGAGTTCGCCGGAGTGCAGGGCACGCTCCAGGGCGCGGCGTTCCTCGGGGAGGTAGCCGCCGCGGTACGCCGCCACGCGCCGGGTCAGGGAGCGGTCGACCTCGGCGAGGCGCTCCTGGGCGATCACCGAGATCAGCTCGGCGCCACGCCGGGACCGTACGAAGGTGATCGACCGCATGCCCTGGACGGTGAGGTCGGTGAGCAGGTCGGCGGCCTCGGCGGTGGCCGTGCGGCGCACCGGGGCGCCCTTCTCGCCCTCCAGCTCGGTCAGCGGCGGCTCCCAGAGGGCGAACACCAGTTCACCGCGCGGTGAGGCGTCGTCCGCGACCTCGACGACCGGGAGCCCGGTGAGCCGGCGGGCCGCCCTCGACGGCTCGGCGGCCGTGGCGGAGGCGAGCAGGAACACGGGCGACGCGCCGTAGCGGGCGCACAGTCGGCGCAGCCTGCGCAGCACCTGCGCGACGTGGGAGCCGAAGACGCCGCGGTAGGTGTGGCACTCGTCGACGACGACGTACTTCAGCGACTTCAGGAAGGAGGACCAGCGGGGGTGGGACGGCAGGATGCCGCGGTGCAGCATGTCCGGGTTGGTCAGCACGTAGGTGCCGTACTGGCGGATCCACTCGCGTTCCTCGAACGGCGTGTCGCCGTCGTACACCGCGGCGCGGACGGCCGTGCCGAGAGGTTGTGAAAGTTCCTTCACCGACCGGCACTGGTCGGCCGCGAGTGCCTTGGTCGGGGCCAGGTAGAGGGTGGTGGCGCCGCGTCCGTTGGGGGCCTCGGAGCCGTCCAGGAGCGTCGACAGCACCGGCACCAGATAGGCCAGGGACTTGCCGGAGGCGGTGCCGGTGGCGACCACCACGGAGTCGCCGTCCAGGGCGTGCTCGGCGACACGTGCCTGGTGGGCCCACGGATGTTCGATACCCGCGGCCTGCACGGCGGCGACGACCTCCGGCCGAATCCGGTCCGGCCAGACGGCATGACGGCCCGCACGCGGGGGCAAGTGCTCCGTATGAGTGATGCGCGCAGCCCGACTCGGTCCCGCGGCGAGCCGGTCCAGGACCGTGCCTGGTTCCGGCCGGGAGCCGGGCTCCGCCGGGGGTCGATCGGGTCGGTGATTCTTGGCCATCGGCACCGAGTCTGTCACTGGCGTGACGGACAATGGGACCAAGGCGTCGTGCACGCCTGCCGGTAAGTGATTGAATGCCATCGCGGCTGGCGTACCGTCCTGGGGGCTTCAAGCCGAGGTGTCCCGATGGACGACCGCTCGATAGCAAGGTGCTGGAGGATCCGTGGACCTGTCCCTGTCGACCCGTACCGTCGGCGATCGTACGGTCGTCGAGGTCGGTGGCGAAATTGACGTATACACCGCGCCCAAGTTGCGTGAGCAGCTGGTCGAGCTCGTGAACGACGGGAGTTTCCACCTCGTCGTCGACATGGAGGGCGTGGACTTCCTCGACTCCACGGGGCTCGGCGTGCTGGTCGGCGGACTGAAGCGGGTGCGCGCCCATGAGGGCTCGCTGCGCCTGGTCTGCAACCAGGAGCGCATTCTCAAGATCTTCCGTATCACCGGCCTCACCAAGGTGTTCCCCATTCACACCTCGGTCGAGGAAGCGGTGGCGGCCACCGACTGACGACCGGTCCCGGGCCCGCGGGCCCGGGACGGCGAGAGAACGAGGGGGGTCCGGGCCGTCGGCGGCCCGGACCCTCGAAAGCACGCCCGTAGTTCCTAGGGGGATGCATGGCCACCGTTGAACTCCGCTTCAGCGCGCTGCCCGAGCATGTCCGTACCGCCCGTCTGGTGGCGGCCGCGGTGGCACGAAGGGCCGGAGTGGACGAGGCCGTCCTCGACGAGGTCAGGCTCGCCGTCGGCGAGGCATGCACGCGGGCTGTGGGCCTGCATCAGCACGTCGGCATCACGGCGCCGGTCAAGGTGTCGCTGATCGAGGAGGAGAAGCAGTTCTCCATCGAGGTCGGCGATGAGGCGCCGCACGCGGTCCCCGGTGACCGGGCCCCGGGTGCCGGGGCCGACGAACCGGAGGCCGAGGAGGACGAGATGGGCCTCGCGGTCATCAGCGGACTCGTCGACGACGTGGAGGTCAAGGCCGGTGAGGACGGCGGACTGATCCGCATGACCTGGCCGACCGCGCCGGCGGTGCTCCCGCCGGTCTGACCGCTCCCGCATCACCCACCCGTATCACCCGAAGGGCCCTACCTCGTAGGGCCCTTCGTCATGTGCGGATCTACAGTGGTGCCGTGCGGGCGTCAAGTGAATTCATTCACGATCAATGGCGTGGTAAATGGATCACGACAGGAAGTCGAGACATTAATGCGGGAAGGGCATTACTACTTCTCGGCTCCTTGTGGTTGACAGGTCATTTCCTTTTGTCGTGCACTGTTTTGATCAGCTTCCGGTACCTACAATCCCGTCCACATCTTGAGCTCAGCCCAAGCGTCAAGGAGGACGAATGGCGGAGCTTTCCACCCCTCATCAGTTGGGCGACCCCTCGACCCTCGCGGCCGCCGTGCTCACCGACGGAAACCGTGTCCTGATCGCGGTCATCGCCGTCGTCGCACTGGCCGCGCTGGTGCTCGCGGGCATCCTGGTGCGCCAGGTGCTCGCGGCGGGCGAGGGCACCGAGAGCATGAAAGAGATCGCGGCGGCCGTCCAGGAAGGCGCTAACGCCTATCTGGCCAGGCAGCTTCGCACGCTCGGCGTATTCGCCGTGATCGTGTTCTTTCTGCTCATGCTGCTGCCCGCGGACGACTGGAATCAACGAGCCGGGAGATCGATCTTCTTCCTGATCGGCGCGGCGTTCTCGGCGGCCACCGGCTATATCGGCATGTGGCTCGCCGTGCGCAGCAATGTGCGTGTCGCCGCGGCGGCGCGGGAAGCGACTCCGGCCCCGGGCGAACCGGAAAAGGATCTCACTCTCGTCTCGCACAAGGCGACGAAGATCGCTTTTCGCACGGGCGGCGTGGTCGGCATGTTCACGGTGGGGCTCGGCCTGCTGGGCGCCTGCTGCGTGGTGCTGGTCTACGCGGCCGACGCGCCGAAGGTCCTGGAGGGCTTCGGCCTCGGTGCCGCGCTGATCGCGATGTTCATGCGGGTCGGCGGCGGCATCTTCACCAAGGCCGCCGACGTCGGCGCCGACCTGGTCGGCAAGGTCGAACAGGGCATTCCGGAGGACGATCCGCGCAATGCCGCGACCATCGCCGACAACGTGGGCGACAACGTCGGCGACTGTGCGGGCATGGCCGCCGACCTCTTCGAGTCCTACGCCGTCACCCTGGTGGCCGCACTGATCCTCGGCAAGGTGGCCTTCGGCGACTCCGGGCTGGCGTTCCCGCTGCTGGTGCCGGCGATCGGTGTGGTCACCGCCATGATCGGCATCTTCGCGGTGGCGCCCCGGCGCTCCGACCGCAGCGGCATGAGCGCGATCAACCGAGGCTTCTTCATCTCCGCGGTGATCTCGCTCGTCCTGGTCGCGGTGGCCGTCTTCGTCTACCTGCCCGGGAAGTACTCCGAGCTGGACGGCGTCACCGACGCGGCGATCGCGGGCAAGAGCGGCGACCCGCGGATCCTCGCGCTCGTCGCGGTGGCCATCGGCATCGTGCTGGCCGCCCTGATCCAGCAGCTCACCGGCTACTTCACCGAGACCACCAGGCGCCCCGTCAAGGACATCGGCAAGTCCTCGCTCACCGGTCCCGCCACCGTCGTCCTCGCCGGTATCTCGCTCGGTCTCGAATCCGCCGTCTACACCGCCCTGTTGATCGGCCTCGGCGTCTACGGGGCGTTCCTGCTCGGCGGCGCCTCGATCATGCTGGCGCTGTTCGCGGTGGCGCTGGCCGGCACCGGCCTGCTCACCACGGTCGGTGTGATCGTCGCCATGGACACCTTCGGTCCGGTCTCCGACAACGCGCAGGGCATCGCCGAGATGTCCGGCGACGTCCACGGCGCGGGCGCCCAGGTGCTCACCGACCTGGACGCCGTCGGCAACACCACCAAGGCCATCACCAAGGGCATCGCCATCGCCACCGCGGTCCTCGCGGCGGCGGCCCTGTTCGGGTCGTACCGCGACGCCATCACCACCGGCGCGGCGGACGTGGGCGAGAAACTCAGCGGCGAGGGAGCGCCGATGAGCCTGATGATGGACATCTCGCAGCCCAACAACCTCGTCGGGCTCATCGCGGGCGCGGCGGTCGTCTTCCTCTTCTCGGGGCTGGCGATCAACGCGGTGTCGCGGTCGGCGGGCGCGGTGGTCTACGAGGTGCGGCGGCAGTTCCGGGAGCGGCCCGGAATCATGGACTACAGCGAGAAACCCGAGTACGGCAAGGTCGTCGACATCTGCACCAGGGACGCCCTGCGGGAACTCGCCACGCCCGGACTGCTCGCCGTGCTGGCGCCGATCTTCATCGGGTTCACGCTCGGCGTGGGCGCGCTCGGCGCGTTCCTCGCGGGCGCCATCGGCGCGGGCACCCTGATGGCGGTGTTCCTCGCCAACTCCGGCGGCTCCTGGGACAACGCCAAGAAGCTCGTCGAGGACGGCCACCACGGCGGCAAGGGCAGCGAGGCCCACGCCGCCACCGTGATCGGCGACACGGTCGGCGACCCGTTCAAGGACACCGCGGGACCGGCCATCAACCCGCTGCTGAAGGTCATGAACCTGGTGGCACTGCTCATCGCGCCCGCCGTCATCAAGTTCTCCTACGGGGCCGACAAGAGCATCGGCGTGCGGGTGGTGATCGCGGTCCTCGCGTTCCTTGTCATCGCGGGGGCGGTCTACGTGTCCAAGCGGCGCGGGATCGCGATGGGTGACGAAGACAACGCCGGCCACGAGCCCAAGTCGGCCGATCCGGCGGTGGTTTCGTAGCGGACGGCGCGGGACCCTCGTAGGAGGCGCAGCTCAAGAGGCGGGCGGACGGCGCGTGTTGACGCGTCGGCCGCCCGCCCCGTGCCTGTGCGCTCCCTTCACCGTGACCCTTCTCTCTCTTGGTGCAAATGGCTGCAATACGGTCTTAACGGATGTTCGTCCGGCGGATGTCCCCCATCCGGCGTGTATGTTCCGGGGCCGAGAGCCATGGAAGGGACCAAACCGGTGAACAAGAAGCTCGCGGTCGCACTGTCCGGCGGTGCGGTACTGGCACTGGCGCTGACGGGATGCGGTGGCAGCGACGACAACGAGAAGCTGAACTCCTGGGCGAAGGACGTCTGCGACGGGGTGCAGCCGCAGGCCAAGAAGATCGAGGCGGCCAACGCGGCGATCCAGAAGGAGACCTCGGACAACAGCACTCCGGCGGAGGTCCAGAAGACCGACGCGAAGGCGTTCCAGGACATGTCCGACGCCTACAAGGCGATGGGCGCCACCGTCCAGAAGGCCGGCGCTCCGGACGTCGAGGACGGCGAGAAGAAGCAGAAGGACGCGGTCACCGAGCTGAACGGCCTCTCCACGTCGTACGCCTCCCTAAGGAAGCAGGTGGAGGACCTCGACACCAAGGACCAGGCGAAGTTCGCCGACGGCCTCAAGGACATCGCCACCGAGCTGAACAAGCTCAGCAAGAGCGGCAGCGACGCGCTGAAGACCCTGGAGGAGGGTGAGGTCGGCCAGGCGATGGCGAAGCAGGAGAGCTGCAAGGCGGCCTCCGTGACGCCGTCGGCCACGGCGGGCTGATCTCCCCACGCCGACACGGGGCGGAGGGCGGAGAGCGGGGCCACAATGGGGGTGTGAGTAACGCCAGCCTGTCCCCCCTGCCCTCCGCCGACCGCCCCGACGTCACCGCCCGGCTGCGGGACGCCCTGCTCGGGGCCTCCTTCACCGCCGACGGACTGCTGGAGCTGCTGGGTGCCCCCGCCTACGCGGCGCTGTCGCGCAGCGAGACCGTGCCCGCGCTCCGGGCCACCCGCGGCGACACGCCGCTCGAACTGCTCGTCCGGCTGTTCCTGCTCCAGCAACCCGTGCCCCACGCGCGCGTGACGGACGTTCTGCCCGTCGACGCCTGCCTGGAGACCGGCTGGCTGGTCCGGACGGACGACGAGGTGGCGGCCACCGTGGACGTACGGCCCTACGGCGGACCCGGCGGCGAGGACTGGTTCATCGTCTCCGACCTGGGCTGCGCGGTCGGCGGCGCCGGAGGCATCGGCAACCACGCCCAGGGCGTCGTCCTCGGCGTCGGCGGCGCCTCCACGACCCTCGCGGGCCTCACCGTGCGCACCCCCGTCTCCGCCGCCCTCGACCTCGGCACCGGCTCCGGCATCCAGGCGCTGCACGCCGCCGCGCACGCCACGCGCGTGACGGCCACCGACGTCAACCCGCGCGCGCTGCACATCACCGCGCTCACGCTCGCCCTGTCCGGGGCCCCGGCCGCCGAGCTGCGCGAGGGCTCGCTGTACGAGCCGGTCGACGAGGACGCGACGTACGACCTGATCGTCTCCAACCCGCCCTTCGTGATCTCGCCCGGCGCCCGCCTCACCTACCGCGACGGCGGCATGGGCGGGGACGATCTGTGCCGCCGGCTCGTTCAGGAGACGGGGGAGCGGCTGAACCCGGGCGGGTTCGCGCACTTCCTCGCCAACTGGCAGCACGTGGAGGGGGAGGACTGGACGGACCGGCTGCGCTCCTGGGTGCCGCGCGGCTGCGACGCCTGGATCGTGCAGCGCGAGGTGCAGGACATCACGCAGTACGCCGAGCTGTGGCTCAGGGACGCGGGCGACCACCGCGGTGACGCGGCCGAGTACCAGGCGCGGTACGACGCGTGGCTGGACGAGTTCGAGGCGCGCAAGGTCAGGGCCGTCGGCTTCGGCTGGATCACGCTGCGCCGGACCGGGGCCGCCGAGCCCTCGGTCGTCGCCGAGGAGTGGCCGCACCCGATCGAGCAGCCGCTCGGCGAGACGGTGCGCGCGCACTTCGACCGCGTCGACTACCTCCGCGCCCACGACGACGCCGCCCTGCTCGAAGCGCACTTCACGCTGGCCGGCGAGGTCGTCCAGGAGCAGGTCGGGCTGCCCGGCGCCGAGGACCCGGAGCACGTCGTCCTGCGCCAGAACCGCGGCATGCGCCGGGCCACCCGGGTCGACACGGTCGGCGCCGGTTTCGCGGGCGTCTGCGACGGCACCATGAGCGCGGGCCGCATCCTGGACGCCATCGCCCAGCTGGTCGGCGAGGACCCGGTGGCGCTGCGCGACCGCACTCCCGCCCAGATCCGGCTGCTGGTGGAGCAGGGCTTCCTCGAACCGGCGTAGAGACATGCCACGTAGAGGCGTGCCTCGTGGAGACATGCCTCACCGGTCCCCGCCCTCCCGTCGCCGAACGGGAAGAACGAGCCACGCGCGGTGGCCGGCCGCCCGTCGGCTCCCCGTTCACCTCGGGTTCGCCTGCCCGCCGCCCGCGCGTGACAGCGTCCCCGATGCTGCACACGCGCGGGCTGGAGAAAAGGGGCACGGGGACCATGGAGAGCGGGCCGGCGATCTTCGCGGGATTGGTGTTCGCCCTGTTCGGGGCCGGTCTGCTGGTGTGGACCACGACGCGGGTGCGGCACGGCCGGCCCGTCGCGCACGGTGTGAGCCCCGTCGCATCGGCGACCGCCGCGAGTGTCGCCGCCGTGGTCGCGCTGGCCCTCGGGGCATGGTGCCTGTCGCACGTGTGAGAGGCCGGTTCCGGTCCCCTGCCGCAGGCTCCCCCGCGTAATCGGGGGATCGCGCTCCGGATACCCGGATCAGGGCCGGTGACCACTCCGGGCGGCAGGAACAGGGTTCGTCGGGTTACCGTTCGAGTGGCCGTTGCGGGCTTTTCCCGTTTGACACGGGGGCGGGAGGTACCGTCACACTCCGCAGCGTCACGACCGAAACGCAGTACGACCCGACCCCGGGGACCACGGCCCGGGGAGGCCCAGCGTCGACCGGAGAGAAGAGCGAAGTTGTCCCCGACCAGCGAGACCGCGAACGGCGGCCGCCGACTCGTCATCGTCGAGTCGCCTGCCAAGGCGAAGACGATCAAGGGCTATCTCGGCCCTGGCTACGTCGTCGAGGCGAGCGTCGGGCACATTCGCGACCTTCCCAGCGGCGCCGCCGAGGTGCCCGAGAAGTACACCGGCGAGGTCCGCCGCCTCGGTGTGGACGTCGAACACGACTTCCAGCCGATCTATGTGGTCAACGCCGACAAAAAGGCACAGGTCAGGAAGCTCAAGGACCTGCTGAAGGACTCCGACGAGCTCTTCCTCGCCACCGATGAGGACCGCGAGGGCGAGGCCATCGCCTGGCACCTCCAGGAAGTCCTCAAGCCGAAGATCCCCGTCAAGCGCATGGTGTTCCACGAGATCACCAAGGACGCGATCCGGGCCGCCGTGGCCAACCCGCGCCAGCTCAACCAGAAGCTCGTCGACGCCCAGGAGACCCGCCGCATCCTCGACCGCCTCTACGGCTACGAGGTCTCGCCGGTCCTGTGGAAGAAGGTCATGCCGAAGCTGTCGGCGGGCCGCGTCCAGTCCGTCGCCACCCGCCTCGTCGTCGAGCGGGAACGCGAGCGCATCGCGTTCCGCTCCGCCGAGTACTGGGACCTCACCGGCACCTTCGCCACCGGCCGCGCGGGCGACGCCTCCGACCCGTCGTCGCTGGTCGCCCGCCTCCAGACGGTCGACGGCCGGCGTGTCGCGCAGGGCCGCGACTTCGACTCCCTGGGACAGCTCAAGGGCGCCAACACCCTCCACCTCGACGAGGCGAACGCCCGCGCGCTCGCCGCCGCCCTGGAGAACACGCGCTTCGCCGTCCGCTCGGTCGAGTCCAAGCCGTACCGCCGCTCGCCGTACGCCCCGTTCCGTACGACGACGCTCCAGCAGGAGGCGAGCCGCAAGCTCGGCTTCGGCGCCAAGGCGACCATGCAGATCGCCCAGAAGCTGTACGAGAACGGCTACATCACCTACATGCGTACGGACTCGACGACCCTGAGCGACACGGCCGTCAGCGCCGCCCGCGCCCAGGTCACGCAGCTGTACGGCGCCGACTACCTGCCCGCGCAGCCGCGGACGTACGCCGGCAAGGTCAAGAACGCCCAGGAGGCGCACGAGGCGATCCGCCCGTCGGGTGATCGTTTCCGCACGCCCGCCGAGACCGGGCTGACCGGCGACCAGTTCAAGCTCTACGAGCTGATCTGGAAGCGGACCGTCGCCTCCCAGATGAAGGACGCGACCGGCAACAGCGTCACCGTGAAGATCGGCGGCGCGGCCTCCGACGGCCGGGACGTCGAGTTCAGCGCCTCCGGCAAGACCATCACCTTCCACGGCTTCCTCAAGGCCTACGTCGAGGGCGCCGACGACCCGAACGCCGAGCTGGACGACCGCGAGCGCCGCCTGCCGCAGGTCGCCCAGGGCGACGCGCTGACGGCCGAGGAGATCACGGTCGACGGCCACGCCACCAAGCCCCCGGCCCGCTACACCGAGGCGTCGCTGGTCAAGGAGCTGGAAGAGCGCGAGATCGGCCGCCCGTCGACGTACGCGTCGATCATCGGCACCATCCTGGACCGCGGCTACGTCTTCAAGAAGGGCACGGCACTCGTCCCGTCCTTCCTCTCCTTCGCCGTGGTCAACCTCCTGGAGAAGCACTTCGGGCGGCTCGTCGACTACGACTTCACCGCCAAGATGGAGGACGACCTCGACGCCATCGCGCGCGGCGAGGCGCAGGCGGTGCCGTGGCTGCGGCGCTTCTACTTCGGTGAAGGCACCGGCCACGGCGGGGCGGCGGAGGCCGGCAACGGCGACGGCGACCACCTCGGCGGCCTCAAGGAACTGGTCACCGACCTCGGCGCGATCGACGCGCGCGAGGTGTCGTCCTTCCCCGTCGGCAACGACATCGTGCTGCGCGTCGGGCGCTACGGCCCCTACATCGAGCGCGGCGAGAAGGACTCCGAGAACCACCAGCGCGCCGACGTCCCCGAGGACCTGGCACCGGACGAGCTGTCCGTCGAGCTGTCGGAGGAACTGCTCGCCAAGCCGAGCGGCGACTTCGAGCTGGGCGCCGACCCGGCCACCGGCCACACCATCGTCGCCAAGGACGGCCGCTACGGCCCGTACGTCACCGAGGTGCTCCCCGAGGGCACCCCGAAGACCGGCAAGAACGCCGTGAAGCCGCGGACGGCCTCGCTGTTCAAGTCGATGGCGCTGGACACCGTCACCCTGGACGACGCCCTGAAGCTCATGTCGCTGCCGCGTGTGGTCGGTGCCGACGCCGAGGGCGTCGAGATCACCGCGCAGAACGGCCGCTACGGGCCCTACCTGAAGAAGGGCACCGACTCGCGGTCCCTCCAGGCCGAGGAGCAGCTCTTCACGATCACGCTGGAGGAGGCGCTGGCGATCTACGCCCAGCCCAAGCAGCGTGGCCGGGCCGCGGCCAAGCCGCCGCTGAAGGAGCTGGGCACCGACCCGGTCAGCGAGAAGCCGGTCGTGGTCAAGGACGGTCGCTTCGGCGCGTACGTCACCGACGGCGAGACCAACGCGACCCTGCGCTCCGGCGACAGCGTCGAGGAGATCACGCCGGAGCGCGGCTACGAGCTGCTCGCCGAGAAGCGTGCCAAGGGGCCCGCCAAGAAGACGGCGAAGAAGGCCACCAAGAAGACGGCCGCCAAGAAGGCTCCGGCCAAGAAGGCGGCGGCGACCAAGAAGACGGCCGCGGCGAAGACCACGGCCGCCAAGAAGACCACCGCCGCCAAGAGCACCGCGAAGAAGACGGTCACCAAGAAGGCGACCGCCTCGCGGGCGTCGGAGGACTGAGCCCGGCTCAGATCCGAGAGCGGATCGACAGAGCACCCTTCGCAAAACGAACGCCCCGGCATCATTCGGATGCCGGGGCGTTCGTACGTGCCGCCGGGCATGCCGGACTGTCGGCGGCGACCGATAGGCTGAACGCATGACGCGAGCCGAGCAACCAACGGCCCCTCACCCCGCCCCGGACGACGCCCTGGTCGCGGACTCCCGCGAGCGCGCCGTCCGCGCCCTGCTGCGCCGGCCGCAGCTGCGGCGTTTGTGGAGCGCACAGCTCGTGGGGGGTGTCGGCGACATCCTCGCCCTGCTGGTGCTGGTCCTCCTCGCCGTCCAGGCGGCGATCGGCGCGGGCTCGTTCGGCGGCGGCTACCGGGGCGTGGCGTTCGCGGTGGCGACCGTCTTCGGCGTCCGCATCCTGGCGACGCTGCTCTTCGGCGCCGTCCTGCTCGGGCCCCTCACCTCACTCACTTCGCAGGACGGTCCGCTCGACCGCCGCTGGACCATGGTCGGCGCCGACGGGCTGCGGGCCGCCCTGCTGATCGTCGCCCCCCTGTGGATCGACTGGACGCCGGACGACGCCCTGGCCGTCCTCCTGGTGACCGCATTCGTCACCGGTGTCGCCGAGCGCTTCTGGACGGTGTGCCGCGAGAGCGCGGCCCCCGCGCTGCTGCCGGTGCCGCCCCTGGAGGGCGCGACCGTACGGCCGCTGCCCGACCACATGGACACGCTGCGCCGCCTGTCGCTGCGTACGGGCTTCGTCGCGATCCCCCTCGCCGGCGCCGTACTGGTCGTCGCGGCACTGGTGAACAACCTGCTGGGCGCCGGCATCGACTGGTTCGCCGAGCACCAGGCGGCGCTCGCCTCGTACGTCGCGGCCGGTCTCTTCGCCGCGTCCCTGTCCGTGGTGACCTTCCTGGAGCTGCCCGGCGTCCGCACCCCCCGCGCGCGGTCGCCGCTGGAGGGCCTGCGCCGTCCCAAGAGCGGCACCGGCGTCGACAAGGGCCGCACCGGCGTCCTGCCCCTGCTGGTCTTCGCCTGCGCGGCCGTCGCCGCCGTCGTGGCCGCCGTGGTCGCCGTGGCGGTGCTGCACGCCAAGGACCTGGGCGGCGGCCCCGTGCTGTACGGGCTGATGGTGGGCGCGCTCACCGGCGGCGTCGTCGTCGGCATCCGTACGGCCCCGGCCCTGCTGCCCTCCCTGTCGCGCCGCCGCCTGCTCGCGCTGGCGATCGCCTTCGCCGGCGTCGCCCTGCTGGCCGCCGGGCTCGTCCCGGATGACACCACCGTGCTGCTGCTCCTCGTGCTGGCCGGTGTCGGCGCGGGCGTGACCGCGAACACCGGGCACGCGCTGCTCGACCAGGAGACCGAGGACGGCCGTAGGGCCCGCACGACCGAGCACCTGCACGCGGTCGTCCGGGTCTGCGTGGCCCTCGGCGCGGTCGTCGCGCCCGTGGTCGCCGCGGCGATCGGCCCGCACCGCCTGGAGAGCGGCAAATTCGTCTTCGCGCACGGCGGCGCCGCGTTCGTCCTGATGCTGGTCGGCGCGCTGCTGCTGCCGGTGGCCGCGCTGGTGCTGGCCAAGGTCGACGACCGGTCCGGCGTACCGCTGCGGCACGACCTGCGGGACGCGCTGCTCGGCGGCGACGACCCGGTGCCGACGCCCGCGACGGGCGGCTTCTTCATCGCCCTGGAGGGCGGCGACGGCGCCGGGAAGTCCACCCAGGCCGAGGCACTCGCCGAGTGGATCCGGGGCAAGGGGCACGAAGTCGTGCTCACGCGCGAGCCGGGGGCGACCCCGGTGGGCAAGCGCCTGCGCTCCATCCTGCTGGACGTCTCCAGCGCCGGTCTGTCGCACCGCGCGGAGGCGCTGCTGTACGCCGCCGACCGCGCGGAGCACGTCGACACCGTGGTCCGGCCCGCGCTGGAGCGCGGCGCCGTGGTCATCTCCGACCGGTACATCGACTCGTCGGTCGCCTACCAGGGCGCGGGCCGCGACCTGTCGCCGACCGAGATCGCCCGCATCAACCGCTGGGCCACCAACGGGCTCGTACCGCACCTGACCGTCCTGCTGGACGTCTCCCCGGAGACCGCGCGCGAGCGGTTCACCGAGGCGCCCGACCGGCTGGAGTCGGAGCCCGCCGAGTTCCACGCGCGCGTGCGCTCCGGCTTCCTCACCCTGGCCGCCGCCGACCCCGGGCGGTACCTCGTCGTCGACGCGGGCCAGGAGCCCGAGGCCGTCGGCACCGTCGTACGCCACCGGCTCGACCAGGTGCTGCCGCTGTCCGAGGCCGAGATCAAGGCCCGGGAGGAGGCGCGCCGCAAGGCCGAGGAGGAGGCCCGCCGCAAGGCCGAGGAAGAGGCCGCGCGCAAGGCCGAGGAGGAGCGCCTGGAGCGCGAGCGCCTCGAACAGCTGGAGCGGCTGCGCGCCGAGGAGGAGGAGCGCAAGCGGCGCGAGCTGGAGGAGGCGCAGCGGCGCGAGGCCGAGCGGCAGGCGGAGGAGGCCCGGCTCCGGGCCGAGGAAGCGAGCCGGAAGGCCGAGGAGGAGCGGGTACGGCTCCTCGCCGAGGAGAAGGCACGCGCCGAGGAGGAGGCGCGGCTGCGGGCCGAGGAGGAGCGCCGCCGCAAGCAGGCCGAGGAGGAGGCCCGGCTGCACGCCGAGGCCGAGGCCCGGCGGCTGGAGAAGCAGCGCAAGGCCGAGGAGGCCCTGCTGCGGGCGGAGGAGGCGCGCCGGGCGGCGGAGGCGGCGGCAGCCGCCGCATCCGCGGGCCCGAAGACGTCGGCGCCGCCCGCTGCGGACGCGCCCCGGCCCAAGCGGACCGCGGCCCCCACGGACGCGGCGACGGTGCCGACGCCGGTGGTGACCCCGACGAACGCCTCCGGCGGCCCCGTGGAGGACACGGCCGTCCTGCGGCCGGTGCGGGACACGCGGGACGGCGACACCGAGGACGGATCCGGGGACGGATCCCGGGCCGATGGGGCTTCCGGAGCAGCCGGGGCGTCCGGGTCCCGGGAGTCCGAGTCCGAGGTGACGACCGAGCTGCCCAAGCCGCCCGAGCCGGCCGGTTCGGCGGACGAGACGACGGTGCTGCCGGCCGTGGAGCCGCGGGACGTCGACGAGACGGCGGTCCTGCCGCCGGTGACGCCGGGCGCCGCGGACGAGACGGCGGTGCTGCCGCCGGTACGCGACGACGACCCCGCCGACCGGGTCCCGCCGGGCTACTTCCGGGAGGACGGCCCCGGCGACGGTGCCGCCGACCGCACCCGGGAGGCCGACGCACGGGACCGTACGCGCGAGCTGCCTCAGATCGACCCTGACCAGGCACCGCCCCGCCGACGCCGCTCCGACTGGGCCGAGGAGACGCCGCTCGACGACCTGCCGACCCTGGCGGACGAACTGCTCGGGCCGCGCGACGACGAGGACGGCCGGGGCGACGAGGGCCGGGACGGCCGCGGTGTCGACGGTGGCCGCCGGGGCAAGGGCCGGGGGCGCCGCTGAGCACCGGGCCCCGGGCCCCTCGGTCGCGGGGCCCGGCCTCGTTGTCAGTGCCGCCCCGCACAATGGAAGGCGCGACGCGGACAGGTGCGGCGCGGTGCGACGGCGGAGCGTGACGGAAGGACGGCGTGACCCATGACTGTGTGGGACGACCTCGTCGGGCAGGAGAGGGTGAGCGAGCAGCTCACCACCGCTGCCCGGGACGCCGACGCCTTCGTCACCGCCGCCGCGGCCGCGGGCCCGCTGCCGGAGGCGTCGAGCATGACGCACGCCTGGCTGTTCACCGGCCCGCCCGGCTCGGGAGTGACCCAGACGGCGCGGGCCTTCGCCGCCGCGCTCCAGTGCGTGAGCCCCGACCGCGCCCTCGGGGGCGTCCCCGGCTGCGGCTTCTGCGACGGCTGCCACACGGCGCTCCTCGGCACCCACGCGGACGTCAGCACGGTGAGCGCGGTGGGCGCCGAGATCCTGGTGCGGGACATGCGGGACACGGTCCGCAAGTCGTTCACCTCGCCGGCCAACGGCCGCTGGCAGATCATCCTGGTCGAGGACGCCGAGCGGCTGAACGAGAAGTCGGCCAACGCCGTCCTCAAGGCCGTCGAGGAGCCCGCCCCGCGGACCGTCTGGATGCTGTGCGCCCCGTCCATCGAGGACGTCCTGCCCACCATCCGTTCCCGCTGCCGCCACCTGAATCTGCGCACACCGTCGGTGGACGCCGTCGCCGACATGCTCGTACGCCGGGAGGGCATCGAGCCGGACGTCGCCGCCGCGGCGGCCCGCGCCACCCAGGGCCACGTCGATCACGCCCGCCGCCTGGCCACCGACCCGGCCGCCCGGGAGCGCCGGACCGCCGTGCTGAGGATGCCGCTGCGGGTCGAGGATGTCGGCGGCGCGCTTCGGGCGGCCCAGGAGCTGGTCGACGCGGCGGCGGAGGACGCCAAGCAGCTCGCCGACGAGACCGAGACCAAGGAGACCGAGGAGCTGAAGGCGGCGCTGGGCGCGGCCCAGGGCGGCCGAATGCCACGCGGCACGGCAGGCGTGATCAAGGACCTGGAGGCCGACCAGAAACGCCGCAGAACGCGTACGCAACGCAACAGCCTCGACCTCGCCCTGACCGACCTCACCGCCTTCTACCGCGACGTCCTCGCCCTCCAGCTCGGCTCCCGCGTGGCGATCGCCAACGCCGACGCGCAGGACGCCCTGGACCGGCTGGCCCACGGCAGCTCACCCGAAGCGACCCTCCGCCGCATCGAGGCGATCGCCGCCTGCGGTGAGGCCCTGGACCGCAATGTGCCGCCGCTGCTGGCGGTGGAGGCGATGACGATGGCGCTCAGAGCGGGCTGAGCCGCCTTCCGTCCCGGTGCCGCATCCGGTTGACGGGGTAACACGAACGAGGCACGCGAACCACGCACCGCATCAGTGTCGTCGCGGAGAGTTACGCTCGCTGAATGCACACAAGGCGCACTCACCGCAGGACCCGCATCGGCACCACCCGGATCCGAGCCACGCTCCTCGCCGCCGCGCTGCTCGCCACCGCCTGCTCGGCGGGGGGCGCGTCGACGTCCGCCGGTTCGGCGGCGGAGGCGGCAGGCGCGACGGAGGCGGCGACGGCGTCCCTGGCCCCGCTGCCGAAGGCCACGCCCGCCGAGCTGTCGCCGTACTACGAGCAGAAGCTCGGCTGGCGCGACTGCGGTGTCCCCGGCTTCCAGTGCGCCACCATGAAGGCCCCGCTCGACTACGCGAGACCGGCCGAGGGCGACGTCCGCCTCGCCGTGGCCCGCAAGAAGGCCACCGGCCCCGGCAAGCGGCTCGGCTCGCTCCTGGTCAACCCGGGCGGACCGGGCGGCTCGGCCATCGGCTACCTCCAGCAGTACGCGGGCATCGGCTACCCGGAGAAGGTCCGCGCCCAGTACGACATGGTGGCGGTCGATCCGCGCGGCGTGGCCCGCAGCGAGCCCATCGAGTGCCTGGACGGCCGCGAGATGGACGCGTACACACGGACCGACGTCACCCCGGACGACCAGGGCGAGACGGACGAGCTGGTCGACGCGTACAAGGAGTTCGCCGAGGGCTGCGGGGCGGACGCGCCGAAGCTGCTGCGCCACGTCTCGACGGTCGAGGCCGCCCGCGACATGGACGTCCTGCGCGGGGTGCTGGGCGACGACAAGCTGACCTATGTCGGAGCCTCGTACGGCACGTTCCTCGGGGCGACGTACGCCGGACTCTTCCCGGACCGGGCCGGTCGGCTGGTCCTGGACGGCGCGATGGACCCGTCCCTGCCCGCTCGCCGGCTGAACCTGGAACAGACGGCGGGCTTCGAGACCGCCTTCCAGTCCTTCGCGAAGGACTGCGTACGCCGCGCCGACTGCCCGCTCGGCGACCGGGGCACCACCCCCGGCCAGGTCGGCAAGAACCTGAAGGCGTTCTTCGACGACCTGGACGCCAAGCCGATCCCCACCGGCGACGCGGACGGCCGCAAGCTCACCGAGTCCCTGGCCACCACCGGCGTGATCGCGGCGATGTACGACGAGGGCGCCTGGCAGCAGCTGCGCGAGTCGCTGACCTCGGCGATGAAGGAGAACGACGGCGCCGGCCTGCTGGTCCTGTCCGACAGCTACTACGAGCGCGAGGCCGACGGCGGCTACAGCAACCTGATGTTCGCGAACGCCGCCGTGAACTGCCTCGACCTCCCCGCGGCCTTCTCCTCGCCCGACGAGGTCCGCGACGCCCTCCCCGACTTCGAGAAGGCGTCCCCCGTCTTCGGCGAGGGCCTGGCCTGGTCCTCCCTGAACTGCGCGTACTGGCCGGTGCGGGCCTCGGGCGAGCCGCACCGCATCGAGGCCGCCGGCGCCACCCCGATCGTCGTGGTCGGCACCACCCGCGACCCGGCCACCCCCTACCGCTGGGCCGAGGCCCTGGCCGACCAGCTCTCCTCCGGCCGCCTCCTCACCTACGAGGGCGACGGCCACACCGCGTACGGCCGCGGCAGCACCTGCATCGACACCGCGATCGACACGTACCTGCTCCGCGGCACCGCCCCCGAGGACGGCAAACGCTGCTCGTAGCGCCCCCTCACCCACCCCACCCGCCCCGGAACCCTGGCCTCCGGGGCGGGTACGAAGCACCCCCGGAAACTGTGTAGACTTACCGACGTTGCTGATCGCACCATGGTGCCCAGCACACGCCGCCTTAGCTCAGATGGCCAGAGCAACGCACTCGTAATGCGTAGGTCTCGGGTTCGAATCCCGAAGGCGGCTCCGGCAAAGGCCAGGTCACATAGGCCGTGACCTGGCCTTTTGTGTTGCTCGGGGCATGACGCGTCACGCGGCCGGGTTGCGGCGAGATGGCTTGCGTGAGCGATGCGTGAGCGGAGCCGCCCGGGAACCTACTTCTGGGACTTGCCGCGCTTGGCCTTCGTGGCGCCATTGGCTGGGGCGTTCGCCTTGGTCTTCGGCTTGCCGCCCTTGGCCTTGCCGGCGTTCTTGGCCGCAGCCTTCTTGGCCTTCTCCTTCTTCTCGGCTTTGCGTGCCGCCTTCTCGGCCTCGGCTTTCCGCTGAAGAGGGACCAGCTTCGCGGTCGCCTCGGCGGCGCTCCTGCCGACCTGGGGCAGGACGCTCTGGTAGATGTCCCGAGTGATCCGGGTATCACTGTGACCGAGGGTGTCCGACACGATCTTGATGTCGATGTCAGCGGCGAGCATGAGGGTGGCAGCGCCGTGGCGGAGGTCGTGCAGACGGATCGGCGGAAGTCCGGATGCGGCGACGAGACGCTCGAAAAGATCGGTCACCTTGCCCGGGTGGAGCCAGGACCCGTCCTCCTGGGTGAAGACGTTCCCCGTCTCGACCCAGGCGGTGCCCCACTCCTGGCGGTCGGCGTCCTGCCGCTGACGGTGCCGCTTCAGGACGTCGACGGTGTCGTCGTCGAGCGCGACCACGCGATGCCCGCTGTCCGTCTTGGGGTCGGACGCCTCTACCTCCCAGCCGTCCTGCACTAGTTGGGAGGAGACGGTCAAGGCGTGGGTGTCGAGGTTCGTCTCCGACCACGGCTGCCCGCACGCCTCGCCACGGCGAAGGCCACGGAAGGCGATCAGGTGCCACATCGCGTACAGCCGGTCTTCGGCGACGAAGTCGAGGAACGCTCCTGTCTGCTGCGGCGTCCAGACCATCACCGGCGACGGCTTCTCGCCCGTTTGCTCCCACTTGGCGCCCCGCTCGTCCGTCCACACGAGCGCCTTCGGCTTGCGCACGGGATCGATCTCGACGTGGGCGGCGGGGTTGAAGGTGATGATCTGCTGCCCGATCGCGTCGTTCAGGGCCGCGCGGAGGGTGGCCTTGACGTGCTGGCGCGTGGCGGGGCCGGTGACGCGGCGGAAGGGCGGCATCTCATCGATCGCGGTCTTCATCGTCTTCCGGCGGGCGCGATTCTCCCCGCCCTTCCACGGTATGGTCGCCAGCTCGTCGAGTGCAGCGCGCCGTTGAGCATTGTCCTCCAGGATCTGGGCGTTGGCGTCGCGGATGTCGGTGAACATCTCGCTGAGGTGGCTCACGCGGAGCCGGTCCAGGCGCCGGTTTCCGATGCGAGGCTTCAGGTGCACGCGGATGTCGGTCTCGTAGCGGTTGAGACCTGACTTGCGTATGCGCTTGCCGGCCAGCCACCGGTCGAGCCACTCGGCCACGGTCAGGCTGCCGATGAGGTCCTGGCCGGAGTTGAGACGCCGCCTCGTCTCCTCGACCTCGGGCAGAGGCGACCGCTCGCGGCTGACCTCGGCCAGCATCTCGGCGATGAGCTCGGTGCCCTCGGGGTCGTCCGACTCGGCCAGCCCGAGGAGGGCCCGCACGTGGTCGAGGTCGGCCTGGGCGGCCTTTAGGCTGCCGTACCCGCCCCGGGCGAAGGAGCGCCGGCTGCCGTCCTCGCGGGGCGAGAGCTCCTGGCGTACGGAGTAGGTGCAGTGGTTCCTGCTGTTGCGCTTGGGGCAGGAGGTGCCGAGTTCCTTGCCGGTCTTCGGGTCGCGGCAGGAGCAGCGGCGGTAGGTGGAGCCCTTCAAAGATCATTCTCCTCGGTGGTATCGGGATCGCTCTCGGATGAGTCGATCGCGGTGGCCACATCGGGCCACAAGGACGGGGGCGTGACGCCCTCTTGCCGGATGAAGGCGCGGATTCTGCGCAAGCTGCTGGCGGCGTCGTCGGCCGTCTCGGCGGCACGGGCCTGAGAGCGGAGGGCCTCGGCCTTACGGTCGGCGTTCGGCGCGGTCTCGGCGTGGTAGCGCGCGTGGTCCCCGTCGTGGCGCGCCTTCCGTAGTCGCTCCTGGGCAGCGTGGTGGGCGCGGAAGTAGCGGAGCATGTCGTCGTCCGTGCCGAGGTCGGTCTCCTCCCCGGTGAAGCGGCGCAGCGCGTCCAGCGAAGTGGTGGGGTGCTGAAGCGGGAGTCGCTGCACGTCGTCGACGTAGCCGACCGGGTAGACGAGGCAGATGGGCGGGGTGTTCAGCGCTTCGGCCAGGACGATGACGTCGACCAAGGGCAGGTTGGAGCGGCGTCCGGACTCCATGTTGGCGATGACGTTGCGGGGGATCGGGTGGCCGATCTCGTCGCACTTGTCGGCCAAGTCCTGCGCACTCCAACCTAGTTCCTTCCGTCGTCTGCGGACTTCGGCGGCCACGGTGGCCATGACCTGATCCACCCACTCCGGGACGTCGTCCTCGTCGTCGGCCTTCTTGAATCCAGGATCGCTACGGCGCTGTGTCATTTAGACACAGTAGCTCGCTTAGCGTTGATTCCAAGACCTGGAGACGGGCGCGATGGGCGCGTTCGCCGTGGGCTCAGTCATGGATGGAGCGCGCATGCGCGAGAACGAAGAGGCCGGCCGGGTGAAAGGGATGAGCCGCGATGAGCTCCTTGAGCTTCCTGCGGCCGTTGACCTGGAGACGGGCAACCGGGCGCTGGGGCTGGGGCGGAGCAAGGGGTACGAGCTCGCCAAGCGCGGCCAGTACCCGTGCAAGGTGCTCCGTCTCGGAAACGCCTACCGGGTGGTGACCGCAGACTTGTTGGCTCTGCTGGGGCTGGCAGCGTGAAGCGCCTGACGCGTAGCAGATGGTTCTGCGCTGAGCTGACACAGAAACGCTGGACTGTGGCACGGCGTGGACGTACTGTCCGTGGTCGCTCGCGGCGCCGAGAGGCCCGCGAGAAGAGGAGGAGCCTCCGACGGTGCAACGCCGGAGGCCCCAAGACTCCCCAGCAATCCCGTGAGAACCGACCCGGCGGCAGGGGTGTGCAAACCCGAAACCGCCAGACGAGGAGCCGCCCAGTGCAACCCGAGAACCCCGAGTCCTATTCCGCCCCCGCACGAGCGGCCTGGCCCGCCACAGCCATCCCCGGCCGGCCTGGCGCCCACCTGAGTCCCGAGCGGGCCAACACTGCCACGGTGGACCCGAGCGACGGTACGGCCGATGACAGCGCCAACGAAGCGGACCCGGCAATCGGCTTGGAGGCCATCCCCGACGCGGAGCCGACGGCCGGCTCGAAGCTGCTGGACGAGCTGCGCTCGCAGATAGCCCGGTTCGTGATCCCGCCCTCGTCGGAGGCACTGGACGCGATCACTCTGTGGGTGGCAGCGACACATCTCCAGCCGGCGTGGCAGCACGCCCCGCGGCTGGCGGTGGTGGGGCCGGCGAAGCGCTGCGGCAAGTCGCGGTTGCTGGACGTGCTGACCGAGACGGTCCACGAGCCCATGCTCACCATCAACACCACGCCGGCGGCCATCTTCCGCTCGATCAGCGAGGACGAGCCGCCGACGTTGCTGGTGGACGAGGCCGACACCATCTTCGGCCCCAAGGTCGCAGAGAAGAACGAGGAGACGCGCGGTCTGCTCAACGCCGGCCATCAGCGCGGCCGGTACGTCACCCGGGTCGTCGGCAATGACCACACCCCGCACAAGTTCGCCACCTTCGCGATGGCGGCCATCGCGGGAATCGGGGACCTGCCGGACACGGTCATGGACCGGTCGGTGGTCATCCGCATGCGGCGCCGAGCCGAGGGCGAGAAGGTCAAGCCCTTCCGCTCCCGCCGGGACATCCCGGCCCTGCACGAGCTACGAGACCGCATCCACGCACTGGCCAGGCCGCTGCTGGAGGAAGCCGCGAACCTGGAGCCGGACATGCCGGTCGAAGACCGCGCTGCCGACACATGGGAGCCCCTGGTGATCGTCGCCGATCTGGCAGGCGGTCGCTGGCCCCGGGTGGCGCGGATCGCCTGCGCGCGGATGGTCGCCGCCGAAGTGGCCGCGGAAGAGGATCACCCCAGTGGTGCGCGCATCCTCGCCGACATCCGCAGGGTGTTCTTCGCTCAGCGTGAGGTGGACAGCCTGTCCACCGAGGAACTTCTCCACCACCTGAACCGAGACCCCGAAGCCCCGTGGGGGGAGCGAGGGCGCGACGGCCTGACCTCCCGGGAACTCAGCAGGATGCTGCGCGACTTCGACATCCGGCCCGGCAATGTGCGCATGGCCGACCGGACACAGCGCAAGGGCTACATGCGCAACAAGTTCCTCGACGCTTGGCGGCGGTACTGCCCTACCGTCCACTCCCTCGACGCCGACCCTGCGCGCGGCGAAGGCTGACCCCCACCTCCTGGTTGCCGTACTTGCCGTCCCTGCCGTGATCTCGCAGGTCAGGCAGCACACCAGCAAGACGCCAGCCAGGGGCAAGACGGCAACGCAAGCGTCTCCCGGCGTGTTGCCCGCCGGAGACGCTGCCGAAATCCGTCTTGCCACGTCCCAAGCGTCCATGCCGTATCGCCGCAGCTCACAGCCCTGCGTACTGGGACGGACGGCGCTGCGCAGCCGTCCCTTCAAGGGACACACCGACCCAAGCAAGGCCCGCCCCGAAGGCGCCGCGTCCTTGTCCCGAGTCGGGACAAGGACGCCGCACACCTGTCCCGACCCGGGACAAGACGCCAGCACTCGCCGAGACGGCACCTCAGGAGCGCTGCCGTCCCGCGCTGACCTGCACGTGCAACGGCCGAGACGGCAAAGACGCCGCACACCACTATCCCCAGGAGCCTCCCGCTTGACCACTCCGCCCCTCACGCAAGCCCCAAAGCCGCACGATGACGTCCCCAGCGAAGGGCGACCGAATAGGAAGGCTGACGCCGAGCAGTTCGCGCTCGGCGCCGCCGGCATCGTCATCGTCGCCCTGACTGCCGGAGCGTTCTGGCTCTCCTATGCGCACCTGGCTGACGTCGCCGGCCAGCACGGGCTCGGAGCGTCGCCCATTCGCCGCTGGGCCTGGCCCGCCACCCTGGACGCGTTCATCGTCGCGGGCGAACTGCTCATGCTGCGCGCAGCGCTGCGCCGCGTTACTGACCCGTGGGCGATCGCCGTGACCGCCGTCGGTTCGGTCGGCTCCATAGCGCTGAACGTCGCCGGGGTCAGCGGTACGGGCGACGCACGCACCGTCCCGTTCCTCGACTACGTGGTCGCCGCCGTCCCTCCGGCCGCCGCGATGGTCGCCTTCGGTGTCCTGATGCGACAGATCCACCAGCTCGTCGCACCGTCCGGCGACTCCCCGGACACCGGTTCCGTACAGACGCAGGAACAGGCGGTCGGCGACCTCAGCCACAGCCACCTGCCAGACGCCGCTCCCGACGGTTCACAAGCCTCCGGTGGTGAGCGGACGGAACCCGCGTCACAGGTTCCGGAGGGCAAACCGAGCGGTGGCCGTCCGGCGAAAGCGACCATCGCGGAGCTGGCGGATATCGGCCGGGCCACCGGTCACCAGCACGGCAAACTCACGCGCGGCCTGCTCCGAGCGGCGGTGAAAGACCGAGACCTGACGATCGGCAGTGAGCGGCAGACCGAGGTGATGGAACTGCTTCGGCCGGAACTCGAAGCCGCCGGGATCGAGGTTTCCAGGCGCTGACAGCGCCCTGCTTGGGTGACCGGAACCCTTCCGGTCACCCAAGCTCCGGCCCGCCGCCCCGCAGATTTCCACACCTGTGGACAACACGACGACCCAGCCGGGCAGGCATCTCCGCCCCGCCTACCCAGCCGTACCTGGAGCATTTCCCTTGACGCACGACCAGCATCTGCCTGAAGACACCCACCCTGAGCCACCTGTGTCGTCGCATTCCCCGACGCTGCTGGGACGTCTGCGGCGGGCGTTCGGACGGACGGCTCCTGGCGGAGCCAGTAGTACCCCGAGTCCGACTCAAGGCCGGTCTTCGGGGATCTCCGCCCCGGGGGTGGCGGAGACGGCCCAGCGCCAGGGGGCGCCGGGCGAGGAGGCCGGAGCCGAGGGCGGCCTCGACCCGGACACGCTCCACGCCGTACAGCACGAGATTCTGCGCCCCGTCCGTGCCACCGAGCCTCCCGTGCACAGCGTCCAGCCGACTATCCGCCGATTCACCGGAGACAAACGCACGGAGCGTATCGGCCCTCTGCGCTTCACCACCGGTCAGCTCGCTCAGCTTGAGGAGGCCACCGCCGAGCACGGATACAAGGGTGAGGGCGGCTTCGCCGCCGATGTCGTCGTCGCCTTCATCACCGGCCGGTTCACCGCCAACCTGCCGCTGTCCGAAGACCGCCGCCGCACCCACGTGTTCCGCGCCCAGGTACTGCGCGAACTCAACCGCATCGGCGTCAACGTCAACCAGATCGCCCGCGCCCTCAACAGCGACCTCACCCCGCCCGACGTACGTGACCGTCTCGACGAGCTGCACCACCTGCTGGACCTGATCGCCGAAGCCCTACGTGAACCCGCCGACGCCAGGAAGGACGAGGCCGCGTGATCGCTGCCATCAAACCGGCCGGAGCCAACACCCGTGGCCTGCTCGCCTACCTCTACGGACCCGGTCGCCACGACGAACACCTCGACCCACACATCGTCACGGGCTTCGCCATGCTCGGCATGCCCGACCCCGGCCGCAACCCCGACGCCACCCTCACCCAGCTCGCCCAGCACCTCGATGAGCCAGTGCATCTCCGGAACAGCGAGTTCAAAAAGAAGATCACCGACCACGTCTGGCACTGCCCCGTCCGCGCAGCCCCCGAGGACCGGCACCTTTCCGATGCCGAGTGGGCCGACATCGCCCAGAGGATCGTCGAAGCCGCAGGCATTGCCCCTCCCGGAGACGACCTCGGCTGCCGGTGGATCGCCGTACGCCACGCGGACGATCACATCCACATCCTCGCCACCACCGTCCGCGAAGACGGCCGCCGCCCGAAGCTCCACGACAGCGGCATCCGCGTCGGCGACGCCTGCCGCCAGATCGAGACCGACTACGGCCTACGCCAGTTGAAGAAGGGCGACCGCACCGCCGCCCGCCGGCCCACCCAGGCCGAGATGCACAAGGCCCAGCGCCTTGGCTGGGAGCAGACGAGCCGCGACTGGCTCCAGGACCGCATCCGCGCCGCCATCCCCCACGCCAGCAACACGGAAGAACTCCTCGCTTACCTCGAAGCCGACGGCATCGCGATCAAACCCCGCCGCGGACCGTCCGGAGACCTCCTCGGCTACGCCGCCGGCCGTCCCGGCGATCTCAACAAGGACGGCGAACAGATCTTCCACCCCGGCGGGAGGATCGCCCCTGACCTCACCCTTCCCAAGCTCAAGGCCCGCCTCGAAACCACTGAGCCGGAGGAGCACCCCACCGCCCGTCGCGACCAACCTGCCACCCCCTGGCACCGGGCAACCGACGCCCTCGACACCCTCCAGGTCGGCATGGCCGACGACGCCCACGCCCAGGCCCACATCACCGCGCTCGGCGACCTCATCGAAGTCACCGCCCAGAAAGCCCCCGTCCGCCTGCAGGCGGAACTGCGAGCTGCCTCACGGGCGTTCGCCCGCGCTCAGCGTTCCCAGATCCGGGCCGAGAACCAGGCCGCCCACACCCTGCGCAAGGCGGCCCGCGACATCGCGCACACCGCCACCGGCCCCGACGGCAGCGCCCTGGCCGCCCTGCTTGCCGCCCTTGTTTGGGCTACGGTCCTCGCCGCTCGCTGGCACGAGGCGAAGAACCACGCCCAGCAGACCGAAGCCGCCCGCCAAACCCTCCACCACCTTCAGGTGGCAGCCGATCACGCCCTCACGCCCGTTCTCGACAGCCTCGCCACCCGTCAACCGAGCGAGCAGGCCGGCCGGACCCTCGTCCTCGACATCCGCGCCGCCATCCCCGACCACGCCGACCGCATTCTCGCTGACCCCGCCTGGCCCGCCCTCGCCACGGTGCTCGCCGACGCCGAAGCCGGCGGCCACAATCCCCACCAGATCCTCAAGGAAGCCGCCGCCCAACGCGAACTCACCACTGCCCGCCAACCCGCACGCGTCCTGATCACCCGCATCCAGCACACCAGCCGCAACCCCGCACCCAACCCCCGAGCCGAAGCCGCCCGCCGCCGCTCCACCATGACGCCGGCGCCCAGCGGACACCTGGCTCGAAATCCCCCGCCCACCACCGCACCCACGATCTCCGCCGATCAACGCCACCGACAGCGCTGATAGCCGAAGAGAGCTCCATGACAGCTACCCAAAATCCGCAAACACGCCCACACGCCACCCCAGCGCACTGGCAGGGTGCCGACCCCACACCAGTCGACAACAAGGACACCACCCTGAAGATCCATCCCGCCGCCAGCATGTTCCCGATGCTCAGCCAGGACGAACTGCTCGACCTCGCCGAGTCGATCAAGACCGAGGGTCAGCACGAGGACATCGTTCTCGACCCTGACGGCGTCCTCCTCGATGGCCGCAATCGTCTCGCCGCCTGCGAAATCGCTGGAGTCGAGCCCCGCTTCACCACCTACGCCGGCACCGATGCCATGAGGCTGATCATGTCCAGCAATCTGGTCCGCCGGAGTATCAGCAAGGGCCAGCAGGCAATGATCACCGTCATGGCCCGTTCCTTTTCGGGACACTCCCTGCGAGACCAGGCCAAGCAACACGGCCTCAGCCTCACCCGCCTCTCGAACGCGGCCACCATCCTCAAGTACGCCCCAAACCTGGCCGAACAAGTCCGCGTCGGCGCGCTCGGCCTCGACGCCGCCTATACCGCAGCCCGCGAGCAGAGGGACCGGGCCGCTGCCTTCCTCGCCCAGCACGACCGACTCCGCGAGCAGGCCCCCGACCTCGCCGCACAGGCCGCAGAGGGCCTCATCTCCCTCGACGACGCCACGGCAGCACTCGACCAGCGACAGGGAGAGGAACGACTCCGGCAACAGGTGACCCACGCCGACACCATCCGCCTCGCGGACGGCAACACCGCCCTGCCCCTCGCCCAACTCGCCGAACAGGGCGACATCACATGGCACGAGGCCCAGCAGAGCGCCGAAGAGTTCCTCGCCCGCCGACAGGACGCCATCCACCGGGCCCAGCACGCTCTCCAGCTGATCGCCGACAACTGGACCGAAGTCCAGGGCCTCGCTGCCCGACCCGACACTCAAGTCACCCGGGACATCTTTGGGGGCCTTGCACCCGAAGTCCGTGCCTTGGCGCAGCGCTTGATCACCCTCGACTGAGCCATTGCACGCCCTTGGGGCCGGCGCGACGCCTCCGGCCCCGAGGGCGATCGCTCATGCCACCGAGTTCCGCACAGCGTCTGCCAGCGCAGCAGCGCGCACGCCGTCGGAGCCGCTGATGATGTGGTTCATCACGTACCCGAAGGCGATGCCGTGTTCGGGATCGGCGAAGGCGAGTGAGCCGCCGCGGCCGGTATGGCCGAAGGCGTTCGGGCCGGTCATGCGGTTGCCCGCTGTGGGCAGCATGTAGCCGGCACTGAATCGGCTCGGGAGCACCATCACCTCGTCTTTCCCGTTGGCCTGCTCTTCGGTTGCCGATGCCAGGGTTTCCGGGGCGAGCAGGCGCACGCCGTCGACCTCACCGATCAGCGCGGCGTACATGCGGGCGAGTGCGCGTGCGGTGCCGATGCCGTTGGAGGACGGGAGTTCTGCGGCCTGCACCTCGGGGGAGTCGAAGTCGATCGCGGCTGGATCGGTAACCGCGAATGCTCGGTTGCTGAAGGAGTTCGGGTCGCGCCATGCGGCGACCTGTTCGCGAAGCTCCTCGGGAACGGCCACGGCGGGCACGGTGGTGAAGTCGACGGCAGGTCGGCGGTACACCATGTGGCTTACCCGGTCGCGTTCGCTCGCCGGCAGGCCGATGAAGAAGTCCAGCCCGAGGGGACCCGCGATCTCGTCAGCGAAGAAGGTGCCGGGCGAGCGACCGGATGCGCGGCGGATCACCTCACCCACCAGCCAGCCCCAGGTGCGACCGTGATACCCGTGCGCGGTGCCTGGGGCCCACTGTGGGCGCTGGGCCGCAAGCGCCGCTGCCATGGGGTCCCAGGCCAGTGCCGCGGCCAACGGCAGTGATTGATCGAGGGCGACCAAGCCGGCCTGGTGGGACAGCAGCCAGCGGACAGGGATGTCCCCCTTGCCGTTCGCCGCGAACTCCGGCCAGTACTTCGCCACCGGGACGTCAAGGTCGAGCATGCCGTGCTCGACCAGCATGTGTGCGGCGGCCGCCGTGGCTCCCTTGGTCGCCGAGTAGACCAGCTGCAGGGTGTCCCGCGCCCACGGACGGCCGGTCTCGGGATGGGCAACGCCGCCCCACAGGTCTACCACCGGCCGACCGTGCCAGTAGACGCACACGGCCGCGCCGATGTCCCCGTGCTGGGTGAAGTTCGCTGCGAACGCCTCGCGGACCGGTTCGAATCCGAGCGCTACCTCACCGTTGATCGTCGTCATACCCTTCATCCTGGCAGCCGGACTGCCCCAGCCTGCAGGGAAAGCTGCCTGTGCTCAGGGGCGTTCGGCACCGACGCGTACGACGAGGATGACCCGTTTGCCCCCTCACAGGACAACGAACATGGCCCCCGACTCGCCCCGCTTCACTTGTCGGCCAGAAGCTTGTGAGCCTCCTCCGCGCAACCCCATGACAGCGTGACGCCAGCGCCGCCGTGCCCGTAGTTGTGTATGACCAAGGCGTGGTCATCCCGCCGGTCAGCCTCCACCCGGACCGTGGCCCGCGTGGGCCGGGCACCGATCCGATGCTCCAGAACGCGGGCTGCGGCAAGATGGGGTTCGACCTCGGCACAGCGTGCCAGGATGCTGGCCGCCGCCGTGTCGTCGGGGGCTAGGCCACCCTCTCCGTCGATGGCCGTGCCGCCCAGGACGACGGTGTCGCCGTGGGGGTAGAAGCACAGCAGGTCTGGCGAGAGGCCGGTGTCCTCGGAGAAGAACTCGGTCAGCCCTGGGTTGGTGACGACGACGTGCTGGCCGCGGATGGGTCGAAGGTCAGGGTCCGGGAGTAGATCCTTGGCACCGAGGCCCGTGCAGTTGACGATCACGGTGGCTGGACCAGCGTCCGAGAGCGAGGCCAGGCGGCGCCGCTCGACTGATCCCCCAGCGGCATCAAGCCGACGCAGGAGGTAGCCGAGGTAGGTGGGCATGTCGATCAACGGCACCGTGAACCGGTAGCCGGCCGAGAATCCGGCCGGCAGTTCAGTCGGCCCGCACGACCGGAAGCCGGGCAGGGTGGTGGCCCAGTCCGGTGGCGCCTCGGCCGTGCGGGATGCCTCGATGCCGCTGGTGAGCCGGACGCCCGTGGCCGGATCCTCGGCGAGCCTACGGAAGATCTCCAGCGACCGTTGTCCCCACCGGTCGACCTTGTCCTTCGGCTCGACCAGGTACGGACCCCACATCGCCCCGGCCGCCAGCGAGGTGACGCCCGGCACCTCCTCGGCGATGACATGCACCGAGACTCCGGCCTCGGAGAGAACGACGGCGGTGGTGAGCCCTGCCACCCCAGCCCCGACAACGACAACACGCTCCCCTGCGGCCATGGTCCTGACCGTAACGGCCCGGGTGACGTCGATGCGGCGTGTCAGCGGGGCGCGCCCAGCACATCGGGCGCAGTCCTGCCCACCTCCCGCGAGTCGGAGCCGCCCGTCGGCATACCACCCGTGCCGTCGTCAACGATCTCGGTCATCCCTCGCGCTCTCCGCAGACTGAGCCGCCGCTCTGTCCGATCCGAGTCGTTGGCACCGCAGGCAGAGGGAAGCGCTCGGGCCTTCGTCTTGGGGAAGGCCCGAACGCCGTGACCCGCCCTGGCCGCTGACGCTCGCACCGCGGGGGACGGCGGGCGCCTGCGACCAGGGCGGGAGCTAACCTCTGCGGAGGAACCTGCTTTGACCCCGGTGCTTGCCGGGCCTCCGGCCAGCCGTCGGCTGTCCCACTACAGAGTCTTCGCTCGGCTGGGTGGAGCGGCTTGGGCAGTCCTTGCTGAGGAAGGACTGCCAGACCCGTTCCTGTAGCGCTCGGATGCAGGGTCCGCACGCGTACATCGGTGCCTGGGCGCCCGCGACACGGGCGGGGCCGATCCACAGGACGCGAGTCCACCGCTGTCCGCAGTAGAGCCAGCAGGGCCCGTCGACCCACTCGTTGCCGTCGTCCGTGGCCGCTGGTGCGGGTAGTCCACCGCGTGCGAACTCGGCGATCCCCGGGATCACTCTGTGCCGTAATGCGGCTTCCGTGAGCATGGCGTGTCCGCTTCCTTGGTCAGTGGCTGCGGACAGCGGAGGAAGCGTCCTCCTGCTTCTCGGCGTCGGAGAACAGGAGGGTGGGCTCGGCGAGGATGTCGCGGCCGGCCTCGCTCTTGTAGATCTCGTCGACGCTGCCGAAGCGGGCTTCGGAGTAGTCGAGGTCCAGCAGCGCGGCGGCCTGCCGGACCGATGCCTCGTCGGGCCCCTCGATCTCCAGGAAGGTGGGGAGGTCGGGCCAGGTGTCGAAGTCGAAGGCGACCTCGCCCAGGCGCCACTCCTCGCGGTAGTTCTCCTGGTAGCGCACCTCGGTGAGACCGACCCGGCGCAGGATGTCGGCCATGGCGTGCAGGTCGGACACCTCGGTCTCGATCTCCTTGGTGCCGTCGATCGTGGTGGCGTCGGTGACCTGCTTGAGCGTGAGCGTCGACCGGGTGCCCTCGTCCCGGAGGCGGATCCAGGCCCCGCCGTCGAGGGAGTCGTTCTCGAAGATCTTGCGGGTGAGGAGGGTGCGGGGGAACGCCTGGACGGCTCCGAGGGCGGTCAGTTTGGCCTGGAGGCCGGCGGCGTCGACGGCCAGGAACTTCGCCTCGTACTCGTGCTTCATGTGTCCTTCTCTCAGAAGTGGTCGGTGAAGGTGGACGTTCTGGCTGCCATGAGCAGGCCCATGCGGTGGGTGTGGTCGTGCGGCTGGCCGACGTGGGGCCGTTCCGTGAACTCGTTCGTGCGCAGGGTGAGCAGGACTTCCCAGTCGCCGAGGAAGTGAGGGAGCAGGCGCTCGGGGGATGTGTAGTGCTCGGTCACGTGGTGGCGTCTTTCGACGGGCATCATGAACTCCGCACCGAACACGCCGCCCGGGCGGACCAGGCGTTGCATGCGGTCGACGAACTCGGCGAGCGGGCGGTGGTGGTTGGCACTGTAGTGCCACGAGCAGCTCGTCCAGACTGCCTCGCACTGCACGCCGAGGGGCTCGCCCTCAAGGAAGTCGTCCTCAACCACGTGGACGCGGGAATGGAGTTCTTCGAGCTTCAGCCGGTCGATCAGGCCCATGGCGTGGGCCTCGCTGTCACCCGGAAGGCGTACCTCGCCTCCGTGCAGGGCGACCGCGTCACGTTCGATGGCGACGACGTGGTAGCCGGCGGCGGCGAGCGGCAGGACGAACTTGCCGTCGCTCGCCCCGACGACCGCGATGGTGGCGTCAGGGGCGACGCGCTCGCGCAGTGTGCCGAGGAACTGGGGGAAGAAAGTGAGGGTGTGCTCCCACAGGCTCTGGGTCTGCATGGGAGTTCGCTCCTTGCCTGTCGGTGTCTGTGATCACGCGGAGGACCTCTTCGGGGCTGCGCCCCGTGGTGTCGACGCGACGCATCGGGAACGGGGCGTAGGCGTCGGTCACCTGGTCCGGGACGGTTTCGATCAGTACGTCCCACTGCGATGCCGGCTTGTTCCGGGCGGCCAGACGGCGGCGGCGTTCGTCGTCGTCGCAGACGAGGTGGTACGTGACGGGTGTCGGGAGCCGGCGCGGCAGCGTGACGCCGAGCCGAGCCCCCATGGCCCGGTGGGTGGCGAGGCACCGGGCGAAGTAGCTCTCGACGACTACGGGGACGCCGGCGTCGAGGTGGCTCTGGATTTCCTCGGTCGCGGTGAACAGCGCGGAGAGATAGAGGCACATCCGCGCGTCGACGTTGGTCCGCTGGTCCACGGCGCGCCTGAGCGGCTGGTACAGGGCGGGCACGGTGGGGACCAGGACGGCTTGTCGGGCGGCGGCGAGCATCGGGGCGAGGGTCGACTTGCCGGTGCCCCGTAAGCCCTCCAGGCTCTCGAATCGCGGGTGGTCAGGCACGGGCGTACACCACGTCCGGCACCGCAAGCGTGAGCTCGTCCGTGGCCGAGGGCTGGTGGACGATGCGGCCGGCGCTCTTCTCGTACCAGAAGGCGTGGGAGTCCTTGCCCACGGCCTTGCAGGACATGGTCAGAGCACCGCGCGGGTCGGCCTCGATCCGGTCGATCTCGCGGGGCCCGCCGGTCGGGGTGCAGAGCTGTGGGGCGCCGTGTTCGGAGAGGTCCTCGTCAACGATCACCTCCAAGGACAGGTCGGCCGACGCGAGCTCTTCGCGGAGCTGGCCGTAGGCGGACGGCTCGGTGACCAGAAGCTCGGGGTGGTCGGCGGCGTTGCCGACGGGCCGCAGGTGATGGAGCTTGAGCTGCCGGACACCGAGCCCGGCCAGGATGCCGGCGAGCGGGAGCACCTCACCGATGTTCCGTGAGGTCACGGTCATGGTTGCGCCGGTCGGCACCCCGAGGTCCCGCGCCAAGCTCAGCGAGTCGAGGGCGCTCTGGTAGCTGCCATACCTGCGGATGCCGTCGTTGGTCGATCCGACGCCCTCCAGGGAGACCCTGAGGAGGTCCAGGTGCGGCGCGATCTCGGTCAGGCGTCGCTCGATCCGGTACCCGTTGGTGCAGATCTCGACGCGCTGGCCCAGTTCCTCCTTGGCGTGGCGGACGACCTGCGGGAGATCCCGGTGGACGAAGGGCTCCCCGCCGAGCAGGGTGACTTCCTCCGTGCCGTACTCGTCCCGCATCAAGGTGAGGAGGCGACTGGCTTCGTCGGCGGTGAAGGCGTCCGCGTACTGAAGCCGCTTGCCGTGGAAGCAGTGCAGGCACGTGAAATTGCAGCGGTAGAGCAGCTGCAGGTACAGCATCCGGATCTTCCTGATCCCGGTGACTTCCCTGATCACTTGGGCTCCTTCGGCTGGCTGCCTTTCGGGAACCCGATCGTGGCTGTCTGCCAGGGGACCTCGTCACCGCGTTCAGGGACGGCCCGAGGACGTCCTGGGACGTTTTCCGTCACCTGCGACCGACTCCAGGACGCTTAGAAGGCGCTTGGCGTCTGCCAGGTCGGGAAGGACCTCGGGGGCGCCGGCCGCTGCGAGTTCCGCGCGATCGTGCAGACCGGAGGCGACGGCGACGATCCCGCACCCCGTGGCCAGGGCAGCCTCCACATCGCGAGGGGTGTCCCCGACCAGGACGATGGGCGTGTCGAGCCGGACGCCACGAAGCCGCTGCACTCGCTCGCGGGCGACCGCGACCAGGTCGGGGCGGAGATCGGCGTCCGCTCCGTAGGCACCCACCGGCAGGTCCAGCAAGGAGTCGAGGCCGAACGCAGAGAGCTTCACCTGGGCGTTGGCCGCGATGTTGCCGGTCAGGACGGAGGAGACCCAGCCGCTCCGCGCCGAGGCGACCTTCAGTGCGTCGTGGGCTCCTGGCAGGGCCCATCCGCGCGAGCGCAGAGGGTCCAGGCGTTCACGCCCTGCTCGTTCGAGTGCGGCCTCGGTGTCGGGCCAGTCGGGCACGGGCAGCCCGTCTCGCACGAACATGTCGCGCATGATCAGTCGGTCCGTGCGCCCCTCGGTGCGTGCCGGCTCCGTCGGCTCGCGCCTCGCCAGCGCCGAGAAGGCGGCGGCGTAGATCTCCTTGCTCACCCCCGCGTTCTCGATGAGGGTGTGGTCGATGTCCCACAGGACGATGAGCTCCATGCCGCCAGCGTAAGCAGCAGTCGGCGACGCCGTGGTTCCGCGGCAACGGCCCATAACGTCCTTGCGCGATCAGGCGTTGCACCGCTTCCATGGCTTCTGTGAACGACCGACTGCACACTGTGCTCGCCCAGCGAGGGGTCTCACCCGACTCGCTCGCAGAGATCTGCGAGGTCGACCCCAAGACAGTGAGCCGGTGGCTGGGCGGGCGGGTTCCTCATGCGCGTCATCGCTTCCGCGTCGCGGGTCACCTGCGCGTGGAGGAGACCTTCCTCTGGCCGACGCCGTCCAAGCGGCCCGGTCGGCCACGCGACGAGTTAGGCACCGAGCTGGTCAGCACCTACCCGAACCGAGCCAGCGTGCCACGGGAAGTATGGCTCTCGCTGCTGCGGGAGGCCCGGCAGGAGATCAGCGTCCTCGTCTTCTCGGGCACCTTCTTCGCGCAGTCCAACCCGCACGTCGCCAAGATGCTCTCCGAACGTGCCGCTGAGGGCGTCCGGGTTCGCCTGTGCTTCGGTGACCCCGGCGGGCATGCGGTCGCTGTACGGGGCCGCGAGGAAGGAATTGGCGACACGCTCGCTGCCAAGATCCGCGCCTCGCTGACGTACTACCGCCCCCTGCTGGGCGAGGCCGGGTGCGCGGTGCGTCTGCATGACACCACGCTCTACACGTCCATGTTCCGCTACGACGACGACCTCCTCGTCAATCCCCACATCTGGGGGCAGCCGGCCAGCGCCAACCCCCTCCTCCACCTCAAGAGAGCCGACGGCATGGGGTGGTTCGACAACTACGCTCAGAGCTTCGACGCCGTCTGGGCCGCCGCACGGCCATGGGCACCCGACCAGGAGAGGACCGCCGACCATGGGCAGGACTGAGTACTACAACGACCCGGCCGCGCCGAAAGCGAACACCCTCATCCCGGCCAGCAACCTGCTCGTCGCCGACAAGACCGGCGCCATCCTCCTCCAGCGCCGCCGCGACACCGGACAGTGGGCACTCCCCGGCGGAGCCCAGGACATCGGCGAGACCGCGGCCCAGTGCGCGGTCCGCGAGTGCCTGGAGGAGACCGGCATCGTCGCGGAGATCACCGGCTTCCTCGGCGTCTACACCAACCCGAACCACATCGTCGCCTACACCGACGGCGAGATCCGCCAGCAGTACGAGAACACCTACATCGGCCGCCCTGTCGGCGGCGAGCCCACAATCAACGACGAGGCCGACGGCGTCCGCTTCGTCCAGCCCGCAGACCTGGACCAGTACGACATCCACCCGAGCATGCGTCAGCAGATCGGCGATTATCTCGCCGGCACTTATCCCTACCTCGGCTGAGCCGCCAGAGCGGCCTCGATCCTCTCGACAGAGGAGAAGATCTCCGGCGCCGCCCGCCGGATGAACCGACCGACCACGCTGTCCGCGCCGTACCGCCCGACGATCTCCGCGACCCGGTCGTGTGCGGTTGTCCGGTCGCCGTCGGGTGTCGTTGTCATGTCGCAGTACACGAGGGCATCCACAAGCAGAGGCTGCTCCAACAGCGGGAACTCCGTTGCGAGCTCCGCCCTCAGCCCGCGCTCTTCAGCCTCGAGAAGGGCGAACGAGTGGTTCGCGACAAGCCGCACCAGCCGCTGGTCCGCCCCATACTCGTCACGAAGGAAGCGGGCTCCGTCCAGGGGATGGAAGCCCGTGGTCGCGAGCCGGGGTGCATACCCGACGTCATGAAGCGTGGCGGCAGCAAGGAGCAGGCCAGCGTCTACGCCGAGCATCTGACGTACTTCAACCGCGCGTTCAGCCACTCCTTGTGTATGTGCCCACCGCCGTGGAAGCGGACTGCTGAGTTCGGCTTCCGCTACTTCCATCGCCCACTCAGCGAACAAGTCATCCATGTCGTGGTTCGTGCCCAGGGCGCGTCTCGCTCAAGCCCTACGGGACTGCTGCAGGGTTGGGTGACACCTGACCTGGGTCGCTAAGAGGCGGGCTGGAAGGATGTCGCAATGCCCAAGCCCTATCTGAACGAGTTCCGCGAGGACGTCGGTCAGTAGTTCTCCCGTACATACTCGTACGTGCGGTCGAACAACTCCCCCTTAATCGGCAAGCTGTACTCCTTCAAGACAGAGCGCAGCTCGCGACGAACGCGTTTGTCGCCAGCGTCGCTCGCGCTCCAACCGGCATAGGCGACCTCGACGACGATCGAGTCGATCCGCGAGGCTATGTCGGGGACGATCTTGTGCAGCCCAGGCGGTGTGTTCTCCGCCACGATCTGAGTGAGCGCCCCACGCTTCGGATCGGCCAGCCGGTCGAGCGCCGCCTGGTCGCCCTGTTCCGCTGCTCGATCCGCGGCGACCACGTCCTGAGCGACCTTCAGTGCCTCCTCGAGGAACGCTAGAGAATCCGCGACGTTCTCGATCGCCTTGGCACGGAGCTTCTCGATCCGCTCCGCCAGCGACTGGTACGCCGGGCTCTCGGTATCGGCGAGCCGACGCCGCAGGCGCGCCTCGATGGAGTCGAGGACCTCCTGGTATACGTCATCGGATTTCGACTCCGGCTTCTGCTGCTCGGAGAGTTTCAGCTGTTCGGCGATCTTCTTGACCAGCTCCAGGCCGGCAGCATCCAGCGTGACTGTCTTCGACGGCATCGTCTTCACGCCCACATCGCTCATGTGACCGTGAATCAGGCTAGTGGTCTTCGCGCCGAGACGTGCCCAGAGGAAAGTCTTGGAGACGTCCTTGGGCCGGATCGACTCGTACACCTTTGCGAGCCAGAAGTACTGCCCTTTGAATGGTTGGAGCATCGGGTGCGGGTCGAGAAACTCCCACACCGTCTGCAGCGCGACGTAGGTCTCGATGAACTCGGTGCGCTGCGCGCCGCCCTCGGGGACTCGCTCATGGGCCTCGGCGAGCGACTCGAATGACGAGTCACTGGTGTCAATGCCGTTGAACAGATGAAGCAGACGCGTGAGGTCGGCGACGAACTTCCCCGCTAGCTTCGAGGCGTCGGTGACGTTGAGTTCGTCCTCTTCATCGTCCTTCACCTTCGGGCCGGCGACTGCCTTGCCGATGGCCCTCGCGAGGCCAATGTAGTCGACGACCCGCCCGAAGTCCTTGCGCTGACCGGTGACAGGGTTTGTCCAAGGACGGTTGGGCCGGGTGATCGTCTGGAATAGGTTCGTATCCTTAGCGGGCTTGTCGAGGTACAGCACGCCCTCGATGGGCGCGTTGAAGCCGGTCATCCACTTTGCGGTGACGACGATGAACGACATCGGGTCATCGACCTTCTTGAAGCGGCGCTTGAGCGCCTCCTCCTGCTCCGGTGTGAGCAGGTGCTTCTTGTACTCCTTGGGGGTCTCCTTGCTGTCGGCGACGTGCATCACAACACCGACCTCACGGAGTCGTCCATCCGGCATGACTGCAGCACGGCGCTCCAGCTCGGCCTCGATGGCTCTGGTGTACGCGATCACAAGGCATTGGTTGTAGGCCACGACCTGAGCCTTCTGCCCCAGAGGCGCGACATAGGTGAGGAAGTGGTCGACGATGTCAGCACACACAGCAGCCACGCGCTCGGGGTTGGAGAGGATCGTCTCGATGTGAGAAGCCTTCCCCGACAGGAAGACCTTCTCCTCCTCGTCCAGGCCCTCCTCCGTGGCCAGCTCGTCGAACGCCTCGTCCAAGGCTTCCTTGTCGAGGTTGAACCCGACAGACCGGCCCTCCACGATCACGGGCTTAGTGAACCCGTCGGCGATCGATTGCTCCGGCGTGTACCGCGACATCACAAAGTCCGGGTCGTCTGGGTCGCCGAACAGCTTGAACGTCGAACGGTCTTTGTCCTTGATCGCGGTACCCGTTGCGCCAAAGAACTTCGCGTTCGGCACCGCCGCGCGCCATGCGTCGCCGAACTTCCCCTCCTGTGAGCGGTGCGCCTCGTCAACGAGGACTACAATGTTCGACCGATTGTTCAGATGGCCGGCCTCAGCGAACTTGTGAACTGTCGTGATGACCACGCCCGGCTCACCACTGCGCAGCAGAGCGTGCAGCTCCCGCCGGTTGCGGGGCAGCGACATCCGCGGCATGCCGGCAGTCTCGAACATATCCGCCGTTTGCCGGACCAGATCCTTGCGGTCGGCAATCACGATGACCGTCGGTGCGCTCCCGAACTTCTTCGTTACCGTGTCGTCCCGCAGCAGACGTGCGGCAGTGAACGCCATGAGTTCGGTCTTGCCCGACCCCTGGTGATGCCAGATCAGGCCGCCGGGACGGCCGGCGAGCACCTTGGCGTGGATCGCCAGAGCCGCCTCGAACTGCGGGTAACGAGGCAAGAACTTGATGTCCACCTCGGAGGCATCCCGAGCGTGACGGAACATCACCAAATCTCTGAGGATCGGCAGGATCGTCTCAGGCCGCAGCAGCAAACGCGCCGCCCGCTCGACACGAGCCGGGCCCGTGACGGTTTTTGGGTCGTCCTCAGTGGACCCCCACGGGGCCCAGAGTTCGGAGTCAGGGTCTGGCACCGCACGGATCGGAGCCATGCGGAACTCCAGGCCGTCGGTAGCGACGTTGAAGACGTTCGTCGCGAAGAAGTTCGGGTATTCCTCTTCGTACACGTCGTGAAGATCCTTCGCGGCGTTGACCCACGAGACCTGATGTTTAACAGGCGTCTTGGCCTCGGCAACGACCAGCGGAAACCCGTTGACGTAGTAAACGACGTCGAACCGACGCGGTTTGGTCGCACCGTTGACGGTGACCTCGTCAGCGACAGTGAAGCGGTTGTTGTTGAGGTCTTTGAAGTCAATCAGCCGACGAGGCACATGCCTACCGTCGATTGTCGTGAACGAGTGGTCGCCACGAAGCATCACGGTCAGCCGCTCGTTGGCCGCTACGAGACCGTTATGCGCATCGAGGACAGCCTGATTTACCTCATGCAGAACGAGGTCTGCTGACTCAGAGTCGTCGACCAGCTCCGGGTTTAGCGCGAGCAAGGCTTCGCGTGCCCAATCCTCGACAATGACGTCATGCTCATCGCGCGGTAATGCTTCCCCGTCGAGACGCTCCCAGCCGGCCTCCTCGGCCCACTCGAGCAGTGCACGCTGGATCGTGCTCGCTTCCGTCCACCCCATGTCAGGACACTTCCTCGAGTAGAGCGTCGTACGCCTCCGGGATCTCGATTTCCTGGTTCAGGAGGCATGCCATCATCGCCGAACGGAAGGCGCGGAGATTGGCGAGCTCCAGATCTAGGTCTGCTACCGCGAACGCGACAGCATCACAGTGCTGAACGTACTTGGCTTGTTCCTCAAGCGACGGGATCGGCAGACGCAGAGAACCCAGCAGAGCCTTATTGATCTTCCTCATCGATGCGGTCCCGCGCGCTGATGCTGTGATAGTCGAGCGCACTGACGGAGAACACAATAGATGGGCCAGAAACGTCGCTTGGCAGACCTCGGGCTTTGTTTGAATTCGCCAGATAAGGTCAGGCAGATAGGTCTGGGGAGCTACGTTTCGCGCGATGGCAGCATAGCCGACGCGATCGAATGAACCACTGGCTCTGGTGATAAGGAGGTCGCCCTCTGTCACGAGATGGGTATTGCTATAACCCGTCAGGTCAACAAGCCGCTTTGCTTCGGAGGCCGCGAAAGCACCAAGTTGGATTGCGCTCAGTTTCAGGACAGCCGGCTCTCCGGCTCGCGGCTTTTCATCCGAAGTCTGCACGCTCTTTCCGCCTTGGATCCTGGAAATGACGCTGCGTAGTTCGCGTTCGGCGCCTTCGGGATGCGCGTTGCGAACGAGTGCCAGCAATGCGGCCGCTTTTTGCTTCTCGGCATCCAACGCTTCAATCTGTGCGTCTACCGATGCCATAACGTCGACGATGCGGCATTGCTCCGGCAAGGATGGGAGAGCAACTTCAATCGTCAAAAAGTCGGCAGGCTTGACCCGCTCCCTCCTACCGCCCATGCCGGTCGACAACGCCTGCAGTATTTCCCACAGTCTTTTTGTGGTCGTGAGGAGCCGGAAGTATTCGGGAAGAATTCGTTCGCCGCAGGTGAAAGTGGGAAACTCTTGCGACGCGTAAACTTCGCCCAGATCGTTAGGAGTAACGGTGATTGCTCCTTCGAACGCCTTCAAACGGCTGTAGACGATCTGGTTCGGCCGGATGCGATTCAGTGTCTTGTACGAGGTCTCATCGCCAGCAATCGGATCCCGGAGCAGCAGGCCCCGACCGCGGTTCAAGACGCCGACGATGTTGTAGGAGGCCGTCGCCGTGATCGGGACTGCGTCGACGTCCAGTGCGATGACCTCGTCGAGCCGGGCTCGTTCCCACTCACTCACTGGACACCCCGAACACGCTCAGGTCGACGCCTGCCGCTGCGAGCCGCTCGAACATGACAGTCTCGGTGTCGATGCGATGCTGCCGGGCGTCGGCATACGCCACGAGCGCGGTGCCCAGGTCGGCCGTCTCTTCTGCGGCGACCGTGATGTAGCGGCCGATGTTCAGGTCGAAGCCGTTTTGCTCGATCTCATCGAGCGGCACTAGCCGGACGTTCGCACCGCCCTCACCCGCTGAGTCGCTGCCTGTCTGGTACGCCTCGATGACAGCCCTGACGTCTTCCTCGGCCATCAGGTTCTGCTTCTTGCCCTTGATAAACCGCGCCGAGCCGTCGATGAAGAGCACGTGATCCTTGCGCTCTGCGGGCTTCTGGTTGCGGAAGATCAACAGGCATGCTGGGATTTCGGTCGAGTAAAAAAGCTTGGGCGGCAGCCCGACGACGGCCTCCAGGACGTCCTTCTCGATGAGGCCCTGGCGGATCCGTGCTTCCGCGCCTCCGCGGAACAGCACGCCGTGGGGCATCACCACGCCGACGCGGCCCGATCCAGGCTTCATAGACGAGACCATGTGCTGGACGAAGGCGTAGTCGCCGTTCTTCGCCGGCGGAACGCCGCAGATGGCTCGCGGGTCCGAGGACCAGCGGTCCGCTCCCCAATCCGCCAGCGAGAAGGGCGGGTTGGCGATCACGACGTCGAACTGGCGGACGGCACCGCTGGGAGCCTTGAACGCCGGAGCGCGGAGGGTGTCTCCGCGCTTAATGTCGAAGTCCTCGATCTCGTGCAGGAACAGGTTCATCCGGGCGATCGAGGCCGTGGTCAGGTTGATCTCCTGGCCGTACGCCCTGAGCGTGCGGTGATCCTTGCCGGACTCGCGCAGCTGGTTGATCGTCGCGACAAGCATCCCACCGGAGCCACAGGATGGGTCGTAGACGGACTCGCCCGGCTCAGGCTGGAGGATCCCGACGAGCAGGTTCACGACTTCACGGGGCGTGAAGAACTCGCCGGCCTTCTTGCCCGACTCGTCGGCGAAGTTCTTCAGCAAGTACTCGTAGCCCGCGCCGAGTAGGTCGTGAGAGACCGTCGACGGGTCGAGCCTGACTTTGTTGAACGCGCGGATGAGCCCCAGCAGGGCCGACTCCGGGATGCGCTCCTGGTTGCCCCACGAGGCGTCGCCGAAGACACCAGCTAGCGAGCGGGGGTTGGCCATTTCGATTCGCTGGAAGGTCTTCGCGATCTCCGCACCGAGGCCGGTGACCTTTTCGGTGACCTCGCTCCACAGCGTGCCCTCGGGCAACTCGAACCGGTGAAAGTCAGCCTCGATCTCGTCGTCGAGGTCGTCGCCGTACTCATCGAACGCCGCGTCGTGCTCGTGGACCCAGGTGTCACTGATCCACTTCCAGAACAGCATCGGGAAGACGTAGGTCTTGAAGTCAGCGGGGTCGACGGGACCGCGGAGCGCGTTCGCGGCGTCCCACAGCCGGGATTCGAGCTCGTGCTGGGTGATCGTCACAGAGATGAGGTCCTTCGTTGAAGACGGTGCCCCGATTATGGAGGAGGGCACTGACATTTCGGGAGTCCGGTACCGCAGGCAGCAACGAGCTGTAGAAGATGACCAGCGCCCACGCTCCGAACCGAGCGTGATCGCGGACAGCCTGTGAGTTCAGCTCTGCGCCCCCCGTCCGGGTCTCAGAATCTGAGACAGGCCCTTCTTCTCGGAGCTGCTTGTGACGGCTCAAGGGGGAGGCCGAAGAGCTGCAGGGGGCCTACTTGGTGAGTTCGGGTAGGCCCTCACTAGGCTGGCACTGCGTGAGCGAAGCGTGAGCGGACGGGTTGGCACCCTGGTGGACCGGGCGGCATGCCGGTCACGGCTATGGGCTTCTGATCAGCGAAAACGGGATTCTGTGGCACGGTCCCGCACAGTCCAAGATGATCTTGCAGGCCCTCGTAATGCGTAGGTCTCGGGTTCGAATCCCGAAGGCGGCTCCATCCTAAGCCCAGCCCAGACAGTGTCTGAGCTGGGCTTTTTCGTTGCGTGTGGCCGGTGGTGCGGGGTCGCTGCTGGGTGGCACTGGCAGTGGCAGTCTCCGTGGGAGTGCCCTTGAGGGGGATCTGGCTGGGTGGCGGCGGGCGGCCGACGGTGGATGCCATGACTACCGTTGATACCGCCACGACCGCCGCGGGCACCCCGCCGGACGGGGTCCGTATGACAGGCCGCCAGGTCGCCGCCCTGGTGGTGCTTCTCGCGTCCCAGTTCATGATGGCCGCCGACTTCTCCGTGCTGAACGTCGCGCTGCCCGAGGTGGGCACGTCCCTCGGGTTCTCGACCGGGAGCCTGCAGTGGATCACCACGACGTTCGCCCTGTGTGCCGCCGGCTGCACCCTGGTCTTCGGGCGCGTCGGTGACTACGTGGGGCGCAGGCGCATCTTCACCGCCGGGATGGTCCTGCTGACCGTGTCCTCACTGGTCGGCGGCGTCGCGGACTCGCCCGCGGTGCTGCTGGCCGCCCGCACGCTTCAGGGTTTGGCCACCGCCGCCGTCACGCCGGCCGCGCTGGCCCTGCTGACGACCGCCTTCACCGAACCGGGTCTGCGCACCCGCGCCCTGGGCCTCAACAGCGTGATGATGAGTTCCGGCTTCAGTGTCGGGGCGATCCTCGGCGGTGTGCTCACGGACGTGTTCTCCTGGCGCTGGGCCTTCTTCATCAACATCCCCGTGGCCCTCGCGGCGATTGTCGTGGTGTCGATCGTCGTCGACGAGAGCCGGGCGGAGGAGCGGAGCCGCATCGACCTGCCGGGCGCCCTGCTGATCACCCTCGGCCTGTTCGCGGCGATCTACGGGGTCACTCGTGTCGGCGAGGAGGGACTCGACCCGGCCGCGGGCGGCTCGCTGATCGCGGGTGCCGTGCTGCTCGGCGCGTTCTGGGTGGTGGAGAGCCGTACCGCCGGTGCCCTGGTGCCGGTGAAGATCCTCAAGAAGCCCGACATCGCCTTCGGCAACCTGGCCGCCCTCTTCATCTTCGGCGGCCAGACCGCGCTGATCTTCTTCACCGGCCTGTACGTCCAGAACGTGCTCGGCCTGTCGTCCATGATCGCGGGCCTCGTGCTGCTCGGTATCGGTGTGGGCCAGATCATCGCCGGGACCGTCGGGCCCCGCATCCTCCAGAAGGTCTCACCGCGCACCCTGCTCGGCGTCTCCCTCGCCCTCCAGGGCGCGTTCATGCTGCCGGCGCTGTGGGCCGGCTCGGACTCGTACTGGCTGGTCCCGCTGATCGCCACCCAGTTCGTGAACGCGTTCTTCTCCATGCTGGCCGCCCTGTGCTTCATGGTCATCGCCACGTCGTCCGTCGACTCCGACGCGCAGGGCATGGCCACCGGCATGGCCACCCAGAGCCAGCAGGTCGGCATCGCGACCGGAATCCCGCTGGTGAGCGCGGTCTTCGCGGCCGTCGTCGGACAGGGCACTGTCACCGCCGCCGAAGAGCTCACCGGGATCCATGTGGCGGTCGGTGTGGCGGGGGTCTCCCAGATCGCCGTCGGGCTTCTGCTGTGGCTGGTGCTGAGGGAGAGGGGCCGGCAGGCGGCGCACGTCATCGCGTAGATCGCCTGGCGCGGTGGACTCCGACGGCCGGTGGCCATAATGAGAACGGTGGAGCAGATCATGAACACGGATCTCGGCGGTTACCTGCGGCAGATGCGTGAGCGGGTCCGGCCGGAGGAGCGGGGACTGCGCGTCAGCGGCTCGCGGCGTGTTCCCGGACTGCGCCGGGAGGAGGTGGCCGCGCTCGCGGGAGTGAGCCAGACCTACTACACCCGGCTCGAACAGTCGCAGACGGCGCAGGCCTCCCCGCAGGTACTGCTCTCCATCGCGCGCGCACTGGATCTGAGCGCTGATGAACAGGACTATCTGCTCAAGATCGGTACGTCGGTGCAGAACCCGCACCAGCGGGCGCCGTACGACGACCAATTGAACCCCAGTACGAAGATGTTGATGGCGTCACTCGGCAACGTGGCGGCGGCCGTACTGAACTACCGCTGCGACATCCTCGCCTGGAACCCGCTCTACCACCGGCTGTTCGCGCCGCACCTCGACTTCGACGTGCCCGAGGACGCCGAGCTGCGTCCCAACGTCATCAAGATGAACTTCGTCGACGACGATGTCCGTGCGCTGTACGTGGACTGGGCCGCGGAGTCCGAGTCGAACGTGACCTACCTGCGCTTCATCTCCGGGAACCATCGGCACGACCCGCGGTTGGCCGCACTCATCGGAGAACTGACCATTCAGAGCGAGGAGTTCGCGGAGATCTGGTGCCGGCAGCGGGTGGCCAACTGCATCGAGGGCACCAAGCTCTTCAGCCATCCCGTGATGGGTGAGCTGGAGTTGATGTACCAGTCGGCGGATCTTCAGGACGGCAACATCCTGAAGGTCTACCACGCGGAACCGGGCTCGCCGCACGAGGCGGCCCTCCAGTTCCTGTCGAGGGGTGAGGGGCGGCGGGGCTAGCCGATCGGACCGGTGGTGTGGTCGGTCGGCAGGCGCGGGGTGGGGTGGGGCGGGCCTAGCGTCGTTCGGGCCAGGTAGGCGCCGTGTTGTGAGGGGAACGTTCGATGGAGCAGCGAGAGACCACTGGGGCCCGTGACGACGGTACGGCCGGGATGACGACGGAGTTCGAGCCGGACGTCATCGAGCTGCTCGTGGCGGCCTCGCGTCGGGCGGTCAGGAGTGAGCCGGCGGTGGTCGGGACGGACACGCTGCTGGGTGAGCTGGTGATGGGGGACTCGGAGGCGGGGGAGGCGATCGCCCCCCGGATGCGGAAGGCCGGTTCGCTCGGGGGGCTTGTTCAGGCACATGCCGGGCGCGGGTGGGTGAGTGAGGACGAGGCCCCGGGGGAGGGGCGGGGAGCGGAGGCCGATGAGGGCGAGGTCGATGCCGCCTGGCGTGAGGCGTGGTGGCGGTTCGGGCAGGGGGTGCGCGGGGCGGGACGGGAGGACATGCCGGTGCTGCCGCCCGCGATGACCGGGGCGATGCGGGGCTGCCTGCTGCGTGCGCTCGCGGCCGCCCGTGCCGAGGGGACGGTCTCCTTGCGCTGCCGGCATGTGGCCCGTGCCCTGCTCGACCTGCCGGGCAGCCGGGCGCGGGAGGCGCTGGTGCTTCAGCGGCTGGACCTGGGGGCTGCGGCTGCCGGGCTTGACCGGCTGGACGCCGACGCCGCGGGGGCCGAGGGGGCGGAGTCCCGTGGGGTCGCTCTGCTTCGGCAGGCGGGCGTGCTGGGCAAGAGTGGCAACCGGCTCACGCGTGCGCTGATGTCGTGGACCTCCGGGAGTGGGGTGAACGGTTCGCCGGAGCTGGGCGCCGTGAACATCGAAACCGTGCGGCAGGCCGCTCGGGGTGGGCGGGGAGTGGCCGAGCCTGTGGATCTGCTGCTGGGGATACTCGCCCTGGACCGGGCGTTGGCGGTGGCGGGGCTGGTGATTCCGGACGGCCTGGCCGGTGCCAACGCCGCTGCGGATGTCCTGCGGCGCCATGGTGTGCGGCAGGAGGCCGTCGTTGTCGCCGCGTCTGCGTCGGTGAGTGCGACGGCCGGGGTTTCCCATCGTTCCGACGACGGTGTGCTGACCTCTCCCGCCGCCGATCGCGTCGTCGCCGTCGCGCGGTTGTCCGCCGCCGAGCACGGGTCGCCCACCGTCGGCACCGTCCACCTCCTCGCCGCGTTGCTCGACGAGACGCGGGCCGAGGCGGACGTGGAGGGTGACGTCGTACGGTTGCTCCGCGACCTGGGCGTGGAACTGACCGCTCTGCGGGCGGCGCTGGATCTGCGGGGCGGGGCGGGGCAGGGGTGAGCATGGGCAGTCAGGTGGCCAGGGGTGCACGGGTGCGGCGGGAGGTGGTCGCCAGCTGGGCGGCGGTGCGGGGAGCGCCGCGCCGTACGGTCGTCTTCGAGGCGCTGCTCAGTCTCCTCACCCTCGCCTTCGGGCTGGTGCCGCTCCTGGTGATCGCGCCGGCGCGACCGGAACTGGCGGTGCTGGAGGCGTTGTGGGCCGCGCTGCTCGTGCCCGCTCGGCGTGGCCAACCGGTCGTCGCGATCCTGGGCGCCTCCCTCCTGGTGGTGGGGAACAACGTGTGGACCCTGGCGATGCTGCCGCTGATCGTGATGTCCGCGACCCGGCGCATCGCACCCACCCGGCGTGCCTGGCAGGTCGTCGGGGTGGCCTGTGCCGTCGTCGGTGTGCTGACCGTCGTCACCGCCCCGTTCCGGGTGGACGGCCTGGCGTTGGTGCTGGTGGGCAACGCGATCTCCCTGGTGCTGCTCCTGCTGCTCCCCGCCCTGGCCGGCACGCTGTTGGGCCGGCGGCGCCCCCTCGTCAGCCTGCTGCGCGAGCGCAACGCCTACCTGGAACAGGCCCGCACGCTGACCGCCGCGGCGGCCCGGATGGAGGAGCGGAACCGGATCGCGGGGGAGATGCACGATCTCCTCGGGCACCGGCTGAGCCTGATCTCCGTGCACGCCGGGGCACTTGAGCTGGCGGCCGCCCGGCAGGCGCCGGCGCTGTCGAGGCAGACGGAGCTGCTGCGTACGACCGCCTCGGCGGCCATGGAGGAACTGCGTGAGATCCTCGGTGTGCTGCGGCACGCGGATCTGTCCGGCCCCGGCGACGACCGGACCGGGGAGGAGCGCGGCTCTCGCGAGGACATCGCCGCTCTGGTGACCGAGTCGCGGCAGACGGGCAGCGTCGTCCAGTTGGAGTGGGCCGTTCCCGACGCGGCCGACGTGGGGGCGCGTACGCGTCAGGCGATTCATCGCGTGGTCCGCGAGGGGCTGACGAACGTGCTCAAGCACGCGTCCGGCGCGCCGACCTGGGTGGAGGTCAGGAGCGTGGGTGGCGGGGTCCAGGTCTCCGTCACCAACGCCCCTCCGCGCGCGGCCGCCCCCTCGCACGGGGGGACCGGCAGCGGGCTGGTCGGCTGTCAGGAGCGGATCGCGCTGCTGGGCGGCACGTTCGAGGCGGGTGCCCTGGTGGACGGGGGATTCCGCGTGGCGGTCTGGCTGCCCGATCAAGGGGGCCGGGTGCGGTCTCCTGCCGTGTCCCTCGGTCAGGAAGGAGCCCGGGGTCATGAAGGAGCCCGGCCTCCGCTGCCGGACGAGATCCTTACCTGGCCGCGTGTCCTCGGATCGGGCTGCGCGGCGCTGGCCGTCGTGCTGCCCACGGCGGGCTTCCTCGTCGCGCTGCTGGTCCTGGCGATCCTGAGATGACCAACGGGTGCTCCTGAGACGACCCGATCGGCGGTCCCGAGACGGCTCGATCGGCGCCCCGATCGGCGGCCTTAGGATGAACAGATGATCCGGGTCCTGGTCGCCGACGACGAGGCGCTGATGCGCGCGGGAATCCGGCTCATCCTGGAGAACGCCGACGACATCGAGGTGGTCGCCGAGGCGGGTGACGGCCGGGAAGCCGTCGCGGCCTGCCGGGCTCAGGGCGTCGATGTCGCCCTGGTCGACGTCCAGATGCCGGGCGGGGACGGTATCGCCGCCGCCGAGGGCATCTCCCGTCTCTCGCCCCGCACATGCGTCGTGATGCTGACGGCCTTCGGGGAGGAGGAGCACGTGACGCGTGCCCTGCGGGCCGGGGCCAGCGGCTTCCTCCTCAAGGACACCGGCCCCGCCGACCTCATCCGCGCCGTGCAACTCGCCGCCAGGGGCGAGCCGGTGCTGGCACCCCGGATCACCCGGCAGCTGCTGGACCGGCACGTGCGGTCCGGCCGGGACACCGAGGCCGCGCGGCGCCGCGTCGACGAACTGACGCCTGCCGAACGGGACGTGCTGCGGCTGCTCGGCACCGGGCTGTCCAACGCGGAGATCGCCGACCAGCTGTACCTGAGCGCCGGCACGGTCAAGGCGCACATCAGCCGCATCCTCACCCGCACCGGCTGCGCCAACCGCGTCCAGGCCGCCGTACTCGCCCACGACGCCGGGATGCTCGACGCCCGTTGAACCCGTCGTAGGGCGCTCACTTCGCGTCCCCGTAGCACTCCACCACCGCCGTGGTGAACGGGAACCGCACCGGCGTGGCCCCGAACGTCAGCCGTCCCGCCAGTTCCGCCGACTCCCGGATCGCCGCCACGACCGCGTCGGCCTCCTCCTCGGGACAGTGCACGATCACCTCGTCGTGCTGGAAGAAGACCAGCTCGGCCGCCATGTCCGCGCAGTGCTGCCGCAGCGCGGCGAGCAGCAGCAGCGCCCAGTCGGCGGCGCTGCCCTGCACGACGAAGTTGCGGGCGAAGCGGCCCCGCGCGCGGGCGTCGGTGGAGGCGTAGCCCGGCACCCACTCGTGCGGGCGGTCCGGGGAGCCGGTGGGGTCGTCCTGCGGCAGGCCCGCCTCCTCGGCGCCGTCGGCCGCGCCGGCCGCCGGCGGGCAGGTGCGCCCGAGCCAGGTCCGCACGAGCCGCCCCTCCTCGCCCGCGCGGGCCGCGTCGTCCACGTACGCCACCGCCCTCGGGAAGCGGCGTCGGAGCGCGGCGAGGTTCTTCAGGCCGTCGCCGGAGGTCTGCCCGTACACCGCGCCGAGCACGGCGAGTTTGGCCTGCGCGCGGTCTCCGGAGAAGGCGCGGTCGGAGACCGACTGGTAGAGGTCGCTCTCCCGGCCGGCCACCTCCATCAGCCCGGGGTCGCGGGAGATCGCCGCCAGTACCCGCGGCTCCATCTGGTCGGCGTCCGCGACGACCAGCCGCCAGCCGGGGTCGGCGACGACGGCCCGCCGGATCACCTTGGGGATCTGCAGCCCGCCCCCGCCATTGGTCACCCAGCGTCCGGTGACGGTGCCGCCGGCCAGGAACTCGGGGCGGAACCGTCCCTCGCGCACCCAGTCCTGGAGCCAGGACCAGCCGTGCGCGACCCAGATCCGGTACAGCTTCTTGTACTCGATCAAGGGCTTCACGGCAGGATGGTCGAGCGATTCCAGCTCCCAGCGGCGGGTGGAGCCGACCTTGACGCCCGCCTGCCCGAACGCCTTGACCACGTCCGCGGGCAGGTCGGGCCGCACCCGTCGGCCGAACGCCGCCGACACCTCCTCCGCCAGCTCGGCCAGGCGGCGCGGCTCGCCCCCGCCCGCGTACCGCTCGCCCAGCAGGTCGTGGAGGATCTCGCGGTGGACGTCGGCCCGCCAGGGGAGCCCCGCGTGGTTCATCTCGGCCGCCACCAGCGTGCCCGCCGACTCGGCCGCGGTCAGCAGCCGCATCCGGTCGGGGTGGGCGGTCCGCTCGTGCCGGCGCTGCTGCTCGGCGTAGACGGCGAGCAGGTCGTCCAGGGGCAGGTGGACCCCCTGCGGTTCGAACAGCGGGGACTGAGCGCCCGGCTCGGCGGAGCGCTGCGGCGGATCGGTCGGTACGGGGCCGCCGCGCAGCCGGGCCAGGGCCGCCGCGGCCGAGCGCGGCTCCCCGTACCGCCCCTCGTGGCCGAGGAGCAGGGTCTCGGCTGCCTCCATGTCGTAGCACCGCTCGACTCGCACCCCCGTGGCGAGCAGGCGCGGAGCGACCTCGGCGGTGGACCGCCACACCCAGCGCGCGACCTCCGGCCTGCTCCGTACGGCCTCGGCGGGGCCGGCCTCCCGCCGCACCGGTCCGGCGGGCAGCCCGTCGGGGCCGAGGGGGGCGACCTCCACACCACCCTCCTCGGCCACGGCGAGTGCCCACCGGTCGGCCATGTCGCGAGTGTCGCAGCAGGGTCTGACAATCCCCCCCGCGGCGACCGCAGCGGCGTTGTCAGACCCTCCGCGACCGCGGGCGTCAGCCCTGTCCCTCCTCGCGGTCGTCTTCCGGTTCCGGCTTCATGAACTGCGCCAGTACCTCCGTGACGTACCGCTCGATCGACTCCTTGCCGATGCCGAGTCCGCTCAGTACGCCCTCGCCGTTCTCGTGCTCCAGCAGGGCGAGCAGGATGTGTTCGGTGCCGATGTAGTTGTGGCCGAGGCGGAGGGCCTCGCGGAAGGTGAGTTCCAGGACCTTCTTCGCGGCGGGGCCGTACGGCACCAGTTCCGGGACCTCGTCGGCGGCGGGCGGCAGCTTCGCCGTCGCCGCCTCGCGGATCGCATCGAGGGCCACGCCCTGCGCGGTGATCGCCTTGGCGGCCAGACCGTCGCGTACGGTGAGCACGCCCAGGACGAGGTGTTCGGGCAGGCCCTCGGTGGCGCCGGCGGCCACCGCCTCGTTGTGCGCGGCCATCACGGCGTTCTGCGCGCGCGGCGTGTAGCGGCTGAAGCCCTGGCTCGCGTCCAGGTCGGCCGACTCCTTGGGCACGAAGCGCTTCTGCGCCGCCTGGCGGGTGACGCCCATGCTCTTGCCGATGTCCGTCCAGGAAGCACCCGAACGCCGGGCCTGGTCCACGAAGTGTCCGATGAGGTGGTCGGCCACCTCTCCGAGGTGCTCGCCGGCGATGACGGCGTCCTGGAGCTGTTCGAGGGGCTCCGGGTGCACCTTCTTGATCGCGGTGATGAGTTCGTCGAGTCGTACGGATGACGTGATGCTCGGATTCGTCGCCATGTGTCAACCGTAGGTTGCGCCCTCATGACTGTCAACCTTCAGTTGACAGTAGGTCGCTCGCTCTCGGCGGGTCGTGGCACGATCGCCGGGTGAGTACGTCCCGCACCGTCGACCGCGCCTTCGAGGCCGCCCTCTACGACACCGCCGAGCACGCCCTCGACACCGCCGCCTCGCTGCTCGCGGCCGACCCGGCGGCGGACGCGGAACTGGCCGGGCGCGGCGAGGAGTTCGTGGCCACGGCCTGGCGGCGCGGCTGGCAGCCCGCCGACCTCGTGCGCGTCGTCCGCCGCGAACTGGGCGACGTACACGTACGGCTGGTCGCGGCGCTGATCCGCGCGCAGGCGCCGCACGACCGGCCGCGCGGCCCCCGCTGGGCGGCGCAGCTCGACGGCGTACCGGACGGGACCGCCCCGCCGCGCACCGACCGCTTCTCGCACGCCACCGCCGTACTGGAGCTGTACCGCCTGCTGCTGCGGCTGCCCACGCTGGAGCCCCTCGACGCGGGGGAGACCGGGCGGCCCCGGCGGGAGAACCGGCCCGAGTCCCGCGCCCTCGCCCGCATCCGCGCGCTGCTCGCCAAGGCGGAGGCGACCGGGTATCCGGAGGAGGCGGAGGCGCTGAGCGGCAAGGCGCAGGAGCTGATGGCCCGGCACAGCGTCGACGAGGCGCTGCTGTCGGTGCACGCTCCCTCGCCGGACGCCCCCGGCGCCTGCCGGATCGGGGTCGAGGCGCCGTACGAGCGGGCCAAGGCGGTGCTGCTGGACGCGGTGGCCGACGCCAACCACTGCCGGGCGGTGTGGAACGAGCCCCTCGGCTTCTCCACCGTCGTCGGTTTCGAGGCCGATCTGGAGGCGGTCGAACTCCTCTACACCTCGCTGCTGGTGCAGGCCGAGGCCGCGATGACGAAGGCGGAGGCGGCCCAGCGGGCGGGCGGGCGCAAGCGCACCAAGACGTTCCGCCAGTCGTTCCTCGCCGCCTACGCCCACCGCGCGGGCACCCGGTTGCGGGCCGCCGCGGAGGCCGTCACCGCCGAGGCGGGCAGCGCCGGGGACGTGGACCTGCTGCCGGTGCTCGCCTCCCGGGAGGTCGCGGTCACCGACCGGCTGGAGCGCATGTTCCCCGAGACGACCACGACCCGGCTGCGCGGCGCCGGTGACGCGGCCGGCTGGACGGAGGGCACCCGCGCGGCCGACCACGCCGAGGTCGGCCGCCGACGGCCACTGCGGTAGGCGGCCACTGGAGCAGGCGCGGGTTCAGGAGCCGAGGCCCTCCGTCGGCAGGCCCGGCGGCAGCGACCCGCCCTCCGACTTGGTGTACGTCTCCTCGCCGAGACCGCCCTCCCAGATCATCTTGAGGGACTTGCCGTCCACCGACCCGACCGTGCCGGTCGCCCGGTCGTCGCTGCCGTCGGTGCACTTGAGGCGGATGATCCGGGTGCCGGCGTCCTCACCGGCGGTGCCGCTGCACACGGTTCCGCCGGTGGCGAAGAGGGCGGCCTTGTCGCCGGTCACCATCAGCGCGACGGCCTGGCCGTCGGTGGTGGCCAGCCAGCTCCCCTCCAACTCCCCGGCGTCGGACGGCGACCCGCCGCTGTCGCCGCCCGGGTCCGTGCTCGCGGACGCCTCGGGCGCCGCCGAGGACTCGCCGCCCCCGCCCGAGCCGCTCCCGCCCGAGCCACCGTCCTCGGAGCCCCCGCCGTCGGTGCACGCGGTCAGCGCCAGCGTGCCCACCAGCCCGAGGGTCACGGCCGCGGCCCGCACGGACCGCCGCGCCCGCCCGCGCGAGCGCCGCCCGTCCGAGCGCCGCGCGCGGGGTTCCGGCAGAAGGTCATCCGTACGCGTCGCGCTCGCCGTACTCTCCGCAGTCACCAACGTCACGGGAAGCTCCAAGCTGTAGCCGGACGGCCGGGCCGGCCCCAGGGGCATCGCAACCCCGGGACGACCTGAGGACAGCCGCAAGTTACCAGGACGACTTGCGGACCCCCGGCAGATGTCCGGCGTGCGCCTGCTCACGCAGGTTCACCCGGGACAGCCCGAAGGTGCGGAGGTAGCCGCGCGGGCGTCCGTCGACCTGGTCGCGGTTGCGCACCCGCGTGGGGCTCGCGTCGCGCGGCTGCCTGCGCAGTTCCCGCAGGGCGGCGAGCCGTTCGGCCTCGGTGGAGGACGGGCGCCGGACGACCTCCTTCAGTTCGGCCCGGCGCGCCGCGTACCGCGCGACGGTCACCCGCCGCTGCTCGTTCTTCGCGATCTTGCTCTTCTTCGCCATCAGACCTTCACTCCCCGGGCACGGATGCGGGCCACGGCCGCCTCCACGCCGATCGCGTCGACCGTCCTGATCCCCTTCGTGCTCAGCCGCAGCCGTACGTGCCTGCGCTCGCTCGGCAGCCAGTACCGCTTGCTCTGGATGTTGGGGTCGAAGCGGCGCGAGGTGCGCCGGTGGGAGTGGGAGATGCGGTTGCCGAAACCGGGCTCGGTGCCGGTCAGCATGCAGTGGGCGGACACGGGTGACGTACCTCTCCTTCAGAGGGGGCGGACGTAACTGTTAATGGAATTCATTTTCAGTAAGATAGCAGCATGGCACGCAACGAACTCCGTCCGGTCATCAAGCTGAGGTCCACCGCCGGGACCGGCTTCACCTACGTCACCCGCAAGAACCGCCGCAACGACCCGGACCGGCTGACCCTGCGCAAGTACGACCCGGTGGCCGGCCGGCACGTCGACTTCCGAGAGGAGCGCTGACCCGTCATGCGCGAGGGAATCCACCCCGAGTACCGCCCGGTCGTCTTCCGCGACCGCGCGGCGAACCACGCCTTCCTCACCCGCTCGACGATGACCAGCGAGCGCACCGTCGAGTGGGAGGACGGCCGGACCTACCCGGTCGTCGACGTCGAGACCTCGAACGTCAGCCACCCCTTCTACACGGGCACCGCCCGCGTCCTGGACACCGCCGGACGCGTGGAGCGCTTCGCGCGCCGGTACGGGAAGGGCGGGGCATGAGCGGCCCGGACCGACCGGCGCCGCCGGTGGTGATCGTCGGCGGGCTGCACGCCGAGGCCCGCCGGGCGACCGTGGCGCGGCTGCTGGCCGACGTGCCGGGCAGCGTCGTCCTCCACCACGACCTGGCGACGGCCACCGCGGGCACGGTCGTACGGACCGTGCGGGACGCCACCGGCATCCTCTCCGCCGGCGAGGCGCCCCTCGTCAACGACTGCGCCTGCTGCGCCCTGCGCGAGGACCTCGTCCCCGAGCTGGTCCGGCTGGCGGACGCCGGGGGCACCCCGCTGGCGGTGGTCGAGCTGTGGGACTCCGTCGAGCCCAAGGCCATGGCGGAGGTGGTGACGGCCGGCGGCTTCACCGTCACCGGCGTGATCACCGCCGTGGACCCGGCCCTGGTGCTGCCGTACCTGGGCAACGGCGACGACCTCGCCGAGGGCGGCCTCGCCGCCGCGGCCACCGACCAGCGCACCGTCGCCGACACCTTCGCGCGGCAGCTGGAGTACGCCCCCGTCCTCGCCCTGGCCGACTCCCTCCCCGGCTCACCGGAGGCCGACGACGAGGACCGCGAGCTGCTGGCCCAGCTGCATCCGACGGCCCGCCGGGTGCCGGTCGGCCACGCGGACGGGAGCGCGCCCGCCCCGCCCTCCGAGCTGGCCCGCGCCGCCCTCGCCGGGTTCGACGTGGAGGCCGCGGCCGCCGCCCAGCACCCGGCCTGCGCCCTGCTGCCCGCCGAGGCCGACGCGCACGGCGTCACCACGCTGGTCTGGCACCGCCGCCGCCCCTTCCACCCGGGCCGGCTGTACGCGGCGCTGGAGGACCTGACCTGTGCCGCCGCCCGCAGCCGGGGCCGGTTCTGGCTGGCCGACAAGGCGGACACGCTGCTGCACTGGGACGCCGCGGGCGGGGCGCTGTGCGTGGAGGGGGCGGGGCCGTGGCTCGCCTCGCTGCCCGACGCCGCCTGGGACCTGGTCCCGCCGGTGCGCCGGGCCGCCGCCGCGCTGGACTGGCACCCCGAGCACGGCGACCGCTGCCAGCACCTGGTCTTCACGTCTCCCGGCCTCGACCGCGACGGCCTGGCCCGGCTCCTGGAGTCCTGCCTGCTGACCGACGCCGAGTACGCCGCCGGGCGGGCCGCCTGGGAGCGGCTGCCGTCCGGCTTCGACACCCTCCTGGAGGTCTGACCCCATGTCCCGGATCCCCCGCAAGAGTGACCGCAAGCCCGCCGGGAAGCGGCCCAACCCGCTGGACCAGGCCGGAGTGACGTACATCGACTACAAGGACACCGACCTGTTGCGGAGGTTCATCTCCGACCGCGGCAAGATCCGCAGCCGCCGCGTCACCCGCGTGACGTCCCAGCAGCAGCGGCGGCTGGCCAGGGCGATCAAGAACGCGCGCGAGATGGCGCTGCTGCCCTACGCACCGCGCTGACCTGCGCCGCAACCGTCCCGTCCGACGTCGCGCCGGGGGCCCGCTCAGCCGAGCGGGCTCCCGGCGCTGTTGCATGTTGTTGCATGTTCTAGGAATTCGGGGGCAAACGGGGAACGTCTTCTCCGCAGTGGGCGTCCATGAGAGCAAGGGCTTTCGGGTAAAGCGGCCGTCAAGGCTGTAACCGCAGGAACACCGCGCGTGCACGTGCATTTGCTCATGCATCAGCACGTGAACGGGGTTATGATCCGGATCAGTTGACCACTGCATCAATGGCCACATCAGCCAGTGCACCACCGGGGAGCGACCTGTGGACCACGACGTGTACGACGTTGACCGCGTGTCCGGCGTGTACAACGGCATGGCCGCCACGCAGCTGCACGACGCAGCCTGGCAGAAGAGCCGGCACAGCAACTCGCAGGGGTCCTGCGTGGAGTTCGCGCGGCTGCCCGACGGCGCCGTCGCGGTGCGCAACTCGCGCTTTCCCGACGGGCCCGCGCTCGTCTACACGCGGGCCGAGATCGAGGCCATGCTGCTCGGCGTCAAGGACGGCGAGTTCGACCACCTGGTCACGAGCTGACACGCCGGGTGACACGTGGCACCCGGCGTGTGACACGCGTAGAACCGCGACGCGTCAAGGCGTCGCGGCGCTGCGTCATCCGTAGGTCGGGTCCGTCCCCTCGCAGGGCCGCGGGAGCCGGAACAGCGCCCAGACGACCTTGCCGTTGAGCGTCCCGGCGAGCGGGTGCCAGCCCCAGCTGTCGCTGAAGGAGTCCACGAGGAGGAGGCCGCGGCCCGACTCGGCCGAGAAGTCGTCCGTCTCGCGGGCCACCGGACTGTCGTGACTGGGGTCGCGCACCGCGCACACCAGCCGCTCGGTCCAGCGCATCAGGTGCAGCCGGACGGGGCCGTTGTGCTCGCCGTGGCGGGGGGTGTCCGCCGGCAGCGCGTGGCGCAGGGCGTTGGTGACGAGTTCGGAGACCACCAGGCAGACGTCGTCGAAGCGGTCGCCCGCGTCCCAGCCGTCCAGCGTTCTGCGGGTGAATCTCCGGGCCTCGCGCACCGCTTCGAAGCGCGGCGGGAGGGCGCAGGAGGCGGCGTTGGACACGGCCGCGGGGTCGAGTGGCGGAAGGCCCTGCCGTAACGGCTCGAGCATGGTCGATCCATTCGTCCCCATGCGAGGCACTCCCGAGAATTCGCGGTCGTAGCGATGCGGCGCGGTGGTGCGGGACCATGGTTTCGGATGCGTACCGCAGATGCAAGGGCAGATGCACGTGCACGTGACCGAAATGGACCTGCCCGTACCGCTTGTTGGGCAATTTTTCCGTCATTTTCGCCTCCCCTTCATCTCTGGCGACGACCGGTTTCGGATCATCGCCTGCATGATCCTGTGCGTTTCCTTTGGCTCGATTCCATTTCCGTAACCGGACGAGTACTGCTCGGAGTGTTTTAGTGGCAGACTTCGGCCCCTGAAGACGGTTGGGGAGGCTGGCGAACGTGAGCGCGGGAGAGCCCGGATCGGTGGTGCGGCGCATGCTGCTCGGATCACAACTCAGGCGACTGCGTGAGACGCGGGGGATCACGCGGGAGGCGGCGGGCTACTCGATCCGCGCCTCCGAATCGAAGATCAGCCGGATGGAGCTGGGCCGGGTGAGCTTCAAGACGAGGGACGTCGAGGACCTGCTGACGCTGTACGGCATCACCGATGAGCAGGAGCGCACCTCCCTGCTCTCGCTGGCCAAGGAGGCCAATGTCGCGGGCTGGTGGCACAGCTACTCCGACGTGCTGCCCAGCTGGTTCCCCACCTATGTGGGCCTGGAGGGCGCCGCCTCGCTGATCCGGGTGTACGAGGTGCAGTTCGTGCACGGCCTGCTGCAGACCGAGGAGTACGCCCGCGCGGTGGTCCGGCGCGGCATGAAGGGCGCCGGCGCGGCGGACGTCGAACGGCGGGTCGCGCTGCGCCTGGAGCGGCAGAAGTACCTCGTCGCGGAGAACGCACCCGAGTTCCACATCGTCCTGGACGAGGCCGCCCTGCGCCGTCCCTACGGCGACCGCGCGGTGATGCGCGGACAGCTCCAGCACCTGATCGAGATGTCCGAACGCCCCAATGTGCGGCTCCAGATCATGCCGTTCGGCTTCGGCGGACACTCCGGCGAGAGTGGCGCGTTCACGCTCCTCAGCTTCCCCGAGTCCGACCTGTCGGACGTCGTCTACCTGGAGCAGCTCACCAGCGCGCTCTACCTCGACAAGCACGAGGACGTCACCCAGTACGAGACGGCGCTGAAGGAACTCCAGCAGGACAGTCCGGGGCCGGACGAGAGCCGGGACCTTCTCCGGGGGCTCCTCCAACTCTCGTAAAACATAAGTACGATGACGCCCATTCAGGCGGCCCGCTCCGGCTGCGGCAGCTCAGGGGATTGAGGGATCACATGTCGTCGTACTTCACCGACCTCGCCCAGCAGTACATCGACGGCGAGTGGCGCCCGGGCACCGGATCCTGGGACATCATCGACTTCAACCCGTACGACAACGAGAAGCTGGCCTCGGTCACCATAGCCACGGCCGACGAGGTCGACGCCGCCTACCGGGCCGCCGAGCGCGCCCAGAAGCAGTGGGCCGCGACGAACCCGTACGCGCGCCGCGCGGTGTTCGAGAAGGCGCTGCGCCTGGTGGAGGAGCGCGAGGAGGAGATCAGCGAGGCGATCGTCGCCGAGCTGGGCGGCACCCGTCTGAAGGCCGCCTTCGAACTGCACCTCGCCAAGGAGTTCCTGCGCGAGGCGGTCCACCTGGCGCTGCGTCCCGAGGGCCGGATCATCCCGTCCCCGGTCGACGGCAAGGAGAACCGCGTCTACCGGGTGCCGGTCGGCGTCGTGGGCGTCATCAGCCCCTTCAACTTCCCCTTCCTCCTCTCGCTGAAGTCGGTCGCCCCGGCCCTCGCCCTGGGCAACGGCGTCGTCCTCAAGCCGCACCAGAACACGCCGATCGTCGGCGGCACCCTGGTCGCGAAGCTCTTCGAGGACGCGGGGCTCCCCGGCGGCCTGCTCAACGTCGTCGTAACCGACATCGCGGAGATCGGGGACGCCTTCATCGAGCACCCGGTCCCCAAGGTCATCTCCTTCACCGGCTCGGACAAGGTCGGCCGCCACGTGGCCACGGTCTGCGCCGCGCACTTCAAGCGCTCCATTCTCGAACTCGGCGGCAACAGCGCCCTGGTGGTCCTCGACGACGCCGACGTCGACTACGCGGTCGACGCCGCCGTCTTCAGCCGGTACGTGCACCAGGGCCAGGTCTGCATGGCCGCCAACCGCGTGCTGGTCGACCGCGCGGTGGCCGACGAGTTCACCGAGAAGTTCGTCGCCAAGGTCCGCACGCTCAAGACCGGCGACCCGCGCGACCCGTCGACCGTGATCGGCCCGGTGATCAACTCCTCCCAGGCGGACGCGGTCTCCAGCGTGGTCGAGCAGGCGCTCGCCGAGGGCGCCACCGCCCTGGTGCACGGCACGGTCACGGACAACCTGGTCGAGCCGTCGGTCCTGACCGGCCTGCCCGCCGACTCCGCGCTGCTGCGCCAGGAGGTCTTCGGCCCGGTCGCCTTCCTCGTCCCCTTCGACGGCGAGGAGGAGGCCGTACGCCTGGTCAACGACACCCCGTACGGGCTGAGCGGCGCCGTGCACACGGCGGACGTCGAGCGGGGCGTGAACTTCGCCAAGCGGATCGACACCGGCATGTTCCACGTGAACGACGGCACCGTGCACGACGAGCCGATCGTGCCCTTCGGCGGCGAGAAGCACTCGGGCATCGGCCGCCTCAACGGCGACACGATGCTGGACGCCTTCACCACCCAGAAGTGGATCTCGGTACAGCACGGCCGCAGTGGGTTCCCGTTCTGACGTCCGTGGTGGCCGGGCCCTAATCTGGACCCCATGTCAGCGATCCGTCTCCTCGTGCTCGGCGCCGTGCGTCAGCACGGGCGGGCCCACGGCTACCAGGTGCGCAACGACCTGGAGTACTGGGGCGCGCACGAGTGGTCCAACGCCAAGCCCGGCTCGATCTACCACGCGTTGAAGCAGATGGCGAAGCAGGGGCTGCTGCTCGCGCACGAGATCGCGCCGTCCACGGCGGGCGGGCCGCCGCGCGTGGAGTACGAGGTCACCGAGCAGGGCACGGAGGAGTACCTCACCCTGCTGCGGGCGTACCTCACCGCCTACGACCAGCGGCCGGACGTGCTCACCGCGGCGCTCGGCTTCATGGTCGACCTCCCGCGCGAGGAGGCCCTCGCGCTGCTGGAGGAGCGGGTGCGGAAGATCGAGGAATGGCGGGGCGCCGTCACCGAGTACTACACGCCCGAGGAGGGCCCGGGGCAGCTCGGGCACATCGGCGAGATCATGAACTTCTGGGTCCACTCGGCCGACACCGGCGCCGAGTGGACCCGCGGGCTCATCGACCGCGTCCGGGGCGGCGCGTACACCTTCGCCGGCGAGGGCGATCCGTTCGTCGGGGTGCTGGCGGACGGCGAGGAGAACCCGTTCGCGGCGGGGCGGCCGCACCACGGAGACGACGGAGCTGCCCGCTAATCAAGTTTGCCCAATCTCGCGCGGCGCGTTACCTTGGCGAAGTAGTCAAATTTGGCTAGCGAGGGGAGTGGCAGTGGCCGACGCGGCGATCACCGTCGAAGGGGCACGCAAGAAGTACGGCAAGAAGGACGCGCTGGACGGACTCGACCTCACCGTCACGCGCGGCACGGTGCACGGCGTGCTGGGGCCGAACGGCGCGGGCAAGACGACGCTGGTCCGCATCCTGGCCACCCTGCTGCGGCCCGACGCGGGCCGGATCGAGGTGGCGGGGCACGACGTCGCCACTCAGGCGTACGCCGTACGGCTGCGCATCGGCCTGCTCGGCCAGCACGCGGCCCTCGACGAGGAACTGGGCGGCCGGCAGAACCTGGAGATGTTCGGCCGCCTCCACCACCTCGGCGCCCGGCGGGCACGCGCGCGCGCCGACGACCTGCTCGCGCGCTTCGAACTGTCCGACACCGGACGCAAACCCGTCAGCGCCTACAGCGGCGGCATGCGGCGCCGCCTGGACCTCGCCGCGTCCCTGATCACCGAACCGGAGGTGCTCTTCCTGGACGAGCCGACCACCGGCCTCGACCCGCGCGGCCGCGCCGAGGTCTGGGACTCGGTCCGCTCGCTGGTCGGCGGCGGTACGACGGTCCTGCTCACCACCCAGTACCTGGAGGAGGCCGACCAGCTCGCCGACCGCATCTCCGTCGTCGACGCCGGCCGGGTCGTCGCCGACGGCACGTCCGACGAGCTGAAGGCCGCCATCGGCGGCGACCGCGTCGACGTCGTCCTGCGCGACGCCGGCCAACTGGGCGCCGCCGTCGCCCTGCTGCCCCTCACCGGCGTCCGCGTCGACCCCGACCGCCGCCTGCTCAGCGCCCCGGTCACCGACCGCATGGCCGCCCTCTCCGGCGTCGTACGGGCGCTGGAGGAGGCCGGTCTGGAGGCCGAGGACGTGGCGCTGCGCCGCCCCACCCTGGACGAGGTGTTCCTGCACCTGACCGACCGCACCAAGGAGGCCGTGTGAGCACGAGCACCGTCCCGCACCCGAACCCCATGACCTACGCCCTGACCGACTCCTGGACCATGACCCGCCGGGAGCTGGCCCGCTGGGCGCGGCAGCCGGTGACCATGGTCGTCAACCTGGTCTTCCCGGTCATGCTGCTGCTGATGTTCGGCTACCTGGTCGGCGGCGGCCGGGGCGTGAGCGGCGAGTACGTCGACTACCTGGTCCCCGGGATGCTGGCGCTCACCATGGCGTTCGGCCTGGAGGGCACCATGATCGCCGTCACCCAGGACCTCAACAAGGGCGTCGTCGACCGCTTCCGCTCCCTGCCGATGACCAACGGCGCGGTCCTGGTGGGCCGTTCCGCCGCCGACATGCTCCAGTCGGCGCTCGGACTCACGGTGCTGATCGTGGTCGGCCACGCGCTCGGCTGGCGGACCCACGGCGGCCCCGGCGCCTTCCTGGGCGCCGTCGGCCTGCTCCTGCTCTTCCGCTTCGCCATGCTGTGGATCGGCATCTTCCTGGCCCTGGTGGCCGGCAAGCCCGAGCTGGTGCAGGCGGTGCAGATCCTGGTCTGGCCGGTCGGCTTCCTCTCCAACGCCTTCGCCACGCCCGACTCCATGCCCGGCTGGCTGGGCACGGTCGTCCAGTGGAACCCCATGTCCCAGACCGCCACCGCCGTACGCGACCTGTTCGGCGGCCCCGGCGGCGAGTCCGGCCACGTGTGGGCGGCGATCGCCTGGCCCCTGGCCCTGCTCGTGGTGTTCTTCCCGCTGGCGGTGGGGAGGTTCGCGCGGCTCAGCCGGTGAACGACACCCCCTAGTGGTGGAAGCCGGTGGCCGCCGCCTTGTCCCGGTTCAGCGGATGCGGCTGCCGGCGCAGTTCCGGCAGCAGTCGCTCCAGGTCGTCCAGGAGCAGGTCCGCCATGTCGGTGGAGAAGCCGTTGCGGCACACCACCCGCAGCACGGACAGGTCCTCGCGGTGCGGCGGGAAGGTGTACGCCGGCACCAGCCAGCCGCCCTCCCGCAGCCGCCGCGACACGTCGAAGACGTCGTACGCCGTCACGTCGTCGGCGGTCGTGAAGGCGAACACCGGCAACTGGTCGCCGCGCGTCAGCAGCCGGAAGTCGCCGAGCGCCTCGATCCGTTCGGCGAGTCCGCGGGCGGTGTCCCGCGCGGTCTGCTGCACCGCCTGGTAACCCTCCCGGCCCAGCCGCAGGAACGTGTAGTACTGCGCCACCACCTGCGCGCCGGGCCGGGAGAAGTTCAGCGCGAAGGTCGGCATGTCGCCGCCCAGGTAGTTGACCCGGAAGACCAGCTCCTCGGGCAGCGCGGCCGAGTCCCGCCACAGCGCCCAGCCGACGCCCGGGTACACCAGCCCGTACTTGTGCCCCGAGGTGTTGATCGAGGCGACCCTCGGCAGCCGGAAGTCCCACACCAGGTCCTCGTCGAGGAACGGCGCGACCATGGCGCCCGACGCCCCGTCGACGTGCACCGGCACATCGAGACCGGTGCGCTCCTGGAGGGCGTCCAGGGCGGCGCACAGGTCGGCGATCGGCTCGTAGGAACCGTCGAAGGTGGAGCCCAGGATGCCGACGACACCGATCGTGTTCTCGTCGCACAACTCGGCGGCGGCCCGCGGATCGAGGTGGAAGCGGTCGCCCTCCATGGGCACCTGCCGGGCCTCCACCTCCCAGAAGTTGCAGAACTTGTCCCAGCAGACCTGGACGTTCACGCCCATCACCAGATTGGGCCGCGCCCCCGGATACCGGTCGGCGTTGCGCAGCGCCCAGCGCCGCTTCAGCGCCATCCCGGCGAGCATGCACGCCTCGCTCGACCCGGTCGTCGAACAGCCCACGGTCGTCGACGGGTCGGGCGCGTGCCACAGGTCGGCGAGCATCGCCACACAGCGCCGCTCCAACTCGGCGGTGCGCGGGTACTCGTCCTTGTCGATCATGTTCTTGTCCCGGCACTCGCTCATCAGCACCCCGGCCTGCGGCTCCATCCAGGTGGTGACGAAGGTGGCCAGGTTCAGCCGCGCGTTGCCGTCCAGCATCAGCTCGTCGTGGACCAGCCGGTACGCGCTCTCCGGCGGCAGCGGGGCGTCGGGGAGGCGGTGCGTGGGCGGTGCCTCGGTCATACCGCCGGTCGGGTTCGCCTGACCGTGGAAGGGGTTCACGGCGAGCCGGCGCCGGGCGCGGTCGTCGTCCTGCGGCGGGTGGGGCCCGTGTTGCAGTGGCATGCAACCGACGGTAGGTCCGGGCCGGGAACCCCGCACCCGGACTTGCACCTCACGTCACGTGAGGCGGCAGCGTGGACGGCGTCAGAGAAGGGAGCGGAAGTGAGCTACTCCGTGGGACAGGTCGCGGGCTTCGCCGCGGTGACGGTGCGCACCCTGCACCACTACGACGACATCGGCCTGCTCGTACCCAGCGAGCGCAGCCACGCGGGACACCGGCGCTACAGCGACGCCGACCTCGACCGGCTGCAGCAGATCCTGTTCTACCGAGAGCTCGGCTTCCCGCTCGACGAGGTCGCCGCCCTGCTCGACGACCCGGCCGCGGACCCGCGCGCGCACCTGCGCCGCCAGCACGAGCTGCTGACCGCCCGGATCGGGAAGCTGGAGAGGATGGCGGCGGCCGTGGAGCAGGCCATGGAGGCACGCAGCATGGGAATCAACCTCACGCCGGAGGAGAAGTTCGAGGTCTTCGGCGACTTCGACCCCGACCAGTACGAGGAGGAGGTCCAGGACCGCTGGGGCAACACCGACGCCTACCGCCAGTCGAGGGAGAAGACCGCCTCGTACACCAAGGAGGACTGGCAGCGCATCCAGGAGGAGTCAGACGAACTCACCCGGCGCTTCGTCGCCCTGATGGACGCCGGTGAGCCCGCCGACTCCGAGGCGGCCATGGACGCCGCCGAGGACCACCGGCAGGGGATCGCCCGCAACCACTACGACTGCGGGTACGAGATGCACACCTGCCTGGGCGACATGTACGTCTCGGACGAACGGTTCACGCGGAACATCGACGCCGCCAAGCCGGGCCTCGCCGCCTACATGCGCGACGCGATCCTCGCGAACGCCGTCCGCCACACCCCCTGAGCGGTGGCCGTGGGGCCCGGGGGAAAAACCGGGCCCCCCCCCCCCCCCCCCCGCCCCCCCCCCCCCCGGGGGCACCGCCCCCCCCCGCCCCCCCCCCCC
>NZ_JBHJVQ010000030.1:0-101561 GCF_042263835.1 Streptomyces sp. NPDC056128 | reverse complement strand
CCGAACAGGTACAGCCAGTAGGCGAACATGTTCAGCCGCGGGAACGCCACGTCCGGCGCGCCGATCTGCAGCGGCATGATCCAGTTCGTGAAGCCGGCGAACAGCGGCGTCGCGAACATCAGCAGCATGATCGTGCCGTGCATCGTGAACGCCTGGTTGAACTGCTCGTTCGACATGATCTGCAGACCCGGCCGGGCCAGCTCGGCGCGCATGAACAGCGCCATCACGCCACCGATGCAGAAGAACGCGAACGACGTCACCAGATACAGCGTGCCGATCGTCTTGTGGTCCGTGGTCGTCAACCACTTGATGCTCTTGAGGTTCCTCACGCCCCGCCTGTGTCCGAGCCCCGCGGGGACGTCACACTCGTACGACGAGACGAGCGTCACGAAATCACCTGTGACGATCACGAGGGTGCCGGACACGAACACGACATGAGCAACGACGAGATCTTCGCCGCTGCCTACCGCGAGCACTACTGGGCGGTCAGCCGCTATGTGGCGCGACGGCTGGACGGGCGCACCGGCGAGGTCGAGGAAGTGGTGGCGGAGGTGTTCACGGTGGCCTGGCGCCGCCGCGCCGAGCTGCCGCACACCCCGCTGCCCTGGCTGTACGGGGTGGCACGCAACTGCCTGGCCAACGCGGTGCGCGGCCGGGGCCGCCGACGCCGGCTCCTCGACCGGCTCGGCAACGACCACGCCGCGCACGGCCGGCACCTCACCTGCGGACCCGAGGCGGAACCGCCCGGCGGCTGGGTGCACGAGGCGCTGGCCAGGCTCTCCGACAAGGACCAGGAGGTGCTGCGGCTGACCGCCTGGGAGGAACTCGGCGTGGACGAACTGGCCGTCGCCCTCGGCTGCGGCAGCCGGGCCGCGTCGATGCGGCTGCACCGCGCCCGCGCCCGGCTGAGAACGGAGATCGACCGCATGGGCCGGCCCTCCACGGCCACCCCGCACGCCGCACGGCGGCCCCCGCACCCGGCGACCACCGCCGACGCCATCCCCGCGAAGGAACACGGCCATGGCTGACGAACTCGACCTCCTGCGCCGCGCCAACCCGGTCCCCGCCGACGCCCCGCACCTCGGCGACGGCCCCCTCGGCCCCCGCGCCGAACGCCACCTGGAAGGGCTGCTGCACGGACCGGCGGCCACGGACCGGCCGTCCCGGTGGCTCGCCCGGCCCGCCCGGCGCCGCGTCCGCGCGGCCTGGGGCCTGGCCGCCGGCGCCGTCGTCACCGTGACCGTGTCGGCGCTGCTGCTCGGCGGCCCGAGCACCGCGCCCGCCGTCGCCGTGCCCCGCCCGCTGGCCGTGCTCGCCGACGCCACGCCCCTGCCGCTGGACCGGCTCGCCGACCGTGCCGAACGGGCCGCGGCGGACGGCGGGCCCGCACTGCGCAAGGGCACGCACGTGCGGTCCTGGAGCCTGGGCATGTCCGACGACGCGCCCCCGGTCACGCTCCCCGAGGAGCGCGTCGTGCGCTGGACGCCCGACGGCCGCTCCACCGAGCTGGTCGTGGCGACCGACCCGCGCCACCCGGGACGCCCGGTCCTCGGCGAGGACGAGGACGGCACGCCCCGCCTGGTCGAGGACGGCCACGTCATCAGCCGCCGGACCCGCCCGCCGAGCTGGAGCGACGCCCCGCCCGAGTCGCCGCCGCCGCACGCCGCCGCACGCCTGCGCGCCTACCTGGAGGAGGCCCAGCACAGCGAGACCCTCGACACCCCTGAACTGCTCGACGCCACCGCGCTCCTGCTCGACAACTGGACCCTGGGCGCCCGCGAGTCGGCGGCGCTCACCCGGCTCCTGGCGGACGACGGTGGGCTGCGTCCCGCCGGACGGGTCACCGACCGCCTCGGCCGGCCCGGCCACGCCTACGTGTACGAGGGGACCGGCGTGCGCCGCATGCTGATCGTGAACCCGGCCACCGGCGCCGTCCTCGGCCTGGAGACCACCTTCACCGCGGACCAGCCCGAGTACGGCGTGCGGGCCGGCGACGTCATGGAGTACCGCGCCTGGACCCGCTGACGGCGGCACCCGGGCCACTGCTCCTCACGGGTGAGTGGTGTGGGCCGCCCGTGTCCGCCCGCGGCCTGCCGGCGTTGCGCACGGCATGATCTCCACACGACGTATGGTCGCCGTTGTCGGGCTCGCAGCCGGTGTCACCGCTCTCGCCGCCCCGATGGCGAGCGCGGCAGGGGGCCCGCTGGGCACCGACAAGCTCAGCGTGACCAACACCCTCGACTCGCTCGCGGTCAACGACATGCCCGCCGAGGACCGCGCCCAGGTGCCGCTCCCCTCCCAGCAGCTGAACCGGCTCAACGACCTCGACCAGCTCCAGCAGGTCACCGACCTGGTCTCGCCGCTGTTCGGCGCCGTCCCCGCCCTGGGCTGACCGAGGCCGGCGCGCTCAGCCGCCGGCCGCCAGGAACTGGGTCGCCGCCAGCTCCGCATACAGCGGGTCCGCGGTGACCAGTTCCCGGTGCGTGCCGACCGCGCGCACCCGCCCCGCGTCCATCACCACGATCCGGTCGGCCGTCGTCACCGTGGACAGCCGGTGTGCGACTACCAGCACCGTCGTCGTCCGCGCCACCTCGGCCACCGTGTCGCGCAACGCCGCCTCGTTCACCGCGTCCAGCTGCGAGGTGGCCTCGTCGAGCAGCAGCAGCCGGGGGCGGCGCAACAGCGCGCGGGCGATCGCGACCCGCTGGCGCTCCCCGCCGGACAGCTTGGTGCCGCGGTGCCCCACCAGCGTCTCCAGACCGTTCGGCAGCCGGCCGACCAGAGTGTCGAGGCGGGTCGTCTTCAGGACCGTACGGACGGCGTCCTCGTCCGCCTCGGGACTGCCCAGCAGCAGGTTGTCCCGCAGCGAACCGGACAGCACCGGGGCGTCCTGCTCCACGTAGCCGATCGAGGCGCGCAGCGAGGCCAGTTCCCACTCCGCCAGGCTCCGGCCGTCCAGCGTGATCTCCCCGGACCCCGGGTCGTAGAACCGCTCGATGAGCGAGAACACGGTGGTCTTCCCCGCGCCCGACGGGCCGACGAACGCCGTCAGCCCCCGGCCCGGCACGTCGAAGGTCACCCCGTGGTGGATGTACGGCAGATCCTCGGCGTACCGGAAGCGGACGTCGCGGAAGGAGACGGACGCCGGTTCCGCGCCCGGCGAGGGCAGCGGGGCCGGGTGGAGCGTCGGCTCGGCGGGCAGCCGCATCGCCTCGTGGATGCGGGCGAGCGCCGCCCGGCCCGTCTGGTACTGCGTGACCGCGCCGACGACCTCCTGTATCGGTGACATCAGATAGAAGACGAACAGCAGGAACGCCACCAGCGTGCCGACGTCGATCGCACCCGTCGCCACCCGCGCCCCGCCCACCGCGAGCACCGTGATGAAGGCGATCTGCATCGCCAGCCCCGCGGTATTGCCCGCGGCGGCCGACCACTTGGCGGCCCGCACGCTCTGCCGCCACGACTCCTCGGCGGCCTCGTGCAGCGCCCGTTCCTCCCGGGGCTCGGCGCCGGACGCCTTCACCGTGCGCAGCGCGCCCAGGATCCGCTCCAGCGCGGCGCCCATCACCCCGACCGCGTCCTGCGCCTGCCGGCTCGCCCGGTTGATGCGCGGCACGATCAGGCCCAGCACCAGTCCGGCCCCGACGACCACCGCCAGCGTCACCCCGAGGAGCACCGGGTCGACCACGCCCATCATCACCAGCGTCGCCACCAGCGTGAGCCCGCCGGTGCCCACGCCGATCAGGGAGTCGGTGGTGACCTCGCGCAGTAGGGTGGTGTCGGAGGTGATCCGGGCCATCAGGTCGCCGGGCTCGGTGCGGTCCACCGCCGAGACGCGCAGCCGCAGCAGATACGACGACAGGGTGCGCCGCGCCCCGAGCACCACCGACTCGGCGGTGCGCCGCAGCACGTACGAACCGAGCGCCCCGAGCGCCGCGTTGGCGACCACCAGCCCCGACATGGCGAGCAGCGCACCGGTGATGGCCCGGTCGTGGGCCAGGTCGTCGATCAGCTCCCGCGCCACCAGCGGCAGCAGCAGCCCCGTGCCGCCCGTGACCAGCGAGAGCAGGGCGCCCGCGAACAGGGCGCGCCGGTGCGGCCGTACGTACGACAGGAGAAGCCGCCAGGCTGGCGGACCGGCTTCCGGATCGGCGGCGCTCACGGGACTCCTTCGGCAGGCGGGCGACGCCTCAGGCTACGTGGGCCCGGCACGCCGCCGAAGCGCCCCTCACCGATCCGTTGCGCGTAGGGTCGGGAGGGACGCTGAACGGCCGAGGAAAGGGTCACAAGCATGGCGCAGGAAGTACGCGGCGTGATCGCACCGGGCAAGGACGAGCCGGTCCGGATCGAGACGATCGTCGTGCCCGATCCCGGCCCGGGCGAGGCCGTGGTCAAGGTCCAGGCCTGCGGGGTGTGCCACACCGACCTGCACTACAAGCAGGGCGGCATCAGCGACGACTACCCCTTCCTGCTCGGCCACGAGGCCGCAGGTGTCGTGGAGTCGGTCGGCGCCGGCGTCACCGACGTGGCCCCCGGCGACTTCGTGATCCTCAACTGGCGTGCCGTGTGCGGCACCTGCCGGGCCTGTCTGCGCGGACGCCCCTGGTACTGCTTCGACACCCACAATGCCGAGCAGAGGATGACCCTCGCCTCGACCGGGCAGGAGCTGTCCCCGGCCCTCGGCATCGGCGCCTTCGCCGAGAAGACCCTGGTCGCCGCCGGACAGTGCACCAAGGTCGACCCGGCCGTCTCCGCACAGGTGGCCGGTCTGCTGGGCTGCGGGGTGATGGCCGGCATCGGCGCCGCCATCAACACCGGCAACGTCGGGCGCGGTGACACCGTCGCCGTCATCGGCTGCGGCGGCGTCGGCGACGCGGCGATCGCCGGCTCCCACCTGGCCGGGGCGGCGAAGGTGATCGCCGTGGACATCGACGACCGCAAGCTGGAGACCGCCCGCTCCATGGGCGCCACCCACACCGTCAACTCCCGCGAGACCGACCCCGTCGAAGCCATTCGCGAACTGACCGGCGGCTTCGGCGCCGACGTCGTCATCGAGGCGGTCGGCCGTCCCGAGACCTACCGGCAGGCCTTCTACGCCCGCGACCTGGCCGGCACCGTCGTCCTGGTCGGCGTGCCGACGCCCGAGATGAAGCTGGAACTGCCGCTGCTGGACGTCTTCGGGCGCGGCGGTTCGCTGAAGTCGTCCTGGTACGGCGACTGCCTGCCCTCCCGCGACTTCCCGATGCTCATCGACCTGCACCTCCAGGGCCGCCTCGCGCTGGACAAGTTCGTCACCGAGACCATCCGGCTGGACGAGGTCGAGCAGGCCTTCGACCGGATGCACGCCGGCGACGTGCTCCGCTCGGTGGTGGTGCTCTGATGTCCGCGCGCATCGAACGCCTCGTCACCTCCGGCCAGTTCATGCTCGACGGCGGCACCTGGGACGTCGACAACAACGTCTGGCTGGTCGGCGACGACCACGAGGTGGTCGTCATCGACGCGGCCCACGACGCCGACGCGATCGCCGAGGCCGTCGGGGACCGCCGGCTGACGGCCATCGTGTGCACCCACGCCCACAACGACCACGTCAACGCCGCGCCCGCCCTGGCCGAGCGCACCGGCGCCACCATCTGGCTGCACCGTGACGACCTGCCGCTGTGGCACCAGACCCACCCCGACCGGGACCCCGACGCCTGGCTGACGGACGGACTCGTCATCGAGGCCGCCGGCGCCGACCTGACCGTCCTGCACACCCCCGGACACGCGCCCGGCGCGGTCTGCCTGTACGACCCGGGTCTCGGCACCGTCTTCACCGGCGACACCCTCTTCCAGGGCGGACCCGGCGCCACCGGCCGGTCCTACTCCCACTTCCCGACCATCATCGACTCGATCCGCGACCGGCTGCTGGTGCTGCCGCCGGAGACCGAGGTCCGCACCGGCCACGGCGACCCGACCACCATCGGCGCCGAGGCCCCGCACTTGAAGGAGTGGATCGACCGGGGACACTGACCCCGTGCGGGACACGCGGAAAAGGTGACAGAAGATGTCCGGCTTCCCGGGCACTCTCGAACACGACAGCACTCGTGCGGGAGAGGAACGGGAAGTACATGGCAGGGTCACCGAAGAAACCGCTGGCCGGCAAGGTCGCACTCGTCGCGGGAGCCACCCGCGGCGCCGGACGCGGCATCGCCGTCGAACTGGGCGCGGCCGGCGCCACCGTCTACGTCACCGGCCGCAGCACCCGCGCCCGGCGCTCGGAGTACGACCGCCCCGAGACCATCGAGGACACCGCCGACCTGGTCACCGAGGCCGGCGGGCACGGCATCGCGGTGCCCGCCGACCACCTCGAACCGGAGCAGGTCGCCCGGCTCGTCGACCGCATCGCCCGGGAGCAGGCCCGCCTCGACATCCTGGTCAACGACATCTGGGGCGGCGAGAACCTCTTCGAGTGGGACAGCCCCGTGTGGGAGCACGACCTCGACAACGGGCTGCGGCTGCTGCGCCTCGCCGTCGAGACGCACGCCGTCACCAGCCACCACGCCCTGCCGCTGCTGCTGCGTGCGTCAGGCGGGCTGGTCGTCGAGGTCACCGACGGCACCGACGACTACAACCGCGACCACTACCGCAACTCCTTCTTCTACGACCTGGCCAAGACGTCCGTCGTGCGCATGGCCTTCGGCCTGGGCCACGAGCTCGGACCGCGAGGGGCCACCGCCGTGGCGCTGACCCCGGGCTGGCTGCGCTCGGAGATCATGCTCGACCACTACGGCGTACGCGAGGACAACTGGCGCGACGCCCTCGACCGCGTCCCGCACTTCGCCATCTCCGAGACGCCCCGCTACGTGGGCCGGGCCGTGGCCGCGCTGGCCGCAGACCCGGACGTGGCGCGGTTCAACGGCCGCTCCCTCTCCAGCGGGGGACTCGCCCAGGAGTACGGCTTCACCGACCTCGACGGCAGCCGCCCGGACGCCTGGCGCTACGTCGTCGAGGTCCAGGACGCCGGCCGTCCCGCCGACGTCACCGGGTATCGCTGACGGGCGGCAGCGCCCACCGGGCCCCGTGACCCGGCGGCAGGGCCAGATCCTCGCGTACGGCCGCGTAGTAGCCCTCCCGCGCGGCCCGGTGCCGCTCCAGCAGCGCCTGCCAGGCGGCGGGGTCGCGGGTCTCCTCGCGCAGGAACCGCTCCATGTCGAGCACCGCGACGACCCACACCCGCGCCTTCTCCACCACCTGCCTGCTGCCCAGCAGCAGCAGCGCCTCCCCGGCGGGATCCCGCGACAGCGCCGCCTCCGCCTGCGCGGCGGCGGCGTCGCGCGGGTCGAGGGGGTGCGGGTGCGGGTCGTTGCCGAGGTGGGCGGCTATCCGGTAGGCCAGCGTGACCGAGGTCTTCAGGACCCGTGCGTAGTCGGCGTACACCGCCAGCCTGCGCTCCTCCCAGCGGGCCTCGGTCTCCCGCCGGAGCCGGGCCCGGTCGCTGCGGACCACGGCGAGATACGACCCGAGCGCGCCGATCACGACGCCCAGGAGCGCGGGGAGTTGCTGCAGGAATGCGGACATGGCGGCACGGTAGCCGCCCGTTGATCTTTCCGGTACTACGGTCGGTCCATGACGGACATGAGGCGTTTCACGGACCACGGAGTACTCGTCACCGGCGCCGCCCGGGGCATCGGCGCGGCCACCGCACGCCGGTTCGCCACCGAGGGGGCGCAGGTGCTGCTGACCGACGTCGACCTGCCCGCGGCCCGGCGCACGGCCGACGCGCTGACCGAACAGGGGCTCACCGCCGAGGCGTTCGCCTGCGACGTCGGCGACCGGGCGTCCGTCGAGGCGGCCGTCGCCCACGCCGTGGACACCTTCGGCGCCCTCGACGTCCTGGTCAACAACGCCTACGCCTGCACCCCCGACGCCCCGCTCTTCGAGGACGAGCCCGACGACGTCTGGGCCCGCGACCTCGACGTCACCCTCACCGGCGCCTACCGCTGCTGCCGGGCCGCGCTGCCCCACCTCGCGGCCACCGGACGGGGCGCGATCGTGAGCGTCGGCTCGGTCAACGGCGTCCAGGACTTCGGCAACCACGCCTACAGCGCCGCGAAGGCCGGCCTCGGCTCGCTGACCCGCACCCTCGCCGGACACGCCGCCGCGCGCGGCGTCCGCGTCAACCTCGTGACGCCGGGCACGGTGCGCACCACGGCCTGGGAGGGCCGGGACGAGGAACTGGCCGCGGTACGGGACCTGTACCCGCTGGGCCGGGTCGGCGAGCCGGAGGACATCGCGGCGGCCGTCGCCTTCCTGGCCTCGCGCGACGCGTCGTGGATCACCGGCACCACCCTGGCGGTCGACGGCGGTCTGACCGCGGTCAACACGGGGTTCCGGCAGGCCCTGCGCGCGTGGGGCGAGACGGACTGAGGGATGGCGGAAACCCGGTGGTGTTTGTCACGCTTTCGTGGCGAGTGGGCGCGACAGGGCAACCGAATCCGCCCGGCGGCTGTCTATCAGGCCGGGAGCGCACCACGGCGACCTCCCACCACCTCACCGCTTCTTCGCGAAAGGCCGGCCATGGGGGACATACGCAGACGAGCAGTCGTCGCACTCGGGGTCACCGCACTGGTGGCACCGCTCACGCTCGTGCTCACGGCCGCGCCGGCCCAGGCCGCGAGCTGCACCGCGACGACGGGTCCGTACCAGAAGAAGGTGGAGAAGTTCCTCGGCCGCACGGCCGACGGCAAGCAGTCCACCGCCGACTGCAAGGCCATCCGCGCCTTCCAGACCAAGCACGGCATCAAGCCGAACGCCGGCTACGCGGGACCCATCACGTGGGGCGTGATGGACCTGATGACGAAGCAGAAGGCCGTCGGCAAGAACCCGAACAAATCCGGCAAATGCCCGGTCAACAAGGGCCGTATCGCCTGCGTCGACCTCACCCTCCAGCTCAGCTGGATCCAGGACGGCAAGAAGCTGGTCTACGGCCCGGTGCCGGTCCGCACCGGCCGCAACGGCTACGAGACCCGCACCGGCCTGAAGAAGGTCTACTGGCGCAACCTCAACCACCACTCGACCATCTACGACGTGCCGATGCCCTACAGCCAGTTCTTCGACGGCGGCCAGGCCTTCCACTCCGTCGGCGTCAGCGTGTGGAGCCCGCCGGGCTCGCACGGCTGCGTCAACATGACGAAGACCGACGCGAAGAAGTACTGGTCGCTGCTGAAGAAGAACGACGACGTCTACGTGTACGGCCGCAAGCCGGGCACCTGAGACCGACGGGCACCCGGCTCGCGCGACGGCCTCACGGCTGGGGCGCGTCCCCGAAGTCCGGTATCTCCAGCCTGACCCCGCCCTGCCGCGCGGACTCGTGCGCGACGATGCCCGGCAGGGTGTAGCGGGCGGCGACCCACGCGTTCACGGACGGCAGCGTCCGGGAGTTCACGGCGGTCACGAAGTCGTCCACCAGGAAGTGGTGGCTGCCCTCGTGGCCGTTGTGCATGTGGTCGAGCGCCCGCGGCAGACGCTCCCGGTCGTGCACCGGTGCCGAACCCGAGGTGAAGGCGGCCCGCAGCTCCGGCGCGATGTGCTGGAGCGAGGGGTCGTCCGGCGCCATGGTCGGCTTGGGCTCCAGCAGCTCGCTGATGTCCTCGACCCCGGTCTTGTCCTGCCACAGCGCCACGGTCGCCAGCTGCTCCATGCTCGCCTCCGTGCCGAAGAACCGGAAACGGGACTCCCGGATGTGCGAGGGATAGCCGACCCGGCGGAACTCGTTGGTGCGGAACGATCCGCCGCCGGCCACCTCGAACAGCGCCGTCGCGTTGGAGACGTCGTTGTCGAACCGGCTGACCGACCGGTCGAAGACGCCGTCGCCGCGCTCGTCCACCACACCGAGCGCCGAGACGCTCACCGCGTGCGTCCCCCACGCGCCCAGCACCCCGCCCACCGAGTGCGTGGGGTACAGCAGCGGCGGATAGCTGGCGGTGGCCTTCCACCCCTCGCCGCCGCTGTACTGGTACGCCTCGTAGAAGCCCAGGTCCATGTCGTGGACGTAGTCGCCCTCGGCGTAGAAGAGCCGTCCGAAGGCTCCCTCGGCGATCTTGTTGCGGGCGTGCACGGTCGCCGGGTTGTACTGGCTGGTCTCACCCATCATGTAGGTCAGCCCGGTCGCCTTGACCGCGTCGATGATCTCCGCGATCTCCTGCGTACTGATCGCCATGGGGACCGCCGAGTACACGTGCTTGCCCGCGCCCAGGCCCTGGAGGACCAGCGGGCCGTGGGTCCAGCGCTGGGTGAAGACCGCGACGGCGTCGACCGCCGGGGACTCCAGCATCGCCTCGTAGCTGGGGAAGGTGCCGGCGAGGCCTTCGGCGGCGGCGAGCCGCTCGGCCCGCTCCGGCAGCAGGTCGGTGACGTACACGTCGCGCACACCTGGGTGGGCCAGGAACAGCCTGGCGAACTGGCCGGAGAACTGGCCGGCACCGACGATGCCGAGGGAGAACGTCATGGATGGCGTGCCCTTCACTGGTCGAGGATGAGATTGATCTGGTCATTGGTCGCGTCGAGGCTGCCGACCGGCTTGCCGCCGTAGACGTCCTGCATGGCGGGTTGCATGAGCGCCAGCACGTCCGCGGCGTTGTCCGTGATCGGGTAGGTGAAGGTCCGGAAGTCCTCCGGGTCGTCGACGGGCCGCGTGAAGGCCGACACGTCGACGCCCTTCTTCTCGTACGCCGCGACGGCCGCCTCGGTGCCCTCCGGCGTGGCCGGGAAGACGATGCCGTACCGGCCGACGGTGCGCTGGCACTCCTCGGAGGCCAGGTACTTCACCCATTTCAGGGCGCCCGGCTTGTTGCGGGCGTTCTTGGTGACGGAGTCCGCGAGGCCGTTCATCATCGTGGCCCGCTCGCCGGTCGGACCGGCCGGGTTGACGGCGGTGGCGATGTCCATGCCCTCGAGACCGGCGTACGTCGAGATCATCCACGCCCCGTCGAAGGCCGTCGCCGCCCGGCCCGCGGCCACCTGCGCGTTGGCCGGGTTGGACTTGGAGCTGTAGTCGCTGAGCGGGGCCATGTAGCCCTTGTCCGCCAGCCCGAAGTACCAGTCGACGACCGACTGGAAGGTGGCGTCGTCGTACCGGTACTCGGTGCCCCACCGCTCCTTGTCGGTGTAGGTCCAGCCCGCGGACGCGGCGAAGGTGCTCCAGGTGGTCTGGCCGTCGCCGTCCCCGCCGCCGCCCGAGGCGAGGCCGTAGACCTTGACGTTGTCCTTGTCGAAGCCGGGTTCGTCGCCTCGCCTGCCCCGCTCGTCCACGGTCAGGTGCGCGACGGCCTTCTCGAAGCTGCCGCCGTCCTCGGGGTTCCAGGAGAGGCCGTTCAGCTCGTCGGCACTCAGTCCGGCGTCCTTCGCCATCCTCTCGTTGTAGAAGAGGGCGACGGTGTCCCAGTCCTTCGGGGCGCCGTAGCGGTGACCGTCCCGGCCGAGCCAGCCGGCGGCCAGGCCCGGCTGGTAGTCGGCGTCCTCGATGCCGAGGCCGTCCAGCGGTTCCAGCACCTCCAGGTCGGCGAACTGGCCGAACTTCTGGACGTGGTCGGTGAAGACGTCCGGCTGGGTGCCGGCGATGAAGCTCGCGGTGAGCTTGGTCCAGTAGTCGTCCCAGCCCATCTGGGTGATCTTCACGTCCAGGCCCGGGTTGCGCCGCTCGAAGTCCTTCGCGCACGCCTGGTACGCGGGCAGCTGGTTGGCGTCCCACAGCCAGTACGTGACCGTGTTCCCGGAGCCCCCGGTGGAGCCGCCCTGCGCGCAGCCGCTCACCAGGGACAGTGTCAGCGCCCCGGTCAGCGCCGCGACCGTACGAAATCGCATGCCCGTCCCCTCACTTGATGCCGGTGAAGCCGATGGTGCTGACGATGCGGCGCGCGAAGACGCCGAAGAGCAGCAGCATCGGCAGTGCCGCGATGAGCGTGGCCGCCATCAGCCCCGACCAGTCGGTGCCGCTCTGCGGGTTCTGGGCGCGGAAGACGGCCAGCGCCACGGTCAGCACGCGTGAGCCGTCGCTGTAGGAGACCATCAGCGGCCAGAAGTAGTCGTTCCAGGACGTGATGTACGTCAGTACGGACAGCGTCAGGACGGGTGTCGAGGCCATCGGCAGCAGGACCCGGAAGAAGACCCGCACCTTGCCCGCGCCGTCCAGCAGGGCCGCCTCCTCCACCTCCCGGGGGACGTTCATGAAGAACTGCCGCAGGAAGAACACCGCGAAGGGCGTCATGAACATCGTCGGCAGGGCGATGCCCAGCAGCGAGTCCACCAGGCCGAGTTCCTTGATGAGCACGAAGTTCGGCAGCAGGGTGAAGATGGCCGGCACCATCAGCCCGGCCAGGAACAGGGCGAACACCGTGTCCCGGCCCCGCCAGCGCAGCCGGGCGAAGGCGTAGGCGGCCATCGCGGAGAAGAGGATCTGGCAGACGGTGATCAGGGTCGACACGAGTACCGAGTTGAGCAGGTACCGCCAGAACTTGAGCCCGCCGCCCGCGCCGCCCTGCGCGATCGCCTCCTCGGCGGACTGCAGACCCAGGGCCCGTTCGAAGCCGCCGGCGGTCGGGTCGACCGGCAGCGGATCGGCCGGGTGCGCGGCCAGTCCGGTGTTGGTGGACAGCGCGGTGCGCAGGATCCAGTAGAACGGCAGCACGGTGATGAGCACGATCGCGGCCATCACCGTCCAGGCCGCGATCCGCCCGGGGGAGAGGCGGCGCCCGCCGGGCCGTGCCGTCGCCGGGCCGGCCGCGGGGGCCGTCCGGGCCACCGGGGGCCTGTCGGCCACGGAGGTCGTCTCGGTCATCTCGGTCTCCTCCCCGTCAGCCGAGGTCGGTCTGTCCGGCCCGGGTGAGCCGGTACTGGACGAAGGTGATGGCGCTCAGCACGACGAGCAGCGCTACGGACATGGCCGAGGCGTAGCCGAACTGGAAGCGGCCGAAGGCGGCGCCGTAGATGTAGTACTGGAGCACGTTGGTGGCGTTCGCCGGGCCGCCGGCCGTGGTCACGGCGACCGTGTCGAAGACCTGGAACGAACCGATCACCGTCATGATCAGGACGACCGCGAGGACCGGCCGCAGCAGCGGCATCGTGATCCGCCAGAACATCCGCCACTCGCTCGCGCCGTCCACCTTCGCGGCCTCGTACATGTCGTTGGGGATGGCCTGGAGCCCCGCGAACAGCAGCAGCGCCGTGTAGCCCACGTGCCGCCACACGTTGATCAGCGCGATGACCGGGACCGCCCAGGTCTCGTCGGCCAGGAACGGGATGCGGTCGAGACCCAGGCCCGCGACGATCTCGTTGCCGATGCCGAGCTGGGTGTCCAGGATCCACAGCCAGACGACGCCGGCCACCACGTTGGACATCAGGTACGGCGTGAGCACGATCCCGCGCAGCACCGAGGACTGCGTCAGCCGCTGGAGCAGGACGGCGATGGCCAGGGCCGAGACCGTCTGTACGCCGATGTTGATGACCACGTAGACGACGGTCACCCGCAGCGAGTCCCAGAAGATGGGGTCGTGGACCATCCGCACGTAGTTGTCCAGGCCCACCCACTCCGCGGGAGTCAGCAGGTTGAAGCTGGTGAAGCTCAGATAGACGCCGCGCAGGGTCGGCCAGAGGAGGAAGACCACGAAGCCCAGGAGCGCCGGTGCGACGAACAGGGCGGCGAGGCGTCCGTCACCCCGCGGGCGGGACGGCGGACTGTTGGAGACGACGGTCATCGGGGGACTCCCTCGCAGGGGCGGCGGCTCGTCCTGGCGTCACATACTTTTGGTGCGGAACAATTAAGTCGTCAAGAGGCGTGCAAACATCTTTTCCGGGCCAGCGCTCCGGTCGTAGTCTGGCCATGTTGTTTCCGGCACGGAAAAAAGGGGTTCGATCGTCATGGCCGCAGCCGCTTCCAGCTGGCCCCCGCTGAGCCCCGGTGAGCGTTCCGTGGCGATCGAGGTGCTCGTGCACGGCCCGTTGTCCCGGACCGAGATCGCCCGGCGGCTGGGTCTGTCGCCCGGCAGCCTCACCCGGCTGACCAAGCCGCTCATCGAGTCGCGACTGCTGGTGGAGGTCCCCGAGGCGGGCGGCGTGGCCGAGGTGCGGCAGGGGCGCCCGTCCCAGCCGCTCGACGTGGTCGCGGACTCCCGTTACTTCGTCGGCTTCAAGATCACGCAGGACATGGTGTACGGCGTCGTCACCACCCTCCGCAGTGAGATCGTCGCCCGGCACGACCGGCCGCTGACCACCCGCGATCCCGGCGAGGCCGCCGCGCTGCTGGCCCGGATGACCGACGAGCTGTCGCGCGGGCGCCCCGGGGTCGCCGGGATCGGCATCGGTGTCGGCGGACTCGTCGAGGACCGTGCCGTGGTCGGCGAGTCACCCTTCCTGGGCTGGCGGGGTGTGCCGCTCGCCGCACTCGTCGAGGAGCGGACCGGGCTGCCGGTCGTCGTGGAGAACGACACGGCCGCCTTCGTGGAGGCCGAGACCTGGTTCGGGGCGGGGCGCGGTCTGGACCGGTTCGTCGTCCTCACCATCGGCGCCGGCATCGGCTACGGGCTGGTGCTCGGCGGCAGGCGGGTGCCGTACGCGGGGGACGAGGACCGGGGCTTCGGGCGCCACTGGATCGTCGACCCGCACGGCCCGCTCACCCCGGACGGGCGGCGCGGCAGCGCCGTGTCGCTGCTGACCATCCCCAACATCCGCTACCAGGTCCGGGCGGCCACCGGACATGACCTGACCTGGGAGGAGATCCTCGCGGCCGCCACCGCCGAGGAGCCCATGGCCGCCCGGGTGATCGAGGAGGCCGGACGCGCCCTGGGCACCCTGGTGGCCCAGATCGCCAACTTCGTGATGCCGCAGAAGATCCTGCTCGCGGGGGAGGGGGTGGGGCTGATGGACGTGGCCGGAAAGGTGGTGGAGGACACCGTCCGCGACAACCGGCACCCGCAGGCCGCACCGGTCGCCCTGGAGACCAAGGTGTCCGACTTCCACGACTGGGCGCGCGGCGCGGCCGTACTGGCCATCCAGGTACTGGTGCTGGGGGCCGCGCAGGCCTGAAGTCGGCACCCGTGTGCGGTGGAACACACGCGGCGGTAACGAACTCGCAGGTGGGCCTTGACAGATGAGTAAAACGACGTGACCAGCAACACGGTCCGATATGTCCGTTTGGCTCGCGATTACTCACATCGCCTTCACGTCCGGCGCCGTATGCTTCACAGCATGTCCACCACTGTTGAACCCTCCTCCGAGCGATCGGCTGCCGAGGTCAACGAGGAGATCCGGGCCCTCTGGCTCCGGTCGGGCGGGACACTGAGCGTCGAGCAGCGCGCGGAGTACCAGCGGCTCGTCATGGAGTGGGCCAGCGCGGCCCCGGAGGCCGCGAAGGCCGCCTGAGGCTCCTCGGCGCATCGGAGCCCCGGCCCGCGGCATCCGCCCCACGCGGACGCCCTTCTCGTTGCCCCCGGCTCAGCCCCACGTCGCCGAGTAGTGCCGCCGGTACGCCTTGCGGTCCGCCTCGGCACGGATCCACCGCGTGGCCACCAGGGCCATGAGACTGCCCGCCACGACCAGCAGACCCGGGCCCACGTTGCGTCGGTCCGTCAGCCGGGCGAGCAGCGTCGAACCGTCGACGCCCGTCACGGGTGCCGCCGCCCCCGGTGCCGCGGCGCCGGGAGCGCCGCCACCGGCGGCCGGCGCCGAGGGCGCGGCGCCCGGCCCGGACCCCTCCTGCCCGGCGACGATCAGGCGGACGCCGAGTGACTCCATGGCCTCCGGCAGCGGCTGGAAGAACGTGGTTCCGCCCTTCGCGCAGTCGCCGTTGCCGCCCGAGGTCACTCCCAGCGCGACGCCCTCGGAGAACATCGGCCCACCGCTGTCCCCGGGTTCGGCGCACACGTCGGTCTCGATCAGCCCGGTGACCGTGCCCTCCGGGTAGTTGACCGTCGCGTCCAGCGCCGTGACCTGCCCGGCGCGCAGCCCGCTGGTGCTGCCGCTGCGGAACACCCGCTGCCCGACGGCCGGTTCACCGGTGCCCGTGATCCGCACCCCCTTGCCGTCGCCCACCGCCACCACGTCGGCGCCGTCGCCCGCCTTGCCGTTCGCGTACTCCACCAGGGAGAAGTCGTCCCCGGGGAAGCTGCCCGCGACCGTCTCGCCGACCTGCCGGTCACCCCCGCCGTCACGGAACCAGACCGACCCCGTCGGCCCGCAGTGACCGGCGGTCAGGATGAACTCGCTGCGCCCGTCGGTCACGTTGAACCCCGCCGAACAGCGCCCCGCGGTGGACAGGATCGGCTCCGCGCCGTTCAGACGCGTGGTGAACGCGCCCTCGGTGCGCTCCATGCGGACGAAACCGCCGATGCCCTCCGCCACCCCCGTCAGCCGCGACCAGTCCGACGTGGAGACGGTGCGGTCACCGCGCACCACCACCTCGTTCGACCGGTAGTCGAGCGCCCACGCCGTGCCCGGCACCCGGGGCGCCGAACGCAGCGTCGAGGTCGCCGACCTCAGCTCCGACATGCTGTGCCGCACGACCTTCGCCTCGGCACCGGCCCGCCGCACGGTCTCCGCCGTGCCCTCGTCGGTGACCGCGACGACCGGCCGCCCGTCGGCACCCACCCAGTGGCCCGCCGTGCGCTCGGTGCCCAGCTCCGACACCAGACCGGCACCGGCACCGGACGCCGTCTGCGCCAGGGTGTGCGGCGCCGCCGACGCGTCGGGCGGTTCGCTCGCCACGGCCCGGGTGACCATGGTCCCCCCGACCAGCAGTCCGCCGACGGCCGCCAGCCGTGCCACTCGCCGGACCATGCGTCGTCGTGCGTGCCTCATGCGTGCGCTCCCGAACCCCGACACGCGGTGTCACCACCGCGGGGGCCTCCGGACGTCGAGCGCCCTCCTCCCATACGGGGACGGACACACGGGTGTTCACCGGGCCGGCGGCCTTGTTTCCCCGCTCCGGCGGGGCGGCCTATCTTGTGCCCCATGACCCGCATCCCGCACGACCGGCCCGGCGACCCCAACCCCCTGCACGCCCTCACCCTGGACCAGCTGCGCCGCCGTACGAGCATGAAGCGGCGCACCCACCCCGCGGACGTACTGCCGCTGTGGGTGGCCGAGATGGATGTGCCGCTCGCCCCCGCCGTCGTGCGCGCGGTCAACGAGGCCATGGAACTCGGCGACACCGGATACCCCGCCGGCACCGCCTACGCCGAGGCCCTCGCGGACTTCGCCGGCAAGAGGTGGGGCTGGGACGGCCTGGCGGTGGAGCGCACGGCGATCGTGCCCGACGTGATGCTGGGCGTCGTCGAGATGCTCAGGCTCGTCACGGGGCCCGGCGACCCCGTGATCCTCAATCCGCCCGTGTACCCGCCGTTCTACCAGTTCGTCGGCCACATGGACCGGCGGATCGTCGAGGCGCCGCTCGGCCCGGACCTGCGGATCGACCTCGGGGCGCTGGAGGAGGCGTTCCGGCGGGCCGTGGCCGGCGGTGGACGGGCCGCCTACCTGCTGTGCAGCCCGCACAACCCGACCGGCACCATGCACACCGCCGACGAGTTGGCCGCCGTCGCCGCCCTCGCGGAGCGCCACGGCGTCCGGGTCGTCGCCGACGAGATCCACGCGCCGGTCGTCACGGGGGACGCGCGGTTCGTGCCCTACCTGAGTGTGCCCGGCGCCGGGCGCGGACTCGCGCTGATGTCCGCGTCCAAGGGCTGGAACCTGGCCGGGCTCAAGGCGGCGCTCGCCCTCGCCGGACCCGGCGCCGCCGACGACCTGGCCCGGATGCCGGAGGAGGTCGGCCACGGCCCGAGCCACGTGGGTGTGCTCGCCCACACCGCCGCCCTGCGCGACGGCACCGACTGGCTGGACGCCGTGCTCGCGGGGCTCGACGAGAACCGGCGGCTGCTCACCGGCCTGCTCGCCGACCAGCTGCCCGGGGTCGTCCACCGTGCCGGGGAGGCGACCTACCTGGCGTGGCTCGACTGCCGCGCGCTCGGTCTCGGCGACGACCCGGCGCGGGTCTTCCTCGACCGGGGGCGGGTGGCCCTCAGCTCCGGCATCCCCTTCGGCACCGGCGGGGCGGGGCACCTGCGGCTCAACCTGGCGACCTCGCCGGAGGTGATCACGGAGGCGGTGCGGCGGATGCGGGCGGCCCTGGAGTGAAGGACGGGGCGACGGTGGACGGTGTGAACCGGGGGACCTGGGCCTAGACTTCGGGACCATGGACGACGCGTCACTGGACCGGCTCGGCGCCGGCAAGTACCTGCTGGTCACCACCTACCGGAAGAACGGCACCCAGGTCGCCACGCCAGTGTGGGTCGTACGGGACGGCGACGCGCTCGGCGTCTGGACCGCCGCCGACTCCTGGAAGGTCAAGCGCGTCCGCAACCGCGCCGACGTGCTGATCGGCCCCTGCGACGTGCGCGGCCGGCCGACCGGCGACCAGGTGCCGGGGACGGCGGAGATCTGCGACGCGGCCACCACCGCCCGCTATCGGAAGATGCTCGCCCGCAAGTACGGCGTCCTCGGCAGGCTCACCCTCTTCGGCAGCCGGCTGCGCCGGGGGCTGGACGGCACCCTGGGCATCCGCATCACGCCCACCCCGCCCGCGCCCTGACCGGCCCTCAGGTCCAGGCCCGGTACGGCTCGTCGACCAGTTGGAAGACCGGCTCGCCCCGCACCGGGTCCTGGGCCGTGGACAGCCGCACCCGGTCGCCGCTGTGGATGCCGATGAGCGGGCCCATGACCCGGCCGCGCAGCACGAAGCCCTCGGCCATCTCTATCAGGGACACGTTGCGCGCGGCGGGGCTGTTGCGGTGCACCACCGTGGCGTGGCGCACCGTGCCCGTGCCCTCGCTGCGTTCGGTGCGCAGCTCACTGCCGCGACAGACCGGGCACAGCACCCGGTGGTACATCGCGGTGCCGCACCAGGTGCAGCGCTGGAAGAAGACGGCCTCGGTGTCGGGCGCCTGCGGGTCGAGCACGCCCGTCGGGGAGCCGGCTGTCCGCTGAGCGACGTTTCCTGAGTGGTGGTACACGCTGGTCAACTCCCTGCACTCGGGCCGGAATCCCGCGTGCGCGGTCACCGGGCACGCGTGTGCGCGGCTGGTCCGTGCCACCGTGCACGCGACAGAGCGTATGGCACTCAGTGTCACACGTAAAGGCACTCCGTACCCTCAATTGAGCGTTCGGTCGTCCGTGAAGGCCGTCTCGATCTCCCGGACCACCTGCCACAGGGGCGTCCCGCGCCGCGCGGCCACGACCACCAGGTCCTCGGGCGACCCGCCCCGGGGCGCCACCGGGACGTCGCCGAACGTGGACTGGGCGTAGCCCAGCGCGTGGTCCACCGCGGCGCCCGCGTCGTCCCGCCCGTCCGAACGGAGCCAGCTCCGCAGGGCGTTGTTGTGCGCCGCGACCACCGCGGCCGCGATCACGTCGGCGCGCAGGCGGCCGTCCGGCCGTCCGCCCAGGCGCCCGCGCAGATACTCGGCGAGGGCCCGCTCGTAGCGCCACACCACCGACAGCTCGTAGGCGCGCAGCCCGGCGACCTGCTTGGTGAGGTGGTAGCGCTGCACCGAGAAGTCCGGGTTCTCGGCGTACATGCGCAGCACCAGGCGGGCGGCGTCGCAGACCCGCCGCACCGGGTCGGCGTCCTCGGGCGAGGCCGCCAGGAAGGCCGTCATGTCGGCCAGGCACCGCTCGTGGTCGGGGAAGACCACGTCCTCCTTGGACGGGAAGTAGCGGAAGAAGGACCGCCGTCCGACGCCGGCCAGGGCGACGATGTCGTCGACGGTGGTCTGTTCGTAGCCGCGCTCCAGGAACAGCCGGAAGGCCGCCGCGACCAGCGCCTCCCGCATCGGCGGCCGGGCACCCGCCGTGTCCGTCCCGTCCCCGCGGCGGGGCGCCGCACTGCTGGTGCTCATGAGGGCGAACGTAGCAGTTCACCGACGCGCATGGCACTGAGTGCAGCCGGGAGAGGGAACTGAGTGCGCTCGCCGCCTGGCAGTCCCGGTCGAATACGATCACTTCCGATCAGCAACGAGGAGTCCGCATGCCGTCCGCCCGCCCCCGCCTCCTGTACGTCACCGACCTGGCCTACGAGGCACGCGGACGGCGCTACTGCGACGAGGACATCTTCCTGACCTCCCGGCTGCGGGAGGAGTTCGACCTGGCCCTGTGCCATCCGCGGGACGCCGCCGCGCTGATGGACGCCTTCGACGCCGTCGTCGTGCGCAACAGCGGCCCGGTGCTGGGCCACAAGGACGCGTACGACGCCTTCCGCGAGCGGGCCGCCGAGCGCGGCACCCTCGTCTACAACCAGCTCACCGGCCGGGCCGACATGGCCGGCAAGCAGTACCTGCTCGACCTGACCGCCGCCGGATTCCCGGTCATCCCCACCGCCGACCGGGCCGAGGACCTGCACCTGCTGCCCGCCGCCGGCGAGTACGTCGTCAAGCCCAGGCTCGGCGCGGACTCGGCGGGCCTGCGGATCGTGCCCGCGAGCCGGGTGCGCGAGGCGCTGGGCACCGGCGCCGGGGACCTGCTCGTCCAACCGCGCGTGGACTTCGCGTACGAGGTGTCCTTCTACTTCGTCGACCACGACTTCCAATACGCCCTCTACGCGCCGCGTCCCGAACGCCGCTGGCAACTGGAGCCGTACGACGCCACCGTGGCCGACCTCGACTTCGCGCGGCGGTTCATCGAGTGGAACGGCGTCGACCACGGCGTCCAGCGTGTGGACGCCTGCCGGGCGCCCGGCGGTGAGCTGCTGCTGGTCGAACTGGAGGACCTCAACCCGTACCTGTCGCTCGACGCCCTGGACGAACCGGGCCGCGACGCGTTCGTCGGCGCCCTGCGCACCGCCCTGCGACGCCTCCTGGCGACCCGGCCCACCGAGGCCGACAGGACCTAGCATGGCGGTCATGGCCGCCATGGACGTCTTCCTGCACCGGCTCGACCCCGACATGTGCGTGGTGACGGCCGCGGCGGGCGGGGAGCGGGCCGGGTGCCTGGTCGGGTTCTCCTCGCAGTGCTCCATCGACCCCGTCCGGTACGTCGTGTGGCTCTCCGAGGTCAACCGGACCTACCGGGTGGCGTCCTCCGCCGACGTCCTGGCCGTGCATCTCCTCGCCCGCGACCAGCGCGCGACCGCCGAGCTGTTCGGCGGGCGCACCGGCGACGACGTCGACAAGTTCCAGGGGGTCCGCCGGCGCGAGGGGTACGGCGGGGCCGTCGTCCTGGAGGACGCCGAGGCGTGGTTCGTCGGGCGGGTGGTGGCGCGGGCACCCGGGGGCGACCACGTGGGCTTCGTCCTCGAACCGGTCGAGTGGGGCGGGCGCGAGACGTCCGCCGGACCGCTGCTGCGCCTCGACGGCGCCCGCGCCATCCGCCCCGGCCACCCGGTGAACTGACCGGGCGCGGAGGTCAGCGCCCGGCGGCGCCCCGTTCGGCCAGGGCCTCGGTGACGGCCCGCACGCTGCGCGCGATGTGCTGCAGCTGGAGCACCTCCGCCGCGTACAGCTTGATGGTGTGCTCGATGACCCCCTCGTGCAGCCCGAGCCGCGGCAGGTCCGCCCGCGCGGTCTGCAGAGCGGTGCGCGCCACCCGGATCTCGTGCTGCACCTGGATCTGCGCGTGGCGGGCGAGCAGCACGGGGTGCCGGATCAGTGCCGGATACCCGGCGTACCGGGCCGGCACCAGTTCGCGCAGCCACTTGGCCGCCGAGCGTTCCCAGTCGTAGCTGCCGGGGGCCTTGACCTGGCAGGGCCAGTCCGGGCTGATGCGCGTGGTCGTCAGGGGCATGATCATCGCTTCCGGGTGTGCGGCGTCGACGGGGTGGGCGACGGGTGGGGGCGGTCCCGGTCCAGGGGACGACCGGGACCGCCGCGGGCGCTCGCTCAAGCGATGCCCGACCGGAACATCCCGGTGCGCCGGAGCGGGTAGGAATCGGCGTCCGGAGATGTTCGCGGCAGGTGTGGACGCGGTCCGGGACGGCCGGGTCGCGATCCGTGAGCAGTATTTATATATGCCATCCGCTTTGCAAGACGTATGAAAACATTCATGCCTGCTTTGCCGGGGATGGCCCCCGTATGCGCCGACCAATCTCCACGCCGCCCCCTCGTCGAGGCGACGGCTCGGTCCCCGCGGCTCAGTCCCGCAGGAAGAAGTGGTGCTGGTCGGCGACCTGCTCGTACTCCTCCAGCCGCGCCTGCGTCCGTTCCGGATCGGCGTCGGTCATGGCCTGGAGCAGCGCCGCGCACATCACGCCCGGCGCCGCGTAGGAGTCGAAGACCAGCCGCGAACCGGTGCCGGTGGCGAAGGTGACGTCGGCCTCGTCCACCACCGGGCCGAGCGCCAGGTCGGTGATCAGCGCCACCTTGAGCCCGGCACCGCGTGCCACGCGTACGGCGCCCAGGGTCTCGTGGGCGTGCCGGGGCATGGAGAAGGCCAGCACCCAGGTGCCGCCCGCCTCCCGGGACTGGAGCAGGGCGTCGTAGGCGACGGTGCCGCCCCGGGTCACCAGGCGTACGTCGGGATGGACCCGGCGGGCCGCGTAGGCGAAGTACTCGGCGAGCGAGACGGAGATGCGCAGCCCGAGGACGGTCAGCGGCGCCGAGGCGGCCAGCTTGCGGCCGACGTCGATCACCCGGTCCGCGTCGGCGAAGTCGCGCCGCAGGTTCTCCAGGTTCTCGATCTCGGCGTCCACGGCCGCCTGGAGTTCGTTGCCCCGGTTCTCCTCGGCCGCGACCGTGCCCCGGCTGCCCAGCGCGATCGACTGGAGCCGCTCCCGCAGCGCCGGGTAGCCGCTGAAGCCGACCGCCGACGCGAACCGCGTGACCGAGGGCTGGCTCACCCCGACCCGGTCGGCGAGGTCGGTGATCGACAGGAACGCCGCCTCGTGCAGGTGCTCGATCAGGTACTGGGCGATGCGCCGCTGTCCCGGGGAGAGGCGGGGCCGGTCGAACAGCGTCCGGAGCCGGGAGGTGGGGGAGGCCGCCGCCTCCGGGGCCGCCCGTCCCGAGGTGATCGCCGATGCCTGTGCGCGTGCCTGCTGCGGCGATGGCACGGGTGCGCCTCCTTTGTCTCCCATGTCTCCCACGAAGGTCAACATAGCTCACCCCCCGTGGTCGGCACGGCGGTCCGACGAGCCCGCCCGGCGAGGGATAGCGGCGCGCCGTCCGGGAACCCGCCGCCACGGAAGGTCCCGCCGGCCCGTGCGGCCCGCGGACACGAACAGCACGCGGACACGGACGAGGAGCCTCCGTCATGACCGTCCCGGAAGAGAACCGGCCGAAGACCGACACCACCGACGCCGCCCCGGACCGGCGCGAGGACGAGCCGCCGCGCCCGCCGGGCGGCACCGGCCGGACCCTGCGCGAGGCCCTGGAGGAGGCGCACGTCCGCCCCGACGACTACGCCGACGAGTGACCGGCCACGTCCGGGTGACCGGCGCCGACTAGCCCATCGCCTCCGCCGGTACCACCAGGTCGGCCCGGTGCCCGCTCGCGGCGACCAGGTCCGCGTTGGCCTGGTCGGTGCCGAGGGCCCAGGCGCGCGCCTGTTCGGGGGACTTGCCGAACCGCTCGTGCCGGGCGACGAGCCGGCGGACCCGCTCCGCCTCGGTGAGCCCGCAGAACCACACCTCGTCGAGCCGGGACCGCACCCGCTGCCACGCGCCGGTCTCCAGGAGCAGGTAGTTGCCCTCCGTCACGACCAGCCGCGCCGACGGCGGCACGGGCACGGCCCCGGCGACGGGCTGCTCCAGTACCCGCTCGAAGCCGGGCGCGTACACGATGCCGCCGTCGCCGTCCTCCTCGCGCAGCCGGCCAAGGAGCGCCGCGTACCCGGCCGCGTCGAAGGTGTCCGGCGCGCCCTTGCGGTCCCGGCGGCCCAGTCGGTCCAGTTCGGCGTCCGCGAGGTGGAAGCCGTCCATGGGGACGTGCGCCACCCAGGGTTCGCCGCCCGCGCCGTTCAGCTCCCGCACCAGACGCTCGGCGAGCGTCGACTTCCCGGCGCCGGGGGAGCCCGCGATGCCCAGGACCGCGCGCCGTCCGCCGGACGGGAGGGCGCGGGCACGGGCGAGGAGGTCGTCGAAGGTCAGCGGCACACCGCACAGTGTGTCACCCGATGGGACGTGCCCCGGCGGGGAACTGTGGGGTGTATGAGTACGCAGCTGGGACTTCCCGACGCCATCCAGGCCTGTCTCTTCGACCTCGACGGGGTCGTCACCAGGACGGCGGTGGTGCACGCCGCCGCCTGGAAGGAGACGTTCGACGCCTTCCTGCGCGAGCGCGACGGAGCGGACTTCCGCCCCTTCACCGACTCCGACTACGACGAGTACGTCGACGGCCGCCCCCGCGCCGACGGCGTCCGCTCCTTCCTCGCCTCCCGAGGCGTCGAGCTGCCCGAGGGCGGACCCGACGACCCACCGGACGCGCCCACCGTCAACGGCGTCGGCAACCGCAAGAACGAACTGCTCCTGGCGAAGATCCGCACCGACGGCGTGGAGCCGTACGAGGGCACCCTGCGCTACATCGACGCGGTCCGCGCCGCCGGCCTCGCCACCGCGATCGTCTCCTCCAGCGCCAACACCCGGGACGTGCTCCACTCCATCGACGCGGAGGGCCTGTTCGACGTGCGGATCGACGGCGTGGTGGCCCGGGAACGGAAACTGCCGGGCAAGCCCCACCCCGACACCTTCCTCGCCGCCGCCCGCGACCTCGGCGTCGACCCGTCCCGCGCCGCCGTCTTCGAGGACGCGCTGGCCGGCATGGACGCGGGCCGCTCCGGACACTTCGGCTTCGTCGTCGGCGTCGACCGCGTCGGCCAGACCGACGCCCTCTACGCCCACGGCGCCGACCGCGTCGTCAAGGACCTCGCCGAGCTGGGAGGCCGCGCGTGATCACCAACCGGACGTACACCGTCGAACCGTGGAGCGTGCGCGAGACCTCCCTCAACCTCGACCTCCTGGCCCAGAGCGAGTCCGTCTTCGCCCTGTCCAACGGACACGTCGGCTGGCGCGGCAACCTCGACGAGGGCGAACCCAACGGCCTGCCCGGCAGCTACCTCAACGGTGTGTACGAACTGCACCCGCTGCCGTACGCCGAAGCGGGCTACGGCTACCCCGAGGCCGGCCAGACCGTCATCAACGTCACCAACGGCAAACTGCTGCGGCTGCTCGTCGACGACGAGCCCTTCGACCTGCGCTACGGGCGGCTCCGCAAGCACGAACGCACCCTGGACCTCAGGCGCGGCGTCCTGGAGCGGACCTGCGAATGGACCTCCCCGGCCGGTACGACCATCCGGGTGCGCTCCACCCGGCTGGTCTCCCTCACCCAGCGCGCCATCGCCGCCGTGGAGTACGAGGTCGAGCCGCTCGACAGCCGGACCCGGGTGGTCATCCAGTCCGAACTCGTCACCAACGAGAGCCTGCCCGACCCCGACGGCGACCCCAGGGCGGCCAAGGCGCTCCAGTCCCCGCTGGAGCCGGAGGAGCACCTGGCCCAGGGGTCCCGGCTGCGCCTGGTCCACCGCACCCGGCGCAGCGGGCTCAGGGTCGCCGTCGCCGCCGACCACGTGGTGGACGCCCCCGGGGAGACCGACACCAGTGTGGAGAGCAACGACGACGTGGCCCGGCTGACCATCACCTCCGTCCTGGAACCGGGACAGCGGCTGCGGGTGCAGAAGACCGTCGCCCACGGCTGGTCGGGCGCCCGCTCCCGGCCCGCGATGAGCGACCAGGTCGAGGCGGCGCTGGCCGCCGCCGCGCACGGCGGCTGGAACGGCCTGGTCGCCGAACAGCGCGCCTACCTCGACGACTTCTGGGCCAGCGCGGACGTCGAGGTGCACGGCGACGAGGAGATCCAGCAGGCCGTGCGCTTCGCCCTGTTCCACGTCCTCCAGGCCGGGGCCCGCGCCGAGCAACGAGCGATTCCGGCCAAGGGACTCACTGGTTCCGGATATGACGGACACGCGTTCTGGGACACCGAGATGTTCGTGCTGCCCGTGCTCACCTACACCGCCCCCAAGGCCGTCGCCGAGGCGCTGCGCTGGCGCCAGGACACCCTGCCCGCCGCCCGGGACCGCGCCACCCAGCTCGGACTGCGCGGCGCCGCGTTCCCGTGGCGGACGATCGACGGGTCGGAGGGCTCCGCGTACTGGCCGGCCGGCACCGCCGCCTTCCACGTGGCCGCCGACATCGCGCACGCCGCGGTGCGCTACACGGCGGCGACCGGCGACACCGACTTCGAACGCGACACCGCCCTGGAACTCCTGGTGGAGACGGCACGCCTGTGGCGCTCCCTGGGCCACCACGACCACCACGGCGTCTTCCACATCGACGGCGTCACCGGCCCGGACGAGTACAGCGCCATCGCCGACGACAACACCTACACCAACCTCATGGCCCGCTCGAACCTCCTCGCCGCGGCCGACGCCTGCGAACGCCACCCGGACGAGGCGACCCACCTCGGCGTCGACGACGAGGAGAGCGCCGCCTGGCGGGACGCCGCCGAGTCCGTGCACATCTCCTACAACGACGAGATCGGCGTCCACGAGCAGCACGCGGGCTTCACCCGTCACCAGCGCTGGGACTTCGCCGCCACCGCCGCCGACCAGTACCCGCTGATGCTGCACTTCCCCTACTTCGACCTGTACCGCAAGCAGGTGATCAAGCAGTCCGACCTGGTGCTGGCGATGTACACCTGCGGCAGCTGGTTCGACGACCACTGCGACGAGGACCAGATCGCCGCGAACTTCGCCTACTACGAGCCGCTGACCGTGCGGGACTCCTCGCTGTCCGCGTGCTGCCAGGCCGTCGTCGCCGCCCAGACCGGGCACCTGCGCCTGGCCTACGACTACGCCGCCGAGGCCGCCCTGATGGACCTGGCGGACCTGGAGCACAACACCCGCGACGGACTCCACATCGCCTCGCTGGCCGGTACGTGGATGGCCCTGGTCGCCGGGTTCGGCGGCACCCGCCGGGACGGTGACAGCCTCCGGTTCACACCGCGCCTGCCCGAGAAGTTCAGCCGCCTCGCCTTCCGGCTCCAGTTCCGCGGCCGGTGCCTGAGCGTGGAGATCGACTCCGACCGGGCGACGTACAAGCTGCTGACCGGCGATCCCCTGACGATCCGTCACCACGGGACGGAGGCGCACGTGAACGGGGACGGCCCCGTCACCCTCCCCGTCCCGGCGCCGAAGCGGCGCCCGACCCCCGAACAGCCCCCGCACCGGCGCCCCAACGAACTCTGACCGGATGGCGGCGGGCCCCCGGACACCGTGACGCACGACACTGCCCGACTGGCCGAGTTCCACCCTGCACTTCGCTGGGCCGCGGGTTAGTTTGACCTTGATTTCCGGGTTTCCGGGGCTCCCGCCACGGGCGGCAGGAGGTGAGGACCGAGCGGCCCCGCGAGGTGCGGGGGTGAGGGGTGCACGATGGCCGACGGCGCGAACGCCATTCTCGTGGGCAGACGGCGGGGCGAGACGGCGATGTCCGGCACTCCCCGACGCCTGCCCGTGGACCTCCTGCTCGCGGCAGTGGCCGCCGTCTTCACCGTCGCCCAACTGGTCCTGGTCCACCCCTCGATGGGTCTTGGCTGGGACGAGACGGTGTACGTCAGCCAGGTCACCACCCATCACCCCGCCGCCTTCTTCAGCGCGCCGCGTTCCCGGGGCGTCCCCCTGCTGGTGGCGCCCGTCGCCTCCTGGTCGGCCTCCACCGAACTGCTGCGCGTCTACCTGGCCGTGCTCTCCGGCCTGGGCCTGTATCTCGCAATGCGCGCCTGGCGCGGCCTGTTCCCGTCCCACGTCCTGGCCACGGCCGGAGCCTTCTTCGCCACCCTGTGGGTGACCCTCTTCTACGGTCCGCAGGCCATGCCCAACTACTGGGTCGCCATCGGCGCCCTGATCTGCGTGGGCTCCTTCCTCCGGGTCCTGCGGGGCGAGTCCGGGCGGCGTGCGCTCTGGGGCGTGGCGGCCGGCGGCCTCCTGATGGCGCTGATGCGGCCGACCGACGCCGTCTGGGTGGCCGTACCCCTGCTGCTGCTCGTCCTCCTACGCCGCCACTGGATGCTGCTGCTCGCGCTGGCGGGGGGCCTGGCGGCCGGGGGACTGGAGTGGGTGATCGAGGCGTACGCCTGGTACGGCGGCCTCGGCGAGCGGCTGTCGAGGGCCTCCGAGATCCAGGGCGGCCTCGGCTGGAACTTCGCCGTCGACGACCAGATGCGCAGCCTGGGCGGACGCGGACTGTGCCGCCCGTGCACCGGAGCGATGCCTCACCCGCTGGTCACCCTCTGGTGGCTGGCGCTCCCGCTGGTCGCCGCCCTCGGCGTCGCCGTCGCGGTCCGGGCCCGGCGGACCGAAGCGGCCCTGGTCCCCTTCGCCTGCGCCGTGACGTCCGCGCTGCCGTACCTGTTCATGATCGGGTACGCGGCGCCCCGCTTCCTCCAGCCCGCCTACGCCCTGCTGGCCATCCCCGTCGCCGACGCGCTGTGGCACCTGGTCAGGAACGGGCGCGGCCGGTGGCGGCCGATGCTCGCGCCGCTGGTGGCGCTCGCCCTGGCCGGGCATCTCGCGGTCCAGACGGCCGTCCTCATGGGCACCGTGAACCGCAACGTCGACAGCCGCCAGGACTGGACCCGCGTCGCCGACGAGCTGCACCGGCTCGGCGTGCGCCCGCCCTGCCTGATCACCGGCCACGAGTCGATCCCCATCGGCTACTACACCGGCTGCTCCTCCGGCGAGACCAGCGGCAACAACGGGAACACCACCGCCGCCGAGATCGTGGACACCGCCTCCAGGATTCCGGTCGCCGCGATCACCGGCCCGGGCGGCACCGCGCCCGGCTACGCCCGCGACTGGACCCCGCACCGCATCACCGACCTGAGCGTCCGCGTCGCACCCCCGGGTTAGAGATCGCGTATCGGGAAACGCGAACCGGGCAACGAGACGACCTGGCCGACGCAGCGCGAGAGGGAGGCAGCGATGGGCACCGACCCCATGGCCGACGACGCCTACCAGCCCACCGGAACCAACGAGGAGCAGGCCGACGCCGCGCCCCTCGACCTCCAGGACGCCGTCGACGAGCGGACCTACGACGACACGCTCGACGAGGGCTACTCCCCGCCGGAGAAACCCCTCGGCGTGAACCGGCACGGCACCACGGCCGCCGAGCAGCACGACGGCGAGAGCCTCGACGAGCGGCTCGCCGAGGAAGTGCCCGACGTCGCGGTACCGGACGGCGACGGCGTGGGCGATCAGCCCGGCGGCGACGGAGAACCGGTCGACCCGGAGGCGGGCACGGAACGGTCCGGACGCCTGGTCGCCCCCGACGAGGGCGTACGCGCCGACACCACCAAGGAGACGGTCGCCGAGGACGTGGGCATCGACGGCGGAGCCGCCGGCGCCGAGGAGGCCGCCATGCACGTCGTACCGGACGAGACGGAGCCCGCGGACCCCGAGGACGACGGGACGGGCCCCGGCCGGACGGGCTGACCCGCCGGGGCCCGGCCGGCCCGGGCCCCTGTGATCAGGGCAGCAGCTTGTCGAGGGCCGCGGGGCCCTCGTCGGCCAGCTTCCGCCTGGCCCATTCCAGGTTCTTCGGCGTGACGTCCCGGCCGGCCGCCAGGACGACGTCCTCCGGGGACACCTCCGTGCCGGTGCGCGCGTGGAGCAGGTCGTCCGGCGTGGCGCGGTCGTCGCCGGTACGGGCTTCGGACGGTCGGGAGGCGTCGGGCTGTGACGTCGACATGATCAGTGCTCCTCGGATCCGGATCGCTGCTTCGGTGCCGTGCTGTTGTCGGTCCCGAATATCCCGATAACACCATTCAATGCGGATTCCGCCCGCGCATCCGGAGTGCCGGACGATCCGACGTGCCGCCCGGGGCACCCCGGCGTGTAATGGAGGGCACGCGACATCGGACCGATCGAACCTGTCGCCCGGCAGAAGGACCACGGCCATGGCACGAAGGCGCACCGGCGCCGGAGGACGGGGGACAGGCGGCGGGGGAGGACTGCGGCGATGGGGCGAGTGGTGCGCCCGGCACGGCGTGATCGTCGTCGTCGCCTGGCTGGCCGCACTGGTCGCGCTGACCCTGACGAACCGCTCCTTCGGCGGCGACTACGCCGACGACTTCAACCTGCCCTCCGCCCAGTCCCAGCAGGGCCTGGACGTCCTGGAGCGGCACGATCCGGCGGCCGGCGGCTACAGCAGCCAGATCGTCGTGCACGACGACGACAAGGCGCTGACCTCGTTCGGCTCCCAGATGTCCACCACCGTGAGCGATCTGGGCAGGCTCCCGCACGTCCTGTCCGCCCAGAACCCGCTCACCGCCACCCCGCAGTCCGGTTCCTCCCAGCAGAACGTGGGCCCCGTCTCCACGGACGGCCGCACCGGGTACATCACCGTCCGCTTCGACATCCAGCCCGCCCAGCTGGGCGACGGCTACCTCGACGGCGTGGACGACGCCGTCGCCCCGCTGCGCTCGGCGGGCGCCGAGGTCGAGTACGGCGGATCGCTCGGTGAGCTGGCCCGTCCGGCGGCCGACGACCGGGTGAGTGAACTCATCGGCTTCGGCGTCGCCATCGTCGTCCTGCTGATCGGCTTCGGCAGCGTGCTCGCCGCGGTCGCGCCCCTGGTCACCGCGCTGATCGGAGTGGTCGGCGGGCTGGCCTGCCTCGGCCTGCTCGCGGCGGCGTTCACCTTCGCCACCGTGTCCCCGACCCTGGCGACCATGATCGGCCTGGGCGTCGGCATCGACTACGCCCTGTTCCTGATCACCCGGCACCGGCAGAACCTCATGAACGGCGCCGACCCGGTGCGGGCCGCCGGTCACGCCACCGGCACCAGCGGCCGGGCGGTCCTCGTCTCCGGCTGCACGGTGATCGTCGCGCTGCTCGGCCTGTACGCGTCCGGGGTGTCCTTCATCGGCAAGCTCGGCATCGCCGCCGCGGTGACCGTCGTCTCGGCCGTCCTCGGCGCCCTGACCCTGGTGCCCGCCCTGCTCGGGCTCGTCGGCCGGCACATCGACCGGCTGCGGGTACGCCGCCCGGTCGCCGAGACCGACGCCGAGCCCGGCACCGAACCCCACGGCACATGGCACCGCTACGCACGGCGGGTGGAGCGGCGGCCGTGGCGCTTCCTGGCCGCGGGCGTGGCGGCCCTCGTCGTGCTGGCCGTCCCCGTGTTCTCCCTCCAGCTCGGCCACATCGACGACGGCGCCGACCCCACGTCCTTCACCGACCGGCGGGCCTACGACCTGATGTCCGACGCCTTCGGGCCCGGCTCCAACGGCCCGCTGACCGTCGTCGTCGACCAGAGCGGCGTACCCCAGTCGCAGCGCTCGGACCTCTCCTCGCAGGTCACCAAGAGCCTCGACGGCGTCTCCGGCACGGCCGCGGTGACACCGGTGACCCCGACCCAGGACGGCGACGTCCTGCTCGCCACGGTGTACCCGAAGGAGGCCCCGCAGAGCGCCGCCACCACCGACCTGGCCAACCGCCTGGTCGACAGCACCCTGCCCGACGCCGTCGCCGGCACGGACGCCGAGGGCTACGTCACCGGCGCCACCGCCTCGCAGGTGGACTTCCGCGACATCGTCGCCGAACGCCTGCCGCTGATCATCGGCGTCGTGGTCGCGCTGGCCTTCCTGATCATCCTGGCGGTCTTCCGCGGCCCGCTGGTCGCCCTCAAGGCCGCCGTCCTCAACGTGCTGTCGATCGCCGCCTCCTACGGCGTAGTGGTGGCCGTCTTCCAGTGGGGGTGGGGCGGACCCGCGCTCGGGGTCTCCGGCACGGTGCCCATCGAGAGCTACGTCCCGATGATGATGTTCGCGATCATCTTCGGACTCAGCATGGACTACGAGATCTTCCTGCTCTCCCGGGTCCACGAGGCCTGGCTGCGCACCGGGAACGCGAAGGACTCGGTGGCCCACGCCCTGGAGATCACCGCGCGGGTCATCACCTGCGCGGCCCTGATCATGGTGAGCGTCTTCGCCGCGTTCATCATCAGCGACAACATCGTGGTCAAGATGCTCGGCCTCGGCCTCGCCGTGAGCGTGCTCATCGACGCCACGATCGTCCGCCTGCTCCTGGTGCCCGCCGTGATGACGCTGCTCGGACGGCACGCCTGGTGGACGCCCCGGTGGCTCGACCGGATCCTGCCGCACATCGACGCGGAGGGCGAGCACGAGGTGGGCGTCAGTCCCGGGCGGGCGGCGAAGGGGTGAGGACGAGCATCGTGACGTCGTCCTGCACGTCCGGACAGAACCGCAGCAGGTCGGCCCAGACCAGCCCCGGGAGCGCGGACGGATCGGCGCCCGCGAGCGCGGCCAGCCGTTCGGCCAGCGGGTAGAAGGCGCCGCCGTCGCCGCGGGCCTCGACCACGCCGTCGGAGGCCAGGAAGAGGCGGTCACCGGGGCGCAGCGGCACCGTGCACACCTCGATGGCTCCCGCGTCCGCCAGCCCGAGCCCGAGCGGCGTCCACGGGGCGACCTCCAGCTCCGTGGCCCGCCCGTCCCGCAGCAGCAGCGGCGGCGGGTTGCCGCAGACCACGACGCGCACCTCCAGGCCGTCGGCGGAGAACTCCAGCAGCGCGGCCGTCGCGAACAGCTCCGCGTGCCGCGCGTCCGCCGAGTCCACCAGCAGCCTGCGGTCCAGCCGCCCCGCCACCGACGCGAGGTCCGGCCGGTCCAGCACCGCCTCCCGGAACGCGCCCAGCAGCGAGGCGACCGTCGACACCGCCGACAGCCCGTGCCCCTGCACGTCCCCCGTCACCACCCGCACGCCGAACGGGCCGTCCCGCACGTCGAAGAAGTCGCCCCCGACCAGCGTCCCGCGCTGCGCCGCCCGGTACAGCCCGGCGCAGCGCACCGCCCCCACCCGCTCGGGCAGCGGGGGCACCACCGCACGCTGCGCGGCCTCGGCGACCGTGCGCTCCAGCCCCAGCTGGGCATCGCGCCGGCTGCGGACGAAGGACACGAACACGCTCAGCACCGCGACGAAGACGACGGTCAGCAGGTCGGCGTCGCCCGGCCGGTCGAGCTGGAAGACCGGCACGGTCAGCAGCGCGATCACGGCACCGCACAGCGCGGCCGTCGCCAGCGGGCTGTACGACAGCACGGCCAGCGGCGGGATGGCGCCCAGCAGGAAACCGATGTCCAGGCGGTCGTCGCTGAGCAGCGTCGCCAGGCAGATCAGCAGGATGAGGGCCGGCGGCAGCACCCGCACCCAGCGGGGCGGCGGGGCCCCGCTCAGCCAGCTCCGCCGGTCCTCGCCCGGGCGCAGCGGCGGGCCGGACACCTTTCGCACACCACCACGCTCCTACGCCACCCCGCCGCCCGCACGCCGAACCGCGCGGGCCGCGGCGCGCGGCGCGTGGCTAGAACGCGGTCAGCGTGAGCCGGAAGCCGGTCGGTGCCGTGTCCTGGATGTAGGAGGCGAAGTCGGCCACGTCGTCGAAGGCGAAGCCGTACGCCCTGCCGTCCTCGGTGGCCGCGTGCACCGCCTTGGAGTAGTGGTTGGTCAGGCCGGTCCCGTAGAACGTCGCCGGGTCGGTCGTGGGCTGCTCGGCGGAGGACACCAGCGTGGAGCGGTTGAAACCGGCGCCGAGGACCGCGGCGACGGGGCCGGTCGTGCCGTCGTTGGGTGCGGCGAGGGCGCCGTCGCAGAACAGCACGTCCCGGGTGGACGGCTTGGCGAAGGACACCTGGGCGGGACCGTCGAAGGTCAGCCGCCCGCCGCGCACCCGGCCGGTGAAGGTCCCCGCGTTGGTGGTGATCCGCAGGTCCTTGCCGGTGTAGGTGCTCCACACCTCGTCGATGTACGGGGCGAGGTAGTCCTTCGCGAACAGACCGCCGTCCAGCCCGTGCCCCGGGGCGATCACCCGGGTGTCGTCCACGACCAGCGGCGCGAACTCCTCGACCCGGCGCAGCGCGTCGAACACCGCCGCCCGTCCGCCCGGGCGCACGGTCCCGGTGGTCTGGTCCTTGGCGCCGGTCAGCCGGATGGCGAGCGGCACGCTGAACATGTCGACCATGGTGGTGTTGCAGAACATCCCGGAGGAGTTGTACGTGAACTCGGCGCAGTCGTGCAGCACGCCGTGGTTGGGGTCGGACTCGACCCAGCCCGCCGGGTACTGCAGGGCGGGGTTTCCGGCGCCGTCCGCGACCACCTTGAACTTGAGCTTTTCGCCGAGGGACACGTAGATCCGCCCGGAGAGGTGCGGCAGGTTCAGCTTCGTCTCACCGCTGCCGGCGAGGCCGATGGCGTAGTCGGTGTATCCGTCGGCCCCGTTGTCCGACAGCGCCACCGGGGCGACGGTCCCGTCGGGGGTGACACGCACCTGCCGGCCGTCCAGGTTGCCGACGATGTAGACGTGGACGTCCGCGTTGCCGAAGGTGCCGGTGCTGTTGACGATCGTCAGCGGCAGGGCACCGGCGGCCTTGGTGCCGGGGGAGTCCGCGGAGTCGTCCGAGCCGACGCCGGCGAGGGCGTGCGGGGCGACGGCCGCCGCGACGGGCGCGGCCACGACCGCTCCACCGAGGGCGACGAGCAGCTTGCGACGGGCGAGCGGACGCTGGTGACGAGGAGTCATGTGGGGGGTCTCCAGAGTGATCGGGACATGACGGCGTGGGAGTGGGGATCCGGCAGGGCTCCTGAGAGCGCTCTCACGCGGTGCGCCGATGGTACGCACGGGCGACGGGCCGGCCAACCGGCTGTGCGTGCCCTCAAGTGCGTTGTGCCTGATGGGACTTGGCGCCCCGGGGCGCCGGGGACGAATGCTTAACCGGTGGTTAAGGTCGGCTTAATCCGGCCTCGGAAACCGGTGGCCGCACGCACCCGGTGCCCCGTACCGTACGGGCGATGCGAGCGCCCGCCGCACGACGCACCCCGGAGGTTCCGTGACCGAGCCGGTCATCCGCGCGCTCGACGCGAGCGACGCCGCTCTCTTCGACGCCATGCCCGACCCGCTGGGCGCCCGAGAGGCCCACCGGCTCACCCGGCACCGCCCCGACTGGAAGCGGGTCGCCCTGCGCGACGGCACCGTGGTCGCCCGCGCCGCCTGGTGGGGCGGCCCCGACGACACCGAGCCCGTCACCGTCAACTGGTTCGACGTGGCCGAGGGCGAGGAGGACGCGGGAGCCGAACTCCTGCGCACCGCCCCCTGGCAGGTCGAACTCGAACTGAACGCGCCCGGCACCTGGCGCGAGGACCCCGCCCTGCGGGCCGCCGCCGAGGCCCGCTTCACCGCCGCGGAAGCGGTCGGCTACGCGCCCCTGGTCGAGCGCTTCCTGTGCCGGTGGACGCCCGAGTGCGGGCTCCCCGCCCGGCCCGGACGGCTGGACTTCCGGCCCGAACCGGACGACGCGGTGTTCCTCGACGCGCTGCGCCGCATCCACTCCGTCACGCTCGACGCCCACGCGCTGATGGAGATCGAGGAGCACGGCCTCGACCGGGCCGCCCAGGCCGAGCTGGACTTCTTCCACTGGTGCCCCTCGCCACGCGCGTGGTGGCAACTGGCGTACACGGCGGAGGGCGAGCTCGCGGGCATCCACATCCCCGCGCACAATCCGTCCGGCCCGTGCGTCGCCTTCATCGGCGTCCTGCCGGAGCACCGCGGGCGGGGGTACGCCTACGACCTGCTCGTCGAGTGCACCCGCGTCCTGGTCGAGCAGGGGGCGGAATTCGTGTCCGCCGCGACGGACCGGGGGAACCATCCGATGGCCGCCAACTTCGCCAAGGCCGGCTACCCCGTGGTGCGCGAGCGGATCAACTTCCGTCCGCCGACGGCCGGTCGGGCGTAGGCACCGGGACCGGGCCGGTCTCGGATGGCATGCTGTCCGCGACGGTGATCACGGGCGTGCGCGGCGGAGGCGATGTGGGGTTCGAGGGCGAGATCTGGCAGGTGCGCTCCCGCGACGCCGGTGAGGCGGAAGAGGGCGCGCTGGTCGGGGAGATCCTGATCGACGACGCCGACTTCCCCTGGCTGTCGGGACGGTTCCGGCCCGGACCGGCCCACGCCGCGGTCCAGGACCTGTTCGCCCGCGAACTCGCCCTCGCGGAACGGGACGACGCGGGCCACTGGGCGGAGTGGGAAGAGGTCTACGCCGAGATCGAACGGCGCGTGCGGCTGCTCTCGCCGGACGGCCCGGTCGCCGAGTTCCTGCTGCACATCGAGGGCGACCGGGCGTGGTTCCGGTGGAGCGACGAACCGTTCGAACGGACGGACGGCGACGGCTGAGCCGGGTCACCGGCCACCGGTCAGAAGGGCCTCCGCCTCGGCGAGGATCTCCGTGACCCGCAGCCCGAACGCGGCGTCGCACGGCGCCCGCCGCCCACCGCCCGCCGCTCCGAGCAGCGCGTCCGCGGCCCGCCGCAGCGCGGGCACCGGCCCCTCCACCGCTTCCGGAAGCAGCGTCACACCGGCCCGGCCGCGCAGCTCCACCGTCGCCCCGGCCGCGGCGGGCGGCGCCGTCAGGCTCAGCGTGAGGGTGCTCGACGCCCCGCCGGAGTGGTCCAGGACCAGATGGACGGTGTCCCCAGGACCCGGCACCGCCGCCGACACGCGCCGGGCGTCCCCGAGGACCGGCAGCAGCACGGACAGCGCGTGCGGACCCACGTCCCACAGGGCGCCCTTCTCCCGGCGCCACGGCGAGTGCGCGAAGGGACTGTCGTCGCCGCCGAAGACGGAGCCGAGCCACTGCGCCCGCGCGGTGAACCAGCCGTCCTCCTCGGCCTGTTCGGTGATCCACGCCTCGGTCTCGGGCTGGAACCGGGCGGTGAAGAAGACGACCGAGGCCACGCCCGCCGCACGTACCGCCTCCGCCACCGCCCGCCCCTGCGCCACCGTCGGCGCGAGCGGCTTGTCGAGCAGGAGATGGCGCCCGGCCCGTGCCGCGCGCACGGCCAGCTCGGCCTGCACGCCCGGGGGCAGCGCGACGGCGACCGCCTCCACGTCGGCGAGCAGGGTGTCGACGTCGTCGTAGGCGCGGGTGCCGTGCCGCTCCGCCAGCTCCTTGGCGGCGTCCGGACGCCGCCCCCACACCCCGACGAAGTCCAGGCCGTCGTGCCCGCCCAGGGCCGGGGCGTGCGCCATGTCGGCCCAGGGGCCGGTGCCGAGCAGTCCGATACGCATGCCGTCGCCTCTCCACGGTGCCGGGCCCGGTGACGGGTCCGGCAGCGTTCCTCCATGCCGACCGGCGTCCCACGGCCCGGCCGACGTTCCTCGATGTCGACCGGCGTGCCACAGTCCCCCGGCCGATGCCGAGCGTGTCACACCGACGGGCGCGCGGACAGCGTCCCCACGGACCCCGGGCGTAGCGCCCCGCGAGGGCCCGGGGCGGACCCGCCCCGCCCCACCGCGTCGCACGAGACCGGTGATTCTGCCGATCCCCCCGGCCGCACCACCCCTCGACAGTGGCACCGCCAGCTCATCGGCGACACCCTCCGGCGGATGTCCCGGGACGCGACCCCACGTGTTCCGGAACGTGTGCGACCACCGGCCGGGCCGCTCGCCACGACAGAGAGGACCACCCCTCGTGCAGCAGAACCCCCACACCCACGCCGCGCCCGGGTTCCGGAGCACCCGGCGGCGGCTCGCCGGACTCACGGCGGCCGTGACCGCCGTCCTCGCGCTCGGCACCCTCACCGGGCCCGGCGCCCAGGCCGCCGACAACCCCTACGAGCGCGGCCCGGCCCCCACCGAGTCCAGCATCGAGGCACAGCGCGGACCGTACTCCGTGGCGGACACCAGCGTCTCCTCGCTCGCGGTCACCGGCTTCGGCGGCGGCACCGTCTACTACCCGACCAGCACCAGCGACGGCACGTTCGGCGCCGTCGTCATCTCGCCGGGCTTCACCGCGTACCAGTCCTCCATCTCCTGGCTCGGCGCGCGGCTGGCCTCACAGGGCTTCGTCGTCTTCACCATCGACACCAACACCACCCTGGACCAGCCCGACTCCCGCGGCCGGCAACTGCTCGCCGCCCTGGACTACCTGACCGAACGCAGCTCCGTCCGCAGCCGGATCGACAGCAGCCGGCTCGGCGTCATGGGCCACTCGATGGGCGGCGGCGGCAGCCTGGAGGCCGCCAAGTCCCGGCCGTCGCTCCAGGCGGCGATCCCGCTCACCCCCTGGAACACGGACAAGAGCTGGCCCGAGGTCAGCACACCCACGCTGATCTTCGGCGCCGACGGCGACACGATCGCCCCGGTCTCCTCCCACGCCGAACCCTTCTACTCCGGCCTGCCGTCCGGGACGGACCGCGCCTACCTGGAGCTGAACAACGCCACGCACTTCTCGCCGAACACGTCGAACACGACGATCGCGAAGTACAGCATTTCCTGGCTCAAGCGGTTCATCGACAACGACACCCGCTACGAGCAGTTCCTGTGCCCGCTGCCCCGCCCGAGCCTGACCATCGAGGAGTACCGGGGCAACTGCCCGCACGGTTCCTGACGGTCCGCCCGGTACCGTCCGGCGGTGGTCGCGGGGACGTCGCGGCCGCCGCCGGTCCGCTGTGCCGGGGCACGGCCCCGGCTCCGGCCCGTTGGGCGCCGGCACACTGGTGCAGGTGGCAGGGGTGATGTGCCGTCCGCCGACTGCGGACCGATGCCTTCCGCACCAGGTTACGCGCGCGTAACCTCCTGGGGATGACCGGAGAGACGACCGTACGTACGGCCGTGCGGATCCACGGCCGGAGCGCACAACAGGACGCGGTGCGCGCGCTGTTGGACGGGCTGCCCGGCCGGGGCGGCCACCTCGTGGTGACCGGCGAACCCGGACTGGGCCGGACCACCCTGCTCCAGTGGGCCGCCCGCTCCTTCCGGGCCGGTCCCGTCCTGCGCCTCGGGCCCGGCCCCGGAGCGGACGCCCCCGCCACCACTGAGCAACTGCTCGACACCCTGCGGGAGGTGCCCGGCCCGGCCCCGGTGCTCGTGTGCGTGGACGACGCCCACCTGTGGGACGCCCCGGCCCGGACCGCGCTGGGCCGCGCGACGCAGTGCCTGCGCCCCTCCGGCCCGACCGGAATCCTCCTCGCCGTCGCCGGACACCGGGCCGTCGACCCGGACTTCGCCCACCTGCCCGTCGTCCGCCTGGACCCGCTGAGCCCGCCGGAGGCCGCCGACCTGCTCGACGACCTGACCGACGGCGCCGTGGCGCCGGCCGTCCGCGAGCGGCTCCTGGCCGAGGCCGAGGGCAACCCGGCCCTGCTGCACGCCCTGGTCCGCCGGCGGTCACCCGCCGAACTGCGTGGGCACCTGCCCCTGTCCGGCCCCCTGGCCGACGCGGCGACCCTCGCCGAGGTGGCGGGCGATGCGCCGGCCGGCCCGTGCGGCGACGGGCGGGACCTGCTGCTGACGGTGGCGGCCGCCGTACGGGCCTCGGACCGGCCGGACGCCGACGCAGGGCTGGTCCTCGACGCCGTACGCCGCCTGCGCCCGGAGCCCGGGCCCGGCCCCCGTCCGGCACCGCTGCCCGACCAACTCGCCCTGTCCGGAGACCGGCTGCGCTTCCACGGCGCGCTGGTCCGCCGCACGGTCCTCGCCACCGCCGCGCCGGACCGGCGCCACGCCGCGCACCGCGCGCTGGCCGACGTACTGGAGACGGGCGGCGACCTGCTCCCCGCGCTGCTGCACCGGTCCTGGGCACTGGCCGGACCGGCACCCGCGCCCTGGCTCGCGGACCGGTTGGCGGCGGCGGCCGACGGCACGGTGTCCGCGCCGTACGGGCTGCGCGCGACGGCGTACGCCCGTGCCGCCGAGCTGACGGCCGACGCGGCCACGCGTGCCGAGCGGTACACGGCCGCGGCCGAGCAGGCCCTGCTCGCCGGCCACCCCGAGCGGGCCCGCCCGCTGCTCACCGCCGCCCGCGACAGCGCCGCTCCCGCCGTTGTCCGGGGCCGCGCCGAACTGGTGCGGGGACTGACGGAACTGCGGGACGGCCCCGTCGGCGACGCCCACCAGTCCCTGCTGCTGGCCGCGTCCCTCCTCGCCCCCGACGCCCCCACCGCCGCCGAGACCGCCACCCTGGCCGCCGCCGACGCGGCCTGGGCGGCGGGCGACCTGCCGGCGTGCCTGGCGGCACTCGCGCCGGAGCCGCGGCACGACCTGCCTGTCCACCTGAACCCCGCCCCCCTGCGCGCCGCAGGACACCTCGCCGCCGTCGTGCGTGAGCACCGCGTCGGTATGCGGGCGTTGCTCGAAGGGCGGATCGATCGGGCCGTCGTGCCGCTCGGGCAGGTGGTGGAGCGGGGGAGGACCGACGACCGCCCCGAAGGGCTGCTGCGATCGGCGGCGGCAGCGCTGCTGCTCGGGGACGTGGACGCCGCCCGCCGGGGCGGGGCCCGGTCGCTGGCCGCCGCCCGTCGGCTCGGGTCGGACGCGCTGGTGCCGCAGGCGCTGGAGTACCTCGCCTACGCCGAACTCCGGGCCGGCCGGCACCCGCAGGCCCGCACCCACGCGGAGGAGGGGCTGCGCACCGCCCTGCGCGCCGGACAGCGCAACACCGCCGCCCACCACCGGGCGATCCTCGCCCTCGCCGCGTCGATCGAGGAGGAGCCGGACGTCGTCGCCCGGCACGTCACCGCCGCGCTGAACACCGCCCGGCGCCACGGCCTGGCCCAGGTGGCCACCCTCGCGGAGTGGGCGACCGCCCGGGCCGACCTCGGCAGGGGACGCCCCTTCGACGCCGCCGACCGGCTCGGCCTCCTCGTCCTGCCGGGACCCGGACGCGGGCACTTCGCGGTGTGGCGGCTCGCGGTGCCCTGCTTCGTGGAGGCCGCCGTCCTCGCCGGACGCCACGAGGACGCCCGCGAGGTGCTGACGGACTTCGCGGGCTGGGCGGCGTTCGGCGCCGACCCGCAGGCCGCCGCGCAACTGGCCCGCTGCCACGCCCTCCTCGCCCCGCCCGACCGCGCGGACGGCCTCTACCGGCACGCCCTCGCCCGGCACGACGAGGCGGGCGGCGACTTCGAACGGGCCCGCACCGCACTGCTGCACGGCAAGTGGCTGCGGCGCCGCCGCCGACCCCGCGAGGCCCGCGACCGGCTCGGCACCGCGCTGGCCGGCTTCGACCGCTGCGGCGCCGGTGTCTGGGCGGCGCAGGCGCGCGGCGAGCTGCGCGCGCTGGGGGCGCTGTCGGACGGCGCGGACACCGGGACACTCACCCGTCTCACCCCCCAGCAACTGCGCATCGCCCGGCACGTCGCCGAGGGCGCCACCAACCGGGAGGTCGCCCTCACCCTGGCGGTCAGCACCCGCACCGTCGACTACCACCTCCGCAAGGTCTTCGCCGCGCTCGGCGTACGGTCCCGACTGGAGCTGGCCCGCATGGTCGAGCAGGCCGAACAGGCCGAACCCGTCGAAAAGACCGGTGCACGCCCCTAGGGACCGACCGGACGGTATGCCATCCTTCGGGGCAGGACGAGTCAGGGGGCAGGCCCGGCGCGGGTGGGACAGCCCGCCGCGGGGCACCTCCGCAAGCCCTGCCCTGGGGAGGACCGCGATGCAACACGCCGTACGGTCACGAGCAGCGATCCGCACCGGGCTGACGCCCGTTCCACGCCCGCGGACACCGAGCGTCGCGTCGTTGATGGACGCCGACGCCATACGCGTCCTGCACCGGGCCGCCCGCGCCCTGCTCGACGACCTGCCCGACCTCACCGACCGGCTGGTGGCCCTGCTGGAGGAGCAGGAACCGGCGTACCGCACGGCCCTCACCAAGGATCCCTCCGCGACCTGGCAGGAGGTCCACCGTTCCCTGCGGCACAGCGTGGCCTCGCTGCTCGACCCGCGCGGCGCACGGGACGCCGCCCGCCGCTGCACCTGGCGGATCGGCGCCGCCCGCGCCGAGCAGGGCCTCCCGCTGGACGCGCTGCTGCACGCCTTCCGCCTCGGCGGCTCCCTGGTGTGGCAGCGGCTGGTCGAGGAGACGTCCAGGACCGCGCCGGAGGATGTCCGCCTGCTCGTGCACGTGGCCGCCGACGTGTGGAACTTCGTCGACGAGCACTGCACGCTCGTCGCGGACGCCTACCGGCAGACCGAGTGGCAGCTCGGCCGGCGCCGCGAGAACCGGGCCCGGCTGCTGGCGGCCGGCCTGCTCGACGGCACCAGCCGCATCGCCGACCTGCCGGAGGCCGCCCAGGCGCTGGGCCTGCCGGAACACGGCCGGTACGTCGTCGTCGCGGTCACCGGAGGACCGTCCGCCCGTCCCGACGCCGCCCGCGCCGTCGCCGTACCGCCGGACACCCGCGTCCACTGGCACGCGGGGGCGGAGGTCGACTACGGCATCGTCCTGACCGGCGCCGACGACGGGCTCCCCGAACCACACAGCCCCTTCCCCGGCCTCCGTATCGGCGTCGGCAGCCCGGTCGACGGGCTCGCCGCCGTCGGCGACGCCCGCAGGCTTGCCGACACCGCCCTGGAGATCTGCCCGCCGGCCGGCGGCACGGTGCGGCTGGCCGACCGGCTTCCCGCCGCCCTGGTCGTCTCCAGCCCCGAGCTGGGCCGCGCCCTCGCGGACCGGGTGCTCGGCCCCCTCCTCCGCCTGGAGCCCGCCGATCGCGAGGTCCTGTTGGACACCCTCACCACGTGGCTGGACTGCGACGGTTCGGCCCAGCGGGCCGGCGAACGCCTCTACTGCCACCGCAACACGGTCCTCAACCGCCTCCGCCGCTGCGAACAACTGACCGGCCGCTCCCTGGCCCGCCCGGCCGACGTCGTCGAGATCAGCCTGGCGCTGACGGCACGACAGGTACTCCACGACTGACCCGGGCGAGCCCGAACCCATCACGGACGGACGGTGGGCGTGGCGGCGACGTTGAGCGTCCACCCGCGCCCAACACGCACCACCCCCACCGTCCCACCGAGGCGGCCCCCACCCGCCCCCGCGCACGGCATGCCGACCGCCCCGCCCGCTCCCACCGCGCGCCGTCTGGAGCGACACCCGCTCCCCGCCGCGCGAACGGGTACGCCGCCTCCCCGCGCCGGACCTGCCCGCTCACCGCCCCGGCGACCCGACCCGCTCCAGCCCACGGGTGGGCCAAGCCGCCGTACCGCCGCCGCGGACCCGCCCGCTCCCGCGGCCCCCGCGGGCCGCCCGGCTTCCGCCGCGCGGACGGCCGCGCCTCGCCGCCGCCACCGCACTCCCGCCCGCTCCCGCAGCCCCACCCGCCCCACCACCCCGCACCCCATCGCGCCCCCCGCCTGGGCATCCGCACAGACTCTCCGCCCCCGGACTGGGACGCCGCAGCGACCCGGCCCAAGTGCCCTGTACGGGCACCCGTGTCCGTGCTGTCGTGAGCTCCCCCCATTCACCCGTCACCGTGCCGATTCGGCCGGTCCCAAGGAGCCGCGATGCCCGCAGCACCACCGGACGGTGCGCCCGCGCTGCACGTCGAGAGCCTCGACGTGACGTACGGGCGCGCGCTGTCCGCCCTCCGCTCCGTGTCCCTGACCGTCCCGCACGGCGCCGTCGTCGCGCTCCTCGGTGCCAACGGCGCCGGCAAGACGACGCTGCTGCGGGCCGTCTCGGGCACACTGCGCCTGCACCGAGGGGCGATCACGGCCGGCCGTGTCCGCTACGGCGACACGGAACTCGACGGCCGGGACCCGGTCGCCGCCGTACGCGCCGGAGTCGTACAGGTGCCCGAGGGCAGGCGGGTGTTCGCCGGACTCACCGTCGACGAGAACCTGCGGGCCGGCGGGCTCGGCCTCGGCCGACGCGCCCCGGCCCTGGTCCGCGAGGGCAGGGACCGCGTCTTCGCGCTCTTCCCGCGGCTCGCCGAACGCCCCCGCCAAGCCGCGGGACTGCTGTCCGGCGGGGAGCAGCAGATGCTGGCCATCGGCCGCGCCCTGATGGCCGCGCCCCGCCTGCTCCTCCTGGACGAACCCTCCCTCGGCCTCGCCCCGATGATGGTGGACCGCATCGCCGGGGTGGTCCGCGAGATCAACACCCAGGGCACCGCCGTCCTGCTCGTCGAACAGAACGCCGGCATGGCCCTGTCCCTAGCCGAAGACGCATACGTCCTGGAGGTCGGCGAGGTCCGGCTCTCCGGCCCCGCCGCGGAACTCGCCCGGACCGACGCCGTACGCCGCCTCTACCTGGGCGAGACCACCGACGATCAGGGGGCCGCGTGACCGCCCCCGACGCGCTCCACGTCCGGGGGGTGACCGTGCGCTTCGCCGGACTCGTCGCCCTCGACGACGTCTCCTTCACCGTCGCCCCCGGCACCCTGCACGCCGTCATCGGCCCCAACGGCGCCGGCAAGTCCACCTGCTTCAACGTCCTGTCGGGCCTGTACCGCCCCACCGCCGGCACCGTGCGGCTCGGCGACGCCGAGCTGACGCGCCTCGCCCCGCACCGCATCGCGGCGCTCGGCGTGGCCCGCACCTTCCAGAACATCGTCACCACCCAGGGCACCGTCGCCGACAACCTCATGCTCGGCCGCCACGCCCTGTCCCGCGCCGGTTTCGCCGCCAGCGCCCTGCGGCTGCCGCGCGCCGTGCGCGAACAGCGCGATCATCTCGCCAAGGCCCGGGAGATCGCCGAACTCGTCGGCCTCGGAGCCCACTTCGCATCGCCCGTCGCCCTGCTCTCCTACGGCGACCGCAAGCGCGTCGAACTCGCCCGCGCCCTCTGTCTGGAGCCCCGTGTCCTGCTGCTCGACGAACCCGTGGCCGGCATGAACGCCGCCGAACGCGCCCGCATGACCGAGGTCGTCCGGGAGATCCGCGCCGAACTCGGCCTCTCCGTCGTCCTGGTCGAACACGACATGGGACTGGTGATGCGGCTCGCCGACGAGGTCACCGTCCTCGACTTCGGCAAGGCCATCGCCCACGGCACCCCCGACGAGGTCCGGCGCGACCCCGAGGTGCTGCGCGCCTACCTCGGCACCGGCACCACCGGGGAGGACGCGGCATGAGCGGCTTCCTCGACAACCTCCTCAACGGCCTCGCCCTCGGCTCCGTCTACGCCCTGATCGCGCTCGGCTTCGTCACCATCTTCAAGGCGTCCGGCGTACTGAACTTCGCCCACGGCTCCCTGCTGCTGCTCGGCGGCTACCTCGTCGCGGTCCTCCACGACGACCTAGGCTTCGCCGGGGCGCTGGCCGTCGCGGTCCTCGTGACGGCGGCCGTGGCGGGGGCGCTGGACCGGCTGCTGCTCCAGCCGGTCGGCGGCGGCGACCCGCACGCCGCGCACGTCCAGACCATCGTCACGATCGGCATCGACATCGTCCTGGTCACCGACCTGGCCCGGCGCATCGGCGGCGACCTGCTGCCGCTCGGCGACCCCTGGGGCGACGCCGTGACCGACCTCGGCCCGGTGACCGTCGCCGACAGCCGCGTCGCCGCGATCCTGGTCTCCGCCCTCGCCATCGGCGGCGCCTTCGCCCTCTTCCGGTTCACCTCGTGGGGTCTCTCGCTGCGCGCCGCCGCCGAGGACTCGGAGGCCGCCGCCCTGATGGGCGTACGGCTGACCCGGGTACGCACCGCCGCCTGGTGCCTGGCCGGCGGCCTCGCCGCGCTCGCCGCGGTCTTCCTGGTCGCCTTCCCGGCACCCGGTCTCGAGCGCACCACCGGGCAGATCGCCCTGAAGGCCTTCCCGGCCGCCATCCTCGGCGGCATGGCCTCCCCGGTCGGCGCCCTGGTCGGCAGCATGCTGATCGGCCTCACCGAGGCGTTCGTCGCCGGCTACCAGTCCGACCTGCACGTCCTCGGCGAGGGCTTCGGCGACGTCGCGCCGTACGCCGTGATGGTGCTCGTCCTGCTGGTGCGCCCCGCCGGACTCTTCGCGGCGAAGGGAGCGGCCCGTGTCTGACCGACTCTCCGGTCTCCTCCGACGCGGCGGCCTGCTGCTGCCCGTCCTCCTCCTGTGCGCCCTGCCCTTCTACCTGGACGCCTTCTGGCTGCGCATCGGCCTGTTCTCGATGGCCGCGGCCATCGGCGCCGTCGGGCTCGGCCTGCTCAGCGGCACCGCCGGCCAACTCTCCCTCGGACACGCCTTCTTCCTCGCGGTCGGCGCGTACGGATACGTCTGGCTGGCGGGCGAACCGGGCCCCGGGCTGCCGCCCTCCCTCGCCGCGCTGCTCGCCGTACTCCTTGCCGGGGCGGCCGGCGGCCTGTTCAGTCCCGTCGCCGGCCGGGTCAAGGGCATCTACCTGGGCGTGGCCACCCTCGCCCTGGTCTTCCTCGGCCACCACGTCCTGCTCACCGCGGACTCGGTCACCGGCGGCTTCAACGGGCGCTCCGTGCCGCCGCTGGAGCTGGGCGGGTTCACCTTCGCCGAGACCGACCCCGAACTGACGCTCCTGGGCGTGCCGTTCGGTGCCGAGGAACGGCTCTGGTACCTGGGCCTGGTTCTGTTCGCCGTCACCTGGTTCACCGCCCGCGGACTGCTGCGCGGGCGGCCCGGCCGCGCCCTGGTGGCGCTGCGCGACAGCGAGACCGCGGCGTCCGTGATGGGCGTGCACGTGGCGCGGTACCGCTCGGCGGCGTTCGTCGTCTCCTCCATGTACGCGGGCCTGGCCGGCGTCCTGCTCGCGCTCTCCTTCCGCCGCGTCGTCCCCGACTACTTCTCCCTCGCCCTCTCCGTCGACTACCTCGCCATGATCGTCATCGGCGGACTCGGCTCGGTCGCCGGAGCCACCGCGGGAGCCGTCTTCGTCACCGCGCTGCCGCTGCTGATGACCCGCTACGCCGACCAGTTGCCGCTGGTGGCGACCCCGGGCTCCGGCGGCGGATCGATCGGCCCGACCGAGGCGTCCCGCTACCTCTACGGTGCCGCGATCGTCGTGATCCTCCTCTACGCCCCCGACGGCCTGCACGGACTGGCCCGCCGCACCCGCGCCCGCCTGCGCCGCCGTTCGCCCGCCACGGCCCCGCCCGACGGCGGGTCCTCGCCCTCCTCCCCGACCACTACCGCCAATGCCGCACGAGCCAAGGAGCACACCCCGTGAACGTCACGCACCCCAGGCCCCGCACCGCCCGGACCGCCGCTCTGGCGGCGGCACTGGCCGCCGTGCTGCTCGCGGGCACCGCCTGCAGCTCCAAGGCGGACGGCGGGAGCACCGACGACGCCGCGGACGGCGTCAAGACCGGTCCCGGAGTCAGCGACAAGGGCATCAGGCTCGGCGCGCTGACCGACCTCACCGGCCCCTACGCCACCCTCGGCAAGAGCATCGTGCAGGCCCAGCAGATGTGGGCCGACGAGACCAACGCCGCGGGCGGCATCTGCGGGAGACAGGTCGAGATCGTCGTCAAGGACCACGGCTACGACGTGCAGAAGGCGGTCACCGCCTACGCCGACATCGCCCCGGACGTCGTCGCCCTGCCCCAGGTCATCGGCTCCCCGGTGGTCGCGGCCCTGCTGGACGACATCGAGCGGGACCACATGCTGACCTTCCCGCAGGCCTGGGCCGCCTCCCTGCTGGGCCGGGACTCCGTGCAGGTCCTGGGCACCACCTACGACCTCGACATGATCGCCGCCGTCGACTTCCTGACCCGCACCAAGAAGCTCTCCAAGGGCGACACCATCGGCCACGTGTACTTCGAGGGCGACTACGGCGCCAACGCCCTGGAGGGCTCCGAGTGGGCCGCCGAGGAGGCGGGGATGAAGGTGGTCGGGCAGAAGATCAAGGCCACGGACACCGACCTGTCGGCGCAGGTGTCCGCGTTGAGCAAGGCCGGCGTGAAGGCGGTGCTGATCAGCGCGGGTCCCGCGCAGACCGCCTCGCTGGCCGGTGTGGCGGCCGCCCGCGGCCTGAAGGTGCCGATCGTCAGCAGTGCCCCCGGCTACGCCCCGCAGCTGATGAAGACGCCCGCCGCGGCGGCCCTGGCGGGCATGGTCCACGTGGTCAGCGCCGCGCCGGCGGTCAGCTCCGACCTGCCCGGCGTGCAGAAGATGGTCGCCGCCTACGGCAAGAAGTACCCCGGGGAGCTGGTCGACTCCGGCGTGCTCTCCGGCTACAACGCCGCCAAACTGATGGGCGCCGACCTGAAGAAGGCATGCGAGGGCGGCAGCCTCGCCCGCGCGGACGTCGTGAAGGCGCACCGCTCGCAGAAGAACGCCGACACCGGTCTCGGCACCCCGCAGGACTTCACCCTCGTGACCGCGCCCGCCAGCCGGAAGACGTACGTCCTGAAGCCCGACGCGAAGGCCGTCGGCGGCCTGGTCGGCGTGGAGGAGGCCCACAAGGCCCCCGGCGCGGACGCGTACCTGGCCGGCCGGGGCTGACCGGGACGAGTGGCCGTCAACTCCAGCGCACGGCACAGGGTTTGACGGCCACTTGACCAGCCCCCTGGTTTCGCTGACCACCCGGTCTCCAGGATGTACTCTCTGTCGTGCCAGTCCAGTTGGCGCCCGTACAGAGCTGGGGGAACGATGCAAGCCGACAAGCGGTTGTCCACGGAGATCGACTCCAATGTGCCCACGGCCGCACGGATGTACGACTACTACCTGGGCGGCAAGGACAACTACGCGGCCGACCGGGCCGCGGTCGCCGAACTCGACAAGGTCGTCCCCAGTACCCGCCGCCTCGCGCTGAACAACCGGCGCTTCCTGCAGCGGGTCGTCCGGACCCTCGCCCAGGACTACGGCATCCGCCAGTTCCTCGACCACGGATCCGGCCTGCCCACCCAGGACAACGTGCACCAGGTCGCCCAGCGCGTCGCCCCGGACTCCAGCGTCGTCTACGTCGACAACGACCCGATGGTGCTGGTCCACGGCCGGGCGCTGCTGGACCAGAACGACCGGACCGCCGTCATCCACGCCGACATGCGGTCGACGGACGAGATCTTCTCCCACCCGGAGACCCAGCGCCTGATCGACTTCTCGCAGCCGGTCGCCGTCCTGTTCAACTCGGTGTTCCACTGCATCCCGGACAGCGACACCGACGGCCCCCTGGCGGTCGTCCGCCGGGTGACCGAGCGGCTCGCCCCTGGCAGCTACGCGGTGATGTGCCAGCTGGTCAGCGAGGACGCCGAGGTGCGGAAGTTCGTCACGGAGTTCATGGACCAGGCGACGCAGGGGCATTGGGGCAGGGTCCGCGAGCCGAAGGACGTCGAGGGGTTCTTCGAGGGCATGGACATCCTGGAGCCGGGCCTGGTGGAGGTCTCCACCTGGCGTCCGGACACCGAGGTGGCGCCCCGTCAGCTCACCGACGAATGGATCGAGTTCGGCGGCCTGGGCCGCCTGGGCTGACCCACCCGGACGGCAAGGAGGAGGGGCCACGCACATCGCGTGCGGGGCCCCTCCTCCATGCCTACCGTCCTGGCGCGTCGCGCTACTTCGCCGCGTAGCGCTCCGCCATCGTCCGGCGCAGCAGGTCCAGGGTCTCGCGCGGGGTCAGCGCCTCGTCGGCGAGCCGGTCCAGGGCGACCCGGTACTCCTCGGTCTCGTCCCGGTCCTCCAGGAAGTTGGCGCTCCTGATGTGCTCCAGGTAGACGACGTCGGGCAGGTCGGCGCCGCCGAAGCGCAGATAGGTGACGGGTATCGCGGGCGCCGACGCGTTGGTCACGTCCAGCGGCACGACCTGAAGCGTCACGTGGGGCCGCTGGGCCATGTCGACGAGGTGCGCGAGCTGCTCGCGCATGACCTCGCGGCTGCCCAGTACGCGCAGCAGCACCGACTCGTCGATGATCGCCCACAGTTGTGGCGCGTCCTTGCGCTCCAGCAGTTCCGCGCGGCGCTTGCGCAGCTCGACGCGGCGCCCGACCTCGCCGGCGGGCGCGTTCGGCAGGCCGCGCTCGACCACGGCCTGGGTGTAGGCCGCGGTCTGGAGCAGGCCGGGGACGTACTGGATCTCGAAGGTACGGATGGTGGCCGCGGCCTCCTGGAGACCGACCAGGCGGTCGAACCACTCGGGCATCAGCCGCTTGTCGTACCGCTGCCACCAGCCCGGTTCACCGGCGCGCTGCAACAGCTTGAGCAGGACCGAGGCCTCGTAGGGGTCGGTGCCGTACTTCTCCAGCAGCGCGCGGACGTCGGTCTCCGTCGGAGGCCTGCGGCCCTTGCCGGACTCGATGCGCGAGAGCTTCGCCGGGCTGAAACCGAGGGCGCGAGCCGCCTGGTCCTGGGAGAGGCCGGCGTCCTCGCGGAAGCCCGCCAGCTGAACGCCGACGAGCATCTTCAGCAGAGTCGGAGCCGGCTCGGCCCGGTCCAGGTAGGGTTCGAGACGGGAGAGGCGATGCGACGCGGCGGACATCCTGACTCCCAGCAGACCGGCAGACTTGAGGGAAAGACTATCTCATCCCACCGGCTCCGGGCGCATCCACCCGCAGAAAAAGGCTAGTTGGGCTCCGCTTCCCGCCGCCGCCCGCCTCACAGCAGGTGGTCGAACTCGCCCTCCTTCGCCCCGGCCAGGAAGGCCGCCACCTCGGCGGAGGTGTAGACGAGCGCGGGGCCGTCCGGATCGCGGGAGTTGCGCATCGCGATGCCCCCGTCCACGAGGGCCACTTCGACGCAGTTGCCCTCGGCGTTGCTGTGCCGACTCTTCTTCCAGCAGGCGTCCAACAGGCTGGCCTGCACTCCGTTGCGCACTGGTGGCACCGCGGTCTCCTTGCCGTTCGGGGGAGCGGACCGAGTACTTCCGGTCCCGTGCGCTCCCATCCGATTTTTTTCGCGCAATTTCTCGTGCAATTGCACGCGAGCGCTCTCAGCGTGGATAATAGCCGTGGCGTCAACCCCTCGGTGGTCGCCAGATTCTGATGTCGCATCAGGGAGATGCTGTGCCGTCACCTGCGCATCCAAGGCTCCGGTCGCCCGGCGAACGCGCCGAGTGGCCGTTCACCGCTCCGTACGCCAAGTGCCCCGCCCCGGACGGCGATCGGCCGGCCTCCGCGGTGCTGCGCGTCGCGTGCAGCGGGGAGGGCTTCGCCCGGGCCCGGGTGTTCACCCGGGACACGCTGAGCGGGTGGTCCCTCGACCACCGCGGTGACGACGCGGTCCTGGTGATCACCGAACTCGTCTCCAACGCCGTGGCGCACGCCCTGCCGTCGGCGGCGGCCGGTCCGCCCGAGGTCCGGCTGGGACTCGCCCTGGACCCCGGCCACCTGACGCTGACCGTCTCCGACCCCGGGGACGGCGCGCCCGTGTTCCAGCCGTTCGACGACTCCGCACTCCGGGAGCACGGACGCGGCCTGTGCATCGTCGACGCGCTCGCGGAGGAGTGGGGCTGGACCCCGAGGCCTCCGGCGGGCAAGACGGTCTGGGCCAAGCTGTCGACCCGCCCCCTCACCTGATCCGACTGTCGCGGAAGGGCCCCCCACCATGCGCAGCGCTCCGACACCCGAGCCGAGCATCCAGCGCACCGACCGACAGCCGCCGGGCTCGCATCGCACCGCCGCCCTCCTCGCCGGGCTCGACGGCGTGCCCTGGGGCGAGATCCAGGACTCCAGCGGCTCGGCCGCCGCCATTCCCCGGCTGCTGCGCAAGGTCGCCTGGGGCGATGCCGAGACCGCCCGAGCCGCCCTCAAGGACCTGCGGAAACGCATCTGCCAGTACGGCTTCGTGGTGGAGCAGGCCACCGCGGCGACCGTGCCCTTCCTGTGGGAGCTCGCACAGCGGCCCCAGGTGAGCTGCCGGGCGCAGATCATCCAGCTGCTCAAGAACATCGCCGACGCCCGGCAGTGGGAGACCACCGCCACCGCCTACCCCAAGCTGCTCAACCACCGTGAGAACCCGGTGGCGTGGGAGCGCGCGGCGCGGCAGGCGGTGCGCGCCCGGCGGGACGGGCTGGAGCGGCTGCTGGCCGAGGACGACAGCGAGATCACGCGCGCCACGACCGAACTCGCCCGCACGCTCGGAGACTGAGACCCGCGCCCTCCACGGGGGAGAAGGCGCGGGTCTCCCCTCCAAGACGCGGGATTCGAGGCGCGGGATCCAAGACGCGGGATCCAAGGCGCGGGACGGTGTGGCGTACTCCTTGCCGACGGGGTAGGAAAGCGCGCGGAGTAAGCGCTTGCCCCACTCGGTCACCTGGAGGACCACGCCGATGGCGTCGCCACCCGCAAAGCCGCTCGATCACCGCTACCGGGGCGAACACCCGATACGCACGCTCGTCTACCTGTTCCGCGCCGACCGCCGCCCACTGGCCGGAGCGGTCGTCGTGTTCACCGTGAAGCACAGCCCCATCTGGCTGCTGCCCCTCATCACCGCGACCATCATCGACACCGTCGTCCAGCACGGTCCGATCGGCGACCTGTGGGCCGGTACCGGGATCATCATGTTCATCCTGCTGGTCAACTACCCGCTGCACCTGCTGTACGTGCGCCTCCTGTACGGCAGCGTCCGCCGCATGGGCACCGGTCTGCGCTCCGCGCTGTGCACGCGCATGCAGCAGCTCTCCATCGGCTACCACTCGCGGGTCAGCGCGGGCGTCCTGCAGGCCAAGGTCGTCCGGGACGTGGAGACGGTGGAGCAGATGGTGCAGCAGACCGCCGAGACCGGACTCGGCGCGCTCACCGTGCTCACCGGCGGCCTGGTCATCATCGGTGTGCGCACCCCGGAGTTCCTGCCCGTCTTCCTCGTCGTCGTACCCGCCGCCTCCCTCCTCGTCGCCCGGCTCCGGTCTCGGCTGCGCACCCACAACGAGCACTTCCGCCATGAGGTCGAGACCCTGTCCTCCCGGGTCACGGAGATGACCCGGCTCATCCCGGTCACCCGCGCCCACGGCCTGGAGGGCAAGGCGCTGCGCCGCATGGACGGCACCCTGGACCGCCTGCTGACCTCCGGCCTACGCCTGGACCTGGTCAACGGCCGCTTCGGCTCGCTCTCCTGGGTCGTGCTCAACGTGGTCGGCGTCCTGGTGCTCGCGGGCGCCGCGCTGATCTCGTATTACGACGTCTGGGGAGTCACCGCCGGTGACGTCGTCATGCTCAGCGCCTTCCTGACCACCCTCACCAACTCCACGACGACGCTGGCGTCCCTCGCCCCGGTCATCACCAAGGGCCTGGAGTCCGTCCGTTCGGTCGGCGAGGTGCTCCAGGCTCCCGAACTGGAGGACAACGAGGGCAAGGACGAGCTGACCGGGCTGCGCGGCGCCGTCACCTTCGAGGGTGTCGCGCATTTCTACGAGGGCGACGGCCGGCCCGCGGTGGACGACTTCACGCTCGCGGTCGAACCGGGCGAGACGGTCGCGCTGGTGGGCGCGTCCGGCGCCGGCAAGTCCACCGTGCTCAACCTGGTCATCGGCTTTCTGCGGCCCACCTCGGGCCGGCTGCTGCTCGACGGCACCGACATGAGCACCCTCGACCTGCGCACGTACCGGCGCTTCGTCTCGGTGGTGCCGCAGGAGTCGATCCTGTTCGACGGCACGATCCGGGACAACGTCGCCTACGGCATGGACGACGCCGACGAGGAGTCGGTGCGCAGGGCCCTGCGCGACGCCAACGCCCTGGAGTTCGTCGACCGCCTGCCCCGGGGCCTGGACACCCTGGTCGGCGAACACGGGGCCCGGCTCTCCGGCGGGCAGCGCCAACGCCTCGCCATCGCCCGCGCCCTGATCCGGGACCCCCGGGTGCTGATCCTCGACGAGGCCACCTCCGCGCTGGACACCCGCTCGGAGGCGCTCGTCCAGGAGGCGCTGGCCCGGCTGCTGCGCGGGCGCACCACGTTCGTCGTGGCGCACCGGCTGTCCACCGTGCGGGGCGCGGACCGGATCGTGGTGATGGGCGAGGGGCGCATCCAGGAGGCCGGTACCCACGAGGAACTGCTGGCCAGGGGAGGGGCGTACACGGCACTGCACGGCGGCCAGGTCGCCTGACCCCGGGCGCGCCGGGCGGACCTCAGACCGGTGCCGGGGGAGTGGCCAGGACGCGGGTGGTGAACTCCGCCAACTGGGCGCGCATCCGCTCGCGCGGCACGTCCTCCCGGCCGGCCAGGTGCTCGACGAGGTCCGCCCGGACGGCGGCGAGCAGCGCGTGCGCGGCGAACTCGCCGTCGTCGAGGCCGGGGATCTGTTCGAGGACGCCGCGCAGGAGTGTGTGCCAGCGGTCGTAGTGGCCCGCGGCGTAGGGGCTGCCGCTGCCGGAGCCCTCCAGGGCCAGAGCGAGCCGGCGGTTGTCGAGCTTGAAGCAGAGGAGTGCGTCGAGCAGCGCGAGCACCCGCTGCGCCGGCGGGGCGCCCGGGCCCAGGGGCGGCGGCCCCGAATCGACGGCCTCCTCGAACGGCCGCAGCCGTGCCTCGTAGAGCGCCTTGATGAGCCCGACCCGATCGCCGAAGGCCCGGAAGAGGGTCCCCTTGCCGACGCCGGCCGCCGCCGCGACGTCGGCCATGGTGACGTCGTCGGGGCTCTCGCACCGGTCGAAAAGGGTGTCGGCCGCCGCGAGGACGGCCGCCTCGTTGCGCGCCGCGTCCTTGCGTGTCCTGCGCTCGGTCACCGGGCTCTCCTTCTTCGCGGGCAGGGGCGCGTCCGCCGGGCACGACGCGCGTTGCAAAGCGGACCGTCGGTCCGTATCGTATAAGCGGACCGCCGGTCCGCATTCTATGCGAAGAAGGAGACCACGCATGCCCGCACACACCCCGGCCCCGGACCTGTACCGCCACAGCCTGCGCCTGATGCTGGACAAGGACATCGACGCCTGGGTCGCCCTCTGGGCCGAGGACGCCGTCATGGAGTTCCCGTTCGCCCCCGAGGGGTGGCCCCGGCGACTGGAGGGGCGCGAGGCCGTGGCCGCGTACATGCGCCACTACCCCGACCACATCGACCTCCACGACTTCCCCGAGTTGCGCATCCACGAGACCACCGACCCGGCGACCGTCGTGGTGGAGATGCGCGCCGTGGGGCGGCTGGTGCGCACCGGCGCGCCCTACGACATGACCTACATCGCCGTCGTGACCGTCGAGGACGGCCGGTTCACCGCGTACCGCGACTACTGGAACCCCCTCGTCCTCCAGGAGCCGGGCGCCCAGTTCGCGGAGCGCGCCCGATGACCGGCACCACCCTGGTGATCGGCGCCACCGGGACCACCGGGCGCCGCACCACCGCCCGGCTGATCGCTGCCGGTCACCGCGTGCGGGCCGCGAGCCGCGGCGCGCCCCCGTCGGCGGGCGCGGAGGCCGTCCGCTTCGACTGGTACGACACCGCCACGCACGACGCGGCCCTCGACGGAGCCGACCGCGTCTACCTCGTCCCGCCCGTGGGGGACATGGACCCGGCCGCGGTCATGCTGCCCTTCCTGCGCCGGGCCCGGGCCGCCGGCGTGCGGCGTGCCGTGCTGCTCAGCACCTCGGCCGTCCCCGAGGGCGGCCCGGCGGTGGGCGTGGTGCACGGCGCGCTGCCCGGTCTGTTCGAGGAGTGGGCGGTACTGCGGCCCTCCTGGTTCATGCAGAACTTCACCGGCGGCCACGCCCACGCCGTCACCGTCCGGGAGGAGGGCGCCATCCTGACCGCCACCGGAAGCGGCCGGGTGGGCTTCGTCGACGCCGACGACATCGCCGCCGTCGCCGTGCGCGCCCTGACCGCGGACCGCGCCCCGGACACCGACCTGATCCTCACCGGCCCCGAGGCCCTGTCCCACGACGATGTCGCCGCGATCCTCACGCGGGCCGGCGGCCGGCCGGTGACGCATCGACGGCTGACCCGTGAACGGATGCGCGACCGCCTCGCGACGGTGGTGCCGCCGGACTACGCCGACATGCTCGCGGACATGGACCGCGCCATCGCCCGGGGCGCCGAGGACCGCACCACCGACACCGTCCAGCGCCTCACCGGCCGCCCGCCGCGCGGCTTCCGGGAGGTGGTGGAACGGGAGTGGGCACTGCGGTGAGCGTTTTCCATCAAATCGTCGAACATTCAGGGTGGCGGCCGGACAGCAGACGACAGAATCTCGTCAATTGCGAGCAGCGGCACCCGTGATGTGATTGTTTCGACCGGGTTCGGGCATACGGAGCGAAAATCGAGAGAGGGGCGCTTCGTGCTCGAACCCGACCCGAAGGTCGTCAGGGAATTGCTGACGCGGTACGCGTCGCTGCGGATCGCTCAGGCGGAGAGGGAGAGCCCGGCGACGGCGCGGGAGCTGGCGGACGTCAGCTACACGCTGTGCGTGATGATGGCGACGACCGGAGTCCACGACGCGGTGGCGAAGGCGGACGTACTGCTGCTCGCCAAGGGGCGGACGGCAGCGGAGGTCCCCACGGTGGACCCCGACGAGGAGCGCGGCCTGTCGCTGGCCGTCTGACCCGCCGCACCCGGGGCCCGCGCCACGGACCGGACCAGAGGCACCGTCCCGGTCCGGTCCGTGGCGCGGGCCCTACGGGCGCCCGGCTCCGGCGGGCGGTCGCCCGTGGAACGCCGCTCGATAGGCGTACGGGGTGGTGCCGACCACCCGGCGGAACCGCTCCCGGAAGGCCGTCGGCGAGCCGAACCCCGCCTGCCGGGCGATCCGTTCGACCGAGTGGTCGCCGTTCTCCAGCAGGTACTGGGCCCGCCGCACCCGCGCCCGCAGCAGCCACTGCAGCGGAGTGGTCCCCGTCTGCTCGCGGAACCGGCGGCTGAAGGTGCGCTCGCTCATGCCCGAGCGTGCCGCCATCGCGGCGAGGGTGACCTCGCCGGCCAGGTTGTCCTCGATCCACTCCAGCAGCGGCTCCAGGTCCGAGCCGCGCGGCACCGGTGGATGCTCGTGCACGATGAACTGGGCCTGGCCGCCCTCCCGTTCCAGCGGTACGACACACATCCGGGCGGCGTGCGCGGCGACCGCCGACCCCAGATCCCGGCGGATCATGTGCAGGCACATGTCCAGCCCGGCCGCGGCCCCGGCCGACGTGAGGATCTGCCCGTTGTCGACATAGAGGACGTCCGGCCGCACGTCGACGCGCGGGTGACGCCGGGCCAGTTCCGCCGCGGCGATCCAGTGGGTGGTGGCGCGCAGTCCGTCCAGCAGTCCTGCCTCCGCGAGCACGAAGGCGCCCACGCACACGGACGCGATCCGCGTACCGGCGGCCGCGGCCTGCCGCAGCGCCGACAGGACGCGCTCGGAGGGCGGGCCGGACTCCTCGGAGCGACCCGGCACGATGATCGTGTCCGCGCTCTCCAGTGCCTCCAGGCCGCGTTCGATCCGCAGCGTGAGCCCCTCGGTGCGCACCTCCGGCGACTCCGCGCACAGGCTCACCCGGTACGGACTGCGCCCGTCGGGCAGCCGCGTCCAGTCGAACGCCTGCATGGGCGCCGCCATGTCGAACGGCACGACGTCGTCGAGGACCAGGATCGCCACGGAGTGCATGGCCGCCACCCTAGGCGGATTCCCGCCGGACACAGAACCCCGCGTCAGGCCCCGTCCGCCCGCTCGCCGTACCGGAAACGGCCTGCTGGAGGCGTTGGCGAGAATCCGTTGGAAGCTGTCGTTTCAGCCTCTGTGCGATCAACCGCCCGCTTCCTAGCGTGGCTTTCCCGTACCGCATCGACCGATCCTGCCTCCGGAGCCCCGACCGATGACCAAGATCCTGCTGTCCCTCCACGTCCTGGCCGCCATCATCGCCGTCGGGCCCGTCACCGTCGCGGCCAGCATGTACCCGGCAGCCGTCCGGAAGGTGCCGGTGGCCCTGCCCGCGGGGGCGGGGGCGGGGGCCGGGGAGGCGGCGAGCCCCGGTGACGTGAGCACCGTCCGGCTGCTGCACCGCATCTGCCGGGTCTACGCCGGACTCGGCATCGCGGTGCCGGTCCTCGGCTTCGCCACCGCGGCCGCCATGGGCGTCCTCGGCGACGCGTGGCTCATCGCGTCCATCACCCTCACCGCGGCCGCCGCCGGCCTCCTGATCGCCTTCGTGCTGCCCCGCCAGGAGGAACTGCTGGAGGAACTGGCCGACCGGCGGCCCGTGGAACACGCCCGCACGGCGCGGCTCGCCATGTTCACCGGCCTGTTCAACCTGCTGTGGGCCACGGTGACGGTCCTCATGATCGTCCGGCCCGGTTCGACGACCGGCGCCTGAGCCGCTGTCACCTCCTGGGTGGAATGCGCACCCCCGGGTGGAGGGGCGCCTAGAATGCTCAGTCGCGCCCCCGTACGGGGGCGGACGACACGAAAGGCACGTTGACGGGTGTTCCAGGATTCCCCCATCTACGACCGACTTGTCGCCGAACGCGGTGACGTTCCCGAGCAGGTGCGACGGGATGCCGAGCGCGTGAGCAGGGAGCTGGAGGTGGTCATGCGGCCGCTGCACGCGCCCGGCCACCTGCCCGGCCCCGGGCGGCAGCCGTCCCCGGGCGCCGGCTGGCAGCGCACCGCCCTGCTGCCCGGCCCGCGCCCGCACTGACGGGCGCCGCCGGGGCGGCACCGCCCGGACCTCACCCCACGGCCGCCGTACCCGGGCCGTCCGCGTCCACCGCGTCCTCCGCGCCCGGCCGCGCCAGCCACTCGGCGATGGTGCGGGCGATCGGCTGGCCCGTGTCCACCTCCACGAAGCCGAACTGCCCCGACTGGTTGCACTCCAGGAACCACCAGGTGCCGTCGCCGTCCTCGGCGAAGTCGAGGGCCCCGTAGGCGAGTCCCGCCGCGCGGAGATAGGCGCGGACCGTCTCAGCCACCCGCGGCGGCACCTCCACCGGCCGCCAGGGCTCGCCGGACTCCGCGAAGCGGACGTCCACCTCGGCCGTGTCCGGTTCCGCCAGGGCACTCTTCCGGGCCGCCAGCAACTCATCGCCCACGGCGGTCAGCCGGATGTCCGCCCGCTTGGCGACCCGGCGCTGCAGCAGCGTCGGACCGTGCGCCACGGCGGCGAAGTCGGCCTCGGGCGGCACTCGGCTGGTCGGCACCGCCAGGGGGGGATCCTGGGGGTGCGCCCCCGAGACGGGCTTGACCACCAGATCCGGATACCGGTCGGCGAATTCGCGCGCCGCCCGCGGAAAGGTCGTGATCAGCGTGGCCGGCACGGGCAGCCCGCACCGCTGGGCCAGACGCAGCTGCCAGGGCTTGTAGCGCGCCCGGTGCGCCGCGTCCGGCTGGTTCATCCAGCGCGCCCCGCTGCCGCGGAGCATGCCGTACAGCGCCTGACCGGCCTCCTCGGTCAGCCACGCGGACGGCTCGGCGGCCCGGGTGGCCGCACCGCCCGGCCTGCGCACCCAGACGGACCGCAGCCCGCCGATGCTCACCAGACGGCCGCCCGAGGACAGATGGCCCCGGAAGGCACCGTGCACGAACTCGCCGGAGAGCGCGACGGAATCGGGCAGATCCGCGGGGTCCAGACGGACCACCGGTACTCCCGACGCGTTCAGGTGCACCACCACCATGTCAGCGGTGACGTCCTCTTCACTGGTCAGGATCAACACGGTCATTCTCGGCGATCCGTGTTCAGTCGTCGAAGTGAGTCTTCGACCCCGCGGTGGAGGTCGTGGTCCCCAGCTCCCTCAGCAGCGCGTGGTCGCAGGCGGCGACCCGCCCGTCCAACAGCACGTTCAACTGCAGCCCGGAGTCGTAGACGTACGGAGTGGTGGCTTCCAACTCCACTGCGGGCCGTGCGTAGTTGAGCGCGAACGGTTGCATCGTCTCTCCCTAGTCGGTGCTGCGCCGATCAGTTGACGACCCCATTGCGCCGTCTCCTGGTCCGCCGACTTCCTTCGGCTTCCAGAGACTTATACGAATCGAACGGGTGATTGGTTTCCTTACGCTGCGTAATCACCGGGCGAGCGGGTGCCCTGTCGCCGGTCCGTGCCGCCCCGTTGGCCGCCGAGAGAGCCGCGTGCGGAACGCAGTGCGAGGAGCAGTACGCCGATGTCGTCCAGGTAGACCGGGTCGGGGACCAGGTCCGTGGGGAGCACCAGATAGAGGACGGCGCCCCAGAAGACCCAGCGCGGGCCCGTGGGGAGCCCGGCTTGTCTGAGGTCCCGTCGGGTGCGGACCAGCCGCACCAGGACGGCCACCGCCGCCGCGAGGACCAGCGCGGCGAGCAGCGCCGCCACCAAGATCACCACTGTCGTCGTGTCCACCGGTCCCCTCCTTCGGGCTGCGCGGCGCGCACCCACTCTCCCGGATGCCCGTTCGGGGCGGCGACAAGACCGGAGTGTGACGTCTCTCATCCCTGTGGCCCACCCGGAGTGGCAGCGCGCGCCGGACGTGCCTAGTAATGGCAGCACACAGCGCGAGTCGCATGTCGGGGACGCAGGGCGGCCGCACCCCCACCAGACGGAGGGACCATGACCACCGGCTCTTCATCACCCCGTTCGCCCGAATACGCCATATCCGCCCTGGACCTGCCGACCGGGGAGACGACGACGGGCACGGGCACGACGCGTCCACCCGGCGGGGCTCCCGGTGCCCGGAACTCCCCCGTCCGGGAAGCGGACGTCCGGTACGCGGACGTCTGGGAATCCGACCTCGACGACCCGCGCGACGACGGCACCGACCGCCCTGAGCCCGACTTCCCCGACTCCGACCTGCTCGACGACGACGTGCTCGACGACGACCTCCTCGACCCCGACCACCCCGGGTCCGGCCGCCACGAGTCCGGCCCCCGCGCGGCCGGCCGCCACGAACGCGACGCCGACGGCACGGAGGAGCGCGCCTACGGCGACCCCGTCGGCGACCTCGTGCGCGCCGCCGTGGCCGACCGTCCGCTGGACGAGGTCGTCGACCTGATCACCATGCTGGAGCGGTCCCCGCAGTACGCGCAGGCCACGGTCGACGCGCTCCGCGCGGTCGGCGTCAACCGGTCGGTGGAGGACGTGACCCGGCTGGTCGGCCTGCTGACCCGGCCGCCGCGCCACCCGGACAGCGCCGACGAGGCGATCCGGGCCGCCGCCGAATGCCGCTCGGTGGAGGACGTGACCCGGCTGATGGCACTGCTGCACCGCACGCCCCTGGAGCCGCACTGCGGCCGGGAGGCCGTACGGGCCGCCGCCACCGGCCGGCCTGTCGAGGAACTGGTCGATCTGATCGGCCGGCTCGCGGAGGACGGACACGAACGCCCTGAGCGGCCCGACGCACGGCAGTTGCGGGCGGCCCAGGACGCGAACGACGAGGACGACGGCCGCGAGGGCCACGGGCGGGCGCCCGCCGACCGTCCGGCACGACGGCCCCGCGTCTTCGGCGCGGCGGCCCGCCGCGGCCGGGAACGCCGCAGGCCACCGCGCCCGGTCCGCCGGGACCGCGCCCGCGGCGACGACCGCGCCGCCCGCCGGTCCTCCCGCGGCCCGGCCTGGCCCGCCTGGCTCACCGTCGCCGTCCTGGCCGGCTGCGGCGTGGCCTTCTTCCCCCTGCACCGCGCCGATGCCTCGGCCCGCGCCTACGGCGTCGCCCTCGGCCTGTCGGCGCTCTGCCTGGTGCTGGCCCTGCTGCTGACCGTGCGGCCCGCCGTGGCGCTGCTCGCCGCGGCGGTCGTGGGACCGGCGGCACTGGCCGCGGCCAAGCTCTACGGCAGCGCGACCCCGTCGTCCCCGGTCTCCCGGGCCGCGGACCTGACGCTGGCCCCCACCTGGGTCGCCGTGACGGTCGCCGTGACGGCCGCGCTCGTCGCACTCACCGCCCTGTGCGTGCGGGTGGCCTCACAGGACACCGCCCGACGGCGCGGTCCGGTCCGCCGGATCACCGCGACGAGCGCCGCGGACTGACCCCGCCCACTTTGTGGTCCGTGCCGGGGGGAGCTTCCGGCGCGGACCGGGTGCGGTGCGCAGCCCCGTCCGCGTGCGGGTTGCCTGACGGGACGCCGCCCGGCGGCGCGGGTCGGCCCGCCGGGTTGCTGCGGCGAGCGCCGCAGATTGACCTCGTCCACTTCGTGTTCCGCGCCGGGAGGAGCTTCCGGTCCGGACCGCGTGCCGTGCTCAGCCCCCTCCGCGTGCGGGTAGCGTCGCAGGACACCGCCCGGCCCGCGCGGGCCAGCCCGCCGGATCACTGGCGCGAGCGCCGCGGACTGACCCCGTCCACCTCGTGTTGCGCGCCCGGAGGAGCTTCCGGCTCCCCGCCCGCGGGTGGCCTCGCAGGACTCCTGCGCGGCGGCGGACCGGATCGTCGCGCCGGGCGTCAGGACCACGTGGCCCGTGCCCGAGGTGCCGTGTTCACACCCCCAGCATGCCCGCCGGGTGCTCGTGTTCGAGGAGGGCGGTGAGTACCCGGTCCGGGGTGAGGGGGAGTTCGCGGAAGCGGATGCCGGTGGCGTGGTGGACGGCGTTGCCGATGGCCGCGGCCGTGCCGACGATGCCGATCTCGCCGATGCCCTTGCTGCCCATGGGGTTGAGGTGGTCGTCGGCCTCGTCGACCCAGTACGCCTCCGGGGCCACGACGTCCGCGTGCGCGGGTACGTGGTAGGCGGCCAGGTCGGACTGGGTGAAGTCGCCGAACGCCGGGTCCATCGTGCTGTCCTCGGTCAGCGCCATGCCCAGGCCCATCGTCATGCCCCCGATGAACTGGGAGCGGGCCGTGCGGGCGTTGAGGACGCGCCCCGCGGCGAAGACGCCGAGCAGCCGCGTCACCCGTACCTCGCCGGAGACCGTGTCGACGGCGACCTCCGCGAAGTGCGCGCCGAACGCGTGCCGGGCGTACGCGCTCTCGGCGTCGACCGTGCCCGAGGTGTCGGCCTCGGCCACCAGGCCCTCCTCGGGCAGCGGCTCCGTGCGCCCGGCCAGCAGACCGGTCAGCCGGACACACGCCTCGTGCACCGCCGACCCCCAGGACGCGGTGCCCGAGGAACCGCCGGCCACCGAGCCGAAGCCGATGTCGCTGTCGGCGATCTCCACCCGGACCCCGTCCAGCGGGGCGCCGAGGGCGTCGGCCGCGATCTGCGCGAGCACCGTCCGGGCGCCCGTGCCGATGTCGGTGGCGTTGACCCGGACCAGGAAGTCGCCCCCGGGCAGCGCCCGCGCCGAGGCCACGCCGGGTCCCACCAGGACCGGATAGGTGGCCGAGGCCACCCCGCTGCCGATCAGCAGGGGACCGGCCGTGCGGGAACGCGGACGCGGGTCGCGCCCTTCCCAGCCGAAGCGGCGCGCGCCGTCGCGCAGACACTCCACCAGACTCCGGCTGCTGAAGGGCTTTCCGCTCTCGGGCTCGGTCTCCGGTTCGTTGCGGATCCTCAGCTCCACGGGGTCGACGCCGAGTTCGACGGCCAGCTCGTCCATGGCGGACTCGAGCGCGTACATGCCGGGACACTCGCCGGGCGCGCGCATCCACGACGGCGTGGGCACGTCCAGCGACGCCACCCGGTGGAGCGTGCGCATCGTCGGAGCGGCGTACATCACGCGCGCGGGCACCGCCGCCTGCTCGACGAACTCCTTCACCCGCGAGGTGTGCGTGGTCACCTCGTGCACCAGGGAAGTCAGCCGGCCGTCGGCGTCGGCGCCGAGCCGCAGCCGGTGCAGGGTCGGCGCGCGGTGCCCGACGACCGCGGCCAGGTAGCGGCGCGGCAGCGCGACGGTCACCGCACGGCCGGTCTCCCGCGCCGCCATCGCGGCGAGCACCACGTCGGGGCGCGGCGTGCCCTTCGACCCGAAGCCGCCGCCCACGTGCTCCGAGCGCACCGTGATCCGGTCCTCCGGCATGTCGAACATCCGCGCGAGTTCGGCGCGTACGGCGGAGGTGCCCTGGCTGGAGGAGTACACCGTCAGCCGGTCGCCGTCCCACCGCGCCGTACTGGCGTGCGGTTCCATCGGGTGGTTGTGCAGCGGCGGCACCCGGTACCCGACGTCGAGCCGGGTCGCCGAGGAGGCGAAGGCACCGTCCGGGTCGCCGAGTTCGGTGACGGCCGGGTACCCGCCGTTGGCCGTCTCGGGGACGTACGCCTCCGGGTGCGAGGCGGTGAGCGTGACGTCGTGGCCCTCCGTCTCGTACGTGACGCGGACGGCGGCGGCACCCGCACGGGCCGCCTCCAGTGTCTCGGCCACCACCAGGCCCACGAACCAGCCCCGGTGCGGCACCCGCGGGCTCTGGAGCACGGCCAGTACGGGGTCGTCGGGGTCGCCGAGGCGGGGCGCGTTCTCGTGGGTGAGCACCGCGAGCACGCCGGGCAGCGCGAGCGCGGGGGCGGTGTCGACGGCGGTCACCCGGCCCCGGGCGACCGTCGCCGGTACGGGCCAGGCCTGGGCGCGGCCCGGGGAGTCGTACTCGGCGGCGTACCGGGCGGTGCCGGTGACCTTCTCCCGCCCCTCCCGGCGCTCCGCCGGAGCGCCCAGGACGGTCTCGGTGGCGGTCATGGGGTTCTCCTAGTGGGACGCCGGGTTCAGGTCGTGGCAGGCGGGGCGAGCCGGCCCAGTACGTCGAGGGCGAGCCGGCGGGCCAGCGGCACCTTGTAGGCGTTGTCCCGCAACGGCTCGGCGGCGGCCAGCTCCAGGTCGACGGCGTGCTCGAAGGCCGCCGTCGTGGGCGCGGCGCCGGTCAGCGCGTCCTCGGCCCGCCGCGCGCGCCAGGGCCGGTGGGCCAGCGCCCCGAAGGCGATCCCGGCCCGCACCACCACCCCGTCGTCGATGTGCAGCACGGCGGCGACGGAGGCCAGCGCGAAGGCGTACGACGCCCGGTCGCGGGCCTTGCGGTACGCCGAGGGCAGACCGCCCGTGGCGGTGGGCAGGACCACGCCGGTGATCAGCTCGCCGGGGCGGATCTCCGTGTCCCGCTCCGGGTGCATGCCCGGCAGCCGGTGGAAGTCGGCGGCGGGCACGCTCCGGGTGCCCTCGGGGCCGGTCAGCTCCACGCGCGCGTCGAGGGCGGCCAGCGCCACCGCCATGTCCGACGGGTTGGTGGCGATGCACTGGTCGGAGTGGCCCAGCACCGCGTGGTCGCGGTGCACCCCCTCCAGGGCGCCGCACCCGGTGCCGGGCTCCCTCTTGTTGCAGGGCTTGGAGGGGTCCTGGAAATACGGGCAGCGGGTGCGCTGGAGCAGGTTGCCACCTGTGGTGGCGGCGTTGCGCAACTGCCCCGAGGCGCCCGCCAGCAGCGCCTGGGACAGCGCGGGGTAGCGGTCGCGGACGACGGGGTGGGCGGCGAGGTCGCTGTTGCGGACCGTCGCGCCGACCCGCAGCGCGCCGTCGGGCAGCTCCTCCACCGTGTCCAGCGGCAGCCGGGTGACGTCGACGAGGGCGGTGGGCGTCTCCACACCGAGCTTCATCAGGTCCACGAGGTTGGTGCCGCCGCCGAGGTAGCGGGCGCCGGGGTGGGCCGCGAACGCGTCGGTGGCCTCGTCGACGCTGTCGGCGCGTACGTAGGCGAAGGGCTTCACGGGATCACGTCCTCGACCGCGTCGGCGATCCGCGGATACGCCCCGCAGCGGCACAGGTTGCCGCTCATCCGCTCCCGGATCTCCTCCCGGCCCAGCGCGACGGGCTCCCCGGAGGGCGTCGCCGGGTCGGTGACGTGGGACGGGTGCCCGGCCGCGGCCTCGGCGAGCACGCCGACCGCCGAGCAGATCTGGCCCGGGGTGCAGTACCCGCACTGGTAGGCGTCGCGGTCCAGGAAGGCCCGCTGCATCGGGTGCAGCTCCTCGCCGTCCCCCGCGAGGCCCTCGATGGTGGTGATCTCGCAGCCGTCCAGGGCGACCGCGAGGAGCAGGCAGCCGTTCATGCGCCGTCCGTCCACCAGGACCGTGCAGGCGCCGCACTGCCCGTGGTCGCAGCCCTTCTTGGCGCCCGTGAGCCCCAGATCCTCCCGCAGGAGGTCCAGCAGGACGCGGCGGTGGTCGACGATGAGGGTGTGCGGTTTCCCGTTGACCCGGAGCGTGGTCTGCGAGCGGGCGGACTCCGGGGGGCGGGAGGCGGGGGCGCTCTCGTGCTGGCTGTCCATGGCGTCGATGACCTTCCGGGACGGGCCCTGCTGCTGTGGCCGTCCGCGTATCCACCTGACGCCGGATGACACGTGAGGGTGCCCTCAGTCGGTGGTCCCGCCCGGTGGGCGGGACGTCTCCGGGCTCTCCGTCCCGGGCGGTGTGTCCGGTCCCGTCTCCGGCCGCGATTGCGGCCGTGGGGGACGGGCGGCGCCCCTGAACCGCTCCAGCGTGCGGGTCAGTCCCCGCAGCGGGGACGCCGGAGAGGCCTCGGCGGGCGGCGGCGCGGCCGGAACCGCCCCGGCGGACTCCCGGTACCCGGCCAGCGCCTCGGCCGCGCGTTCGGCCGCCTCCCGGTACAGGTCCCGGGACTGCGTCATGGCCTCCAGCGCCTCGGCGTACATGGCCACCAGCCTGCGCTCGCGCTCCAGCTCCTCCTGGAGGGTCAGCAGCCGCCACTCCTCCCGCAGCGAGGCGAGGTCCGCCACCGCGTCGTCGGGCAGCGGCCTGTCCAGGGCGTCGAAGGACGTCACCGCCTTGATCAGCCCGGTCGGCTCGGAACCGTCCAGGAAGACCGTGCGGACGGAGAACGCGTCGGCGTCGTAGTCGGCCGGTGCCGGGGTGCCGGGCAGCACCACGGCGCCGCCGCGCGGCACCTGGACGCCGAAGTCCTCCAGCGCCCAGTTCACGACCCGCAGCTGCTGCGGCGCGGCGCGGTGCTCGACCACCCGGTGCCGCAGCCCTGGCGGCAGCCGCCGGGCCAGCGGCACCCGGCCGCGGTGGTCGGTGGTCATCGCCTCGTGCACCACGACGTGGATGTTCCAGGGGCTGCGCCCGGACTCCTTGATCAGCCGCCGTACGGCCTTGTCGTCGTCCGGCAGCGCGTTGATGCCCCGCAGCCGCAGTCCCGTGGCGGCGTCCCGGTCCCACGTGACGTCCGGATCGTCGGGCCAGAACATGGTGGCGGGGGAGGGCCACTCGGGGTCCCAGGCCTCCTCCGCCTCGGCCAGCAGCGTCCACTCCTGACCCCCCGCCGAGCCGGGCTCCAGGATCAGCCTGGCCCGTACGGTCACGGCCTCGGGAACCTTCCAGCGCGCCTCGAAGACACGGCGGCCGGGCAGCCCGTCGGCCGGCGTCTCGTCGGGAGGCTCCAGGAAGTCGTCGAGGACGAGATCCTTCTTCAGCCGCTCCAGCGTGTGCCGGACGGTGTCCTCGGCGGCGGAGCCGACGTGGCGGCCACGGGCGGCCCACAGCGTGGGCGGAGTCGTGGGGCGGGCGCTGGGAGAGGGTGGCATGGGTCCATCGGGCAGCAGGGACACGGACGTAGGCAAGTATCGACGCCGCAGGTCGGCGGAGAGTATCCGGGGGTCCGCCGACCGGGCGGGCCGCGGCGTGGTGCGGGGTGCGGCCGGTGCGGCGGGGGTGGGTGGTGGGCGAGGGTGGGCAGGAGTACCGCGACCGACCGTACGGCACGACAAGGAGCGACCCGATGAACCTCGACCTCGGCGGACGAACCGCACTGGTGACCGGATCCTCGCAGGGCATCGGCGCCGCGATCGCCGCCGGCCTGGCCCGGGCCGGGGCCACCGTGGGCGTCAACGGGCGCGACGCGGGCCGCTTGGAGGAGGGCGTCGCGAAATTGCGGGCCGAGGTGCCGGACGGCGTGTTCGTGCCGGTCGTGGCCGACCTCGGCACCGAGGAGGGCGCCGCGCTGGCCATGGAGGCGATGCCCGACGTCGACATCCTGGTGAACAACCTCGGTGTCTTCGGTGCCGTGCCCGCGCTGGAGATCAGCGACGACGAGTGGCGGCGCTACTTCGAGATCAACGTCCTCGCGGGCGTCAGGCTGACGCGGGCCCACCTCCCCCGGATGAGGGAACGGGGCTGGGGCCGGGTGCTGTACATCGCGAGTGACTCGGCCGTCGTCGTCCCCGCCGAGATGATCCACTACGGCGTCTCCAAGACGGCCCTGCTCGGGGTCGGCCGCGGCTTCGCCAAGGAGGCCGCGGGCAGCGGCGTCACGGTGAACTGCGTCATCGCGGGCCCCACCCACACCGAGGGCGTCGAGGACTTCGTCTACCAACTGGTCGACCGGGAACTGCCCTGGGACGAGGCGCAGCGCGTCTTCATGCGCGAGCACCGCCCGCAGTCCCTGCTCCAGCGGCTGATCGAACCGGAGGAGATCGCCAACCTCGTGGTGTACCTCAGCTCCCCGCTGGCCTCCGCCACCACGGGCGCCGCCGTCCGCGTCGACGGCGGCTACGTCGACTCGATCCTTCCCTAGGGAGCCGCGCCGACTCACTGTCCCGGAGCCGCCTGTCGATGGTCCGTGTCGTCCCAGGCCCTGGTGTCGCGCGGCTCCACGTAGGGCTCCTCCTCGGGCGGGTGGCCGCCGTCGATGACCCGCTGCCGGGCCAGTTCGGCGTCGAACTCCAGGCCCAGCAGGATGGCCAGGTTCGTCACCCACAGCCAGACCAGGAAGACGATGACACCGGCCAGGGTGCCGTACGTCTTGTTGTACGAACCGAAGTTGGCCACGTAGAAGGCGAACCCGGCGGAGGCGGCCAGCCAGATCAGCAGCGCGACCACGCTGCCGAGGGAGACCCACTTGAAGCCCTTGACCCGGGCGTTCGGCGTGGCCCAGTACAGAATCGCGATCATGAAGGTGACGAGCAGGACCAGCACCGGCCACTTGGCGAGGGACCACACCGTCAGCGCGGTGTCGCCGATGCCGAGCGCGGTGCCCACCTGCTGGGCCAGACCGCCGGTGAACACGACGATGAGCGCGCTGACCACGGCCAGCACCAGCAGCACCACGGTCAGGGCCACCCGCAGCGGCAGCACCTTCCACATCGGGCGCCCCTCGGGCACGTCGTAGACCGCGTTCGCCGCGCGGATGAAGGCGGCCACGTAGCCGGACGCCGACCAGACGGCGCCCACCAGTCCGGCCACCGCCAGCACGGAGCCGAGCCCCGCCCTGGCCTGCAACTGCTCCACCGCGTCGGTGACGATGTCCCGCACCGAACCGGGCGTCAGCTGCTGGATGTTCTCCAGGACCTCCTGGGTGGCGGAGGGCCCGGCGACGCCGAGCAGCGAGACCAGCACCAGCAGGGCCGGGAACATGGAGAGCACGCCGTAGTAGGTCAAGGCCGCGGCGCGGTCCGTGAGTTCGTCCTCCTGGAACTCGGCGACCACCCGCCGCAGCAGCGCGGTCCAGGAGCGCCCCGGCAGTTCGGTCGGGGAGTCGGGGGCGGCGCGCTCGGTGGAGGCGTCCGGACCGTAGTCCTCGGGCGCCGCCTCGTCCGGCGTCTCGTCCGCTCGGTCGTCCTTGGGGTGCTTACGGCTGTGGGGAAGGTGCAGTCGGGCCATGGGGGTTCGGGTTGCCCGTCCCGGCCGGGGCACGCCCCTCGGGTGCGGACCGACGCGCGCCGGGTGTGCGGCGGGCACCCGGGACGGCGGCGGTTCACCCGTGGCCGGCACGGCTCCGACGTCCCCACAATGGGCCCCGCGGGCAGGTCCGCCCACCATCCGCATCGGGGCGGGCCTGCCCGCGCCAAACCCTCGCCGGCACGCACCGACCGGCCCCCGTCGGGGCCGAAATACCGCAGTATGCCGGAGCGCGCGCACGTTCCCCTGGAAAATGCCAAAGCGCTCACCAGATGCGTGCACTTTCCGTAGTCTCTGCGTCACGTTCGCGGTACAGCCGTGCAGGGGGAGGGGATCCGGCGTGCCCGGAATCGACGAGAGTCTGCTGGAAGCCATGCGACTGCCCGGCGCGCGGGGCGCGTCGCTGGTCGACTGGATCAGCGGGCTCGCCCTGGGCGCCGTCGGCGAGGCACCGGGCGGCGACTGGGAGGCGACGGCGGCCGAGACCGCCGAACTGGCCCGGCACGTCGCCGAGAGCGGCTCCCTGGCGGCCGGCGGGACCGGTCCCGCCGTCGACCCGGGGAAGGCGCCCCCGGTGGAGGACCTGATCGCCACCACCGCCGACGCCTACCACCTGCTCCGGTTCGTCAGCACCCCCTTCGACAGCACCGTCTTCCTCCACCTCTGGCTGGGCCGCGACGACGGAAACCTCGCCCTGGCCCGCATCCGGCTGTCGGAGATGGCGGACCGCCTGGTGCTCGGATGACCAGAGTGACCACCACCTGGGCCACGCAGGAGACGACGTCGGCCGCCCTCGGCGCGCTCGCCGCCGAGGGGGCGACCGGCGCGCTCTCGGGCGAGCGGGGCATCGTCTACCTCTCGGCCGGCCGGGTCGTGCACGTCGAGTCGGCCTTCACCCCGGACCTCGGCGCGCTGCTCACCCGCAGTGGCGCCGTCCCCTCCGACGGCTGGTGGGACGCGGTCGACCGGGGCGGAGCCCAACACCGGGTGGGACACCGGCTCGTGGACAGCGGACGGCTCTCGGCCGGCGCGCTGGAGGTCTGCCACCTGGGCGCGCTGTTCGACGCCGCGTACTTCGTCCTCGCCCACGACACGCGCGCCCACCGCTTCCGGCCCGGCGCGGTGCACTGGCTCGGCGCGGTCCGCTCCGTGCCGGTCGACGCGGTCGTCCGCGAGTCCGGACGCCGGCGCGCCCTGCTGGACCGCATCTGGCCGGACCCCGCCATCGACACCGTCCCGCTGACCCGGGTGCCGGGCGCCGGGCGGGCCGGCCTGCCGGTGCGGCGCGGCCGGACCCTGACGCAGGTCGACGGCGTGCGCACCGCCGCGCAGATCGCCTCGTCGCTCGCCTGCCGCACGTACCACACCCTCGTCGAACTGCGCCGCCTGGCCGCCGACGGCCTCGTCGCCGCCGCCCCGCCGCCCGCCGCCCCGCCCCTCGCACCGGGACCCGACCCCGGCGGCACCGTGTGGGACGACCCGGACACCGCCCTGCTGCGACGGCTCCGACACGCCCTGGAGGCCCTGTGATCCGCGCGCGCCGTCAGCGTGCCGAAAGGAGACTGCTCATGGCCGTCGAGAGCGACGTCCTGGACGAACTGCACCGACTGCGCAACCGCGTGCCCCAGCTGACCGGGTCACTCGCGGCCACCGTGGACGGACTGGTCCTCGCCCACGACGCGCCCGGCACCGAACCCGAGGGCCTCGCCGCGCTCACCGCCGCCGCCCTCGGCGTCGCGCACCGCATGGCCGAGGCCACCTCGCGCGGCGGCTTCCGCGAACTGCTGCTGCGCGGGGCCGACGGCTATGTCGCCACCTACGCGGCCGGTCCCGCCGCCGTGCTCACCCTGCTCGCCGACGGCCGGGTCAACGTGGGCCGGCTGCACCTGGAGGGCCGGCGCAGCGGCGCCCGCATCGGGGAGCTGGTCGCCGCCCACATCGGCCATGACCGCGGCCGCGCCCCCGCCGCCGCGGAACCCGCCCCGACGCCCGCCGCGGACACCGCCCGGCCCATCGGCACCCTGCCGGTGCGCACCCCGCAGCGCCCCGCACACCGACCGACCCCCCAGGCCGGCGGCCACCGCCGGCCGACCTGACCACCGATCGCGTACCGATCACGTCCGGAAAGGAACCACCATGGCCAACCTGGAGACCTCGCTCAAGGAATGCCTCAGCTCCATCGACGGAGCGTCCGCCGCCGCGCTGGTCGACTACACCAGCGGCATGGCGCTCGGCACGCTGGGCGGGACCAAGGAGTTCAACCTGGAGGTCGCCGCCGCAGGCAACACCGACGTCGTACGGGCCAAACTGCGCACCATGGAACACCTCGGCCTGAAGGAGGAGATCGAGGACATCCTGATCACCCTGAACACGCAGTACCACATGATCCGTCTGATCAGGGGGCGCGGCGGCAACGGGCTGTTCCTGTACCTGGTGCTGGACGCGAGCCGCGCGAACCTCGCGATGGCCCGCCACCAACTGCGCCGGATCGAGAACGAGCTGGAGGTCTGACGGCCGCGGGCCCGGCGGGAGACTCCCCGCCGGGCCCGGCCACCGGACCTGAGCGGCCCGGGTACGACGGTCAGGCGCCGCTCTCGCGGAGCATGTCCTCGCGCTCGACGAGCTTCACGCGCTCCCGCCCGAACGGCACACCCAGCGCCTTCTCCGCGGCGTCGAGGCGGTACCAGCCGTCCCAGGTGGTGAAGCGGACGTTCCGCTCGGCCAGGAAGGCGTCCACGGCCTCCGGAGCGGGCGAGACGGGCGTCTGGAGACGGCCGTTCCTGTAGTCGTCCAGCAGGTTGGACACCGTCTCGTTGGCGTCGCCCTTGGTGTGGCCGATGAGGCCGACCGGGCCGCGCCGGATCCAGCCGGTGACGTACGTCGACTGCAGGTGCTCGCCGGACTCCTGGACGACCCGGCCGCCCTGGTCCGGGACCGTGCCCGAGTCGATGTCCCAGGGCAGCTTGGGCAGCTGGTCGGACAGGTAGCCCACCGCCCGGTAGACCGCCTGGACGTCCCAGTCCTTGAACTCGCCGGTGCCCTTGACGTTGCCGGTACCGTCCAGCGCGGTGCGCTCGGTGCGCAGGCCGACCACCTTGCCGTCCTCGCCGAGGATCTCGGAGGGCGACTCGAAGAAGTGCAGGAACAGCTTGTGCGGCCGGTCGCCGACGTCGCGGATCGCCCAGTTCTCCAGGGTCTTGGCGACCATGTCGGCCTGCTTGTTGCCGCGCCGGGTCGCGATCGAGCCGTCGTCGTAGTCGATGTCCTCGGGGTCGACGATGACCTCGATGTTGGGGGAGTGGTCCAGCTCCCGCAGCTCCATCGGGCTGAACTTCGCCTGCGCCGGGCCGCGGCGGCCGAAGACGTGGACCTCCAGCGCCTTGTTGGCCTTGAGGCCCTCGTACACGTTCGACGGGATCTCGGTCGGCAGCAGCTCGTCCGCGGTCTTCGCGAGGACGCGCGCGATGTCCAGGGCCACGTTGCCGACACCGAGGACGGCGACCTTCTCGGCCTCCAGCGGCCAGGTGCGCGGGTAGTCGGGGTGGCCGTCGTACCAGGCGACGAAGTCGGCGGCGCCGTAGGAGCCGTCGAGGTCGTGGCCGGGGACCGGCAGGTCACGGTCGGCCGTGGCGCCCGTGGCGAAGATCACACCGTCGTAGAAGGCGCGCAGATCGTCCAGGCTGACGTCGGTCGGGTAGTTCACGTTGCCGAAGAGACGGATCTGCGGCTTGTCGAGCACCTGGTGCAGGGCGGTGATGATGCCCTTGATCCGCGGGTGGTCGGGCGCGACGCCGTAGCGGATGAGTCCGAACGGGGCGGGCATGCGCTCGAAGATGTCGATGGAAACGCCGGGGTCGGCGGCCACCTCGGACTTGAGCAGGGCGTCGGCCGCGTAGATGCCGGCGGGGCCGGATCCGACGATGGCTACCCGCAGAGGGCGGGGCATGTTCAGGTTCCCTTCGAGCGGTAACAGATCGACTCTCGGGGAAGCCTAAGCTAAGGCAAGCCTAAGTCGGTACGCGGGTCCGGTCTATGAGGCCATAAGAGCAGCTTATGGGATCTCATGGCCGGGCTTTGCGGTCGGGTTTGAACCCCTCGTCACGGGTGACGCATGCGTGGGGCGCGGGGTGATCGCGCCCCGTGCCGCCTCACGAGGGGAGCCCGCGTGCAGCGTCCGGACGACAGCTCCGATCCGAACCGGTGGCGAGCCCTCTGGGTCACGCTGGTCGCCGGTTTCATGACGCTCCTGGACGTGACGATCGTCGCCGTCGCCCTGCCGTCCATGCAACAGGGGCTGCACGCGTCGGCGGCGGCTGTGCAATGGGTCGTCTCCGGCTACGCGCTCGCCTTCGCCCTGACCCTGGTCACGGCCGGCCGGATCGGCGACGCGTTCGGCAGGCGCCGCGTCTTCCTGGCCGCCCTCGCCGCCTTCGTGCTCTTCAGTGCCGCCGCCGGAGCCGCGCCGGGCATCGGGCTGCTGGTGCTCGCCCGGATCTTCCAGGGGATCGCCGCGGGCAGTCTCGCACCGCAGAACTCGGCGCTGATCCAGCAGCTCTTCCGGGGCGCGGAACGCGGACGCGCCTTCGGACTCTTCGGCGCCACCGTCGGCGTCTCCAGCGCCGTGGGACCGATCGTCGGCGGGGTGATCCTGGCCCTGGCCGGCCCCGAGGGCTGGCGGTGGATCTTCTACGTGAACGTGCCGGTCGGCGTGGTCGCGCTGGTGCTCGGCTTCCGCCTGCTGCCCCGGGTGGCTCCGGGCGGCCCCGGACGGCTGGACCCGGTGGGCGTGGCGCTCCTCGGTACCGGGATCCTCGCCCTGATGCTGCCGCTGGTCCTCGCCGAGTCGGGCGGCCTGACCAGGGCGTGGTGGCTGTTCCCGGCGGGAGCCGCCGTCCTGGTCGCCTTCGCGCGGTGGGAGCGCCGGATCGCCCGTCGCGGCGGGCAGCCGCTGCTGGAACCTGGCCTGCTCACCGAGACCCGCGGCTACGCCACCGGCGCGGGCCTGGCCGCCCTGTACTTCGTCGGGTTCAGCGGAGTGTGGCTGGTGTTCGCGCTCTTCTTCCAGAACGGCCTGGGCTACTCGCCCCTGATGTCCGGCCTGGCGGTCACCCCGTTCGCCGTGGGATCGGCCGCCGCCGCGGCCGTGGCGGGCCGGCTGGTCGAGCGGCTGGGCAGGCTGCTGACGGTCTGGGGACTCGTCGCCGTCATGACGGGCCTGGGCACCACCGCCCTGCTCCTCTGGCTCGCGCCCCCGGACCGGGCCGCCTGGTTCGCGGTGCCGGCCCTGTTGCTCGGCGGTCTCGGCAGCGGCTGTGTGATCTCGCCGAACATCACGATGACGCTGCGCGACGTCCCCGTGCGGATGGCCGGTGCCGCGGGAGGCGCCCTCCAGACGGGGCAGCGGCTCGGCGGAGCCGTGGGCACCGCCGCGCTTCCCGGCCTGTTCTACCTGACGCTCAACGCCACCCACGAGGACTACCAGGAGGCGGTGGCCCTGTCGGTGGGGTGCGGCGTCGCCGCGATGCTGTGCGCGCTGACCGTCGCCGTCCGCGACTGGCGCCGGGACCGCCCGGGCGACGAGCGGGGCTGCCCGCCCGAGACGTCCCACAGCCACACCCACGCCGGCCAGGGCTGACCGGACCGCCCCTCGGGCGGACGCGGTCAGCGCCGCTTGCTGCCGAACCTCCGCAGCATCTGCTGGGCCTGCGCGCGGCGGCGCGGGTCCGCGGCCGCGCGGCGCACCTGCTCGGTCGCCCTGCGCCCCTGCGGGCTGCGCGCGAACCGCTTGATCCGGTCCAGAATTCCGGCCATGACGTTCCTCCGAGTCGACGACGGTCCTGCTCTGTCCGTCCTCTACCCCGGGGACCCGCGAACACCCCTGCCGCCGCCGGGCACGTTTGGCGCCGCCCCAGTGGGCACCCGCAGGGCAGACCATCGCACACGAACGCCGAGAGGTGAGGCACTGTGGCCGGCAACCAGAAGTCCAAGGCCAAGATGGAGCAGGCCAAGGGAAAGGCCAAGGAAGCGGTCGGCCGGGCCGTCGGCAACGAGAAGATGACGGCCGAAGGCCGCGCCGAGCAGTCCAAGGGCGACGCCCGGCAGGCCAAGGAGAAGGGCAAGGACGCCTTCCGGCACTGACACCGGGGCGCATCCCCTGCGGCGCGGGCCGCGGAGTCCGGCATACGGCCGGTTCCGCGGCCCGCGTCGTGCTTAGGGCCTGTCTGACCATTCCCGTCTGCCTCGCGACGCCATGCACGCACTCTCGCCGCACCGGGCGCAGAGCCAAGTACGTCCAGTACGAGGCTCTACGCCCGGCACGGCGAGAGCACGCACCTGACGCCGCGAGGCCGCCCTCCGGGCGACGACGGGAATGGTCAGACAGGCCCTAGCCGCCCCGCCCGGGACGGGCCGGCCTGCCTCAGCCGATGTGGTAGCTGTCCCCGTACACCTTCCAGTCCAGCGGCGGGTCGAGGTCCAGGTTGCCCTCGTCGAGGAAGACGCGCTGTGCCGTGTCGACCCGGCTGGTGTCGCTGTGCGCCTCCTCCTGCTTCATCGCCCACACCCGCTCGTCGAGGAAGGCGTGCAGGTAGGTGACCTCGTCGCTGCCCTGGGCCGGCGGCCGGGCCCGGCCCAGGGCGCGCTCGCGGATGCTGCCGAAGCTCAGCCGGTCACCGCCGCCGCCGTGCATGACGATCGCGTCGTAGTACGCGAACTGACCCAGCGTGCGCAGCCTGTCCGCCTTGCCCTGGCGCACGGCCGGGCCGAAGTAGACGCGGTCGCGCTCGTCGTCCTGCGCGCGGCGGAACTCGGGATCGCCCGCCGCCCGGCGCCAGTCGTCGGGGTAACCGGGGTCCAGACCCTCGTGCGAGTCGGAGCCGTCGACCCGGCGCAGCGCCGGCAGATAGCGGGCGAGCACATTGCCGGGGCTGCGGTCGCTGTACAGCTCCACCAGGTCGAGCATGTCGCCGGTGCCGGAGCAGAAGCCGATGATGCCCGCGGTGTAGCCGCGGCCGTCGCCGATGTCCTCGATGTACTGGTACTGCGCCTTCCAGTCGAGCGAGGAGTTCTCCGCGCTCGACACGAGCTGCATGGCGATCTCCTTCTTCGCCGGGTCGTCGAGCCCCGCCGCGCGCACGGACGCCGCCGTGGCCCGCGAGGGGGTGAGCAGGGGGACGGTCGCCACGGACGCGCATGCCATGGCGAGCACGGTACGGCGCGAGAGGCCCGCGCGGGGCGCGGGGTCGCTGAAGGGGTGCCTCACGGCGTGCTGGGCACCCGTCAGGCACGGAATTGGTACGGACCGAGGGCGGCGGCGCCCGCCACGGTCACGGCATCGGCTGCTCCGCCCAGATGACCTTGCCGGCCGGCGTGTAGCGGGTGCCCCAGCGCTCGGCGAGCTGCGCGACCAGGAACAGTCCGCGCCCGCCCTCGTCCGTCATGGCCGCGTAGCGCAGGTGGGGCGAGGTGCTGCTGCTGTCGAACACCTCGCAGACCAGACTGCGGTCGCGCAGCATCCGGACATGGACGGTCTCACCGCCGTACCGGATCGCGTTGGTGACCAGCTCGCTCAGGATCAGCTCCGTGGCGAACGCCAGGTCGTCGAGCCCCCACTCGGCGAGCCGCCGGGTGACCTGGGAGCGCACCTCGCCGACGGCCGCCGGGTCGGACGGCACCTGCCACTCGGCGACGTGGTCGGGTCCGAGGGTGCGGGTGCGGGCAACGAGCAGGGCGATGTCATCGCCCGGCCGGTCCGGGAGCCGGGCGTCCAGGACGGTCCGGCAGGTCTCCTCGGGCGTCTCGCCGGCCGTCTCCAGCGCCTGGCGCAGGTGCTCCAGACCGACGTCGATGTCGTGCTCCCGGTCCTCCACCAGACCGTCGGTGTACAGCACCAGACGGCTGCCCTCCGCCAGCCGCAGCTCGGTCGTCTCGAACGGCAGGCCGCCCAGCCCCAGCGGGGGACCGGCGGGCACCTCGGGGAACTCCACGCCGCCGTCGGGCCGGATCAGCGCGGGTGGCGGGTGACCCGCCCGGGCCATCACACAGGTCCCGGCGACCGGGTCGTAGATCGCGTAGAGGCAGGTCGCGCCGGTGACCGGGGCGGTGCTGTCGTCGGTCTGCTCGTCCTGGTCGATGCGGCCGACCAGCTCGTCCAGCAGGCCGAGCAGTTCGTCGGGCGGCAGGTCGAGGGCGCTGAAGTTGTGCACCGCCGTCCGCAGCCGGCCCATGGTCGCCGCGGCGTGCAGCCCGTGCCCGACGACGTCGCCGACCACCAGCGCGACCCGGGCGCCCGAGAGGGGCAGCACGTCGAACCAGTCGCCGCCCACCCCGGCCTGCGCGGGCAGGTACCGGTAGGCGACGTCCAGGGCGTTCTGCTCCGGCATCCGGCGGGGCAGCAGACTGCGCTGGAGGGTCACCGCCATGCTGTGCTCGCGCGTGTAGCGCCGGGCGTTGTCGATGGAGACCGCGGCCCGCGCGACCAGTTCCTCGGCGAGGGCCAGTTCGTCCTCGTCGAACGGCTCGGGCGTCTCGGACCGCCAGAAACTGACCACCCCGAGCACCAGCGTGCCCGCGCGCAGCGGCACCGTGATCAGCGAGTGGATGCCGTACTCCAGGACCTGCGCGCTGCGTTCGAGGTCCTGCGCCTGCCAGCCGGGCGCCACGTCGAGGCTGGGCTCCAGTACCGGCGTGCCGGTGTTCAGGGTCCGGCCCTGCGGGGAGGAGTCCACGTAGCGCAGTTGCCGGCCCACCGGGTACAGCGGGACCTCCTCGGGTACGCCGCTGAGCGCGGTGCGGCGCAGTGTCGTGACGCCCTCCGGCTGGCCGCCCGCCAGCACCGCCTCGAACAGGTCCACGCTGACGTGGTCCGCGAACCGGGGCACGGCCAGCTCCGCCAGCTCCTCGGCGGTGCGCGTGACGTCCAGGCTGGTGCCGATGCCCACGCCCGCGTCGTACAGCATGTCCAGGCGCTCCCGCGCGATCTCGGCGCGGCCGGACAGGGCCCGCAGCTCCGTGGAGTCGCGGAGGGTGGCGACGCTGCCCGCCGGGCCGCCCCGGACGTCCGTGGGCCGCTGGTTGACCGCCAGCAGCCGGTCCTTGACCCGGTGCACCTCGTCGGTCGCGACCCGTCCGGAGGCCAGCAGCTCCGCGGTGTCGGCCGGCAGCCCGAGGTCGAGGACGTGCCGTCCCTCGGCGTCGGCGGGCAGGTTGAGCAGGCGCTCGGCCTCGTCGTTGGCGAGCAGCAGCCTGCCCTTCGGGCCGACGATGAGCACGCCTTCGCGGACGCTGTGCAGGACCGCGTCGTGGTGTTCGTACATCCGGGTCATCTCGCGCGGTCCCAGACCGTGCGTCTGGCGCAGGAGCCGCCGGCTGACGAGCGCCGTGCCCGCCGTCGCCACGGCCAGGCCGACCGCCGCCACGATCAGCACCAGCGGCAGCTGCCGTTCGGCGGCGCCGCCGACGTTCTCCGTGGTGATGCCGGCCGAGACCAGGCCGACGACCGTGCCGTCGGGCGCCTTGACCGGCACGATCGCCTGGACCAGCGGACCGATGGTCCCCTCGATCTCCTCGGTCACCGTCTTCCCGGCCAGCGCGGGGGCGGTGTTCCCCACGAACTCCCTGCCGATGCGGTCGGGCTTGGGATGGGTGTAGCGGATGCCGTCGGTGTCGGTGACGACCACGAAGTCCACACCGGTCGCCTTGCGGGTCGCCTCGGCCCGGGGCTGGAGCACCGCCGTGGGGTCGGGGGCGCGCAGCGCCGCGAGGATGCCGGGGGAGTTGGCGAACGTCTCGGCCACCGCGACGGACCGGTTGCGGGCCTCGACGGAGGTGTCGTGCCGTACCTGGAGCACCAGCGCCGCCGCCGCGGCCACCACCAGCAGCAGCACGATGACCACGTTCATGACGAAGACCTGGGCGGCCACGCTGCGTCCGGACAGCGCCCGGCGCAGTGCCGAGTGACGCCGCCCCGCGTCCGTCCCCCGCCGTGTCGGGTCCGCGTCCCTCCGGTGTCGGGCGAGCGGGCCGCTGGGACGACGGGGTGACCGTTCTCCCGATCGACCCCTCAGTCGGACCATGTGCCCATGTCTACACTGCCGGGCTCCGTGAGGCGAGGGGCACCCCCGGTGCCGACGGGGTCCGCCGGACGGGGGGCCGTGGGTGGGGTCATCGGGGGCTCCCGGGGCGGGGACGGCGGGTGGCGAGCAGCAGGGCGATGTCGTCGGCGCGGTCCGTCGCGTGGCGGGAGGTCACGATGAGCCGGTCCGCGACGCCGGCCAGCGCACGCCTGCCGGGCCGCGCGGCGGGCGCTCCCGCCCTGGCCAGGGCGAGCCGCAGGGCGGTGATGCCGTCGTCGATGTCGCTGCCGGGCCGCTCCACCAGCCCGTCCGTGTAGAGGGCGAGGACGGCACCCGGCTCGACGCGGAACTCGGTCAGCGGATAGGGCGCCCCGGGGTCCACGCCGAGCACCACCCCACCGGGCAGGTCCAGGGCCTCGGTGCGCCCGTCCGGGTGGCGCAGGAGCGGCGGCGGGTGGCCCGCGCGGGAGGCGAGGGCCCGTCCGGTGGCGGGGTCGAGCCGGATGTAGCAGCAGCTCGCGAACAGGCCCGGGTCCAGGTCGGCCAGCAGGTGGTTGACGCCGCTCATCACCTCGTCGGGCGGCCGGTCGCCGAGGGCGAAGGCGCGCACGGCGCTGCGCAGTTGCCCCATCGTGGCCGCGGCCTGCACGCCGTGCCCCTGCACATCGCCGATGACCAGGGCCATGCAGTCCCCGGAGGCGACGACGTCGTACCAGTCGCCGCCCACCTCCATGCCCTGGGTGCCCGGCAGATAGCGTCCGGCGGTCTCCAGCAGGGGATGGGCGGGCAGCCGGCGGGGCAGCAGCACTCCCTGGAGGCCCCGGGCCAGCGCGGTCTCGGACTCGTAGCGCCGGGCCTTCTCCATGGCGTGGGCGATCAGCCCGGCGAGCGCGGTGAGCACCGTGCGTTCCTCGGTGCTGAACCCGCGCGCGCGGTCGAAGCCGAGGATGCAGGAGCCGACCGGGCGTCCGGAGGCGATCAGCGGCAGGAAGGCGCGGGCACCCTCCGTGGCGTCCAGCGGGATGCCCGGGTACGCGGCGGCCAGGTCCTGCATGGAGTCGAAGAAGAGGGGCCGGCCGCTGGTCAGCGTTTCGACGCCGGGCAGCCGGGCGTCCAGCGCGACGCCCTCGAAGGGCGCGAGGAAGCCCGGCGGGAAACCCGTCTCCCAGGCCAGGTAGAGGTGGCGGTCCTGGAGCAGGTAGATGGCGAGCCGGCGGCCACCGAAGGCGGACAGCAGCTCCCGCACGACCACGGCCGACACCTGGCGTGCGGTGACCGCCTCGGTCAGCGCGACGGCCAGCACGATCGGGCGGTACTCGGCCGCCGTCGAGGCGATCGGCGGGGCGGGGTCGCCGGCCTCGGGCTCCGTCTCCGGCACCCCGTGCTCGGGGGTGAGGCCGGCCGACGCGTCGGCCACCCGGTTGGCGGGCCGGAGCGTGCCCGCCAGGAGGTCCGGGCCGGGGTAGACGGAGACGGCCAGCCAGTCGCCCTCGAAGGGCTGCGGGGCGCTGCGGCGGCTGCCGTCGGGCGGGCGCCGGACATGGAAGCGGACCGGGTCGGGGGAGAGCAGCGCACCGCGCAGATGGTCCTCGTAGGCGGCCTGGTCCAGCCAGGGAACCGCCTCCCACAGCGAGCGGCCGAGCAGCCCCGCGCGGGGCCGGCCCAGCAGCTGGGCGGCGCGCGGGTTGGCGTAGACGACCGTGCCCAGCCGGTCCACGCAGAACACGCCCTCCGGCAGCAGGTCGGCGGCGGCGTCGGCCACGGTGCCGGCGAAGGGATCGCGGACCGCTCCCCGTACGGTCACGCCGTCGGCCCGGGCCGCCTGCGGCCGCCACAGCTCGACCAGGCGCAGCGCCCCGTCAGCCGCGCGCACGTACAGGGGCAGCCGCGGCGGCCGGCCGGCGGCGGTCTCCCGCAGGGCCGCGGCGAGCCGGTGCCCGTCGTCGGGGGCCAGGACGGCGGTGAGCGACCCGAGCGCGGCGGTGGGTCCGGCGGCGCCCGCCGGCATGCCGAGCAGGACGCACAGCGGTTCGTCGAGGGTGACGGCGCCGGTGACCGGATCCCAGGCGAAGCTTCCGGCGTGCTGCGGGTGCCGTCCGGCGGGGGGCGGCCGGACGCACAGCGGTTCGCCCTCCCAGAGGACCGGCGGCGCGTCGCTGTCCTCGTCCAGCCGCTCCAGGGCCGCGCCCAGGTCCTGCGCCAGCCCCGCCATCCGGTCGGCGCCCTCCAGCACCTCGGCGGCGTCCGAGGCGGCGGGGCGCAGGACGGTCAAGACCCCGTACGTCCGCCGCGCCCCGGCGACGGGCACATACAGCGACCCGAACGGGAACGGCAGGCCGGCCGCGAACTGCGGGTAGCGGCGCATGGTCTCCGCGGCGTTGGGCAGCACGACGCGGACACCCAGCCGGTAGGCGTCGGCGACCGGGAACGGGCTGTCGGCGTGCAGGCGCCACCAGGGCCGGAACAACCGCCCGGGCAGTCCGGCGAGCACAGCGAGCCGCAACAGACCGGGCGTGCCGGAGTCCAGGTAGATCCCGCCCACCCGGCCGCCGGCCGCGTCGGTCGCCCGGACGCAGGCGTCGATCAGCAGCGCCGTCAGCCGTCCGGGCGTCCGGTCCGCTTCCTCGGCGCCTGCACTCATCGGCCCCACCTCGTCCGTGCGCCGCCGCGCGGGGCGACACAGCAAGAATGCGCCACCGCACCCGGGTCGCGCACGTGGTCGGTCCGCACGGGTGACCGTCCGGGCGTTGACCCCGCGGACGGGAATCCGTAACCTCCTCCGCGACATTCGGAAATCATTCCGAAAGTTTCGACGATCCGTGATCCATGATCTCCGCCCTTCCGAACGGCCCCCGCACACCGATTCAAGGACCGGGATGACATGACCATGCCTTTGAGATGCCTGGCGAGAACGGCCGCCGCCGGACTCGTGGCCGTGGCCGCGCTGACGACCGCGGGCCACACCGCCGAAGCCGAAGCCGCCGCCGACACACTCGGGTCCGCCGCGGCCGGCCAGGGCCGCTACTTCGGCGCCGCCGTCGCCGCGAACCACCTCGGCGAGGCCGACTACGCCGCCACGCTGGACCGCGAGTTCACCTCGGCGACGCCCGAGAACGAGATGAAGTGGGACGCCACCGAACCCAGCCGCGGCACCTTCACCTTCACCGCCGCCGACCGGGTCGTGGACCACGCCCGGAGCCGTGGCATGGACGTGCGCGGCCACACCCTCGTCTGGCACTCCCAGCTGCCGTCCTGGGTGGGCGCGCTGGGCGCCGCCGACCTGCGCACCGCGATGAACGGCCACATCAACGGCCTGATGGGCCACTACAAGGGCGAGATCCACAGCTGGGACGTCGTCAACGAGGCGTTCCAGGACGGCGGCAGCGGCGCCCGGCGCAGCTCGCCCTTCCAGGACAGGCTCGGCGACGGCTTCATCGAGGAGGCGTTCCGCACCGCCCGCGCCGCCGACCCGGCCGCCAAGCTCTGCTACAACGACTACAACACCGACGGCGTCAACGCGAAGAGCAATGCCGTCTACGCCATGGTGAAGGACTTCAAGTCCCGCGGTGTGCCCATCGACTGCGTCGGCTTCCAGTCCCACTTCAACAGCGCCTCCCCGGTCCCCGCCGACTACCGGCAGAACCTCCAGCGCTTCGCCGACCTCGGCGTCGACGTGCAGATCACGGAACTCGACATCGAGGGCTCCGGATCGGCCCAGGCCGCCAACTACACCAAGGTGGTCGACGCCTGCCTCGCGGTCGACCGCTGCACCGGCATCACCGTCTGGGGCGTCACCGACAAGTACTCGTGGCGCAGCGGCGGCACCCCGCTGCTCTTCGACGGCGAATACCGGGAGAAGCCCGCCTACGACGCCGTCCTGACCGCCCTCGGCGGCTCGGGCGACCCGGGCGACCCCGGTGACCCGGGCGACCCCGCGGCGAGTTGTACGGCCGCCTACACCAGGACCGCGGACTGGAGCAGCGGCTACAACGGCCAGGTCACCATCACCGCGGGCGACGCGCCGATCAGTTCCTGGACCGCGACGGTCACCCTGCCCTCGCCGCAGTCCGTGTCGTCCCTCTGGAACGGCACGCCCACCTGGACGGGCAACGTCATGACGGTCCGCCCGAGTTGGAACGGCACCCTGGCGGCCGGGGCGTCGACCAGCTTCGGATTCACCGTGGCGAAGAACGGCAGCGGCGCCGCGCCCACGGTCGGCGGCTGCACCGCCTCCTGACCGGTCCCGCGCGCCGGACCGCCCGCCGCCCGAGAGGGCCCCGGCGGTCCGGCGCACCCGGGCCGCGCCTGTCCGAAAAAGGGCGTGTCCGGCGGAAGTTGGGGCAGAGGGATCGTGAAAGCCTCGCCGGTGCGTATCGTGAGGGGCCGGGGCGTCGCTCCCCCACACGGCCCCGACCGGACGGTGAGGCTCTGTATGACTCCGGCGCACGGACCCGATGCCGCGGACACCTCCGACGTGTCCACGGTGGTGGAGTTCAGGGGCGGTTCGGCGATGATCCCGGCCTCCCGGGACGTCGTGCACCGCTTCGTCACCCTGCTCGCCGAGCTGGGCGTCGACCTGGCCGACACCTTCCTGGACACCGCCCGCCTGGTCGCCAGCGAACTGGTGACGAACGCGCTGCGGCACGCGCCAGGACCCTGCCGGCTGGCGCTGACCCTGGTGGACGACCGCGTGGAGATCGCGGTCTCCGACACCGGGGACGCCTTTCCCACGTTCCTGCCCCGCGACCCCCTGCGGGTCGGCCGGCACGGCCTGGAGATCGTGACCCGCCTGTGCGGCGAGGTGATCACCAAGCCGCACGAGAAGGGGAAGACGGTGTACGCGCGCCTGCCGCTGACCTGACCTCCCTCAGTCGGTCAGCGCCTGTTCGACGCTCGGGAAGCAGGCGATGAGCCCGTCGACGCCCACGAGCCGCAGCACCCGCTCGACGGCGTCCCGCGGGGCCGCGAGCCGGAGCCACACCCCGCGGGACTCGGCCTCCCGGTGGGCGGAGATGAGCACGTTGATGCCGCTGGAGTCCAGGAAGCCCACCTCGCCGAAGTCGACGACCGTGCCCGGTGCCGACTGCACCGAGGACAGCAGGACGTCGCGCAACTGGCCGCTGCCGTCGAGATCGACCTCTCCGGCGAGGATGACGATGCTGACGCCGTCGCCCGTGGTGGTACGGGTGATCAGCAGCCGCTCGGGTACTGCCGGTCCCTCGATGTCCGCCACGCTGCCCTCACCTCTCGCATATGCCCGGCCGTCCATGGTGGCTTGATGTTAAGGCTCTTCGCGGTCCGTGGGGCCCACTTGTGCGGACCCGGGCCGACGGGACCGGCGGCACCGGTTTCGACGCGCGCGACGGCGCTCCTCTGACTACCGTCGAGGTGTGGTGGCTCATACATTCGAGGAGCTCGTGCACAAGCGTCGCGCGGCGGACCAGGCACAGCACCGGGTCGAGGAACTGCGCGACTCGTACGGGCCTCCCACGCAGCATCGGTGGACCCCGCGGCAGTCCCACACGTACGAGACCGCCGTGCGGGCCTGGCGCGACCTGGACCGGGACGCGCGGACCGCGATGTCGGAGTACGTCAAGGAGGGAGGCCGGTCCCGGCACAAGATCGAGGCGAACGTCTGCAAGGCCGTCCAGGACGGGGGCCAGGGTTCCTGACCGGGCGCGATGCGGGTGCGGCCGTCCTCAGTCGTGCCGCGCCATGGTCTCGCCGACCAGGTCCCGTACGGCGTCCAGGGCCGCCGCGCGGTCCTCGGGCACCAGGCCGATGCGGGTGCGCCGGTCGAGGAGGTCCGCCTCGTCGAGGGCGCCCTCGTGGCGCAGCGCCCACAGCAGCTCGGCGCCGGTGACGGGGTGAGCCGGCAGCACCCGTTCGGCGAGCCGGGGGTTCCGGGCGGCGAGGGCCTGCACGTCGGGCGCCTCGGTGCCGTAGCGCCGCACCAGGCGGTCCGGCGCCCGCACCGTGGCCAGGGCCTGCGGGGCGGCGGCGCCGACCAGGGGCAGGGCGGCGGTGGGGGAGGGGCCCGCGGTCAGGCCGCGGGCGGCGACGGCGGCGTTCACCGCGTCCTCGGCCATGCGCCGGTACGTGGTGAGCTTGCCGCCGACCACGGTGATCACGCCCTCCGACGAGGTGAGCACGGCGTGCCGGCGCGAGACGTCCGCCGTGCGGGGCCCGCCGCCCGCCCGGTCCGGCGAGGTGGTGTCCAGCAGGGGGCGCAGACCGGCGAAGGCGCCCACCACGTCCTCGCGGTGCACGGGCACGTCCAGTACCGAACCGAGCACGTCGAGCAGGAAGCCCACGTCGGTCTCGGGCACCTCCGGCACGTCCGGGACGTCGCCCTCCACGGGTTCGTCGGTCAGACCGACGTAGACCCGGCCGTCGCCCTGGGGCAGGACCAGGACGAAGCGGTTGGTCTCCCCGGGGACCGGCACGTGCAGGCCCGCGGGGAGCGGGCCGAGGTGGTCGGAGCGCAGGACGAGGTGGGTGCCGCGGGAGGGGCGGACCCGGATGCCGTCCACGAGGCCGCCGGCCCACACCCCGGAGGCGTTGATCACCGCGCGGGCCCGCACCACGCCCTCCTCGCCGGTCAGCTCGTCGCGTATCCGGGCGCCGGACGAGGTCAGCTCCAGCGCCCTGGTCCGGGTCAGGATCCGGGCGCCGCGGGCGGCGGCGGTGCGGGCGAGCGCGGTCACCAGCCGGGCGTCGTCGGTGAGCCGGCCGTCCCAGGACAGCAGGCCGCCGCGCAGCCGGTCGGAGCGCAGCGCCGGCGCGAGGTGCCGGGTCTCCACGGCGGAGAGCCGGCGCGGCGCGGGCAGCGTGGCCCGGGCCGTGCGCGCCGCGAGCCGCAGGGTGTCGCCGGCCCGGAAGCCGGCCCACGCCAGCGCGGCCTGGCCGCGGGAGACCAGCGGCGTCAGCGGCAGCACGAAGGGCTGGGCGCGCACCAGATGGGGTGCCGTGCGCTCCATCAGCACCCCGCGCTCCACCGCGCTCTCGTGGGCGACGTCGAGCTGCGCGGAGGCGAGGTAGCGCAGGCCGCCGTGGATGAGTTTGGAGCTCCAGCGGGAGGTGCCGAAGGCCAGGTCGTGGGCGTCCACGGCGACGACGCTCAGCCCGCGGGCCGCCGCGTCCAGGGCGGCCCCCGCGCCGGTCGCGCCGAGGCCGACGACCAGGACGTCCACGACGGGACCGCCCACGGTGTCGGCCAGCTCGCGGGCGCGCCGTGCGGCGGACAGGGAGGCCGCCCCGGCGGCGGGGCTGCTGGTGGGGCTCATGGCGTGAGGGTCCTTTCCAGGATGGTCCGCAGCTCCGCGAGGAAGGCCGCGGAGGTCAGCTCGTCGTCGTCCTCGTCGGTCATGGTCCGCAGCGACAGGGCGAAGGACTGGACGACCAGCAGCACGGACCGTGCCTGCCGTTCGGGGTGCGCCCGGCGCACCGAGCCGTCGGCGTGCCCCTGTCCCAGCGCGTCCTCGAGCAGCTCCAGCAGGGCTTCCTGGCTCGCTCCGCGCCGGTCGAGGACGTAGGGCAGGAGCAGCTCGGGGTCGACGTCGACGATCTTGCGGAAGAGCGGGTGGGCGCGGAACCCCTCCACCCCGGCCACCAGTCCCTCGACGAGGCGCGGGCGGGTCCCGGTGCCCGGCCGGGGCTCCGGGATGGCCCCGGTCGCCACCGCGATCCACTCGCGGGTCATCAGGTCGCCGACCAGGGACCGCACGTCCGGCCAGCGCCGGTACAGGGTCATCCGGGAGACACCGGCGCGGCGGGCGACGTCGGTCATCGTCGTGCGGCGGACCCCGACGGCCATCACGCAGTCGCGGACGGCGTCGAGCACCGTGTCGTTGTCCGAGGGGTTCGGCCGGGTCGAGTGGTTGTGACGGTTGGGCGTCATGTGTAACAGTGTAACGCCCCGCCGGGTGGTGCGGCAGGCATCCCCAGAAGCGACCGTGAGGACGACAGGCCATGGACATGCTGTGGAACGGCTGGGGCGACCCGGCCAGGGCGACACCGCTGCCGGACACGGTGACCGGGCTGCTGCGCGAACTGCTCGGCGTCAAGCCCCGCGACGCCGCCCCGCTCCCGCTGGCGGAGATCGACGTCCCCGAGTCGCCCCTGGACGAGGCCGCCCGCCGGGCGCTCACGGCGGCGGTCGGCGGCCGTGCGGACGACGTGCGCACCGACGCGGAGACCCGCGTGAGGCACACCCGCGGCAAGTCCACCCCCGACCTGCTGCTGATGCGGACCGGCGACGTCACCGACACCCCGGCCGCCGTGATCCTGCCCGACGGCCACGACGAGGTGCTGGCCGTGCTGGAGACCTGTGCCGAGCACCGGCTGCCCGTCGTCCCCTTCGGCGGCGGCACCTCCGTGGTGGGCGGCCTCGCCCCCGGGCACCGCGGCGCCTTCGTCGCCCTCGACCTGCGCCGCATGAACCGCCTGCTCGAACTGGACGAGGTCTCCCGCACCGCCCGCCTGCAACCCGGCCTGCGCGCCCCCGAGGCCGAGGCGCTGCTCGCCGCGCACGGGTACACCCTCGGCCACTTCCCGCAGTCCTACGAGTGGGCCACCATCGGCGGCTTCGCCGCCACCCGCTCCAGCGGACAGGCCTCCGCCGGTTACGGCCGCTTCGACGAGATGGTCCTCGGCCTCACCCTCGCCACCCCCGAAGGCACCCTGGTCACCGGCCGCGCCCCGCGCTCGGCCGCCGGACCCGACCTGCGCCAGCTCGTCCTGGGCTCGGAGGGCGCCTTCGGCGTCATCACCTCCGTCACCGTCCGCGTGCGGCCCGTACCCGAGGTCCGCCGCTACGAGGGCTGGCGCTTCGCCTCCTTCGACGCGGGCGCCGCCGCCCTGCGCAGGCTCGCCCAGGACGGCCCGCGTCCCACGGTGCTGCGGCTCTCCGACGAGACCGAGACCCTGATCGGCCTCGCCCAGCCCGACGCCCTCGGCTCCTCCCTCGACCGGCAGGACGCCGGATGCCTGGCCGTCGTCGGCTTCGAGGGCACCGAGGCCGACACCGCGCACCGCCGCGAGGAGGCCGCCGCCGTCCTGCGCGAGAGCGGGGGCACCTTCGCGGGCGAGGAGCCGGGGGAGCGCTGGGCCCACGGCCGCTACTCGGCGCCGTACCTGCGGGACTCCCTCCTCGACGCCGGGGCGCTCGCCGAGACCCTGGAGACCGCGACCTACTGGTCCCGCGTCCCCGCCCTCTACGCCGCCGTCCGCGACGCGCTCACCGGCACCCTCACCGACGCCGGCACCCCGCCGCTGGTCATGTGCCACATCTCGCACGTCTACGAGAACGGCGCCTCCCTGTACTTCACCGTCGTCTCCGCCCAGGGCGACGACGCCGTGGCGCACTGGACCCGGGCCAAGCACGCGGCCAACGAGGCGATCCTCGCCGCGGGCGGCACCATCACCCACCACCACGGCGTCGGCACCGACCACCGGGACTGGTACGTCCAGGAGGCCGGCCCCCTCGGCATCGCGGCCCTGCGCGCGGTCAAGCACAGCCTGGACCCCGCCGGCGTGCTCAGTCCGGGCGTCATGCTGCCGGCGGACTGACCCCGCCGACCGGCACCCCGCGCACCCGTGAGACAACAGTCCGGCACCATCCGTCAGCCCGGAGGCACATCGATGCGACAGTTCACCGCCGTCGTCAACCCCACCGCGGGCGGCGCCACCTCGGCCGCCGCGCTGCTCGGGGTGGCCCGGTTGCTGCGGGAGGCGGGCGCCGGGCTGGAGACCGAGTACAGCCACAGCCTCGCGCACGCCCGGGAACTCGCCCGGCGCGCCGGTGACCGCGGCCGGGTGGTGCTCGCCGTCGGCGGCGACGGGATGGCGGGCGGGATCGGCGGCGCGCTCAGCGGCACCGGGGCCCTGCTCGGGCTCGTCCCGGCCGGGCGCGGCAACGACTTCGCCCGCGCGCTGAAGCTGCCCACCGACCCGGCCGGGCTCGCCCGGGTACTGCTCGACGGCGAACCCCGCTCCGTCGACACCATCGAGGTCACCTCGGCCGTCCACGACCGCGCGGTCGTGCTCGGCAGCGTCTACGCCGGGGTCGACGCGCTCGCCAACCACCACGCCAACAGCGCGCGCCTGCTGCGCGGCACGGCCTCCTACTACGCGGGCGCGCTGCGCGCCGTCGCCGGCTGGCGCCCGACCCGATACCGGGTCACGGTCGACGGCGAGGAGCACGCCTTCACCGGCTACACCGTGGTGGCCGCCAACTCCGGCTACTACGGCTTCAACCGGCTCATCGCGCCCGCCGCCGAGGTGGACGACGGCCTGCTGGAGGTGGTGATGATCCACGACGCGCCGCGATGGCTGTTCTTCAGGCTGATGAACGAACTCGAGACGGGCGCCCACGTCCACCGCCCCCAGGTCCGCGTCCTGCGCGGCAGGGAGATCCGCATCGAGGCGGACCGGCCGATACCCTACGGCGCCGACGGAGAGGTCGAGGCCGCCGTCCCCGTCACCGCCCGGGTACTGCCCGGCGCCCTGCGCGTACTGTCGGAACCCGCGCGGACGTCCTAGGCCGTGTCCGCGGAGTGCGTCACCGCCACCGGGCCGAACGAGACCCGGGTGCGGCCGCCGTCGTGCGTCCAGACCACGTCGACGTGGCTCTCACCCGGCACGACCTCCGTGACGGCCTCGGTGATCGACATGGTCACCGGCTCACCGGTGAGTGCCGCCAGGCAGACGTGCAGGGTGGTCCCGCCCGCCTCGCCGGACAGCCGGGGCAGCTCGGCCCACGGCACGTACGCCGTGCCCTGCGGGGCGCGCACCGTCTCGGTCCCGGGCAGCCAGCCGTGCAGTCCGTGCAGCCCGGAGACCAGGGGCTCCTCGGGGCCGGTGGCCCACCCGGTGTGCGTGACCCGGGCCCCCCGCGGCGCCCCGACGACCCGGTGCACCCGCAGTTCGTACGGACCCCGGGCCACCGTCACGCTCTCCACCCGCAGCCCCGGCACCATCGGGGCGCCGCCGGTGAAGACGGGCCGGTGCCAGGACGCCGCCCAGCCCCAGCCGTCGCCCTGCCCGGCGCCGAGCGGGTGGACGCGGCGCCGGACGCTGCCCCGGCCGCCCACCTCGACCGACAGGTGGTTGTCCGCGGCGTTCTCCCCGGCCGTGGGGCCCGTCCGGGTCGAGTAGGCCTGCCGGCCGTAGTGCGGGTCGTCCTGGTCCGCCGACTCGCCCTCGTGCGGCCGGACATGGTCGCTGCCGTGGTTGTGCAGCCGGACGATCCCGTCCTCGCGCGTCGACTGCACCAGCAGCCCCGGCGCGGCGAGGGCGAGCACGCGGTCCGTCTCCTCCACCGGCGCCGGCTCCTCGGGCGCCGTCCACAGCGGGTGGCCGGCCGGGGCGAGGAGCGACACGAACGCCTTCGACGCCCAGTACGGGGAGGCCGGTCCCGAGTACGGCTGGAGGGTCGCCTCGTGCGGGCCGAACCACCCCAGGCTCAGCAGCCCCTCGTCGCTCAGCGCCCCGCGGTCCATGAAGTACCGTAGGCTGCCACTCACCAGCCGCCGCGAGGCACCCGGCGACAGCGGGGTGTGCCCGGTCAGCGCGCCCAGGCCCACGGCGGACGACGCCGCGAAGCGGTAGGTGAGCGAGCGGCCGTAGTGCAGCGGCGCGCCGTCGGCGCCGAACATCAGGGCGAACCCCTCCAGGTGGGCCCGCAACCGCTCCCCGTACCGGCCGAGGGCGTCGGCGTCGCCGCCGAGGTGGGCGTCGAGCACGGGGTACAGGTGCAGCGCCCAGCCGTTGTAGTGGTCGAAGGCGCGACCGTCGCCGTCGGCGTACCAGCCCCCGCCCCGGTACCAGCCCTCCATCAGCTCCAGCGCCCGCTCCCGTGCCGCGGCCGTCTCCGCGTCGCCGCGGCCGACCGACTCCAGGAACCCGGCGACCGTGTACGGGAACAGGTACCAGTTGTTCGGCGCCGGCACGTGCCGCAGCGCGCCGCGCAGCCACTCCTCGACCCGGTCCTGGACCCCGGCGTCGAGGTTCTTCCACAGCCACGGCGAGGTCAGCCGCAGCCCGAGCGCGACCGACGCCGACTCGACCATCGGCTGGCCCTGCACGTCGTGGTCGAGGATCAGCGGCCAGGACTCGGTGTCGTCGCGGCCGGGGGTGAGGGTGCCCGAGGCGAGGCCGCGCGCGTAGCGGCCCAGCCAGTCGTGCGGGTCCTCGCCGTCGGCGCCCGCGACCCGGAAGGCGGCCGCGAGGAACGTCCGCGCGAAGCCTTCCAGGCCGTCGGAGCGCACACCGGAACGCGACGGGCGTCCCGGCAGGTCGAGCAGGGCGCCGCCCGGGGTGCTCCAGCGCCACGCGGCCCACAGCAGTCCGTCGGCGACGGCCTCCCAGTGGGCCCGGGTCCAGCCGGTGTACGGGCTCGACGCACGGTCCTCGGTGGGCAGTTCGAACGGGATGCTCATGCCAGGAACGCCAGCCTTTCGCGTCGTACGGGATGGAGGAAGCCGGCACCGGACGCCCAGCGGGTCGTCTCGGCGAGCGCGAGGTCGGCCAGGCGGCGCCACTCGTTGCCCTCGGAGCCGGCGAGGTGCGGGGTGATCAGGGCGTGCTCGCAGTCCCACAGCGGATGGTCCGGCGGCAGCGCCTCGGGGTCGGTGACGTCCAGCACGGCCCGGATCCGGCCGGCCATGGCGGCGTCGGTGAGCGCCTCTTGGTCGACGACCGCCCCGCGGGAGGTGTTGATCAGCACCGCGTCGGCCGGCATCGACTCGATCAGCGCGCGGCCGACCAGCCCGCGGGTCGTGGGCAGCAGCGGGGTGTGCACGCTGACGGTGTCGCAGCGTGCGAACAGCTCCGGCAACTCGACGCGTTCCACGCCCAGTTCGGCGGCCTCCGCGTCGCTGACGTACGGGTCGTGCAGCAAGACCTCGATGTCGTGCGGCCGCAGCAGTTCCACGACCCGGCGGCCGATCAGCGAGGCCGACAGGATGCCGACCGTGCGCCGGTAGTTGCCGACGCCGCGCGAGGTGCGCAGCCAGTTGCCCCGGGTCCGGGTGGCCCGGTAGTCGCGGGCCCGCTCCAGCACCCGCTTGCCGCTGAGCAGGATCATGCCCAGGGTGTACTCGGCGACCGGCAGCGCGTTGGCCGCGGCGGCCGAGGAGACCTCGACGCCCCGCTCCCAGCACGCGTCGGTGACATGAGCGCGGATACTGCCCGCCGTGTGCACCACGGCCCGCAGCCCCGGAGCCGCCCGCAGCACGTCCGCGTCCAGCGGCGGACAGCCCCAGCCGGTGACCAGCAGGTCCACGTCGGCCAGCACGGACCGGGCCCGCGGGGTGGACAGGTCGTCCAGCACCGGGAACGGCGCGAGTTCGCAGACCCGGCGGAACGCGCCGAGCGACTGGGGGTCGAGGACGGCGGAGGCGGCGTCCGGGGACATGGCCACGGCGGCACGGGGCCGGAAGACGGGTCCGGGGGCGTACGGGGTCACTTGACGGCTCCGGCGGTCAGGCCGCTGCGCCAGAATCGCTGGAGCAGCACGAAGGCGAGGATGAGCGGCAGTACGGCGAGCAGTGAACCCATGATCACCACGGGGTAGTACTCCGGCGACACGGACGCCGAACTGTTCCACTGGTACAGGCCGAGACTGACGGGATACAGGTCCTGGTCGGACAGCATCACCATGGGCAGGAAGAAGTTGTTCCAGATCGCGGTCAGCTGGAAGAGGAAGACGGTGATCAGGCCAGGGCCCAGCATCCGCAGCGCCACCCGGACGTACGTGGTCAGCTCGCCCGCCCCGTCCACGCGCGCCGCCTCCAGCACCTCGTCGGGCACGTAGCCCCGCGCGAAGATCCGGCCCAGGTAGACGCCGAACGGGTTGAACAGCACCGGGATGAACACCGCCCAGAAGGTGTTCACCAGGCCGGCCTCGGACGCCATCAGGTACAGCGGCAGCGCGAGGACCGTCTGCGGCACCATGACCGCCGCCAGCACCAGCCCGAACAGCTTCTCCTTGTGCCGGAAGCGGTACTTGTCGAAGGCGTAGCCGCAGGCCACGCTCACCAGCGCGCCGAGGGCCGCCCCGAGGACGGCGTACAGCAGGCTGTTGACGTACCAGCGGCCGTACAGCCCGCCGTCCATGGCGAACAGGTCGCCGAGGTTCTGGAGGAACGAGAAGTCGCTCAGGGAGAGCAGGTCGCTGCTGAACAGGGCGTCCCGCGTCTTGCCGGCGGCGAGCACCAGCCACAGCACGGGCAGCAGCGTGTAGAGGACGGAGACGGCGACGACCACGTTGACCGTGAGGCGGCCCAGCAGTCTCGGGCGGAGCAGCGAACTGTCGGTGGCGCTCATCGGGCCTCCTCGGCGTCGGCGCGGCTGGTGAAGCGGGTGACGCCGTAGGACAGGGCGATGGTGCACACCAGCAGGACGACCGAGGCGGCCGCCGCGAGACTGTAGTTGTTGCGGGTGAAGGCCGCGTCGTAGATGTACATGCTGGGCGAGAACCGCGAGCTGATCATCGGCGAGGACTGGCTGAGCAGCATCGGCTCGGTGAACAGCTGGAGCGCCCAGATCAGCGTGAAGATCGACACCATCACGATGGAGGCCCGCACCAGCGGCGTCTTGACCTGGAGCGCGGTGCGCACCGGCCCCGCGCCGTCGACCACGGACGCCTCGATCACCTCGCGCGGCACGGCCTGGAGGGCGGCGTAGAAGACCACCATGTTGTAGCCGAGGTTGCTCCACAGCGCGATGTTCACGATGGACGGGAGCACCGTGTGCACGCCGAGGAAGTCGATCGTGATGTCGCCCTTCGCGAACAGCTCGATGACCGGACTGATGCCGGGCGTGTACAGGTACAGCCAGATCAGCGCGGCGATGATGCCGGGCACCGCGTGCGGCAGGAACAGGCCGAGCTGGGCGAAGGCGCGCAGCCGGACCACGCCGGAGTCCAGCAGCAGGGCGAGGACGAGCGCACCGACGACCATCAGCGGGATGTAGATCAGGCAGTACAGGGCGACCGTACCGAGCCCGCCGAGGAAGGTGGGGTCGGTGAGCACGGCGGCGTAGGAGCGCAGTCCGACGAAGACCGTGCGCTCGGGACCGAAGCCGAGTCCGGGCTGGTCGTCGCTGTAGAAGCTGAGGTAGACGGCGGTGCCGACGGGGATCAGGAAGACGGTGACCAGCAGGGCGAAGAACGGCGTCATCAGGACGCCGCAGGCGGCCAGTTGGCGCCGCTTGGCGGCTCTGCGGGCGCGGATGCCGGAGGCGGAGGGCTCCGGGGCGGCGGCGCGGGTCGCGCCGGCCGGCACCCGTGAGTGGGTCGTCGTGGTCATGGGTGTCACCTGCCTTTCGTCGGCTCAGGTGCTGCGCTGGGTGGTGGACAGGCCGAGGGCCCTGAGGTCGGGCATGGTGCCCTCCTGCGCGGTGCGCAGCGATTCCACGAGGCTGCCCTGGCCGCCGCTGACGCGGGCGAAGGAGTCCTGCATGACCTTCTGGGTCGCGCTCATCCGCGGCCCCCACAGCCACTGCTCGCCGATCTTCTCGGCCTCCTGCTCGAACAGGGTGTAGATGTCCTGTCCGCCGTAGTACGAGCGGTCGAAGGCGTCCCGTCCCACCGGCACCAGGCCGGGTGCGGCCGGGTACTGGCTGCTGGTGCCGCTGGAGAGGCGGGCGCGCAGCGCGTCGGGGTGGGAGACCTGCCACTCGATGAACTCCATGGCGGCCTCGGGGTGCCGGCTGTCCTTGGTGACCGCGAAGGTCGACCCGCCGTGCGTGCCGGCGGACGGGCTGCCGGTGTCCCACTGCGGCAGCGGCGCGATCCGCCACTGGCCCTTCTGCCCGGGCCGCGCGTTCATCTGCGCGCCGGCGTCCCACGCGCCGCTGAGCCGGGTGAGGACCAGCCCGTTGCCGATCTGCGCGTCGGACTGTCTGCTCTCGACCGCGTTCATGAAGACGTGGTCGCGGTCGATGAGACGCTGCCAGTACTCCGCGACCCGCCGGGACGGTGCGTCGGCGAGGGACACGTTCCAGGCGCCCCCGGAGGTGTCGAACCACTGGGCGCCCGCCTGCCAGGCGTAGCAGGCGAACTGCGTCATCCCGTCGGACGGGAACAGCACCAGCCGCCGGTCCGGTGCCTTGCGGCGCACGGTCGCGGCCTGCTCGGCGAACTCGTCCCAGGTGCGCGCGACCTGGAGCCCGTAGCGGTCGAACAGGTCGGCGCGGTAGTGCATGACCATGGGCTCGACGTCCAGCGGCACGGCGAACACGCGGTCCTCGAACGTGGTCAGTCCGAGCGCCTGCGGCAGCAGCTTGCGGCGCAGGCCGTCGCTCACCAGGTCGGTGATGTCGCGTGCGACTCCGTCGATGGCGTACCCCGGGACCTGCGGATACTCGATGGTGGCGACGTCGGGCGCGTTCCCGGCCCGGGCGGCGTTGCTGAGCTTGGCGTAACCGCCCTGCCCGCCGGAGGGGATCTGCTGGAAGTCGACCTGGATGGTGCGGTGTGTGCGGTTGAACGCGTCGACCACCTCCTGGCTGCCGCGCAGGGCGGACCAGAAGGTGACGCGCGTGGTGGTTCCGGTGCGGGCCGACGATGCGCCGTTCCCCCCGCTGCAGGCGCTCACGGCTCCTGTCAGGGGTACGGCGGCCATCGCGGCGAGCACGGACCGACGGCTCTGTCGTCCGGGCATGGCGCCTCCCGCGGCTCCTGCGTGTCCGCGGGGGTGCGGCCACGACTGTTCGGGACACGGGAATCCTGAACGCCCCGACTCAAACGGTCAAGAGATCGATCAGAAGAAAATTAAACGCTCAAACGCTCACTCGGTCGGCGGGCCGATCGGCAGGCCGGTCTGCAGCTCGGTCGGCTGCTCGGACAGATACTCGGTCGATCCGCGCACCATCAGCCGCGGCAGCAGCTCGACGCGCCGGCCCGGCCGGGTCCCGGGCGGCTCGGACAGCCGCTGGAGCAGCAGCTCCGCAGCCGTGCGTCCGACCTCGGCCTTCGGCGGCGCGACGGCCGTCAGCGGCGGCGAGCCCAGCCCGGCCACCACGTCGTCGTACGCCACGACCGAGCAGTCCTGCGGCACCCGCACCCCCTCCTCCGCCAGCCGCTGGACGATCATCAGCGCGTCCACGTCGCCGTGCAGCACCATGGCGGTCGCCCCCACCTTGCGCATCAGCGCGGGCAGCTCGGCCGTCTCGTCCGCCGCGTACGGCCCGTCCACCCCGGCCTCCGGCGAGACGAGGGTCCACGCCCACCGCTCCACCAGGGGATGCGCCCCGGCGATCTCGGTGAACGCGGCGCGCAGCGAACGGGCGGTGGGACTGTCGTGCCGCGTGGCGAACACGATGCGCCGGTGACCGAGGCCCACCAGGTGCTCCACCGCCAGGTGCGCGCCGTACCAGTGGTCCGAGCACACCGAGTCCAGGGCGTGCAGCGCGCTGCCCCGCCACGGGCGGCGCTCCATCAGCACCGTCGGCACCCCGGTCCCGGCGAGCCACTCGTGGTCGGCGGCCTCCTCGGCCCGGCCGCGCCAGCGCGGGGCGATCAGCAGCCCCTGCGCGCCGTCCGCCAGCGCCCGCTCCACCAGGGGCCGTTCGGCGCCGGAGGCCTGCGGCGCGAGGTGCAGGGCTATGCGCAGCCCCGACTCCTCCAGGACCGTGCGCGCGCCGTGCAGGGTCTCCGTGAGGTAGGAGTGCCGTACCGGAACCACCACCGCAACCCGGTCCCCGGCCGCCCCGCCGGTGTCCGCGGGCGCCTCCCGGTCCGGCAGCGTGGACCGGACGACCCCGTGCCCGCGCGCCAGCCGGCCCTCACGCGTCAGCTCCTCCACGTCCCGGCGCACGGTGACCACCGAGACCTGCAACTCGTCGGCGAGGTCCCGCACCCGCGCGGTACCGCGCGCCTGCACCGCCGCCAGGATCCGCTGGCGCCTGAGATCGACCGGCTCCCGCATCAGGTCTCCCCACCCGTGAATGTTCGTTTGAGCGATTCTTCGCCATCATAGCGATCGCTCGTGCGGGGTGCCCGTGCGTTCCTGCGGGCCTAGGGCTCGGGGTCCGCGAGGAGGGGGCCCAGCGGGCCCAGGTCGAGGTTCAGGTCGGCACGGCTCAGGCCGTGCTGGGCGCACAGGTCGTCCATCCGCTCGTCGAGCAGCATGAGCGCCGTACCGAGCCGGTCCTCCTGCGCCGCGCTGAGGGTGCCCTCGTCGAAGCGGCGCACGGCCTGACGCTCCATGAGCTGGCGCAGCAGTTCTACGACCGTGAGCACCAGGGCGGCCAGGTCGTTCGTGACCCGCTCGGGGTCCAGGTCGAGGGCGTGCTCCCGGCGCCCGGTCACAGCGGACCGCTGTCCGGCCAGGGAGCGGGCATCCGCTCGCTCACCGACGCCAGCAGCGCGTGCAGGGAGATCCGCACCAGCGGCACGTCCGCGATCGCCAGGACGAGGTCGCCGCTGACCACGACCCCGGTCGCCAGCACCCGGTCCAGCAGGTCGACGAGGGGCACCCCGACCGGCGCGTACGGCTCCGGGCCGCCCCACGGTACGGGGGCCGGGCCCGGCGTACGGCTGTCCGCGACGGTCATGCGGGGACCTCCTGGCCGGGGTGGGCGTCCGGTTCCTCGTCCCAGCGCGCGAAGGAGTACGGGATCCACGGTCCCGAGGCGTCGACCCGTACGGCCGGGTGCCGCAACTCGGCGGTGAGCCCGGCCAGGGCGCGGGTGAAGGCGGCGCGGTCGGCGTCCTCCACCAGGTAGGCGGCGTTGAGGAGTTGCGGGGCGCGGCGGCCCGTCAGCCGCTCGCTCTGCGGCCGGTGCCGGGTCGCGGCGACGGCGTACCGCCGCAGCTCCGCGTCGACGGCCTCCGCCTCGGCCCGCGCCCTCCCGTGCGCCTGCTGCCGGTCGCGCCGCCGTGCGCTGGCCCGGCTCAGGTAGGCACGCCCACCGGAGCCGGAGCCGGAGCCGGAGCCGGAGCCGGAGCCGGAGCCGGGGTCGGCGGGGGCCTTGGGGAGGTCGTCCGCCGTTCCCTCGGCGGCGTGCACCTTCACCGCCCACTCGGTGCGGTTCCGGAGACGGTCGAGCAGAACCTCCAGCACCGGCCGCCGGTCGGAGACGGCCCGCACCGCCGACCGGTCGCCGCGGTACAGCGTCGCCATCGGCAGGGGTACGACCGCACCCCGCCCCGCCGCGGCCTCGACGGCCCGGTGGTGGGCGCGGGCGCAGCGTTCCAGGTCGGTGGGCCGGTTGAGGCGTTCCGCCAGGGCCTCCTCGTCGAACAGGGCCGCGGGGACGTCCTGGACGACCAGGCACAGACCGCCGCCCGCGTCGAGCACGCGCAGCGGACCGCCCTCCTCGTGACCGGTCGCCGAGGCGAGCGCGGCGGGGTCCGGCGGGGTGCCCGTGACGGCGAAGGCGCAGACGATGCCGGGCTCCACCCCCACGTCCGCGCTCACCGGGCGGCTCCCGACGTCTCCTCGACGGCGGCCGCCACGTCGTCCTCCTCGTCGTGCTCCAGGGCATCGTCCAGGGCGTCGAGCCGTGCCCGCAGGCGTGCGTTCTCCTCGACGAGAGCGTCCCGCGCGGCCCGGGACGACAGGGCAGGGTCGGTCTCCCACCAGTCGATGCCCGCCTTCTTCGCGGTGTCCACCGAGGCGATGAACAGCCGCAGCCGGATGGTGAGCAGTTCGATGTCGAGGAGGTCGATCTTGATGTCACCGGCGATGACGATGCCCTTGTCGAGGACCCGTTCGAGGAGGTCGGCGAGGCTGCCGGTGGCGGGTGGACAGGCCAGGGGGTCCGGGTCCGCGTAACGGTGGTCGAGGTCGGTCACCGGGCGCTCCTCGCCAGGTCAGCGGCGTCGGCGGCCACGGTCCTCGTCCTCTTCATCCTCTTCGTCTTCGTACTCACTGTCCTCGTCCTCGTAGTCACCGTCCTCGTCTTCGTCCTCTTCCTCGTCGCCTTCCTCGTCGTCCTCGTACTCGTCCTCGTCGTCGTCGGTGGTCTCCTCCTCCATGGCCTCCTCGTGGGTCCGGACGACCTCGCCGTCACGGATCTCGCCGCGCCAGCCCTCGACCTCCTCCTCGTCCACCAGCGTCACGTGCCGCGCAAAGTGCTTCAGGTCCAGCCGCAGCCGGCGTCCCTGCGCGCGCCAGAGGTTGCCGGTCTTCTCGAAGAAGCCCGCCGGGTAGTACTCGCAGACCACGACCACCCGGGTCAGCCGGGGCGCCAGCTTGTGGAACGTGACCACGCCGCGGGTGCTGCCCTTGGCGCCCTCGGAGGTCCACACGATCCGCTCGTCGGGGACCTGTTCCTGGACGGTCGCCTTCCAGCTACGGCTGGACGGGCCGACCTTGAGGTTCCAGTTGCTGGTCACCTCGTCCTCGGCGCTGACGCTGCGGACGCCCTTGGTGAAGTCGCTGAACTCCTGGAGCTGGGTCCACTGGTCGTAGACGGTGCGCAGGGGAACGCCGATGTCGACGACCTCCATGATGTGCGTCGCCTTGATACTGCCGCTGCCGCTCTTGCCACCGCCCCCGCGCTTGGAGCCGCCGTTACCGCCGTCGTTGCCGTTGCCGTTGCCGTTGGCAGAGGCGGTGAGGCGATCGGTGAGGCCGCCGATCCGGTCACCCGCCTTGCCGACGAGGCTGTGCCCCCTGGCGGAGAGGTACCCGCCGAGGGCGTCCTTGAGGCCCCCGAGGGGGGACGGGGTGTCCTTGTCCTGCCGGTCGGGGGTCATCCGCGTCCACCTCCGCGCCTGCGTGAACTCGCGGCCTTCTTCGCGGGCGCGGCCTTCTTCGCGGCCTTCTTGGCCGTCTTCTTCGCGGGGGGCGCGGCCTTGCGCGGCGGAGCCTTCTTGGCCGTACGCCGACGCGGTGCGGGTTCGGGCTCGCGGTCCTCCTCCTCGTCCTCCTCGTCGAGGTAGGCGTCCTCGTCCTCCGTGTCCTTGTCCGGGCCCTCCTCGTCCCCGTCGTCCCTACGGCCCTCGCCGGTGAGCGCGTCAGTACGGTCGCGGAGGGTGTCCGCGAGACCGGTGAGCCGTCGGTTCGCCGCGGCGGTGGCGGCCGCGCGCCCGGCGGTCAGCAGCTCGCCGCGCAGCTGCTCGGTGAGTTCGCGGAGCTGCGGCACCTGCTGGAGCCCGCCCAGTCCCTGGGACAGCAGGTCGCCCGGCGACAGGCCGATGCGCCGCCCCGCGAGGTAGGAGCCGACCGCGAAGGCGAGCTTGGCCTTCTTCGTGCGCCCCAGGAGGTATCCGCCTGCCATGGCTGCCGCCAGGGCCGTCTTGCTGTCGCTCATACGTGCCTTCTCTGCGCTCGGTCCATGGTGGTCGTACGGCCGCCCGGGCGGGCCGGACGGGCCCGGCGTTCGAGGAGGGCGAGCAGCCGCTCCTCCTCCCGTTCGAAGGCCGCCTCGTCGATGGCGCCCTCGTCCAGGGCCCGGTTCAGCGCGGCCAGCCGCGCCTGGACGGCGCGCGGGTCGTGGGCCTGGCGCCGGGCCTCCTGGAGCAGGTGGTCGGCGATCCACGCCGTGCCGCGCACCGGCGCGAGGGGCAGCAGCAGGAGCCCGCTCACGATGCCCACCCCGTCACCGCCCCGCCGTCGCGGGACGCGGTTCGACGAAGCTGTAGCAGGGCAGGGGGCCGGTCACGCTGAGCGTCAGCCGGTCCCCGCAGGCACGGGCCCCCGCGTCCACCGCCTCCCGGAACCGGCGCTCGTCACCCGCGCGCAGCAGGAACGACGCGCTGAGCACCTGCTCGCCGTCGGTCGTGCCCCCGGCCGTGCGCACCGCCAGCGGCGTCAGACGGTCCAGGACCTCCCGCGCGGCGCGCCGTGCCTCCCGGCGTACGCCGAGGGCGAGCGCCTCTCCCAGCCGGACGTTGGCCTCGTAGTCGGGACGGCGTCGGGTCCGCAGCGCCATGGACCGCAGGCTCTCGTCCCGGCGTACCAGATCGGCGAAGTGGCCCGGCACCACGGTGCCCTTGACGTTGAGTTCGACGCATCCCCGCACCTCTTCGAGCTGTTGCGCCAAGTGGGCCGAGTCGGCGCGCAGTTGGGCGAGCAGAGTGTCGGTCCGGGGGCTGAGGACCGCGAACCGCATGGGCAGCAGCGGTCCCTGCGCCGCCAGTTCGTCCAGGACGGCCTGGTGGGCCAGCAGGTCGCGGCGCCGGGGCAGGAGCCGCGCCGGCGCGTCCGACACCGCGGCGCACAGGCCGGAGTCGGTCAGCAGCCGCACGGGGGCGCCGTCGACGCCGGGGGAGCGGGGTGCGCGGACCCCGGCGGGCGTGATGCCGTAGACGTAGAGCGACTTCAGCACGGTGCCGGGGGCGGTGGTGGTGGTGACGGGCGCGGTCATGCGTCCTCCCTACGGGTGCGGCGGCGGGGTCGGTCGCGGGGGGGGGGGGGGCGGGCGCCCGCCACCTCCCGCGAGGGGACCCCCGCCGGCCCGGGGACGGCGCCAGCACCCC
>NZ_JBHJVQ010000029.1:0-102133 GCF_042263835.1 Streptomyces sp. NPDC056128 | reverse complement strand
CGTGTCCCCGCCCGGGGGACGCCCGCCGCGTGTGCCCGCACGGCAGACGCCCGCCGCGTGTGCCCGCACGGCAGACGCCCGCCGCGTGTGCCCGCACGGCAGACGCCCGCCGCGTGTGCCCGCACGGGGGACGCCCGCCGCGTGTGCCCGCACGGCAGACGCCCGCCGCGTGTGCCCGCACGGCAGACGCCCGCCGCGTGTGCCCGCGCGGAGTACCCCAGCAGACGGGTCCGCTACTCCGTTGCCACGGCGCGCAGTACGTCCAGGCGAGCCGCGCGCCGGGCCGGGCGGAGGCCCGCGAGGGCGCCTGCTGTGAGGCCGACGAGGGCGACCACCGCGAGTTGGACGGGCGGCACGGCGAAGGCGAAGGCGGTGTCCGAGGCGCCGTCGGAGGCCGCCACGAGCACCCAGCCGAGGAAGGCGCCGAGGCCGAGTCCGCCGACCGTGCCGAAGGCGGCGACCAGGACGGACTCCCAGCGGACCATGGCCCGCAGTTGGGCCCGGGTCTGCCCGACGGCGCGCAGCAGGCCGAGTTCGCGGGTGCGCTCGTGGACCGCCAGGGTGAGCGTGTTGGCGATGCCGAGGAGTGCGATGAGCACCGCGAGAGCGAGCAGCGCGTAGACGAGCGTGAGCATCATGTCGATGCCACCCGCCGAGGACTCCGCGTACTCGTCTCGGGTCTGCACCTCGGGGTTGCCGTACTGGTCGGCCACCTGCGCGACGGCCGCCTTGCTGGCGTTTGTGGACACGCCGTCCGCGAGGGCGACGGCCACCAGCGTGTCGGAGTCCTGCGTGCGGTGCGGGGCCCAGGCGGCGCGGGTGATGACGTAGTCGCCGGCGAGTTCGGACTGCCCGTAGAGGGCGCGGACGGTGAAGGTCTCGCTGCGGCCGTCGGTGAAGGTCAGGCGTGCCGTGTCGCCGGTGGTCAGCCCCCGCTTCGCCGCCTCGCTCTCCGTGATCGCGATGCCGTCGGTGCCGAGGGAGCCGAGTGAGCCGTGGACGGTGCCCAGGTCGAAGGTGCGCTCCAGCGCGACCGGGTCGGTGACGGTCAACGCCCGTCCCTCGCCGTCGACTTCCGCGACGCCTCGGCCGAGGCCGACGGCGGTGTCCACCTCCGGCAGCCGCTGGACCGCGTCGGCCAGTCGCGGACTGAGCCCGCTGCCGCCGGCGCCGAAGGACGGGGCACTGACCGCGACGTCGCCCGCGAAGGACCGGGAGACGGTCTGGTCCATGGTCGCCTTGAGCGAGGCGCCGAACACCGTGAACAGCGACACGACGGCCACCCCGATCATCAGCGCCCCGGCCGTGGCGGCCGTGCGCTTGGGGCTGCGCAGGGCGTTGCGCCGGGCGAGGACGCCGGTGACGCCGCGCAGCCGGTCCAGCGGAGCGCCGAGGACGCGTACGGCGGTGGCGGAGGCGACCGGGCCGAGCACCACGAAGGCCGCCAGGGCCAGTACGCCGCCCAGTCCCGCCAGCCAGACCGACGGGGAGAGCAGGACGCCGCTCAGGGTCACCGCGAGGGCGAGCGCCATGAGCGCCGTGCCGGTGACCGCACGCGCGCGGGAGGCGCCGGACGTGTCGACGGCCGTCTCGCGCAGCGCCGCCAAGGGTGCGGTGCGGCCGGCCCGGGCGGCGGGCAGCAGGGCGGAGCCGAGGCAGACTACGACGCCGACGGCGAGCGGGAGCAGCATCGACACCGCGCCGATCACCAACGCGCCCTCGGGGAAGGGGAACCCGATCGCCGGGAACAGTGCCTGGAGTCCGGCCGCGATACCGATGCCGGCGGCGAGTCCCGCGGCGGACGCGGTCACGGCCACGACGGCCGCCTCGACGAGGGTGGCGGCGGTGATCTGCCGCCGGGAGGCACCGAGCGCCCGCAGCAGGGCGTTCTCGCGGGTGCGCTGGGCGACCACGATGGCGAAGGTGTTGTGGATCGAGAAGGTGGCGACCAGCAGGGCGATGCCGGAGAAGACGAGCAGGAAGGTCGTGAACAGGGTCAGGAACTGGCTGGAGATCATGTCGGTGTTCTCCGCGGCCGACTCCTCACCGGTGATGGCCTCGACGCCGTCCGGCAGTACGGGGGTCAGCCGGTCGACGAGTTCCTGCTGGCCGACGCCGGGACCGGCCCGCACCTGGATGCTCGCCGCCTCGCCCGGACGCGCGGTGAGGCACTTCTCGGCGTCGGCCCGCGTCATGCCGGTGTAGGTCACCTGGGCCATGCCGTCCTCGCCGCCGAAGGTCGCGAGGCCGACGACGGTGACCTCGACCGGGTCGGGCGTGCGCAGGGTCGTCGTGTCGCCGATCGCGAGGCCGCCCCGCTCGGCGGTGCCCCGGTTGACGACGACCTCGCCGGACGCCTGCGGGGCACGGCCCTCGGCGAGGCGGTACGGGTTCAGCCCGGGGTCGGTGATCCAGTTGCCGGCCAGGGTGGGCGGGCCCTGGCCGCCGATCGGCTCGCCGTCCGCGCCGACGAGCTGGCCCGCGCCCTGGACGCTGGGAGCGGCGGCCGCGACGCCGGGCACCCGCTCGACCGTCTCGACCAGGTCAGTGCCGACCGGCTGCCGTACCCCCTGACTCTCGCCCGGCGTGGTGATGGCGTCCGCGCTGCGCACCACGGCGTCCGTGCCCGCGCCGGCGTTGCCGAACATGGTGTCGAAGCTCGCGCGGAGCGTGTCGCCCATGACCAGGGTCCCGGTCAGGAAGGCGACGCCGAGGACGACGGCGAGGAACGTCCCGGCGAAGCGCCGCTTGTGGGCCCGCAGCGAGGAGACGCTGAGGCGGGCGGAGGCGTTCATGACGGCACCTCGAAGGCTTTCATCCGGTCCAGGACCTTGTCGGCGGTCGGGCCGTCCATGCGGTCGACGAGGCGTCCGTCCGCGAGGAAGACGACCTCGTCCGCGTGGGCGGCTGCGACCGGATCGTGGGTGACCATGACGACCGTGCGGCCGGTCCGCCGCACGGTGCGGCCGAGGAGGCCGAGCACCTCGCCGCCGGAGCGGGAGTCGAGGTTTCCGGTGGGTTCGTCGGCGAAGACCACGTCCGGCTGCCCGGCGAAGGCACGGGCCACGGCTACGCGCTGCTGCTGGCCGCCGGAGAGTTCGGCCGGCCGGTGGTGGAGGCGGTCGCGCAGTCCGACGACGTCGATCAGCGCGTCGACCCACTCGGTGTCGCCGCGGCGGCCCGCGAGGTCGAGCGGGAGGGTGATGTTCTCGGCGACGGTCAGCGTCGGGACCAGGTTGTAGGCCTGGAACACGAAGCCGACCCGGTCGCGGCGCAGGAGCGTGAGGCGTCGGTCGTCGAGGGTGCTCAGGTCGGTGTCGCCGATGCGGGCGGTGCCCGAGGTGAGCGTGTCCAGTCCGGCGGCGCAGTGCATCAGGGTCGACTTGCCGGAGCCCGAGGGCCCCATGATCGCCGTGAAGCGGCCGGCCGGGAAGTCCACGCTCACCCCGTCCAGCGCGCGTACGGCGGTGTCGCCACCGCCGTACACCTTCACGGCGTCGACGACCCGGGCGGCGGCCCCGGTGACGGTCGTCGTGGTCATGCCGCACCGCCCTTGCGGGTCCGGCCGAACTGCTCGTCCAGCACGGAGAGCCGGCGCCAGTACTCGTCCTCGTCGATCTCGCCGGAGGCGAAGCGGTGGCCGAGTACGGCGATGGGCGAGTTGTCCTCGACGGTGGGCCGTCCGGGTCCGCGGCGCCCGCGCCATACGGTGCGGCGGAGCAGGGTGATGCCGGCGCCGATGACCAGCGCCCAGATCACCGGGAAGAGCAGGATCCAGGGGCCGGGCCCGCCGTCGCCGAAGTGTGCCAGGGTCTCCATGTCGTCCAACTCCTCGGTGGCGATGTCCTTCGTGTCGCTTCCGAGCGTCGTCCCCGAGGCGGGTCCCGGTCGTCGTACGGCCAGCGGCACTGTGCGTACCCCGCGGGGAGTACGTACGCCGTCCGGGCCTGCTTCCTCCCCCGCCGGACTCTGGATCTCCTGCCTCGACCTCTGTAACTACTAGTATGTACAGTGGGATGCATGAGCACCTCGGAGCGACTGATCGAGTCCACCCGCGAGCTGTTGTGGGAGCGGGGGTACGTGGGGACCAGCCCCAAGGCGATCCTGGAGCGGGCGGACGCGGGGCAGGGCAGCATGTACCACCACTTCAAAGGCGGAAAGCCCGAGCTCGCGCTGGCCGCGATCCGGCAGACCGCCGAGGAGATGCGGGCCACCGCCGAGGGCGTGCTGGACGGTCCGGGCACGCCGTACGAGCGGATCGCGGCCTATCTGCGGCGCGAGCGCGAGGTGCTGCGCGGCTGCCCGGTGGGGCGGCTGACCATGGACCCGGACGTGATCGCCGACGACGCCCTGCGCGCCCCCGTCGACGAGACGCTCGACTGGCTCAGGGAGCACATCGCCCGGATCGTCGAAGAGGGCAGGGAGCAGGGCGAGTTCGCGCCCTCACTGGACGGCGAGGAGATCGCGGCGGCCGTCGTCGCGACCGTCCAGGGCGGTTACGTCCTCGCCCGCGCGTCCGGCTCCCCCACCGCATTCGACGCCGCGGTCCGGGGGCTGCTGGCCCTGCTGGCCCCGCACGACACCCCTGCCCGGTAAGGAGTCCGCGCCGATGCACGCCATGCAGTACGAGTTCACCCTGCCCGCCGACTACGCGATGGACGTCGTCCGGGAACGGGTCGCCCGCACCGGGCACCTCCTGGACGACTGGCCCGGGCTCGGCGCCAAGGCGTATCTGATGCGGGAGCGCGGGGTGCACGGCTCGCCGGTCAACCAGTACGCGCCGTTCTACCTGTGGCGCACCGTGGAGGGCATGAACTCCTTCCTCTGGGAGGGCGCCTTCCAGCGGCCCACCGACGACTTCGGCCGGCCCGCGGTCCGGCAGTGGACGGGCCTGGCCTACGAGGAGGGCGGCGCCGCCCGCTCCCCCGCGCGGGTGGCCGTACGACGTCGGCGGCCGGTGCCGGAGGGGGTGCCCCTGTCGGAGTGGGCGTCGGAGGCGGTGCGGGAGACCGGGCGACTGGCGGCCGGGGACGGCGTGTTGTTCGCGGCGGCGGTCGTGGACACCGGCCGCTGGGAGCTGGTCCACTTCTCGCTGCACGCCGACGAGGCGCCGGACGGGGTGGCGGGCGAGGTCTTCCAGGTGCTGCACGTGTCGGCACCGGAGCGGGAGCGGCTGCCGCGGGGGCGCCAGTGGTGAGCGCCGTCCGCGTATGCAACGCGCACGACCGCCTGTTCTTCGCCGGCCCCGGCTCCCGGCTCCCGGGTGCGGCTCTGTCCTTCGACGGGTCGTCTTGGGCCCACCACGCCACCCCCTGACGTCCGAACCGCCGAAACGCCCTGCCCCCGAACCCCCTGATCCCGAACCCCCTCCGTCCGAACGGGAGATGCCCGCATGCCCTTCGTCCGCATAGACGCCCACGGCACCGACGCCGACCGCCTCGACGCGCTCGGCCGTGCCGTCCACGAGGCCCTGGTCGAGACGCTCGGCATCCCGCACGACGACCGGTTCCAGGTCCTCACCGGACACGACGGCACCCGCGGAGCGCTGCGGTACGACGACTACCTCGGGGTGCACCGGGACGAGGGCATCGTCTTCGTGGCGATCACCCTCCGAGCGGGCCGGACGAGCGAGCGCAAACAGGCGCTGTACCGCCGGATCGCCGAACTCGCCGAGACCTACGCGGGTACCGAACCCCGGAACGTCTTCGTCACCCTGACCGAGAACACCTCCGCCGACTGGTCGCTCGGCCACGGGATCGCGCAGTACGTAGCGGGCGGTACGTAGGCTCGGACCATGTTGAGACTCGGTGTCCCCGTCATCGGCGTCAGGGACGTGCCCCGCGCGGAGGCGTTCTGGACCGCGGCGCTCGGTCTGGTCGCCACGGAGGAGTGGCGGAGCGAGACCTGGCGCACGCTGCACCACGCCGACGGCTCCGGGCGGGCGCTCGGCCTGATGCGCAGCGAGTCGCCGGCCGAGCCGTACCCCCGCGTCCACCTGGACCTCTACACGGACTCGGCGGACGAACAGCGGGCGGAGGTGCGGCGGCTGGTCGGCCTCGGCGCGCGGGAGGTCGACTGGGACCGCTACCCGCCCGACCCCGACTTCGTCGTCCTCGCGGACCCGGACGGCAACGTGTTCTGCGTGGTCGACCTGAGCAACGCCCCCAGCGGCGGCGACCGGCCGACGCCCTGAGCCGTCCGCCCGCCCCCGCCCTAGGCCAGTGCGCCCAGCGGGTCGTCCAGGACCGGCTGCCAGGCCAACTCGGCCGCGCCGACCAGGCTGTTGTGGTCCAGGCCGCACGGCAGGATGGGGACGCCGCCGCTCTGGCCCCACAGGCTGCGGTCGGCGACGACCGCGCGCAGCCGCTCTGGGTCGGCGTCGAGGAGGGCGCGGTGGAGTCCGCCGAGGATGATGCGGTCCGGGTTGAGGATGTTCACCAGGCCGGCGAGACCCAGGCCGAGGCGGTCGATGAGGGCCTCGGTGGCGGTGCGGACGGCCGGGTCGGTGTAGTGGTCGCGGATCAGGTCGTAGGACTGCTGGAGCAGGGACACCTCCGGCCCCGGCTCGCGGCCGGCCGCCGTGAGGAAGGCCAGCGGGTCGGCCTCCACGTCCAGGCAGCCGCGGCTGCCGCAGTGGCAGGGGCGGCCCTCGGGGTTGACGGCGAGGTGGCCGACCTCCAGTGCGAGACCCGAACTGCCCATGTGCAGGCGGCCGTCGAGGACCAGGGCACCGCCGACGCCCCGGTGGCCGGTGGCCACGCACAGCAGGTCGCGCGCGCCGCGTCCGGCACCGTGCCGGTGTTCCGCGAGGGCGGCGAGGTTGACGTCGTTCGCGGCGAACGCGGGCCCCTCGATACCGGCGGCGCGCACCTGCTCGGCGAAGATCCGCCGCACGGGCGCGCCCGCGGGCCAGGCCAGGTGCAGCGGGTTCAGCGCCAGACCCTCCGGCTCCGCGACGGCGGACGGCACGGCGAGCCCCGCGCCGACGCAGCGCCGCCCGGTCTCCCGCAGCAGCTCCGCGCCCGCCTCGACGACGGAGCCGAGCACTTTCGCCGGGTCGGCGTCGACGACCTCGCACCCGGGTGCGGTGGCGACGATCCGGCCGCCGAGACCGACCAGGGCCGCGCGGAAGCCGTCGGCGTGGACCTGCGCGGCGAGCGCGACGGGGCCGTCCTCGGCGACCGCGAGGCGGTGCGAGGGGCGGCCCTGCGAACCGGCCGCCGCGCCGGGCCTGGCGTCGACCCGGATCAGGCCGAGCGCCTCCAGTTCGGCGGCGACGGCGCCGGCCGTGGCCCGGGTCACGCCGAGTTCCGCGGTGAGGACGGCCCTGGTGGGGGCGCGTCCGGTGTGCACGAGCTCCAACGCGGGTCCGAGCGCAGCGCGCCCCCGCTCCAGCCGCGTCCTCGAGGTGGTCCCTTCCCCCGCCGCCCGGGGGTCCGCCTTGCCGCTCATGGAGGGGAGTCTCCCATGATCCGCAGGTGTGGCGTGCCTAGAGGCCACTGACCCGGAGCGTGATGTTGAGCCGTCCGGTGAGCCCCAACTCGGGCGGTGCCGTGCCCGGGTGCACCCTCGGCACGCCGTGGTAGGCGAGCCGGGAGGGCCCGCCGAAGACGAACAGGTCGCCGCTGCGCAGTTCGACGTCGGTGTAGGGGCGGGTCCGGGTCTCCGGGTTGCCGAAGCGGAAGACGCAGGTGTCGCCGAGGCTCAGGGAGACCACGGGCGCGTCGGAGCGCTCGTCGGCGTCGCGGTGCATGCCCATGCGGGCGTCGGCGTCGTAGAAGTTGACCAGGGCGATGTCGTACGGCGCGTCCGCCGCGGCGTCGGCGCCCAGCGCGTCGGTCACCGCGCCGCGGCCCAGCTCGCCGAGCCAGGCCGGGAAGGGCTTCACCGGCGCACCGTCGCCGTCGACGACGGTGCGGGCGTAGGCGTACGGGTGCCAGTGCCAGCCGAGGCAGACCTGCCGGGCGGTCATGGTGCCGCCGCCAGGAGTGTGGACCGTGCGCAGTCCGGCCGGGGGGCGGGCCCACTCGCGGCAGGCGTGCAGCAGCTCGCGCTGCCGTCCGGGCGTCAGCCAGTCCGGCACGTGGACGGCACCGGGCGCGGTCTCGGTACGGCTCCTCGGGAACAGCTCGGAGTCCATGTCCCCATCCTGCCCGCGACGCCGCCCGGTCCGCGCGAGGGGGGTCTGAGCTGCGGCTCGGTTAGCCTGGGCGCACGATGAACGACCGCAGTGACCGTATGACGACGCCATGGGGCGAGCAGGTGCTGACCCGCTTCCCCGAGGACCCGCGCGACCGGCTCCGGGCCTGGGACGCCTCCGACGAGTATCTGCTCGGGCACCTCGCGGAGCGGGAGGTGCCGCTGACCGGCACGGTGGTGGTGCTCGGGGACCGCTGGGGGGCGCTGGTGACGGCGCTGGCGGGGCACCGGCCGGTGCAGATCACCGACTCCCACCTCAGCCGGGAGGCGGCGCGCGTCAACCTGGAACGGGCGGGCGCGGAGCCCGGCGCCGTGCACCTGCTGACCACGCAGGACCCTCCGCCGGACCGCGTCGACGTGCTGCTGGTGCGAGTGCCCAAGAGCCTGGCGCTGCTGGAGGACCAGTTGCTGCGGCTGGCGCCCGCGCTGCACGAGGGCACGGTCGTCGTCGGCGCCGGGATGGTCAAGGAGATCCACACCTCGACGCTCCGGCTGTTCGAGCGGATCGTGGGCCCGACCAGGACCTCGCTGGCCGTGAAGAAGGCCCGGCTGATCTTCGCCACGCCCGACCCCGCCCTGCGGCGGCCGGCCAACCCCTGGCCGCTCACCTACCGGCTCCCCGACGACGTCGGACCGCTGCTCTCCGGCCGGGCCGTCGTCAACCACGCCGGTGTGTTCTGCGCCGACCGGCTGGACGTCGGCACCCGGTTCTTCCTCCAGCACCTGCCGACGGCCGGTGGCGCCCGCCGGGTGGTGGACCTGGGCTGCGGCAACGGTGTGGTCGGTACGGCGATGGCGCTGGCCGACCCCGGGGCGGAGGTGCTGTTCACCGACGAGTCGTTCCAGGCCGCGGCCTCCGCCGAGGCGACGTACAGGGCGAACGGGGCGACGGGACAGGCGGAGTTCCGGGTGGGCGACGGGCTGGCCGGGGTGCCCGACGGCAGTGTCGACCTGGTGCTCAACAACCCGCCCTTCCACTCCCACCAGGCGACCACCGACGCCACCGCGTGGCGGATGTTCACCGGGGCGCGACGCGTGCTGCGCCCCGGCGGCGAGCTGTGGGTGGTCGGCAACCGGCACCTGGGCTACCACGTCAAGCTGAAGCGCCTGTTCGGCAACTGTGACCTGGTGGCGAGCGACAGCCGGTTCGTGGTGCTGAGGGCCGTCAGGACGTAGCGCCGACCACCTGGATGATCGTCGCCACCGTCCGTGCCATGGCCTCCCTTCCGGCGGTGAGGTAGCCGCGCGAGTCGACCGCGTCGGGGCGGGCGGCGAGGTGCTCCCGGATGGCGCCGGTCATGGCGATGTTGAGGGCGGTACCGACGTTGACCTTGGCGATGCCGCCCGCGACGGCCGCGGCGAGTTCGGCGTCCGGGACGCCGGAGGAGCCGTGCAGGACGAGCGGGACGTCCAGCGCGCTCGACAGTGCCCTCAGCAGGTCGTGGTCGAGGGCCGCGGTGCGGGTGGTCATGGCATGCGAGCTGCCGACGGCGACGGCCAGGGCGTCCACGCCGGATTCGGCGACGAAGGCGCGGGCCTCGGAGGGGTTGGTGCGGGCGCCTGGGGCGTGGGCGTCCAGCGGCGCCGCGCCGTTCTTGCCGCCGACCTCCCCCAGTTCGGCCTCGATCCAGAGCCCCTGGGCGTGCGCCCAGCCGACGGCGGCCCGGGTCGCCGCGAGGTTCTCCGCGTACGTCAGCCGGGAGGCGTCGTACATCACGGAGCTGAACCCGGCGTCCGGTGCCTGGCGCAGCAGGCCGTCGCTCTGGACGTGGTCGAGGTGCAGGGCGACGGGCACGGCCGCGCCCTCGGCGGCGGCGACGGCCGCAGCCGCCAGGGGCAGCAGGCGGCCGTAGCGGTACTTCACGGCGTTCTCGCTGACCTGGAGCACGACGGGCATGCGCACGGACTCGGCGCCGGCGACGACGGCCTCGATGTGTTCCAGGGTGATGACGTTGAAGGCGGCTACGGCGGAGCGTGCGGCCGCGGCGCGGCCGACCAGGTCGCCGGTGCTGGCGAGGGGCACGGTCTCTCCCTTCCCGGGCGTCGGGGCACGGGTGTCGGGGGCGGGCTCGGGGACGGGTGACGGGTGCGCGCGGCGGGTGCGCGCGGCGGCGTCAGGGGGCGAGGATCACCGAGCGGGTGAGGTGGCGCGGGCGGTCCGGGTCGAGGCCGCGGGCGGCGGCGACGGCGACGGCGAGGCGCTGGGCGCGGACCAGTTCGGCGAGCGGGTCCAGCTCCCCCGGCACCCACATCGCGCCGGTGTCGCGGACCTGGTCGGCCAGTCCCTCGGGTGCCTCGCCGAACATCCAGGTGGCCGTGCCGGCGGTGCTGATGCTGATGGGCCCGTGCCGGTACTCCATCGCCGGGTAGGCCTCGGTCCAGGAGAGGGACGCCTCGCGCATCTTGAGTCCGGCCTCGTTGGCCAGTCCGACGGTCCAGTCCCGGCCGAGGAAGGTGAACTGGGTGCGCTCGACCAGCCCTTCGGGCAGAGCGGCGGCGAGCGCCGTGCGGGCGTCGGCGACGACCGCGTCGGTGTGCAGGCCCAGGTGGGCGCGGAGCAGGGTGAGGGCGGTGGTCGCGAACCGGGTCTGGACGACCGACCGTTCGTCGGCGAAGTCGAGGACGACCACGTCGTCGGCGGCGGCCATGACCGGCGTCTCCGGGTCCGCGGTGATCGCTACGGTTCGAGCACTGCCCTTCAACTCCGCGAGCAGCTCCAGCACTTCGGTGGTGGTGCCGGAGCGGGTGAGGGCGACGACCCGGTCGTACGCGCGTCCCCGCGGGAATTCCGAGGCGGCGAACGCGTCCGTCTCGCCCTGGCCCGCGCCCTCGCGCAGCGCCGCCACCGACTGCGCCATGAAGTACGAGGTGCCGCAGCCGACGACGGCGACCCGCTCGCCCGCCGCGGGCAGCGCCGCCGTGTGCCCCGCCGCCTCCGCGGCGGCGCGCGTCCAGCACTCGGGCTGGCTGTTGAGTTCGTCCTCGACATGCGTCATGCCGCACACTCCCCGATCGACCGATCTGATTGTTCCTGCAAGATATAGCGAGCTTTCGAGCACAATCAAGCAATCCGGGGAAGTGAACCGTGCGCTAGGGTCGGCGGGAGATCGAGGAACGGAGGCGCGGATGTCGCGCGACGCCCGCTGGAAGGCGCTGCTGGAACTGCTCGTGGAGCGGGGCCGGCTGGACGTCGAGGAGGCGGCGACCGAGCTGGAGGTCTCGGCCGCGACGATCCGCCGTGACTTCGACCGGCTCGCCGAGCAGCAGATGCTCGTGCGCACGCGCGGTGGCGCGGTCGTGCACGGGGTGTCGTACGAGCTGCCGCTGCGCTACAAGACCGCCCGCCGCGCCTCGGAGAAGCAGCACGTCGCACAGGCGGTCGCCGCCCTGGTGGCGCCCGGGGAGGCGGTGGGACTGACCGGGGGGACGACCACCACGGAGGTGGCGCGCGCCCTGGCCGTGCGCGCCGACCTGGCCGCCGGGACGCCCGCGCTGACGGTGGTCACCAACGCGCTCAACATCGCCAACGAGCTGGCCGTGCGGCCGCAGTTCAAGATCGTGGTGACCGGCGGGGTGGCCCGGGCGCAGTCGTACGAGCTGATCGGGCCGCTCGCGGACGGCGTGCTGGGCCAGGTGACGCTCGACGTGGCGGTGCTGGGTGTCGTCGCCTTCGACGCCGCGCACGGTGCGGCGGCGCACGACGAGGCGGAGGCGGCGATCAACCGGGTGCTGTGCGAGCGCGCCGAGCGCGTGGTGGTGGCCGCCGACTCCAGCAAGCTGGGTCGGCGGGCGTTCGCCCGAATCTGCGCGACCGAGTCGGTGGACACGCTGGTCACGGACGTCTCGGCCGACCCGGAGCTGGTGCGCCAGTTCGAGGAGGCGGGGGTCCGGGTCATCACGGCCGGCGCGTAGGAGCGGTTCGCCGGACCCTCAGTGCCCGTGTCCGTCGCCGTGTTCGGTCGGCGAGGAGGGCGCCGGTTCCGACGCGTCCGGCGCCGCTCCGGCCCGCACGGTGAAGGCGGCGGTGTGGACCTCGCCCCGGTGCCGGAAGTCCAGGAAGAGGCGGTAGGTGCCGTCGCTGGGCGCGGTGGCCGTGAAGGAGATGTCCGGGCCGGGCCTGGTGGTCCCGTCGCCGGGCTCGCCGTTGGGATGGACGTGCAGGTAGGCGAGGTCACCGGAGCGCAGGGCGACGAGGTGGCCGTAGGCGCCGAGATAGGGCTGGAGGTCGTTGACGGGTTCGCCGTCGCGGGACACCTCGAACTTCAGCTCGCTCGCCTTGCCGGGGCGCAGGGATCCGGCGAGTTCGGCCTGGTAACCGTCGGTCCTGGCGGTGCCGTTGGGGGCGGGCAGGCGGGCGGGCTCGTAGCGGCCGGAGGCGGCGAGGTCGGCGCCGAGGGTGAGGTTCTCGGCATCCTTCTTCGCCGGGGTGAAGTCGGCGAAGACGCGGTAGCCGCCCGCGCGCGGCAGGTCGACGGGCGTGCTCCAGGTGCCGTCGGCGGCGCGGATGGGGTGCAGGTGGCGGTAGGTGACCAGGTCGCGTGAGGCCACGATGAGGTGGAGTTCCTTGTCGTGCTCGCGCTGGTACGCGGTGACGGCCCCGCCGCTCGCGTCCCGGACCGTGAAGCGCAGCTCTTCACGCTCACCGGCGCTGACGCGCGGGGTGGCGAGGTCGAGGGTGTAGCCCTTCTCGGAGACCTGGAGTCCGCCGGGCGGGGTGCTCTCGTACCCCTCGTGGCCGCCGCCCTCCGGCTCCCGGGGCGCCGGCCCGCCGTGCTCGTCGTGGGGCGCGGGCGGCGCGCTCTCCTCCACGACGGGGTCCACTCCCAGGCCGACGCCGTACGCGGTGCCGAAGGTCGCGGCTAGTGCGGCGGCGAAGGCGGTGATCCTCAGTCCGGTGCGCATGACGGTCGTCTCCTCGGGTTCCGGGCCTCCGGCTCGACGGCGAGTGGAGGACTCTTCCTGCATTTCACAATACCCCTAGGGGGTACTGAGTCAAGCGGGACGAACGCTTGCGTTCGATACCCCCTCTGGGTATACATGAATGCGGAGCGGGGATACCCCCTCCCCGTATGTGCTTCCCAGCACAGCCGCGCACGCGTCAGGAGCAGCCATGACCACCAGTACGACCCGCGCACCGGCCGAGGTGGAACTCGCCATCGGCGGCATGACCTGCGCCTCATGTGCCGCCCGGATCGAGAAGAAGCTCAACCGGATGGACGGCGTCAGCGCCACCGTCAACTACGCGACGGAGAAGGCCAAGGTCAGTTACGGGGGTGAGGTGTCCGTACCGGACCTGATCGCCACGGTCGAGGCGACGGGATACACGGCCCACGAGCCCGAGCCGGTACGTGCCGAGCCCGCGCCCGGCGCCGACACGGCCGCTCCCTCCGGGGACGGCGACGCGCTGCGGCTCCTGCGGCAGCGGCTGGTCACCGCCGTACTGCTCGCCGTCCCCGTCATCGCGATGGCGATGGTGCCGGCGCTGCAGTTCGAGTACTGGCAGTGGCTGTCGCTGACCCTGGCGGCGCCCGTGGTGACGTACGCCGCGTGGCCCTTCCACCGGGCCGCCCTCACCAACGCCCGGCACGGCGCGGCCACCATGGACACGCTGATCTCGGTGGGCACGTCGGCGGCGTTCCTGTGGTCGCTGTGGGCCTTGTTCCTCGGCACCGCGGGCACGCCCGGCATGACCCACCCCTTCGAGCTGACCATCGCCCGCGGTGACGGCTCCGGGAACATCTACCTGGAGGCGGCCGCCGGGGTGACCGCCTTCCTCCTCGCCGGGCGCTACTTCGAGGCACGCGCCAAGCGCAAGGCCGGCGCCGCGCTGAAGGCCCTGCTGGAACTGGGCGCGCGGGAGGTCACGGTCCTGGGCCCCGACGGCCGGGAACGGACGGTTCCCACGGCCGAGTTGGCGGTGGGCGACCGCTTCCTGGTCCGCCCCGGCGAGAAGATCGCCACCGACGGCACGGTCGTGGAGGGCTCCTCCGCGGTGGACGCCTCGATGCTCACCGGCGAGTCGGTCCCCGCCGAGGTCGGTGTGGGCGACGGCGTCACGGGCGCGACCCTGAACGCGGGCGGCCGGCTGGTGGTCGAGGCGACCCGCGTCGGCGCCGACACGCAGCTGGCCCGGATGGCGAGGCTGGTCGAGGACGCGCAGAACGGCAAGGCCGCCGCCCAGCGCCTCGCCGACCGCGTCTCCGGTGTCTTCGTCCCCGTCGTCATCGCCCTGGCGCTGGCCACCCTGGGCTTCTGGCTCGGCAACGGGTCCGGACCCACCGCCGCGTTCACGGCCGCCGTCGCCGTACTGATCATCGCGTGCCCCTGCGCCCTGGGGCTGGCCACGCCCACCGCGCTCATGGTCGGCACGGGCCGGGGCGCCCAGCTCGGCATCCTCATCAAGGGACCCGAGGTGCTGGAGTCCACCCGCAGGGTCGACACCGTCGTCCTCGACAAGACCGGCACCGTCACCACCGGCCGGATGACCCTGCTCGCCGTGCACACAGCCGGTGCCACCGAGGAGGACGACGTACTGCGCCTGGCCGGTGCCCTGGAGCACGCCTCGGAGCACCCGGTGGCCCGCGCGGTCGCCGACGGGGCGCTGGAGCGGCTGGGCGGCACCCTGCCCACCCCCGAGGACTTCGCCAACGTCCCGGGGCTCGGTGTGCAGGGCGTCGTCGACGGCCACGCGGTCCTCGTCGGCCGGGAGCGGCTGCTCACCGAGTGGGCGATGACCCTTCCGGCGGACCTGGCCCGTGCCAAGGGCGAGGCGGAGACGGCCGGGCGGACCGCGGTCGTCGTCGCCTGGGACGGGGAGGCGCGGGCGGTCCTGGAGGTCGCGGACGCGGTGAAGGAGACCAGCGCCGAGGCGATCGGCCGACTGCGCGCCCTGGGCCTGACGCCGGTACTGCTGACCGGGGACAACCGTGCCGTGGCCGCCTCCGTCGCCCGCGAGGTCGGCATCGACCCCGGGGCCGTCTTCGCCGAGGTGCTGCCCCAGGACAAGGTCGACGTGGTCAAGCGCCTTCAGGGCGAGGGACGTTCGGTCGCGATGGTCGGTGACGGCGTCAACGACGCCGCCGCGCTCGCCCAGGCCGACCTGGGGCTCGCCATGGGCACCGGCACCGACGCCGCCATCGAGGCCGGCGACCTCACCCTGGTCCGCGGCGACCTGCGCGCCGCCGCCGACGCGATCCGGCTGGCCCGCAGGACGCTGGGCACCATCAAGTCCAACCTGTTCTGGGCCTTCGCCTACAACATCGCCGCGCTGCCGCTCGCCGCGGCCGGACTCCTCAACCCGATGATCGCCGGTGCGGCCATGGCCTTCTCCTCGGTCTTCGTCGTCGCCAACTCGCTGCGCCTGCGGTCCTTCCGGGCCGCGGGCTGAGCGGGCACCACCTCGCCGGGCGCGGCGTCGGCTGAGCGCAACCGCCCGGCTCCGTTCCACGTACGGTCCCCGTTCCACGTACGGTCCCCGTCCCCCGGTCGGGCCCCGCCGACGCGCCGCGGGCGCGGAGGCGGACCAGGATGGTGCGGCGAGGGACCACGCCCGGTACACCGGCCGGCCCACGGCGCGCGGGGCGCCCGGGCCGTCTCCCCAGGGAGCAGGAGCCGATGATCAAACCCACCAGAGCCGACGGGGACGACGACACCGGCGGCCCGCCGGACCCGCTGCCCGCCCCCCGACGGACCCCCGTGCGGTCCCTCTCCGCCGTGCTCGGTGACCTGCGTGCCGTCGACGGCGCGCTGTACGCGGCGGTCGCCGCCACCTCCACGCCCACGCTCGACCGGGCGCTGCGCCGCCTCTCCCACGCCGCGGACCATTCGAAGGTCTCCCTCGGGATCGCCGCCGCCCTCGCCCTGAGCGGTGCGCGGGCGCGCCGGGCCGCGCTCGTCGGGGCCGGGGCGGTCGCCGTGGCCTCGGCCTCGACGAACCTGCTGGGCAAGCGGCTGGTGCGCAGGGCGCGGCCGGACCGGGAGTCGGCGCGGGTGACGGTGGACCGGTACGTGCCCATGCCGGCGTCGGCGTCCTTCCCGTCGGGCCACACGGCCTCGGCGGTCGCGTTCGCCACGGCCGTCGGCGTCGTCCTGCCCGCCGCCGCCGTACCCCTGGGCGCGCTGGCGAGCGCCGTCGGCTACTCCCGGGTCCACACCGGCGTGCACTATCCCGGCGACGTCGCCGCGGGCGCCGTCGTGGGCATCGCCAGCGCGGCGGCGGCGCTGGCCGCTGCGGCCGCCGCCCCGGTCTCGGGCGTGCGGTCGGTCTACTCGACGACGACGGCGCCGCCGCCCACTGTCGGTCCCGGGTAGTCGCTGCGGGGCCGGAGACCCACGGAGTGTCACGACGCGGCGGCCCGCACCCGGGGACCCCGCTCGGCGAAGTCCCGCGCCCGTGCCGGGGCCACCGCCCTCACGCTCCGTGCACCCCCGGGCGAGGGCGCTCCTGGTGCCCTTTCGGCCCGGCTGTGGAAGCGTCCGGATCATGGCCCACATGTCCCACGGCGCCCACGGCAGGTCTCCGACCCGCGGGCGGCGCTGGTCCACGTTCCGGCAGTCGCCGTTCTGGCCGGCCACGGTGCTGGTGCTGATCCTCGCCGCCGCTGCCGGTCTCTTCGCGGGCTCGTACACCTACTCGATGGCGGACCCGACGCCGCGCTCGATCCCGACGGCGGTGGTCGGCTCGTACGACGAGGCCCGCAGCCGGGCCTTTCTGGACGGTCTGGAGCAGGCGCTGAACGCCTCGGTGAAGGTGCACACCTACGACACCCGGTCCGCGGCGGTCGGGGCGCTGGAGGACCAGGAGGTCTTCGCGATCTTCGAGTTGCGCGCGGGGGGACGGACCGCCGTCCTCGACCTGTCGAGCGCGTCGGGCGCCTCGGTCGCCGAAGTGCTGTCCGACGCGGCACCGGTCGTGGGCCGGAAGACGGGCGTCCAGGTCACCGTCCGGGACATCAACCCGCTCCAGGAGGGCGACCCGCGCGGGCTGGCGATCTTCTACATCTCCCTGGCCGCGGTGATCATCGGTTTCGTCGGGGCGATCCAGCTCAGCGTGCACGCGCGGTCGCTGGTCCCCTTCGAGCGCATCCTGTTCACGATGGCCTACGCGCTGCTCGGCGGCTTCGCCATCGCCGCGACGGTGGACTGGCTGCTGGACGCGCTCGACCTGCCGTTCGTGGAGTCGTGGCTGATCCTGGCGCTCACCCTGTTCACCTCCGGCATGGTCTTCTCCATGTTCAACACCCTGTTCGGGCGCTGGGCGATGCTGCCGACCTGGGGGCTGATGGTGCTCCTCGGCAATCCCTCGTCCGGCGGCGCGGTGTCATGGCCGCTGCTGCCGTCGCCGCTGGGGGTGATCGGCCAGTGGCTGCCGCCGGGCGCCTCGGTCAACGCGCAGCACACGGCGGTGTACTTCCAGGGCCATCAGCACGTGTTCCCGTTCCTGGTGCTGGGCGGATGGGCCCTGTTGTCCTGCGCGGTCTTCTGGATCTGGCGGCACCGGCACCCCGGCGGGCGCGAGAAGGAGCCGGTGGCGGCGGAGGAGTCCTGAGACGGCGGCGCGCCGCGCCTCAGTCGAGTTCCTCGCGCACGGTCGCGGCGATGCGGGTGAGCGCGGCCCCGAGGTGGCGGCGCTGAGCGGCGGTCAGCGGATCGAACACGAGCCGCTTCACCTGCGCGACGTGTTCCGGCGCGCTCTCGACGAGCTTCTGCCGGCCGGCGTCGGTCAGGGTGGCGAGGGTGTACCGGCCGTCTCCGGGGTCGGGGCGGCGGGCGACCCAGTCGCGGACTTCGAAGCGGTCCATCACCTTCGACAGGCGGGGCTGGGTGCTGTCGCTGACCCGGGCCAGGTCGCTGAGCCGCATCGTGGCCTCCTCGGCCATGGACAGCTGGGCCAGCACCCCGTACTCGAAGTTGGAGATGCCCGCGTCGCGCTGCAACTGGCGGTCGAGGGCTGCCGGGAGGGCGATGACGACCGTGCGCAGCGCCTGCCACAGGTCCTGCTGGTCGTCGTCGAGCCAGGGTGACTGGGTGTCCATGAGCCTCATCATACTTGCCCGGGCAACCTGAATCACTTGCCTGGGCAACTCAACGTGAGCTAGCTTCTCACTTGCCTCAGCAAGTAAAAATACTTGCCTGGGCAAGTCAAGAATCCGATGACGCCCTGGCGAAGGCGTCAAGCACACCCTGAGGAACTGCCATGAAGGCCATACGTTTCCACGAGTTCGGCAGCAGCGACGTCCTGCGCTACGAGGACGTCGACCGTCCGGTCCCCGGCACCGGGCAGGTGCTGGTGCGCGTGGCGGCCACGTCGTTCAACCCCGTCGACGACCACATCCGCGCCGGTGTCCTGGCCGAGATGATCCCGATCGCGCTCCCCTACGTGCCGGGGATCGACCTGGCCGGCACCGTCGCCGGACTCGGCGCCGACGTCACGGGCCTGGAGGTGGGCGACCGGGTCGTGGCGATGCTGCCCCTCGACTCCGCCGGCGGCGCCGCCGAGTACGTGCTCGCCCCGGCCGCGTCCCTGGCCCCGGCGCCCCGGACGACCGAGCTTGCCGACGCCGCGGCGCTGCCGCTGACCGGTCTGGCGGCCTGGCAGACGGTGTTCGAGCTCGCCGAGCTGAAGCCCGGACAGACCGTCCTGGTCAACGGGGCGGGGGGCGCGGTGGGCAGCCTCGTGGTGCAGCTCGCCGTCGACGCGGGTGCGAAGGTGACCGCGGTGGACGCGCCGACGCACGCCGACCGCCTCCGGGGCTACGGCGCGGACCGCGTCGTCGGCCCCCTCGACCTCGCCGTGGGACCGGCCGCCGTGGGCGGTCCGTTCCAGGCCGTGGTGAACCATGTCCGCGTCTCCCCCGAAGAGCTGGCGCGGCTGACGGAGTACGTCGCCGACGGCGGGGTCGCGGCCAGCACGGCCGGCCCGATTCCCGAGGGCCCCGCCCGGGGCGTGCGGAGCGCGAGCCTGTGGGTCCGGGGCGACGGAGCCCAGCTGGCCGAGCTGGTGGCCAAGGTGGACGCGGGCACGCTCCGGCTGCACGTCGCCGCGCGCCGCCCGGTGGCCGAGCTGGCCGCCGTGCACGAGGACGCCGGCGCCGGACGGCTGACCGGCAAGACGGTCGTACTCGTTCCCTGACCGCGCCCGGACGGACCGGCTGCCCGCCGTGCGCTCCCCCGTCGGCGGGCGGCCCGGAATCCGGGCCCGCGTCGCGGTCCCGCCCGACCGCCCTGCCCGACCGCCCCGTCTGTTCCGAACGCGGCCCGGCTGCGATCATGAGGTCGGAGTTTCCGCCTTCGGTTGGTTGGAGTGCACATGGCCCTCGACGTCGACGCGATCCGCGCGCAGATACCCGCCCTGAAGTCCGGCTCCGCCCGTTTCGACGCGCCGGGCGGTACCCAGACCCCGCAGCCGGTGATCGACGCCATCGGCGAGGCGCTGGCCAACCCGCTGGCCAACCGGGGCCGGACGACCGAGGGCGAGCGCAACGCGGACGACATCGTCGCGGACGCCCGGAGCGCGCTGGGCGACCTGCTGGGCACCGAGCCGCGGGGGATCGTCCTCGGCCGCAGCGCCACCCAGCTCGCCTACGACCTGTCCCGGACGCTCGCCAAGGCGTGGGGGCCCGGGGACGAGGTGGTCGTCACGCGCCTCGACCACGACTCCAACATCCGGCCCTGGATCCAGGCGGCCGAGGCGGTGGGCGCGAGCGTGCGGTGGGCGGACTTCGACCCGGCCACCGGGGAGTTGCTTCCCGAGCACATCGAGGCGGTGCTCTCCCCGCGCACCCGGCTGGTCGCCGTGACGGCCGCCTCCAACCTGATCGGCACCATGCCCGACCTGCCAGGCATCGCCCGTCTGGCGCACGGAGTCGGCGCGCTGCTGCACGCGGACGCGGTGCACTACGCCTCGCACGCGGTCGTCGACCCCGTGGCGCTCGGCGCGGACACGCTGGTCTGCTCGCCGTACAAGTTCCTCGGTCCGCACCTGGGCGTGCTGGCGGCGCGGCCCGAGTTCCTGGAGACACTGCGCCCGGACAAGCTGCTGCCGTCCAGCGACGCCGTTCCCGAGCGGTTCGAGCTGGGCACGCTGCCGTACGAACTGCTGACCGGTACCCGTGCCGCGGTGGACTTCCTCGCCGGTCTGGAACCGAACGCGCACGGCGGCCGCAGGGAGCGGCTCGTCGCCTCCTTCGCCGCCCTGGAGGCGCACGAGGACGCGTTGCGCGGACGGATCGAGGCCGGGCTGGCGGACCTCGGCGGGATCACCGTCCACTCCCGCGCCGCGCGGCGCACGCCCACCCTGCTGTTCACCGTGGCGGGCCTGAGCCCGGCCGAGGTGTACCGGCGGCTCGCCGAGCGCGGGGTCGACGCGCCCGCCGGCACCTTCTACGCGCTGGAGGCCTCGCGCCACCTGGGCCTGGGCGACGAGGGCGCGGTCCGCGTCGGCCTCGCGCCGTACACCAGCGCCGACGACGTGGACCGCCTCCTGACGGCCCTCGCCGCTCTCACCACCGGCTGACCGGGAACCCCGGCGTCCGGGCTCACCCCAGCGGCACCGTCACCTCACCGCCGCCGCGCGCGCTCCCGCCGCCCGCGACCCGCACGGTGAACGGCCGGTCGGTGCCGGTGGCGGTGACCCGCAGGACGTCGCCGTCGCGCCGCACGCGGAAGGTGGCGGCCGGAGTGCCCAGCAGGTCGGGCACGGTGACCTCGGTCGCGTAGTCGGCGCCGGCGGGCGGGTGGACCAGCAGGGTCGGGTCGTCCAGCCAGTCGCCGTCGGGGCGCCGGTCGTCGGAGGCCAGCGGCAGGACCGCGCCCTCGCGGACGTACAGCGGCAGGCTGTCGAAGGCGTGCCGTTCGGTGCGCCAGGCCGGGCCGGTGACGCGCTCGCCGGTCAGGAGGTGGGTCCAGGTGCCCTCGGGGAGGTAGACCTCCACTTCGCCGTCCTCGGTGAAGACCGGGGCGACCAGGAGGTCCGGGCCGAGCATGTACTGGCGGTCCAGCGGGCGGCAGCCGGGATCGTGCGGGAACTCCAGGAGCATCGGACGCATCATCGGCACGCCGGTGCGGTGGGCCTCGGCGGCGACGCCGTACAGGTAGGGCATCAGGCGGTGCTTGAGGAGGGTGAACCGGCGGGCGACGTCGACCGCCTCCTCGCCGAACTCCCACGGCACCCGGTACGACGAGGAGCCGTGCAGCCTGCTGTGCGAGGAGAGCAGGCCGAAGGCCAGCCAGCGGGTGAAGACCGCGGCGTCGGGCGTGCCCTCGAAGCCCCCGATGTCGTGGCTCCAGAAGCCGAAGCCGCTCAGGGAGAGTGACAGTCCGCCGCGCAGCGACTCGGCCATCGCCTCGAAGGACGACCAGCAGTCGCCGCCCCAGTGGACGGGGTACTGCTGCCCGCCCGCGGTCGCCGAGCGGGCGAAGAGGACCGCCTCGCCCTGGCCGCGCTCCTTCTCCAGGAGTTCGAAGACGGTGCGGTTGAAGAGGTGGGTGTAGTAGTTGTGCATGCGCTCCGGGTCGGAGCCGTCGTGCCAGACGACGTCGGTGGGGACGCGCTCGCCGAAGTCGGTCTTGAAGGAGTCCACGCCCTGGTCGAGCAGGGGCTTGAGCTTCCCGGCGAACCAGTCGCGGGCGGCGGGGTCGGTGAAGTCGACCAGGCCCATCCCGGCCTGCCACAGGTCCCACTGCCAGACGTCGCCGTCCGGCCTGCGGACCAGGTGCCCGAGGGCGGCGGCCTCGCCGAAGAGCGGGGACTTCTGGGCGATGTAGGGGTTGATCCAGACGCTGACCTTCAGTCCCTTCGACTTGAGCCGGGCGAGCATGCCCTCCGGGTCGGGGAAGACGTCCGGGTCCCACTGGAAGTCGCACCACTGGTACTCGCGCATCCAGAAGCAGTCGAAGTGGAAGACGGTCAGCGGGATACCGCGTTCGGCCATGCCGTCCACGAAGGACGTCACCGTCCGCTCGTCGTACGACGTGGTGAAGGACGTGGTGAGCCAGAGGCCGAAGGACCAGGCCGGGGGGAGGGCGGGGCGGCCGGTGAGGGCGGTGTAGCGGGTGAGGACGTCCTTGGGGGTGGGCCCGGCGACGACGTAGTACTCCAGCGTCTGGTCCTCGACGCTGAACTGCACCTGGCCCACGGACTCGGAGCCGACCTCGAAGGAGACCGCGCCGGGGTGGTTGACGAAGACGCCGTAGCCGCGCGAGGAGAGGTAGAACGGGATGTTCTTGTAGGCCTGCTCACTGCTGGTGCCGCCGTCGGCCTGCCACATGTCGACGACCTGGCCGTTCTTGACGAACGGGGTGAAGCGTTCGCCCAGGCCGTAGACCTGCTCGCCGACGCCGAGCGAGAGGCGGCTCAGCATGTGGTGGGCGCCGTCGCCGGTGGTGGCGAAGGCGGTGCCCTTGGCGTTCGCCCGGGTCAGCTCGCGTCCGTCCGCGTCGTGGAAGGTCAGGCCCCAGGGCCCGGCGCGGTCCAGCCGGAGGGTGAGCGGGCCGCTGGTCAGCTCGGTGACGGTGCCGTCCTGGCGCACCACGCCGGCGCCGTCGGCCGGGTCCGCGAGGGCGAAGTCGGGGCCGGGCCCGCGTTTTCCGGCGTGATGGGTGACGCGGACGCCGATGACACCCTCGGCGGGCGAGAAGCATTCGACCGTGAGCAGCGGCGCGTTGAGCGTGTCCCCCCTCCGCGCCACCTTCTTCACGGCGGCATGGGCAGTGAAGCGCTTCGATTCCGGGCGTACATCGCGTACCTCGGTGGCGTACGAGAGATGCACACCCTCACGGATGAGCCAGAAGCCGTCGGTGAACTTCATGATCTTCCTCGGGTGGGGCGGGAGCTGTCGGATGGGGAGCGCAGGGGCCGTCTCACAGCATTTTGATCGTACACAGAACACCCCCCGGTTCCGAGGTGTTCACGCCAAGCCCAGCGCCTTGAACAGGAAGGATCACGGAAAACAACAACATCATCACCGCACGGAGCGAAGAGGCCGGGGTTGCCGCGGTCTAGCGCGGGAGCGGGTCCTTGACGTATTAGTCATCCCATCAAACAAAAAGGTCCGGCGGGGAAGCCGGACGGGACGACAGCAAGGGCCGCACCATGTCGAAGCGCTTCACCTCGCTCGCCACCGCTTCCGTGCTGGTCGCCGGGGCGGCGCTGGCCGGCTGCGGACAGCAGCGTGACGCCGACGTGTACACCGTGATGAATTCCTCGACCGACGAGTCCTACCACCGCTGGGACGCCGAGGCGATGGCTCGCTGCGGGGAGCGGCTGGGGGTCACCATCGAGCAGCAGAGCGTTCCGGCGGCGCAGGTGATGACGAAGGCGCTGCGCATGGCGTCGTCCAAGTCGCTGCCGGACATCGTGCAGTTCGACGCGTCCGAGATGCCGACGTTCGCCGAGGCGGGCGGTCTGGTCGACCTCGGGAGCCTTGGGCTGAGTACCGACGGCATACCCGACGGCATCGTCGAGTTCGGCTCCTACAAGGGGACGTACTACGGCGCGGCCCGGTCCGTGAACACGCTCGCCCTCTTCTACGACAAGGACGTCCTCGACGAGGCGGGCGTGCGAGTACCCACCACCTGGGCCCAGTTGCGGGAGACCGCGAAGCAGCTCACCCGGGGCGGGCGGTACGGGCTGGCGCTCAGCGCGGGCGGCGCGGAGGACGGCGTCTTCCAGTTCATGCCGTTCATGTGGTCCAACGGCGGCGACGAGACCGATCTGGACGGTCCGAAGGTGGTCGAGGCCCTCGACTACTGGAAGAGCCTGTTGCAGGACGGTTCGCTCTCGAAGTCGACGGTCAACTGGACGCAGGCGGACGTCAACGACCAGTTCATGGCCGGCAACGCGGCGATGATGATCAACGGGCCGTGGCAGGTGGAGACCCTCAACAGCGACGAGTCGCTGCACTGGGGCATCGCGCCGATCCCGGTCCCCCGACCCGGCGACGACTCGGTGGGCCCGCTCGGCGGCGCCGTGCTCACCGTGCCCAACACCGGAAACGAGGCGCGCGAGAGGACGGCCGGGCAGGTCGTGGCCTGTCTGTCGAGCGAGAAGGAGCAGCTGACCTACGCGCTCAACAGCTGGATGGTCCCGGCCAACGCCCGGGCCGCCGCCGCCTGGCGCGAACGGGTGCCCGAACTCGACCCCCTCGCTGACCAGGTGGCGGTCGCCCGGTCCCGGACGGCGAAGCTCGGCGCCGGCTGGTCGAGTGTGTCGCTCGCCCTGCAGAGCGCCTTCCAGTCCGCCCTGACCGGCCAGTCCAGTGAGTCCGCCCTGAAGCGCGCCCAGCAGCGGGCCACGAGCGGGAACTGAGGTACGCGCCCATGACCACGCCCACCGTCACCGCCCGGACCGGACGCCGTCACCGGCTCGCGCAGTGGGGGTTCGTCGCCCCCGCCGTCGTCTTCATGCTGCTGTTCTTCGGCTATCCGCTGGTCCGCAACGTCGTGATGAGCTTCCAGCACTACACGCCGAGGACCTTCTTCACCGGTGAGGCGCCCTTCAACGGGGCCGACAACTGGTCCAACGTGTTCCAGGACGCGCTGTTCGGCAAGGCGCTGTGGCACACGCTGGTGTTCACGGCCGGGTCGCTGCTCGGGCAGTTCTGCATCGGGCTGGCGCTCGCGGTCTTCTTCAGCCGCCGCTTCCCGCTGAACGGTGTGCTGCGTTCGCTGATCCTGCTGCCCTGGCTGGTGCCCATGGTGGTCTCCGGCATCGTGTGGCGGCGCATCCTCGACCAGGACACGGGCGTGCTGAACTCGTTCCTGGACACCCTCGGGACCGGCGGTCACACCCCCTGGCTGACCAGTCCGGACCTCGCCCTGCTGTCGGTCGTCCTGGTCAACGTCTGGATCGGCAGCCCGTTCAACATGGTCATCCTGTACGGCGGCCTCCAGGAGATCCCGAAGGAGCTGCACGAGGCGGCCGCCCTGGACGGCGCGTCGGCGTGGCGGACCTTCCGCTCCGTCACGCTGCCGGTGCTCAGGCCGGTCGTCACGGTCGTGCTGGTGCTGGGCTTCATGTCGACGGTGAAGATCCTGGACCTGATCCTCGCCCTGACCGACGGCGGCCCGGCCGACGCCACCCAGACGCTGGGCACGCTGACGTACCAGAACTCCTTCGTGCAGCTGGACTTCGGCGCGGGCGCCGTGGTCGGCAACGTACTCATCCTGATCTCCGCCGTGTTCGCGGTGTTCTATCTGCGGGCCAACCGCACCGAGGGGAAGTGACCGACGATGGCCACCCAGACGCCCACCGCGTCCCGGCGCCGCTGGGGCTCCACCGTCGCCGGCGTGCTCGTCCTCGGCGTGATGCTCTTCCCGCTGTACTGGATGCTCAACACCGCGCTCCAGCCCGAGTCGGGGCTGCTCCGGGTCGAGCCGGTGCCAGGCGCCCTTGACCTGTCCGGCTTCTCCAAGGCGATCGGCGACCAGGGCGGGCACCTGCTGACCTCGCTGGCCGTCTCGCTCGGCGCGGTCGCCCTCTGCCTGGCGATCTCGGCGCCGGCGGCGTACGGGCTCGCGCGGTTCGGGCTGCGCGGCTCGCGCACCATCGTGTTCGGCACCCTGATCACCCAGATGGTGCCGGGCATCGTCATCGCCAACGCGCTCTACAACTCGTACGTCGACCTGGGCCTGGTCAACTCCTACTTCGGCCTGATGCTGGCGGACGCCTCGCTGGGCATCCCGTTCTCCATCGTGCTGATGCGCTCCTTCATGGTGTCGATCCCGGGCGAGGTGATCGAGGCCGCGCAGATCGACGGGGCCGGGCCGGTGCGGACGTTCGCGCGGGTGGTGCTGCCGATGAGCCGCAACTCACTGATCACCTCTGGACTGTTCGCGTTCCTGTTCGCGTGGAGCGACTTCATGTTCGCGCTGACCCTGAACACGACCGACGAGGTCAAGCCCGTCACCCTGGGCGTCTACCAGTACATCGGCGCGCACGTCGGCGACTGGGGCTCGGTCATGGCCGCCTCCGTGCTCTCCGCGGTACCGGCGGCGATCCTGCTCGTCCTCGCCCAGAAGTACATCGCCGCCGGGATCACCGGCGGCTCCGTCAAATGACGCGGGCGGAGAACCGTGCCTTGCCGCGATCCCCGTCCGGCGCCTAGCCTGACTTTGTGCCGCAAATAAACAAAACCCGATCGCACAGCGCCGTGCCGGGTCCCCGCGACGATCTCACCCGCCTGCGCATCGCCCTGACCGCCTTCTTCGCCCTCGACGGCTTCGTCTTCGCCGGCTGGGTGGTCCGGATCCCCGCCATCAAGGAGCAGACCGGGGCCTCCGCCAGCGCCCTGGGGCTGGCCCTGCTCGGTGTCTCGGCCGGTGCCGTCGTCACCATGACGCTCACCGGCCGGCTGGTCCGCCGCTACGGCAGCCATCCGGTCACCGTCGCCTGCGCGGTCCTGCTCTGCCTGAGCATCGCCCTGCCCCCGCTCACCCACTCGGCGCTCGCCCTGGGCGCCGTACTGCTGGTCTTCGGCAGCGCGTACGGCGGGATCAACGTCGCCTTCAACAGCGCCGCCGTCGATCTGGTGGCCGTGCTGCAGCGGCCGATCATGCCGAGCTTCCACGCGGCGTTCAGCCTCGGCGGCATGGTCGGCGCCGGACTCGGCGGGCTGGTCGCCGGGTCGCTGTCCCCCACGCGGCACCTGCTCGGCCTCACGCTGCTCGGACTGCTGGTCACCCTCGTCGCGGGCCGCGCCCTGCTGCGCTGCGAACCCGCCGTGCCGCCCGACCGCCCGGCCGGGGACGACGGCTCCCCGCGCCGCCTCGACCGCCGGACCCGCCGCCTGGTCATCACCTTCGGGCTGATCGCCCTGTGCACGGCGTACGGCGAGGGCGCCATGGCCGACTGGGGCGCCCTGCACCTGGAGCAGGACCTGGACGCCTCGCCGGGCATGGCCGCGGCCGGCTACTCCTGCTTCGCCCTCGCCATGACCGTCGGCCGGCTGACCGGCACGACCCTGCTGGAGCGGCTGGGCCGGACCACCACGGTGGTGGCGGGCGGTACCACCGCCGTGGCCGGGATGCTGCTCGGCTCGCTCGCTCCGTCGGTGTGGGCGGCCCTCTTCGGTTTCGCGATCACCGGGCTCGGACTCGCCAACATCTTCCCGGTCGCCGTCGAACGGGCCGGCGCGCTGGGCGGACCGAGCGGGGTGGCGACCGCGTCCACGCTGGGATACGGCGGCATGCTGCTCGGGCCGCCCGCGATCGGCTTCATGGCGGACTGGTTCTCGCTGCCGGCCGCGCTCACCAGTGTGGCGGCGCTCGCGGCGGTGGCGGTGCTCGTCGCCGTGGCGACCCGGAGCGCGGCGGTGGAGGGCTGAGGCGCGGGGACGGTCAGCGCGCCAGCATCCGGTTCAGCACGGCACGCTGCACCGGGAGCGCCACACCGTGCCGGGCCCGCCCCTCGGCGGTGAGCGCCACCCGCACGCCCCGCCGGTCCTCCGGGCACAGGGAGCGTTCGACGAGGCCGTCCTTCTCCAGGCGGGCGACCAGCCGGGACAGCGCGCTCTGGCTCAGATGGACCCGCTCGGAGATCTGCTGCACCCGGTAGCCGCAGGAGCCGTCGGCGTCCGGTGAGCCCGCCAGGATGTCGAGCACCTCGAAGTCGCTGCCGCACAGGCCGTGTTGGTGCAGCGCGCGGTCGAGTTCGCACTGGGTCCTGGCGTGCAGTGCCAGCATGTCGCGCCACCGCGCGACGAGCGCCTGTTCGGACCTGTCCCCCGCCATGGGCGCACCGTAGCAGAGCGCGCGCGGCCCGCGACCGGTCGCCGGATCGGCCGGATCTGCCAGACTTGCCGGCATGGAGACCTACGGGGGACGGCGTACGCAGGGCGAGCGGGACGCGATGACGGTCGAGATCGGCTACGCGCTGTGCAGCGCGGCGTTCGCGGCGGCCGTGCTGTTCGGGGCCGTGGCGGGACCCGCGTATCTCTTCGATCTGCCGGCCGGCGTGCGAGGCGCGCTGGTCGCGGTGGGAGGGGTGCTGGCCGCCGTGGTGTTCCTGGTCAGGGTCGCGAGTGTGCTGGTGCGGTTCGGACGCGGGCGTCAGCCCAGCCAGCCCGGCCGCACCAACCCCGACTCGTAGGCCAGCACGACCAGTTGGGCGCGGTCGCGGGCGCCCAGCTTGACCATGGTGCGGCTGACGTGGGTCTTGGCGGTGAGCGGGCTGACGACCAGTCTGCGGGCGATCTCCTCGTTGGACAGGCCGATGCCGACCAGGGCCATCACCTCCCGTTCCCGCTCGGTCAGCCGGGCCAACTCGCCTGCCGCCGCGGGCTCCTTGGACCGGGCGGCGAACTCGGCGATCAGGCGCCGGGTCACCCCCGGCGACAGCAGCGCGTCGCCGTCCACCACCGCGCGCACGGCGCGCAGGAGTTCCTCCGGTTCGGTGTCCTTGACCAGGAAGCCGGACGCGCCCGAGCGGATGGCCTCGAAGACGTACTCGTCGAGTTCGAAGGTGGTGAGCATGACGACCTTCACCTCCCGCAGGCCGGCGTCCCCGGTGATCCGGCGGGTCGCGGCCAGGCCGTCGAGCAGGGGCATGCGGATGTCCATCAGGACGACGTCGGGGCGCAGTTCGCGGATCACGCGCACCGCCTCCTCGCCGTCGGCGGCCTCGGCGACCACCTCGATGTCCGCCTGGGCGTCCAGCAGGGCCCGGAACCCTGCCCGTACCAGTGACTGGTCGTCGGCGAGCAGTACGCGGATCACCGGTCCTCCTCCTTCGTGTGCGCCACGTCGATCGGCAGCGCGGCGAGCACGCGGAAGCCGCCGTCGGCGCGCGGGCCCGCCTCGATGGTGCCACCCAGCGCCGCCGCCCGCTCCCGCATCCCGGCCAGCCCGTTGCCGCTGCCGCCCGCGTCGGCGCCCGTCGCCGGTCCGTCGTCGTCGACGCGCAGCCGCAGCGTGCGGCCGTCCCGGTCGAGGCGCACGCGCGCGTGCCGTGAACCCGAGTGCCGCACCACGTTGGTGAGCGCCTCCTGGACGATGCGGAACGCCGCCAGGTCGGTACCGGGCGACAGTCGCGGCGGCTCCCCCTCGACCTCGACGGTGAGGCCCGCGCTCGCCGCCTGCTCGACCAGTTCGGGCAGCCGGTCGAGGCCGGGGGCCGGTGCGCGCGGCACGTCCCCGGGGGTGCGCAGGGCGTCGAGGACCTGCCGCACCTCGCCGAGCGCCTCCTTGCTCTGGTCCTTGATGGTGGTGAGCGCGGTGCGCGCCTGCTCCGGTTCGGAGTCGAGGAGGGCGAGTCCGACGCCCGCCTGCACATTGATCACGGAGATGCTGTGCGCGAGGACGTCGTGCAGCTCACGGGCGATCCGCAGCCGCTCCTCGTCCGCGCGGCGCTTCGCCGCCTGGGCCCGTTCGGCCCGCTCCCGCGCCCACTGCTCACGCCGGGTCCGGGCCAGCTCCGCCAGCGCCACGATCGCCACCACCCAGGTGGCGATCACGATCTCCTCTCCCCAGGAGGCGGCGGAGTCCCCGGAGGGCGGCAGCCAGCGGTAGAGCCAGTGCGACACCAGGGCGTGCCCGGCCCACAGCGTGACCATCGCCGCCCACGCGGCCCGGCGGTGCCCGGCGACGACGGCACTGAAGCAGGCCACCGCGACGGCCACGAACACCGGCCCGTACGGGTATCCGGAACCCAGGTAGAACAGCGTGGTGGCCGCCGTGCCGAACACCACGGGCACCGGGTGGCGCTGCCGCCACAGCAGGGCGGCCCCGGTGACGAACAGCAGCGCCCGCGCGAAGGGGTCCAGGTCGGCCCGCTGCTCCGCCTGGGCGTGCGCGGCGAAGTTGGAGCCGATCAGCACGAACGCCGTGATCAGAGCGGTGGAACGCCAGGGCCACCGGGGGCGGCGCTCCTCGTCGTCCCGCCGGTCCCACCACGGGGGTCCGTGCCGCCACCACTGCGGTGGTCCGCCGCGGCGCTCGCGCTGTCCGTCCATGCCGCCACGCTAGACGCCGGGTGCCTCCGGCGGCGTCAGCCGGGCGTGGTGATCACGGGTACTCCCGGGGAAGTACGGCGGGGCTCCGCCGGGGGGAGGGCCGCTGTGAGTGGGGGCTTCTGACGGTGGGCGGGTGCGGGTGGGTGGTGGCTGGGCGCGCAGTTCCCCGCGCCCCTGGGTGGGTCGGCGCGACGTTCCTTCAGGGGCTGCGGGGAGCTTCTGACGGTGAGCGGCTGCGGGTGGGTGGTGGCTGGGCGCGCAGTTCCCCGCGCCCCTGGGTGGGTCAGCCCGACGTTCCTTCAGGGGTGTCGGTGGGGCGTCGGTCCATTGCTGTCAGTGCTCGCTGGGCCAGCGGGTGGCCGCGGACCAGTTCGCCCAGGGACGTCGATCCCTGCGTGATGTCCTTGAATGCCTTCCAGGCGGGGCGGAATCCGGTCAGGGCCGCGTGGAAGAGGCCAGGACGGCGCTCGAAGACAGCCAGCATGCGCTTGCCGACGCTCATCTCCACACCCAGGCCGGCCTTGATGGCGAAGGCGTAGTTCAGCGCCTGCCTGCGCGCGTCCACCGCGTCGTGCGCCTCGGAGATCCGTACCGCCCACTCCCCCGCGAGCCGGCCCGACCGCAGCGCGAAGGAGATGCCCTCGCGGGTCCACGGCTCCAGGAGGCCCGCCGCGTCGCCGCAGACCAGGACCCGGCCGCGGGAGAGCGGCGAGTCGTCCGCGCGGCAGCGCGTCAGATGGCCGGAGGAGATGCTCGGCTCGAACCCGGCGAGGCCGAGCCGGCCGACGAAGTCCTCCAGGTACCGCTTGGTCGCCGCGCCCTCGCCGCGCGCCGAGATCACCCCGACGGTGAGCGTGTCGCCCTTGGGGAAGACCCAGCCGTAACTGCCGGGCATCGGCCCCCAGTCGATGAGGACGCGTCCCTTCCAGTCCTCGGCGACCGTGTCCGGCACCGGGATCTCCGCCTCCAGGCCGAGATCGACCTGGTCCAGCTTCACCCCGACGTGCGCGCCTATCCGGCTGGCGCTGCCGTCCGCGCCGACGACGGCCCGCGCCAGCACCGTCTCCCCGCCCTGGAGGACGACGGCGACGGTGCGCCGGTCCGGGACCGCCGACCCGTGCTGCTCCACCCGGGCCACCGTCGCCCCGGTGCGCACCTCGGCGCCCGCCTTCTGCGCGTGCTCGACGAGCTGCTGGTCGAACTCGGGCCGGTTGATCAGCCCGAACAGCATCTGCCGGGAGCGCCGGGTCCGGGTGAAGCGTCCGTTGTTCGAGAACGTCACCGCGTGCACCCGGTCCCGGAAGGGCAGCTCGAAGCCGGGCGGGAGGGTGTCCCGCGAGGGACCGATGATGCCGCCGCCGCACGTCTTGTAGCGGGGCAGCTCCGCCTTCTCAAGCACCAGCACGCGGCGCCCCGCGACCGCCGCCGCGTAGGCGGCCGAGGCCCCCGCCGGTCCCGCGCCCACCACGACGACGTCCCAGACCTGACGCGCGTCGTCCGCCGAAGAGTTCTCGCTGCTCACGATGGTCTACTGCTCCGATCAAACCGCATGCCGCACCTGACCCCCGCATCCTACGGCGGCCATCGCCGCAGGCCACTGTGGGAGGATCGGCCCATCAATCCAAGTACTCCTTGGTACAACGTCGCACCCACAAGGAGCGTGCCCATGTCGTCGAATCCGGTCGCCGAGACCGTCTCCTCGCTGCTGCCCCGCGCGAAGGAGGAACTCGCCGCGCTGGTGGCCTTCAAATCGGTGGCGGACTTCGACCAGTTCCCGCGCAGCGAGAGCGTCGGCGCCGCCAACTGGATAGCGTCGGCCTTGCGCGCCGAGGGGTTCCAGGACGTGGACCTGCTCGACACGCCGGACGGCACGCAGTCGGTGTACGGGTACCTGCCCGGGCCCGAGGGCGCGAAGACGGTGCTGCTCTACGCGCACTACGACGTGCAGCCGCCGCTGGACGAGGCCGGCTGGGTCACGCCGCCGTTCGAGCTGACCGAGCGGAACGGCCGCTGGTACGGGCGCGGCGCGGCCGACTGCAAGGGCGGTGTGCTGATGCACCTGCTGGCGCTGCGCGCGCTCAAGGCGAACGGCGGCGTGCCGGTGCACGTCAAGGTGATCGCCGAGGGTTCGGAGGAGCAGGGCACGGGCGGTCTGGAGCGGTACGCCGAGGCGCACCCGGAGCTGCTGGCCGCGGACACCATCGTCATCGGCGACGCGGGCAACTTCCGGGTCGGCCTGCCGACGGTCACCTCGACGCTGCGCGGCATGACCCTGGTGCGCGTGCGGGTGGACACGCTCGAAGGCAACCTGCACTCGGGGCAGTTCGGCGGTGCGGCGCCCGACGCGCTGGCCGCCCTGATCCGCGTACTGGACTCGCTGCGCGCCGAGGACGGCTCCACGACCGTCGACGGGCTGGCGGCGGACAGCGCGTGGGAGGGCCTGGCGTACGACGAGGAGCAGTTCCGCCGGGACGCCCGGGTGCTGGAGGGCGTGGAGCTGATCGGCTCCGGCTCGGTCGCGGACCGGATCTGGGCCCGCCCCGCCGTCACCGTGCTCGGCATCGACTGCCCGCCGGTCGTCGGCGCCACCCCGTCGGTGCAGGCGGGCGCCCGCGCGCTGGTGAGCCTCAGGGTGCCGCCGGGCGTGGACGCCGCCGAGGCCACCAAGCTGCTCCAGGCGCACCTGGAGGCGCGTACGCCGTGGGGCGCCCGGGTCGGCGTCGAACAGATCGGCCAGGGCCAGGCGTTCCGCGCCGACACCACCAGCCCGGCGTACCAGGCCATGGCGGACGCGATGGCGGTGGCGTACCCCGGCGAGGAGATGCAGTACGCCGGTCAGGGCGGCTCCATCCCGCTGTGCAACACCCTGGCGGCGCTGTACCCGGAGGCCGAGATCCTGCTGATCGGCCTGAGCGAGCCGGAGGCGCAGATCCACGCGGTGAACGAGAGCGTGTCCCCGGAGGAGCTGGAGCGGCTGTCGGTCGCCGAGGCGCTGTTCCTGCGCAACTACGCGGCGAGCTGAGCCGGGGCGGCTCGGGTTCTGCCGTCGGCAGAGGGGCCTCGCCACCGCGCGGGGCCCTGCCTACGGTCGTCCCATGGACGTCATCGAGCTGCTGCCGCGTCTGCGCCTGCTGCGCTTCCCTGTCGGCCAGGCCTACCTCTGGCGCGACGGCGACGACCTGACGCTGATCGACGCCGGGCCGGCCGGGGCCGGTGCGGGCATCGCCGCGTGGGCCGGCTCCTTCGGGCGTGTACGGCGTGTCGTCCTCACCCACTTCCACGAGGACCACGTGGGCGGGGCGCAGGAGGTCGCCGCGCTCACCGGGGCCGAGGTGGTGGCGCACACCCTGGAGGCGCCCGTCGTGCGCGGTGAGGTGCCGGGTCCGCCGCCCGTGTACGAGGACTGGGAGCGTCCGCTGCACGAGAACGCGCTGCGGCTGCTGCCGCGGGGCGGCTTCGACCGGCCGACGCGGGTGACCGAGGTGTCCGACGGCGACGTTCTGGACTTCGGCGGCGGGGCGCGGGTCGTGCACGCGCCGGGCCACACAGACGGAAGCATCGGGCTGCACCTTCCTCGGCACGGTGTGCTGTTCACGGGCGACGCCGTCGCCGCGTCGCCGGACGACGGCGGGGTGATCCTCGGCGTGTTCAACACCGACCGGGACCGGGCCGTCGCCTCCTTCGGGCGTCTGGCCGCCCTCGACCCGGAGTTGGTCTGCTTCGGTCACGGGGATCCGGTGACCGTCCGGGCCGGGGAGGCGCTGCGGAAGTCGGCGCGGAGCTACGGGGCGGCCGTCTGAGTCAGCCGACGGGGATGCCCGCCTCCAGGTAGAGGGCGGCTCCGCGTTCCCGCGCCCGCAGGGCCCAGCGCAGCCGCTCGTAGCGGACCGGGGGCAGCAGGCCGGCCGCCTCGTCCTCGGTGACGAAGCGCCAGTCGCGCAGTTCCTGGCCGGGGAGCAGCACCCGGCCGGCGTCGGCGGAGTCGAGCCGTCCGCCGTCGAAGAGCAGCCGCAGACCACCGTAGGCGGGGGGTGCGGGCCGTTCCCAGTCGACGACCAGCAGGGCGGGGACGCCGTCGAGGCGGATGCCGGTCTCCTCGTGGACCTCGCGCATGCCCGCGCGGGCGGGCGCCTCGCCGGGTTCGACGACACCGCCGGGGAACTCCCAGCCCGGCTTGTAGGTGGGGTCGACCAGCAGCACGCGGTCCCGCTCGTCGAAGAGCAGGACACCGGCCGCGACGGTCTCACCCGTGGGCTCCGGTGTCTGCACGATCTCGCAGACCGGGGCGGCGCCGGTGCCGACGGCTTCGGCGACCCGGGCGGCGGCCTCGTACGGGGTGAGGGTGCCGGTGTCGACCGGGTGGGCGTCGGCCGTGAGCCAGGAGGCGAGGGCGGACCGGTACGGCTCGATGTTGTCGTACGACCATTGCCGTACGCGTATCTCGCCGTCGGGCGGGCCCTCGGGTATCTCGCGGCGCGCTATCCGCTCCCGCAGGATCGTTTCGGCCGGGGCCAGCAGGACGTGTCTGACCTCGATCCGGCGGGCGGCGAGACCGCCGAAGATCTCGTCCCGGTACTCCTGGCGGAGCAGGGTCGTCGGGACCACGAGGGTCCCGCCGAGCTCGGCGAGCATCGCGGCCGCCGTGTCGATCACCAGGCGGCGCCAGATCGGCAGGTCCTGGAAGTCGCCCACCTCGGCCAGGCGTTTGGGCGGCAGCAGGTGTGCGAGTGCCCCGCCGATGATCTCGGGGTCGAAGAGCGTGCTGTTCGGGATCAGTTCAATCAGTTCCCGTGCGGTGGTGGTCTTCCCCGCACCGAACGCGCCGTTGATCCAGACGACGGTCACAGGTCCCCCTCTTCTGTTGGCCCCCTGTGGCTTGCCCGCTCCACCCTGCCACGGAAACCAGGCCCAGTTGAGGGCGTACGACAGCGGCGCCGGTGCCCCCGGGGAGAGGGACGCCGGCGCCGTGGGTGCGGGTGGTGCGGCGGGCGTCAGCCCAGCTGCCCCAGGGCGTCGTCGTCCAGGGTCAGGCTCTCGGTGGCGACCGTGTCCTCGACCGTGCTGACGGTGTCCTCCACGTCGAGCCCGAGCGGGAGTTCGCTCGGCGCGGCGTGGGACGGAGTGACGGCCGCGACGACGAAGCCGGTGGCGAGGGACGCGAGGGCGAGCATGCTGCGCTTCTTCATGCCCCGTTCAACTACGGGGCGACGCCATGGTCACGGGTACGTCCTGGGAAGCGTCGGTCCAGCCTGCCCCCGGCCTGCCGTGCACGCACGCCGGCCCCGCGCCCAAGGACGCCCCGAGCCGGGGCCCCTTCGGGCACGTCGGCCCCAACCACCTCGCCCGCTTGGCGGCCGCCGCGGGCGCGCCACCGCCGCCGCCGCCCACCGGAGGCCCCGGCTCCACGGCCCGGTACCCCGGCGCTGACCAGGGGCGAGCGGCCACTCCTCCGTCGCCCGCCCGGGGCCACGCGGTCGCCCCAGTGCGCCGGCGCTCAGACGTGCGCCGCAGTCACCCCGGTCGCCCTGGTCAGCGCCGCCGATGCCGCCCCCACGAGGCCCGCGTCGGTGCCCATCTGGGCGGGGACGACCACCAGGCGCTGGACGAAGGAGAGGGTCGCGTAGTCGGTCAGGGCCTTCCGCAGGGGGGTGAAGAGGACGTCGCCCGCCTTGCCCACGCCGCCGCCCACCACGGCGATGTCGATCTCGACCAGGGTCGCGGTGGCGGCGATACCGGCGGCCAGCGCCTGCGCGGCGCGTTCGAAGGAGGCGACCGCGACGGGGTCGCCCAGGCGGGCGGCGGCGGCGACCGCGGCGGCGGAGGTGTCTCCGTCCGGGCCGGGCCGCCAGCCGGCGTCCAGGGCGCGCCGGGCGATGTTGGGACCGCTCGCTATGCGCTCGACGCAGCCGCGGGCACCGCACGGGCAGGCATCCCCGTCCAGGTCCACGCTGATGTGACCGATGTGGCCGGAGTTGCCCGTCGGGCCGGGGTGCAGCCGCCCGCCCAGCACCAGGCCGCCGCCGACGCCCGTCGAGACCACCATGCACAGCGCGTTGTCGTGCCCGCGCGCGGCGCCCTGCCAGTGTTCGGCCGCCGTGATGGCCACCCCGTCGCCGATCAGCTCGACGGGCAGGTCGCCGACGGCGTCCCGGACCCGTCGGACCAGCGGGTAGTCGCGCCAGCCGGGCACGTTCACCGGACTGACCGTCCCGGCGGAGGCGTCCACCGGGCCCGCGCTGCCGATCCCGACGGCCGTGACCCGCCCCCACAGCGCCGACGCCGTCAGCTCCGCGAGTACGGCCTCGACGGCCCCCATCACGGTGTCACCGTCCTCCCGGGCGGGCGTCGCACGCTGGGCGCGCGCGTGGATGCGGCCGGCGCCGTCCACCAGCGCGCCGGCGATCTTGGTGCCGCCGATGTCCAGCGCTGCCACGAGGTCGGTGTGCATCAGAGTCGGATCTCCCCGTCGGACCGAAAACGAAAAAAGAAAGCGAAAAAGGCGAACACAAGTGCGCACCGTGGACCGGTCCCAGGTGGGGACGAGGACCGGAGAGTGCGATGGACAGTGTCTCCCGCATCTGACAACGTTGTCCAGGCTCTATGCTCGACGCCACATCCTCATACAAACGCATGACCGACACATCCCCCGTGGACGACAGGAGCCGACGCACTCCCGTGGACGACAGGACAGGACACCGCATCGTGCCCGACACGACCCGCCGCGCAGACCGCCTCCCCGGGAACCGCTACGGCAATCGCCCGACCATGAAGGACGTCGCCGCCCGGGCCGGGGTCGGCCTGAAGACCGTCTCCCGGGTCGTCAACGGGGAGCCCGGCGTCACCCCGGAGACCGAGCGCCGCGTCCAGGAGGCCATCGACGCCCTCGGCTTCCGCCGCAACGACAGCGCGCGGGTGCTCCGCAAGGGACGGACCGCGAGCATCGGCCTCGTCCTGGAGGATCTGGCCGACCCGTTCTACGGGCCGCTCAGCCGGGCCGTGGAGGAGGTGGCCCGGGCGCACGGCGCGCTGCTGATCAACGGGTCCAGCGCGGAGGACCCGGACCGGGAGCAGGAGCTGGTGCTGGCGCTGTGCGCGCGGCGCGTCGACGGCCTCGTGGTCATCCCGGCCGGGGACGACCACCGGTACCTGGAGCCCGAGCTGAAGGCGGGCGTCGCGACGGTGTTCGTGGACCGCCCGGCGGGGCAGATCGACGCGGACGTGGTGGTGTCCGACAACTTCGGCGGCGCCCGCGACGGCGTGGCCCACCTCATCGCGCACGGGCACCGCAGGATCGGCTTCATCGGCGACATGCCCCGCATCCACACCGCCGCCGAGCGGCTGCGCGGCTACCGGGCCGCCATGGAGGACGCCGGCATCCCGGTGAAGGACTCTTGGATGTCCCTGGGCGTCACCGACCCCGAGCGGGTGCGCAGGGCGGCCGAGGACATGCTCGCGGACCCGCAGCCGGTCACCGCGATCTTCACCGGCAACAACCGGGTGACCGTCACCGTCATCCGCGTCCTGGCCGAGCACACGCCGGGCGTCGCCCTCGTCGGCTTCGACGACATCGAGCTGGCCGACCTGCTCCAGCCGGGCGTCACCGTGGTCGCGCAGGACGCGGCCGCCCTCGGCCGCACCGCCGCCGAGCGCCTCTTCCGGCAGCTGGACGGCACCCTCCTCGCGCCGGACCGCATCGAACTGCCGACCAGGCTCGTCACCCGCGGCTCGGGCGAGCTGCCGCCGGCGGGCTGAGGCGGGCGTGGCGAAGCCACTGGGCGAGGGCTCCGCGCCGCGGCCTCCCGAGGGCACCCGCGCGTCCGTACGGGCCGACGGCGACGACCGGACGCTGGAGGCGCTCGGGCTGGCCGGGGTGCCCCGTGAGGAGCCGCTGCTGTACCCGGGCGCGTGGCCCCGGGAGTCGGGGCTGCTCGACGGGGACCGGCTGCTGCCGCTGGACGGGCCGGTCGACGAGGCCGGGGGCGGCCGGGTCCCGGTGCTGGCGATCGGTTCCAACGCGAGCCCGGGCCAGCTGCGCCACAAGATGGCCGAATTCGGCATCGACTCACCGATCCCGATGGTCAGGACCCGGGTCACCGGCCTGGACATCGGGGTCTCCGCCCATGTGAGCCGCATGGGCTACGTCTCCGCCTCGCCGGTGGGTGCCCCGGGCGTCGTACGGGAGCTGTTCGTCCTGTGGCTGGACCCCGAGCAGCTCGCCGTGATCGACGCGAGCGAGGGCGTGCCCATGGCCCGCGGCAACTTCGACCGCGCCTGGCTCCCCGCGCCCGAGGTACGCGTCGAGCCGCCCGACGGCGCGGTGCTGCGCGGCGCGTACATCTACGTCAACCGCCACGGCGTCCTGCACGACGGCACCGGCACGCCACGGCGGCACCCGGGCGAGCAACGGCCCCTGATCACCGACCTGCTGCGCGGGTCGGCCCGGTTGCGCGCACTCTTCGGCACGACACCCGAGGAGTTCTGCGCCCGGGCCCGGGCCGACCGCTCACTGTGCGACCGGGGCACGCGGCTGTTCGCCGAGGAGCGACGCGTGACGCCATCCGGCCTGGAGCAGTACGTACGCCCCGACCGACCCGAGGACCCCCGCACCGGGACCCACCCGCCGCCTACTGAGCCGATGCCGTGAGGCCGCCGCGCCGGAGCGCCGACGAGCCCTCCCCGGCGCGGCGCGGCGCTGCCCGAAAGGGCGACGCGACCACTTCACCGAGCAACGGCGCGTGACGGCGCCCGGCCGGGAGAGGCACGCGCCCCCCGGCCTGCCCGAGGACCCCTGCACCGGGACCCGCCCGCCGCCTATTACGCCGATGCCCTGAGGTCACCACGACGGACGCGGAGAAGCCCGCAGGCCGCGGCACCGTACGACCGGAGAACGCCGCTGCTCACCGACGATCGCGAGGGACGGCGTCCGGCCTGGAACGCTCCAGGGCACCCCGGCCGGACCGGGGACCCCACCCGCCCCCCTACTGCGCCGACGCCGTGAGGTCGCCGCGTCGGGGTGCGGAGAAGCCCTCCAGGTCGGTGCGGGTCAGGCCGGTGAGGCGGGCGACCTCTCCGATGTCGAGGGCGCCGCAGTCCAGGCCGCGCAGCAGGTAGCCGGCGAGGGCCTTGGCGGTGGCGGGCTCGTCCGCGATGTCGCCGCCGGTGTGGTTGGCGTAGCGGGCGAGGCGGGCGGCGGCCTGCTCGAAGCCCTCGCGGTAGAAGGCGAAGACGGCCGCGTACCGGGTGGGGATGTGGGCGGGGTGCATGTCCCAGCCCTGGTAGTAGGCGCGGGCGAGGGCGCGGCGGGTGAGGCCGTAGTGCAGGCGCCAGGCGTCGTGCACCTTGGCCGTGGGGCCGACCGGCAGGACGTTGGTGGAACCGTCCGAGACCCGTACGCCGGTGCCCGCGGCGGCGACCTGCATGACCGCCTTGGCGTGGTCGGCGGCGGGGTGGTCGCTGGCCTGGTGGGCGGCGGAGACGCCGAGGCAGGCGCTGTAGTCGAAGGTGCCGTAGTGCAACCCGGTGGCGCGGCCCTCCGCGGCCTGGATCATGCGGGCGACGGCGGCGGTGCCGTCGGTGGCCAGGATGGACTGGCTGGTCTCGATCTGGATCTCGAAGCCGATCCGGCCCGGCGTCAGGCCGCGCGCCTTCTCGAACGCCTCCAGGAGCCGCACCATGGCGGTGACCTGCTCGGGGTAGGTCACCTTCGGCAGTGTGAGGACCAGTCCCTCGGGCAGGCCGCCGGCCTCCATCAGGCCGCTGAGGAAGACGTCGAGGGTGCGGATGCCGCGGGCCCGCACCGGGGCCTCCATGCACTTCATCCGGATGCCCATGTACGGGGCCGCCGTGCCCTGTTCGTACGCCTCGGCGATCAGCCGGGCGGCACGGGCGGCGGCCTCGTCCTCCTCGGCGTCCGTGCGGTTGCCGTAGCCGTCCTCGAAGTCGACCCGGAGGTCTTCGATCGGCTCGCGCTCCAGCTTGGCGCGCACGCGCGTGTACACGGGCTCGGCGAGGTCGTCGGTGAGGCCGAGGACGGCGGCGAAGGAGGCGGCGTCCGGGGCGTGTTCGTCGAGGGCGGCGAGCGCCTGGTCGCCCCAGGAGCGGACGGTGTCGGCGGCGAAGACGTCACCGGGGACGTACACGGTGTGGACGGGCTGGCGGGTGCCCGGGTCTCCGGGGTAGCGGCGCTCCAGCTCCGCGTCGACCGGTGCGAGGGAGGCACTGATCTCCTCGCCGACGGCGCCCGCGAGGCTCGTTGCCACCTTCTCCTGCTGACCCATCCCACACCCTCCTGGTATCCACTTTTCCGCTGAACGGAATCAATAATCCGTAGAGCGAAGTTATCCGGCGGTTCGTCGCCGGTCAACACCATCCTGCGCAGACACCGAGGCCCCCGCGACCAGGACGACGGTCGCGGGGGCCTCGGCCGGAATGCCGGGAGGGCGCTCAGCCCTTGCGGGACTTCACTTCCTCGGTGAGCTGCGGGACCACGTCGAACAGGTCGCCGACGACGCCGTAGTCGACCAGGTCGAAGATCGGTGCCTCGGCGTCCTTGTTGATCGCCACGATCGTCTTCGAGGTCTGCATGCCCGCGCGGTGCTGGATCGCGCCGGAGATACCGGAGGCGATGTACAGCTGCGGCGAGACGGACTTGCCGGTCTGGCCGACCTGGTTGGTGTGCGGGTACCAGCCCGCGTCCACCGCGGCGCGCGAGGCACCGACGGCCGCGCCGAGCGAGTCGGCGAGCGCCTCGATGATCGCGAAGTTCTCCGCGCCGTTGACGCCACGGCCGCCGGAGACGACGATCGCGGCCTCGGTCAGCTCGGGGCGACCGGTCGACTCGCGCGGCGTGCGCGCGGTGACCTTGGTGCCCGTGGCCTGGGCGGAGAAGGTGACCGACAGGGCCTCGACGGCACCGGCGGCCGCGGCGGGCTCGACGGCGGCGCTGTTGGGCTTGACCGTGATGACCGGGGTGCCCTTGGAGACGCGGGACTTGGTGGTGAAGGCGGCGGCGAACACCGACTGGGTGGCCACCGGGCCCTCGTCGCCGGCCTCCAGGTCGACGGCGTCGGTGATGACGCCCGAGCCGATGCGCAGCGCCAGGCGGGCGGCGATCTCCTTGCCCTCGGCGGAGGACGGGACCAGCACGGCGGCCGGGGACACGGCCTCGACGGCGGCCTGGAGGGCGTCCACCTTCGGCACGACCAGGTAGTCGGCGTACTCGGCGGCCTCGTGGGTGAGGACCTTCACCGCGCCGTGCTCGGCGAGGGCGGCGGCGGTGTCGGCGGCGCCGCCACCGAGGGCCACCGCGACCGGCTCGCCGATGCGGCGGGCGAGGGTCAGCAGCTCCAGGGTCGGCTTGCGGACGGCACCGTCCACGTGATCGACGTAGACGAGAACTTCAGCCATGGGACTTCTTCTCTCCTGCTTGCGAAAGATGAGGGGCGGTCGGCGGAGCGGGGCTCAGATGAACTTCTGGCCCGCGAGGAACTCGGCGAGCTGCTTGCCGCCCTCGCCCTCGTCCTTGACGATGGTGCCCGCGGTGCGCGCCGGGCGCTCGGCCGCGGAGTCGACCGCGGTCCAGGCGTTCTCCAGGCCGACCTCGTCCTCGTCGATGTCGAGGTCGGAGAGGTCCCAGGACTCGACCGGCTTCTTCTTGGCCGCCATGATGCCCTTGAAGGACGGGTAACGCGCCTCGCCCGACTGGTCGGTGACGGACACGACGGCCGGGAGGGAGGCCTCCAGCTGCTCGGTGGCGGTGTCGCCGTCCCGGCGGCCCTTGACCGCGCCGCCCTCGACGGAGACCTCGGACAGCAGCGTCACCTGCGGCACGCCCAGGCGCTCGGCGAGCAGCGCCGGTACGACGCCCATGGTGCCGTCGGTGGAGGCCATGCCGGAGACGACCAGGTCGTAGCCGGCCTTCTCGATCGCCTTGGCCAGGACCAGGGAGGTGCCGATGGCGTCGGTGCCGTGCAGGTCGTCGTCCTCGACGTGGATCGCCTTGTCCGCGCCCATGGACAGCGCCTTGCGCAGCGCGTCCTTCGCGTCCTCGGGGCCCACCGTCAGGACGGTGATCTCCACGTCGTCGTCGGAATTCTCGGAGATCTGCAGCGCCTGCTCGACCGCGTACTCGTCCAGTTCGGAGAGCAGACCGTCCACGTCGTCCCGGTCGACGGTCAGGTCATCGGCGAAGTGCCGGTCGCCAGTGGCGTCGGGCACGTACTTCACAGTGACAACGATCCTCAAGCTCACGCCGGCTCTCCTACTGCGTCGACATTTCAGTGCTGCCTCTTGCAGGCAGCATAGGCGCCCCAAGCGGCCGATCCCGGGCGGGGCGACCTGCGCTTCGCACCGGAATATTACTCGTCAGTACACCCAGTTCTTTCCCGCTAAGCAAGCGCTTTGAACTGTGACCTTCGCAACGCAGCGTAACCGGAACTCGACCTCTCCGCAGAAGCGGCCGGTGCCGGGGCGCCGGTACCGGTCAGTCGCGCAGGCCGGTGTAGCCGCCCTGGTGGTACAGCAGCGGACCGCCGGTGCCCGAGGGGGCGCCGGTCAGCACCTCGGCCAGCACGATGCGGTGGTCCCCCGCGGGCACCCGGCCGACGACGCGGCACACGAGCCAGGCGAGGACCCCGTCCAGCAGGGGGACTCCCTGCGGGCCCTCCCGCCAGGCGGTGGGCGCCGCGAAGCGGTCGGCGCCGCTGCGGGCGAAGGTGGCGGCCAGCTCCTGCTGGTGTTCGCCCAGCACGTGCACCCCGACGTACTCGGCCGCGGAGACCGCGGGCCAGCTGGAGGAGCCGGTGCCGATACCGAAGGAGAGCAGCGGCGGCCGGGCGGACACGGACGTGAGGGAGGTGGCCGTGAAGCCGGCCGGACCGGCGGCACCGGACGCGGTGATCACGGCGACTCCGGCCGCGTGCCGCCGGAAGACGGACCGCAGCAGGTCGTCGGTGGCGGGCCGCGGCGCGGCGACGTCGGGTGTGGCCGTCATACGGGGTGTCCTTCTGCGTTGCGCCTCGGTCCCGGCAACGGGGAGCGGGGCCTTCGGGCAGGCTGACGACAGGTGGCGCGCACAGTCAAATACGTCCCGGGACGCGGAAGCTGTGGAGGACGCCTCACCCCCGGCGTGGCGCTGATCACACCGCCTCGCCCAGGGCGGCGATCACGTCCGCCTTGCGCGGCTGCCCGACGGCACGCCGCACGACGCGGCCGCCGCCGTCGAGGACCAGCACGGTCGGGGTCTTGTGCACGCCGAGGGCGCGGACGAGTTCCAGCCGGGCCTCGGCGTCGATCTCGACGTGGGCGACGCCGGGGACCAGGCGGGCCACCTCGCCGAGGACCCGCCGGGTGGCACGGCAGGGGGCGCAGAAGGCGCTGGAGAACTGCACGAGCGTCGCGCGGCTGCCGAGTTCCGCCCCGAGGTCGGCCGCGTCGAGGTGCGGGCCCGGAGTCCCGAGCCCGCCGTCGTCACCCTGCCCGCGCACCAGCGCGCCCCCGTTCCGCCGCGTCCGCGGCACTCATGAGCACGCCTGAGCAGCGCGCCACCGGTCCGGTCGTCCCCAGGTGCAGCACGCGCGGCGGCGTGGAGATTCCCGGTCCACCATCGTCTTCCGGCCACCAAATGGACGGGCGAGTGATGAGGATCTCGCCGCGCACGGGCACCAAGGCTGGTACACGGGCCGTTCTTGGGGCACGATCTGCGACAAGCCGTAAACCTACGGCTGCGTAACTTTCGACTGGGAGTCCCCTTCCCAGGCTGACAAGGAAGGGTCCGACCCGCCCATGGCAGAACTCGCCTACCGCCCGGCCATCGGTCTCGCCCGCACCCTGTTCAAGGTGTGGGACCTCAAGATCGACTGTCAGGGTTCGGAGAACATCCCGCGCGCGGGCGGCGCCGTGCTGGTGAGCAATCACATCAGCTACCTGGACTTCATCTTCGACGGCCTGGCGGCGCTGCCCCAGAAGCGGCTGGTGCGCTTCATGGCGAAGGAGTCGGTCTTCCGGCACCGGGTCTCCGGCCCGCTGATGCGCAACATGAAGCACATCCCGGTGGACCGCAAGCAGGGCGAGGCGGCGTACGCGCACGCCCTGGACTCGCTGCGGTCCGGCGAGATCATCGGGGTCTTCCCGGAGGCGACGATCTCCGAGTCGTTCACGCTGAAGAGCTTCAAGTCGGGCGCCGCGCGCCTGGCGCAGGAAGCGGGCGTCCCGCTGATCCCGATGGCCCTGTGGGGCACCCAGCGCCTGTGGACCAAGGGACACCCGCGCAACTTCAAGCGCAGCCACACCCCGGTCACGATCCGGGTCGGCGAGGCGATGGAGGCCTCCCGCGAGCAGTACGCGGGCGCCATCACCCGCCGCCTGCGCGAGCGCGTGCAGGAGCTGCTGGAGGCCGCGCAGCGCGCCTACCCGGTACGCCCCAAGGGCGCGGACGACACCTGGTGGATGCCGGCCCACCTCGGCGGCACCGCGCCGACGCAGGAGCAGCTGCGCGCGGCCCAGGCGCACTGAGCCGGGCGCGTCAGAGCGCCGTGGGGAGGGTCGCCCACAGGTGCGCCCGGTCGGTGGCCGCCTTCAGGGCGTCCACCACGGCCGGGTGCGGCGCGGCGTACAGCTCCGGGTAGTCCGCCTCCCCCGCCTCGTGGTCCGGCGTGAAGGCCAGCCGCTCCCCCTCCAGGGAGAACCGCGCGTTCACGCCGGGCTTGTTCCCGCGCGGGTCCTGCCGGTGCCAGGCGCCGTTGAAGCGCACCGCGACCAGTCCGTGCACCACGTCGAACCGCTGGTAGCACAGGGCGGTCGGGATGTCCTCGGCCCGCAGCAGGGCGGCCAGCGCGTGGGCCTTGGCGTAGCAGATGCCGGTGCGCCGCTCCAGGACGTCGGAGGCCCGCCAGGTGACGCGCGGGTCTCCGGAGTCCTGTGAGTGCGGGATGGTGTCCCGCACGAACTCGAAGGCCAGTCGCGCATAGGCATACGAGTCGGCCGCCTCTTTGGCGAGTCCGCCGGCCACCTCCCGTACGCGGGGGTGGTCATGGTCGATGACCTCGTCGGCGGCCAGATAGGCGGACAGGTCGGGGGTCTTCTGGATCAGCTCCATGCCCGCAGAGCATAGAAACGCGATCACCCGTCAGTCAATGACTTTTCGGGTGACCGCATATCTATGCATCGAGGGAGCCTCCCGGCTCAGCGCGCCATCTCCTCCTTGAGCGCGGCCAAGAAGGTGTCGACGTCGTCCTCGGTGGTGTCGAAGGCGCACATCCAGCGGACGTCACCGGCGGCCTCGTCCCAGAAGTAGAACCGGAACCGCTTCTGCAGGCGCTCGCTCACCTCGTGCGGCAGGCGGGCGAAGACCGCGTTGGCCTGCACCGGGTAGAGGATCTCCACGCCGTGCACGGCACGCACGCCGTCGGCGAGGCGCTGCGCCATCTCGTTGCCGTGCCGGGCGTTGCGCAGCCACAGGTCCTTGGCGAGCAGCGCCTCCAGCTGCACCGACACGAAGCGCATCTTGGAGGCGAGCTGCATGGAGAGCTTGCGCAGGTGCTTCATGTGGCTGACGGCGTCCTGGTTGAGGACCACGACCGCCTCGCCGAACAGGGCGCCGTTCTTGGTGCCGCCGAGCGAGAGCAGGTCGACGCCGACGGCGTTGGTGAACGTCCGCATGGGCACGTCCAGGGAGGCGGCGGCGTTGGCTATCCGGGAGCCGTCCAGGTGCACCTTCATGCCGTGCGCGTGGGCGTGTTCGCAGATGGCCCGGATCTCGTCGGGCGTGTAGAGCGTGCCCAGCTCGGTGCTCTGGGTGATCGACACGACCTGCGGCATCGCGCGGTGCTCGTCGTCCCAGCCGTACGCCTGCCGGTCGATGAGGTCGGGGGTGAGCTTGCCGTCGGGCGTGGGCACGGTGAGCAGTTTCAGCCCGCCCATGCGCTCGGGGGCGCCGCCCTCGTCGACGTTGATGTGCGCGCTCTCGGCGCAGATCACCGCGCCCCAGCGGTCGGTGACCGCCTGGAGCGCGACGACGTTGGCGCCGGTGCCGTTGAAGACCGGGAACGCCTCGGCGCCGGAGCCGAAGTGGCCGCGGATCACCCGCTGGAGGTTCTCGGTGTACTCGTCCTCGCCGTACGCGACCTGGTGCCCGCCGTTGGCCAGCGCCAGCGCGGCGAGCACCTCCGGGTGGGCCCCGGCGTAGTTGTCACTGGCGAAACCGCGGACCTCGGGGTCGTGATGGCGACGCGCGTCGGTCTTCGGGGGGTTCACGGCTTCTCGGTCAGCCACAGACGGTTTCCGTTCACTTCCGCGGCGGGCATGTCCCAGACTCCGGCGACGGCCTCGGCGAGGTCACGCACGTCCGTGAAGCCCGCGAACTTCGCGTTGGGACGCTCGGCGCGCATCGCGTCGTGCACCAACGCCTTCACCACCAGGATCGCAGCCGCCGACGTCGGCCCCTGCTCGCCCCCCGCCTTGCGGAAGTAGTCCGCCATCGCCAGGGTCCAGGCCTCGGCGGCGGCCTTGGCGGCCGAGTAGGCGGCGTTGCCCGCGGTGGGGTTGCTCGCGCCCGCGGCGCTGATCAGGACGTACCGGCCGCGTTCGCTGCGCTGGAGCGCCTCGTGGAACGCCAGGGAGGTGTGCTGCACCGTGCGGATCAGCAGCAGCTCCAGCAGGTCCCAGTCGTCGAGGTTGGTCTTGGTGAAGCTCTGGCTGCCGCGCCAGCCGCCGACGAGGTGGACGAGGCCGTCGACCCGCCCGAACTCCTGCTCGGTGCGGTCGGCCCAGGCCTGGGCGGCGTCCCGGTCGAGCAGGTCCACGGTCTCGCCGGTGACGCTGGCGCCGCCGTGCGCGTAGCGGGCCGCGTCCACCGCCTCCGCCAGCCGCTCCGGGTCGTTGTCCGAGCCGACGACCGTCGCACCCGCCTCGGCGAGCCGCAGCAGCGCGGCCCGTCCGGCGGGTCCGCCCGCTCCGGCCACCGCGATCACCGCGCCGTCGAGCGCCCCGTTCCCCATGGTCCTCGCCTCCCGAGCCTGTGCCTGCCGCTGTTGTGCCTGACCGCCGGTGCCGTCGCTCACGCGGCGGCCCGCTCGGCGCCGTCCGCGGTGATGCCCCGGGTCGAGGCAATCACCTTCTTGAGTTTCTTGGACAGCGCCTCGTAGAACATGCTCAGCGGAAACTCGTCCGGAAGCACGTCGTCGACCAGCTTGCGCGGGGGCAGGGTGAGGTCCAGGGCGTCGGGGCCCTTCGCCCACTTCGAGCCCGGGTGCGGGGCGAGGTAGGCGGAGACCAGCTCGTAGCCGGCGAACCAGTGGACGATCTTCGGGCGGTCGATGCCGTCCCGGTAGAGCGTCTCGATCTCGGCGCACAGCTGGTTGGTGACCTGGGGCGCCCGCTGCCAGTCGATGAAGAGCTTGTTGTCGGTCCAGCGGACGACGTCGTGCTTGTGCAGGTAGGCGAAGAGGAGCTGGCCGCCGAGCCCGTCGTAGTTGCGCACCCGCTCGCCGGTGACCGGGAAGCGGAACATGCGGTCGAAGAGGACCGCGTACTGCACGTCACGGGCCTGCGGGACGCCGTCGGCCTCCAGGCGTACGGCCTCCCTGAAGGCGGTGAGGTCGCAGCGCAGCTCCTCCAGGCCGTACATCCAGAACGGCTGGCGCTGCTTGATCATGAACGGGTCGAAGGGCAGGTCGCCGTGGCTGTGGGTGCGGTCGTGGACCATGTCCCACAGGACGAAGGCCTCCTCGCAGCGCTTCTGGTCGTCCACCAGCGCGGCGACGTCCTCGGGCAGCTCCAGGCCCAGGATGCCCACGGCGGCCTCGGTGACGCGGCGGAAGCGGGCGGCCTCGCGGTCGCAGAAGATGCCGCCCCAGGAGAAGCGCTCCGGGGCCTCGCGCACGGCGATGGTCTCCGGGAAGAGGACGGCCGAGTTGGTGTCGTAGCCGGCCGTGAAGTCCTCGAAGGTGATGCCGCAGAACAGCGGGTTGTCGTAGCGGGTGCGCTCCAGCTCGGCCAGCCAGTCGGGCCAGACCATGCGCAGCACGACCGCCTCGAAGTTGCGGTCCGGGTTGCCGTTCTGCGTGTACATCGGGAAGACGACCAGGTGCTGGAGGCCGTCCGCGCGGTTCGCGGCGGGCTGGAAGGCCAGCAGCGAGTCGAGGAAGTCGGGCACCTCGAAGCCGCCGTCGGCCCAACGGCCGAGGTCGGCCACCAGGGCCTCGTGGTACGCGTGGTCGTGCGGGAGGAGCGGGGACAGCTCCCGGACCGCCGCGACGACCCGGCGCACGGCGTCCTCGGCGTCGGTCCGCCCGGGCGCGCCCTCTGCGTCGAAGTCGATCGACCCGTCCTTGGACTGCCATGGCCGGATCCGCTCCACGGCATCCTTGAGCGCGGGCCACGCCGGGTGCTCAACCACCCTGCTCGCCGGAGGAACGTTCCCCTCCGCACCCACCTGCACAAGAATTTCCGTCATGTCCCATCCTCTACGAGAGAAGCTTGCGTCAGGACACCGTATGCATACGAGGTTTCTCCCAGCAAGGGGAGGCCCCGTAAATTATCCTGCCCCACCCGGGCCTTCACCGCATTTTTTCCTGCGGGACGCCTTGGCTCGTATACCAGGCGCGGCAGAGGGGAAACGGTCCCGCAGGGCCGTTAGGCTGCCGCCCTGCCATCGCCGACGTCGACGGAAGCGAGTCGAGCCTTGAACTTCCTCACCATCGGTCACCGCGGAGCGATGGGTGTCGAACCCGAGAACACCCTGCGTTCCTTCGTCGCCGCCGAGCAGGCCGGCCTCGACGTCGTCGAACTCGACCTGCATCTGAGCAAGGACGGCGCGCTCGTCGTCATGCACGACGCGGAGGTGGACCGCACCACCGACGGCACCGGCGCGATCGCCGACAAGACCCTCGAGGAGCTGCGCGCGCTGGACGCGGGCCGCGGGGAGCGCATCCCCGTCTTCGAGGAGGTGCTGGACGCCGTCTCCGTGCCGTTGCAGGCCGAGATCAAGGACGCGGCGGCCGCCCGGACGCTCTCCGAGGTGATGCTCCGCCGGGACCTGGTGGACCGGGTGGAGGTGATCTCGTTCCACGACGAGGCCATCGTCGAGATCGCCCGGCTGGTGCCGGGGGTGCGCACCGCGCTGGTCGCGCAGTACTACGGCAAGGAAGTCGTGGACCGGGCCGTGGAGGCGGGCGCCGGGACCCTGTGCCTGGACATCAACCGGATCACCCTGGAGATCGTGGAACGGGCCCGCAAGGCGGGCCTGCGGGTCTTCTCCTGGACCATCAACACCCAGGACCAGCTGCGGCTGGTGCGCGCCCTGGGCCTCGACGGCGCGACGACCGACTACCCGGAGATCAAGCGCACCGGCCGCTTCACCGCCTGAGGACCGCACAAGGGCTCAGCCCAGCGGCTTGACCAGCAGCTCGAACTGCAGGTCGTCCCGCTGCGGAATACCGAAGCGCTCGTCGCCGTACGGGAAGGGAGTCATCTTTCCCGTACGGCGGTAGCCGCGGCGCTCGTACCAGGCGATGAGGTCCTCGCGGACGGAGATCACGGTCATGTGCATCTCCGTGACGCCCCACGCCTCGCGGGCCTGCCGCTCCGCCTCCGCGATGATCGTCCTGCCGAGGCCCTCGCCCTGGAGCGCGGGACTGACGGCGAACATGCCGAAGTACGCGTGCTCCCCGCGGTGCTCCAGCTGGCAGCAGGCCACGATCCGGCCGTCCCGCTCGACCGTCAGCAGCCGGCTGTCCGGCGACTTCACGACGTCCAGCACGCCCTGCGGGTCCGTGCGCTGCCCCTGGAGGATGTCCGCCTCGGTGGTCCACCCGATGCGGCTGGAGTCGCCCCGGTAGGCCGACTCTATGAGCGCCACGATCCCGTCCACGTCGGCGTCGGTGGCATCGCGGTAGATCAGTCGGCCGGCGGTGGTGTCCATGTGGGGCGTCTCCGGTTCTTCCTCGGGCGCGGCGGGGGCACCGATGAGGGTAACGCCGCCCGTAGGGTCGGGACGCATGGTGCATGTACTCAGCAGCCGGATCCTGCTCCGTCCCACCGACCCCGAACGCTCCCGCGCCTTCTACGGCGAACAGCTCGGCCTCGCCGTCCACCGGGAGTTCGGCACCGGTCCCGAACGGGGCACCGTCTACTTCCTCGGCGGCGGCTTCCTGGAGGTCTCCGGGCGCTCCGAGGCCCCGCTCTCCCCGGCCCTCCAGGTGTGGCTCCAGGTCGAGGACGCGGCGGCGGCCCACGACGAACTGCGCGCCAAGGGCGTCGAGATCGTGCGGCCGCCGGTCGAGGAGCCGTGGGGGCTGGTGGAGATGTGGATCGCGGATCCGGACGGCACCCGGATCGTGCTGGTGGAGGTGCCCGCGGAGCATCCGCTGCGTTACCGGCCGGGGATCTGAGGCGTCCGGGCCGCCGGGGGCGGTGCGTGCCGGATGGCCCCGGCACCGGGGCGGCCTTAGCGTGCTGGAAGGGGGCGGAGGGCCCGCGGCCCGGCGGAAGGAGGCCCCGCGATGAAGCTCCATGAACCGGTGACCGGCGGACCCTGCTGGGCGGAGCTGGGGACCGACGACCTGGCGGTGGCCGAGCGGTTCTACAGCGGGCTGTTCGGCTGGCGCCCCGAGACGGACCCGAGGCAGCGGGCGAGCGGCCACACGATCGCCCGGCTCGGCGGCGAGGCGGTCGCCGGGCTCACCCCCCTGTCGCGGCCGGAGCAGCCGGTCGCGTGGAACGTGGTGTTCGCCGTGCGCGACGCAGACACCGCCGTCCGGCAGGTGACGGCGGCTGGCGGCACGGTGCCGGAGGGGCCCACGGACGTCCTCGGCCACGGCCGCTTCGTGGTGGTTGTGGACCCCACCGGGGCGCTGTTCCAGCTGTGGCAGCCCGGCTCGTTCGCCGGTGCCGGACTGTTCAACGCGCACGGCTCGCTGGGCTGGGTGGAACTGCTGACCCGCGAGCCCGGCCTGGCCGCCGACTTCTACACCACGGTGTTCGGCTGGAGCGTCACCGCCTCGGAGTACTACCCGCAGTGGGGCATCGGCGGGGCGGACTTCGGCGGCATGGTGACGATGGACGACAAGTTCCCGCACGAGGTGCCGGCGCACTGGTTGCCCTACTTCGCCGTGACGGACGTGGACACGGCGGCGGCCGGCACGACCGACGGCGGCGGCACCGTGCTGATGGAGCCCGTCTCGCCGCCCGACGGACCGCGGATCGCGGTGCTGCGCGATCCCCGGGGCGCGATGTTCGGCGTGTACCGGGCGGGGGACGAGCGCTGAGCCTGCCGGGGCGGGGCGTGCGGCGGCCGCCGGGGCAGGCTCAGCCCGGCCGTCGGGGGCCGCTTCAGACCCGCAGCGCGTCCAGGCGGCCCTCCAGCTGGCCCAGCAGCCCGCCGAGAAGTGCCGCCAGCTCGCTCTGCCGGGGCTCGTCGACGCCCGACAGGACGGCGGCCTCGTAGGCGAGCTGTTCGGGCAGGATGCCGTCGACGAGTTCGCGTCCGCTGTCCGTGAGGCGGACGTGGGCGACGCGGCGGTCACGGGCGTCTCCGCGCCGCTCCACCAGACCGCGCTCGGTCAGCTGCTTGAGGCGCTTGGTGACGGCGGCACCGGAGGAGAAGGTCTCGCGGGCGAGGTCGCCCGGGGTCAGCTCGTGGCCGGTGCGGCGCAGCGCGCCGAGCAGGTCGAACTCGGCCCGGCTCAGGCCCGCCCGGCGCAGCGGTGCGTCCTCGGCCTGCTGGAGGAGGGCGGCGCAGCGGTTGATCCGGCCGATGATCTCCATCGGCCCGGTGTCGAGGTCCGGATGGACGGCCCGCCACTGCCGCACGACCGCGGCCACGGTGTCGCCGCCCGGTCCCCCTCTCCCGTCGCCCCCGGTCGCCGAGCCCCCGTCGGTTGCGGTCATGGCCGTACGTCCTCCGCTCTCGTACCCGTGTCCCGGTCCCGACGCGCTGCCCGGCGTCGCACCGCTGCGGCGAGCGTACGGTGTCCGGACTGCTCGGCGAGCACGACCCTCTCCTGCGGCAGTGCGCGTCCCCACCATTCGCCGGACGCCCCGTCCACGGTGGCCCGCAGGTCGGTCAGCGCGGCGGCCAGGGACCGGCGGGCGGCCTCCAGGGCGCCGGGCGCCGGCTCGGGCTCCGCCAGGACGCGGGCGGTGTGCTCCCGGGCCCGGTCGGCGGCCCGCAGCGCCCGCTCGACGCGGTTCCCGGCGCCGCGGTCGGTGACGGCGACGGCGGCCAGGAAGCCGACCATGGCGCCGACGAGGGTGTCCACCACCCGCTCGGTGATCAGAGAGCTCGGTTCCTGGTAGCCGGCGAACTCGGTGATGAGCAGCGCCATCGGGGTGACGCAGACGCTGCCGAGCCAGTAGTTGCGGGTGATGAGGGCCTCGGCGCCGAAGTTGAGGGCGAGGCAGAGCAGGACGAGGAGCGCCGGGCCGAGGTGGGCGAGCGGGGCTATGGCGGCGAAGAGCAGCACCCCGGCGAGGTTGCCGACCACGCGCTGCACGGCCCGGCTCCAGGTGAGGGTCAGGTTGGCCTGGTAGAGCGCGGCGGCGGTGACCAGCGCCCAGTAGGGGCGGCCGACGCCGAGGGCCAGGGAGGCGTAGCCGGCCAGCGCGCAGCCCAGGGCGGTGCGTACGGCGACCGGGGCCAGCGGGCCGAGGCGCTGCCACAGGAGGGCGGGGCGGGCGGCGAGTTCGGCGTCGACGCCGAGGAGTTCGTCGGTGACGGCCGGGCCGTCGTCGGTGCGGGGGACGCGGCCGGTGCCGCGCAGGGCGCGGGCCCAGGTGCGCAGCGGCTCGGGGTCGGTGTCGGCGGGGGCGGCCAGCGCCACCTCGGCGCGGACGACGAGGCGCTCGAGGGCGTGCCGGGTGGTGACACGGGCGCCGGTGGCCGGGACGGACAGCAGCGTCTGCCAGGCGTGCTGCACCGCGGCGTACCCGGCGGCACGGGCGGGGGCGTGGCCGTCGCCGGTGCCACGGGGGTCGGCGTGCGCGGCTTCGGCGTACGCGGCGGCGGCGTTCAGGGCTTGGGCGGTGGCCCGGCGTTCCGGGCCGTGCGGTCGGACCAGGACGGGTGCCATGCAGACCAGCCAGGCCCAGGCGCCGGCGGCGGCGCCCAGGGCCAGGTGGGCGGGGATCTGGCCGAGGGTGTGCGGGACGAAGAGGGCGGCGGAGCTGATGAAGGTCAGGACCACGTTGCCCGGCGGGCCGATGCGGGTGGCGTCGCACAGTGCCTTCTGTACGGCGGCCAGCAGGGCCCCGACGGTGACCAGGACGACGGCGTTCCGGGTGAGCGAGGCGGTGACCAGGGCGACGGCGACGCCGCCGAGCATGCCGAGCACCACCCACGCGAGGGCCCGGGCCCGGGCGGCGTAGGGGCGGTTGTGGGCGTAGAGCGCGCACAGGGACCCGGCCATCGTGTACATCGCCAGGTCGAGCCGGCCGAGCGCCAGCAGGAGCAGGTTGGGCGGGGCGACGGCGGCGACCGAACTCAGGGCGGGCTTGAACCAGATCTCGGAGGGCCGGCGCAGGCGCAGCACGCCGGCCAGGGACAGTCGTCGGCCCGGTGAGGTGCCGGGGATGGAGGGGGGCGCACTGCTCATGTGAATTATCTTAGCAGGTGTTTTACTCGTGAATAATCAGCCTCTGGTACCGACGGGGAGCGCCCGCGCCGCGCCATGCCGTGGCTCCGACCAGCGGCGATCCCCCGCGCTCCCCCGAATACCCCCTGCGTACTCCCTTGCGCTCGCGTGCGCGCCGCGTGGCCGGGGCAGGCCTTGACCGACCGTGGACCGCCGAACGGGGAGGTGCGTGTGCACGGACCGGCGTCGCCCGGATGGCTGCTGGTCGCGCTGTGCGCGGCGACCGGCGCGTACTGCCTGCTGCGGATGCGCAGCCACGAGGGGGAGCAGCGCCGCGCCGCGGGCGGCGAGGCCCTGATGGGGTTCGGCATGGCCGCCATGGCCGTGCCCGCGGCGGCGTTCACTCCACCGGCGTGGACCTGGGCCGGATACGTGGTGGTGTTCGGCGCCGCCGGGCTGCGCGCCCTGTGGGCGGCGGCGCGGTACGGGGGCCACCATCTGCACCACCTCGTCGGAGCCGCGGCCATGGTCTACATGGCGGTGGTGATGGCCGGTTCGCCCGCACACGCCCATGGGCACGGCGTGTCGGGCCCACCCGCGGCGACGGGTGCGCTGCTGCTCTACTTCACCGGATACGTCCTGCTGTCCGGCGTACGCCTGCTGCCGGTCGTCGCCGTCGCCGGGGGCGGCGGTCCGACGGCCGGGTGGGGGGACCGGCCGGAGCTGGCCCGGGCCTGCCGCCTCTCCATGGGCATCGCGATGCTGGCCATGCTGGCGGCCATGTGACCCGGCCGTGCGACGGGGCCGTGCCACCGGGCCGGGTGATCGCGTCGTCGGCCGGTCGTGCCCGGTGTTCGCCGCGCGCAATCGTTGCCTGCGTCACTTTGCGCCTCGGCCCGTACTGCGGGCGGCGCCGCGCTCATAGGCTGCCCCCATGATTCTCCCCGCGGCACTGCTGCTGCTCGGCGCCCTGACGGCCGTGCTCGCCCCGAGGCTGCTCGCCCGGGCCGACTGGCCGGACCGCGAACCGGTGGTCGCCCTGTGGGTGTGGCAGTGCGTGGTGGCGGCCGTGCTGGTGTGCTGCGCGCTGTCGATGACGTTCAGCGCGGCGGCGGCCTGGCACGCGGTGGGCGGGCCCGTCTTCGCGACGGCGCCGGGCCCGGTGGTCGAGGCCTACGCGCTCGGCACGTCCGGCCTCTGGGCGGACACGACCGCCCTCACCCTGGCCTGTGCCGGGTTGTGGAGCGCCACGATGCTCGTCAGGGAGGTCGTACGGGCCCGGTCCCGGCGTCGCGTGCGCCGTGCGGAACTCCTGCACCGCGCCCCGCTGTTGCCCGGCGAGGTGCCCGGGCCGGACCGGCTCGTCGTCCTGGAGGGTGAGCGGCCGGACGCCTGGTGGCTGCCCGGCACTCCCCCGCAACTGGTCGTCACCACCGCCGCGCTGAGCCGCCTCAAGGGCCGTCAGCTGGACGCGGTCCTCGCCCACGAGAAGGGGCACGCGCAGGCGCGGCACGACTGGCTGCTGCACTGCTCGGCCGCGCTGGCGGACGGCTTCCCGCAGGTTCCGGTCTTCGCCGCGTTCCGCGACGAGATGCACCGCCTGGTCGAACTCGCCGCGGACGACGTGGCGTCCCGCCGCTTCGGCCGCCTGACGACCGCGCTGGCGCTGGTCGAACTCAACGAGGACCGCGGCGTGTTCGGTCCGTGCCCGACCCCGCAGGCCCAGGTCCCGCAGCGGGTGCACCGGTTGCTCACCCCGCCCGACCGGCTCTCGGCGGCCCGGCGACTGCGGCTGACGGCGGCGGCCGCGCTGGTACCTGCGGTCCCGGTGCTGGTGGCGTTCGCGCCGGGGCTGCGGGCGCTGGGTTAACCCGCCGCGGGTCGCCCGTACCCGGGGAATTCGCCTCCGGGCCACTTGGTCGGCGAGTATCGCAGCATGCAGACGCCGCCGGTCGACTCCCCGCCCACTCCACCGCGCCCCCGCACGGCTCTCGGCCTCACCTGGACGCTGGCCGTGTGCTCGGCGCTGCTGCTCACGCTGGTGGCCGTCGAGTGGGGGCCGTTGATCCGCCTCGACGACGACATCGCCACCACGACGCACCGCTGGGCCGTCGACGAACCCGACGTCACGCAGGTCATGCGGGTCCTCACCGACTGGGTGTGGGACACGTGGACGATGCGACTCCTGTGCGCGGTGGTCGTGTTGTGGCTGTGGTTCCGGCGCGGGGACCGGTGGACGGCCGTCTGGCTGGGGGCCGCCTGCCTGCTGGGCAGCCTCCTCCAGCAGGCCCTGAAGGCCGCGGTGGACCGCCCCCGCCCGGTCTGGCCCGACCCCGTCGACTCCGCCCACTACGCGGCCTTCCCGTCCGGCCACGCCATGACGGCGACCTTTGTGTGCGGCCTCCTGGTCTGGCTGGTCCACTACTACGGCGCCTCCCCGGCCCTGCGCCGCGCCGCCTGGACCGTGGCGGCGATCTCCGTGGCGGGCGTCGGTGTGACCCGGGTATGGCTGGGCGTGCACTGGGCGACGGACGTGGCGGGCGGCTGGCTCCTGGGCGTCCTGGTCACGGCGCTCGCGGTCCTGGTGCACCAGCGCCGGCATCCCTGAGTCCGGCACCGGCCGCCGCCCCGCCTCGTAGGATCCGCCCATGACCGCCGTTCTGTTCGACTTCTCCGGGACCCTGTTCCGCATCGAATCGTCCGAGGACTGGCTGCGTGCCGTGCTCGAGGGTGCCGGGGTGCCCCTGTCCGGTCCGGAGCTGGCCGAGACGGCACGGGCGCTGGAGGCCGCGGGAGCGCTGCCCGGTGGCGCGCCGCCGGTGCGGGTGCCGGAGGAACTGGCCGGGGTGTGGGAGATCCGCGACCAGAGCTCCGAGCTGCACCGGAGCGCGTACACCGGGCTGTCCCGGCGGGTGCCGCTGCCGGACCCCGGGCTGCACGACGCGCTGTACGAGCGGCACATGACGCCGGGCGCCTGGCGTCCCTACCCGGACGCCGCCGAGGTGCTGGAGGCGCTGCGCGGGCAGGGCGTCGCCGTGGGCGTGGTCAGCAACATCGGCTGGGACCTGCGGCCCGTCTTCCGCGCACACGGCCTCGACCGGTACGTGGACACGTACGTCCTGTCCTACGAGCACGGCATCCGCAAGCCGGACCCCCGGCTGTTCGCCCTGGCCTGCGAGGCGCTCGGCGTCGAGCCGGGGCGGACCCTGATGGTGGGCGACGACCGGCGGGCGGACGGCGGCGCCGCGGCCCTCGGCTGCGGGGTGCACTTCGTGGATCATCTGCCGGTGACCGAGCGTCCGGCCGGGCTGCGGCCGGTGCTCGACCTGGTGCACGGAAACGGGTCGGGCACGTAGCCCGAGGCAACCAGCGGGGCGGGTGCGTCCGTCCCGGACGATCCCCCGTGTCGCCCGGGACGGACATGACCGGACCGGACCTCTGAAGGCCGGCCCGCCTGCGCCGAGTATAGTTGGCTGTCAGCCAGTCAACGCAGGAGTACAGCATGTCCCCGCGCAGCGCCTCGGTCAATGAAGAGTTGCGGCGGCGTTCGAAGGAGCGGCTCCTGCAGGCCGCCGTGGAGCTGGTGGGCGAGCACGGGTACGACGCGACCACGCTGGGCGCCATCGCCGACCGCGCGGGCTCGGCACGCGGCCTGGTCTCGTACTACTTCCCCGGCAAACGCCAACTGGTGCAGTCCGCCGTGCACCGGCTGATGCACCGCACGCTGGAGGAGGCCCTGGAGCGCGAACCCGGCACCGCCGACGGGGCCGAGCGGATGGCGCGGGCCATCGACGCGATCCTGGGCCTCGCCAGGGACCGGCCGGTGCTCATGCGCCAGCACATGGCGGGCCTGCTCCAGGCCGAGGTGGGTTTCGTACCGTGCCCCGAGCAGCGGAGGCTGGCGGAGCTCCTGCGGGACACCGTCGCCCGGCACGGCTCGCGGGACGTCGACCGCGACTACCCGATGCTGCGCGCGCTGCTGATGGGAGCCGTCTTCGCGGCCCTGGTGCCGGGCGTACCGATGCCCGTGCCGGTGCTGCGCGCCGAGTTGTTCAAGCGTTACCGGCTGGAGTGGGAGATGGGTGTCCCGCCGGACACCGAGGCGTCCGGCGGGACGACGTGCGACGCGGACCTGTCGCGGTTCTTCGCGACCGGCGGGCCCGACGACCAGGCTCAGTCGAAGTAGTCCGGCTGCGTCTGCGTGTTCAGCTCACGCAGGTGCACCCGCTTGGCCGGGTCGGTGCGCCGGTCGTTGAGCTTGAGGACGTCGAAGCCCTTGGCGATGTCGTTCGAGTAGATGTAGCCGTTGTAGTAGTACGCCGACCAGGAACCGCCCGTGGTGATGCCGTCCGTGGTCAGCGGTCCGCGCTCGAAGTAGGCGATCTCCTTGGGGCGCTTGGAGTCGGTGAACTCCCAGACGGAGATGCCGCCCTGGTACCAGGCCTGCACCATGATGTCGCGGCCCTTGACCGGGATCAGCGAGCCGTTGTGGGCGACGCAGTTCTCGGTGTCCGCCTGGTGGCGGGGGATCTTGAAGTAGCTGCGGAAGACCAGCTTGCGGTGGTCGCCCCGGCCGACGATGTCGTAGATGCCGTCGGCGCCCCGGTCCGGGCCGATCTCCGCGTTGCAGGTGGCCGCGCCGCCGCCGCCCAGCTCGTCCGTGAAGACGACCTTGTTGGCCTTCTGGTTGAAGGTCGCCGAGTGCCAGAACGCGAAGTTCACGTTGTCCTGGACCCGGTCGATGACCTTCGGGCGCTCGGGGTTCTTGATGGAGAACAGGATGCCGTCACCCATGCAGGCGCCCGCCGCGAGGTCCTTGGAGGGCAGCACGGTGATGTCGTGGCAGCCGGTGGTCTTGGAGACGCCCGGGTTGGTGGGCCCGCCCGGGTTGCCGCCGCCGTCGGGGCCCTCACCGGGGAACAGCACCGGGAAGTCCACGACCGCCGCCCGCTCGGGCGCCTTGCGCGGCACCTTGATGACGGAGATCCCGTCGTGCGGCGGCCGGCAGTCGGGGTACGAGGCGCTCGGCGAGTACGAGGAGACGTAGACGTAGACGTTCCTGCGCTCGGGCACCAGCGTGTGGGTGTGCGAGCCGCAGGCGGTCTCGACGGCGGCGACGTACTTCGGGTTCCGCTTGTCGCTGATGTCGAAGACCTTCATGCCCTCCCAGGAGGACTTCTCGGTCGCCGGCTGCGTGGTGCTGTTGCAACTGCTGTCGCTGCGCGAGGAGTCGGTCGACAGGAACAGCAGGTCCCCGGAGACGGAGATGTCGTTCTGCGAACCGGGACACAGCACCTGGGCGACGGTCTTCGGCTTCTTCGGGTTCTTGATGTCGAAGATGCGGAAGCCGTCGTAGTTGCCGGCGAAGGCGTACCGGCCCTGGAAGGCCAGGTCCGAATTGGTGCCCTGGAGTGCGTCCTTGGGGATGTTCGTCAGGTGCTCGATGTTGTCCGAGTGGACTATCTCGTCCTGGCCGGGTATCTCGCCGCTCTCTATCGCCTCGCGCACCTCGGCGCGCGCGCTCTTCGACACCTCCTTCGACGTGGCCGGGCTGTCCCCGGGGTCTGGGGTCGCCACGGCCGGGCCGGCGGTGAGCAGAGCGGAGAGCAGTCCGGCGGCGACCGCCGCGACTCCCAGGCGTCTGCGCCGCGTTCGCGGGTCGTTCAACAGGGTCACTGTTTCCTCCCTAGGTCCGTTCCCGTCGGAACGGTTCACGCACCACGCAGTATCGTCTTCGCCATGCTCATACCAACAGGGGGCAACAAACACGCAATGAAGTTTTTTGATCAGTGACGCGCGGAAGCGTGCTAGGACGGTCATCGCACCCACGAGGTGTTCCGCATTCCGCCTGCCACAGGAGGTTGTTGTGCCCTTTCGCTCCGCGATGTCCGGCGCGTCGCTTTTCACGGCCTCGCTGACCGCACTGGCCGTGCTCGGCCTGAGCGCCTGCGACTCGGGCTCGGACACCGGGTCGGCCGCCGGTACCGGACCCTCGGTGATCGCTCCCGGCCGGCCGGGTGAGGGCAACCGGACGCTGTCCGCCGAGGACGCCGAGAAGCAGCGGGCGGACGACGACTCCCCCAACTCGGCGGACGTCTCCTACGCGCGGATGATGATCCAGCACCACGCCCAGGCACTGAAGATGACCGAACTCGTGCCGAAGCAGGCCGAGTCGGGCCGGATCAAGAAGCTCGCCGAACGGATCTCCGCCGCGCAGGGCCCCGAGATCGAGGCGATGCGGGGCTGGCTGAAGAACCACGGCGAGGAAGAGAAGGACGAGAAGGGGACGGGCGGCGGGCACGAGCACGCCGGGATGCCCGGTATGGCGACGGAGGCCCAGCTGAAGAAGTTGCGCGCGGCGCGGGGGAGCGCCTTCGACCAGCTCTTCCTCACTCTGATGATCACCCATCACGAGGGCGCGATCACCATGGCCACGGACGTCAAGTCGCAGGGCAACAACGTGCAGGTCGAGGAGATGGCCGACGACGTGGTCGCCCAGCAGACGAGCGAGATCTCGCGGATGCGCGAGATGCTGTGACCCTCGACCGGCGGCGACTCAGCGGCGGGCGCGGCGCGGCGCCAGGTACCCCTCGTCGCGCGCCTGGCCGATCAGCCTGAGGGACTTGCGCCTGCTGTGCCCGGTCACGCGCATCACCGCGAGGACGGGGTCGGCCCCCTCCTCGCGGGCCTCCCGGTACTCCCGCGCGACGAGCAGGCGCTCCTCCCTGCCGCGCGGCCACGCGGGACGGCCCCGGCGCGACACGGCCGGTACCGCGCGGGCGGGCGCCGGCACACAGGCCGCGAAGAGCGGGTTCTCCAGCCACTCGGCGAGCACGGCGAGGTCGTCGAGGGACAGGGGCGGCTCGGCCCGCACGCCCTCGACCCGCACCTCCCGGCCGGACAGGACGGCGAGCACGTCCACCCGGGCGCCGTCGGCGAAATCCAGCCGGACATCGAACCAGGAGGCCGTGGCGCCGCCCTCCCGCACCACCCAGGCGTGCCGCACGGACATATCACCGTCGTCCGGACAGCGATCGGAAAGCCGAAGAGAACGATCAAAGAAGGCTGCTTCGAGCACATACGCAACGTAACCGAATGATCACATTCCATACGAATGAAACACGCGGTCAGCTGTCACCAGAGGTGGCGGCCTGGCGGGCGGCGGCGGACAGCAGGGCGTCGAGCAGCCCCGGGAACAGCGCGTCCAGGTCACCCCTGCGCAGGCCGTTCATCTTGGCCGTGCCCCGGTAGGTCTGCCGGACCACCCCGCTCTCGCGCAGCACCCGGAAGTGGTGCGTGGTGGTCGACTTGGTGACCGGCAGGTCGAAGTGCGAGCAGGAGAAGAGCGCGTCGCTGTCGGCGGCGAGATCCCGCACGATCCGCAGCCGCACCGGATCGGAGAGCGCGTGCAGCACTCCCTCCAGCCGGATCTCCCCGCGCGTGGGGTGCGGCAGCTCGCGGGCGCCTGCGGCGGTGGCGGCGGGGGTCACGGCGACTCCAGTTCGTCCGGGGGCTTCATTGTACGATGACCACCGTAGTTTGACACTCGCCGTACTACGAGACGTATCGTACGAGCTCTCCCGTCCCGCCACACCCCAGGGAGCAGCCCGCCATGAGTGCCCTCTTCCAGCCTCTGCACCTGCGTGCCACCACGATCCCGAACCGGGTCTGGATGCCGCCGATGTGCCAGTACTCCGCCGCGCCCCAGGGCCCGTTGGCGGGCGTCCCCGGCGACTGGCACTTCGCCCACTACGGCGCACGCGCGGCAGGCGGCACCGGTCTGATCGTCGTGGAGGCCACCGGCGTGTCGCCCGAGGGCCGCATATCCCCGCAGGATCTGGGGCTGTGGAACGACACGCAGGTCGAGGCGTTCCGCCGGATCACGGACTTCATGCGCTCCCAGGGCACCGTTCCCGCGGTCCAGCTGGCCCACGCGGGCCGCAAGGCGTCGACCGCGCAGCCCTGGAAGGGCGGGGCCCCGGTGGGGCCGGACGCGTACGGCTGGCAGCCGGCGGCCCCGAGCGCGCTCGCGTTCGACGAACGGCACCCGGTGCCGACCGAGCTGACGGTCCCGCAGATCCAGGAGGTGGTCGGCCGGTTCGCGGACGCCGCGCGCCGGGCCCTCGCCGCCGGCTTCGAGATCGTCGAGCTCCACGGCGCCCACGGCTACCTGATCCACGAGTTCCTGTCGCCGCACTCCAACCACCGCACCGACGCCTACGGCGGCTCGTACGAGAACCGCACCAGGTTCGCCCTGGAGGTCGTCGACGCCGTACGGGAGGTGTGGCCGGACGACAAGCCGCTGTTCTTCCGCGTCTCGGCGACCGACTGGCTGGACGAGGGCGGCTGGACGGGGGAGGACACCGTCCGGCTGGCCGGCGATCTCAAGGCGCACGGCGTCGACCTCCTCGACGTCTCCACCGGCGGCAACGTCCCGCGCGTGCGGATCCCGACCGGGCCCGGCTACCAGGTCCCGTTCGCCGCGCGCGTGAAGGCCGGGGCCGCGCTGCCGGTCGCCGCCGTCGGTCTGATCACCGAGGTGGAGCAGGCCGAGAAGATCCTGGCCAACGGTGAGGCGGACGCGGTACTGCTGGGTCGCGAGCTGCTGCGCAACCCGTCCTGGGCGCAGCACGCGGCGCGGGAGCTGGGCGCGGACGTCCGGATGCCGGACCAGTACGGCTGGGGCATGTGAGGCGGCGTTCCGCGCGAAGCGTTGACCAGAAAGCGCTTACCCTCTACGGTCCGTTCATCAGCATGACCGATGTGCACGCGGTGGGGCACCCAATGCCCCGCCGGCACCCCACCGCGTGCGCATTGGAAACGTGTTGATGCACATCGTTCACGTACATGTTCCGTTCCACCCCCACTCCCTATGGAAGGGATCAGAACATGACCGCTGCGACACGCCCCCACGCGCGACGGCGCGCGGCCGTCGGCGCACTGGCCGCGCTCGGCGTCTCGGTTGGCATGCTCATGACTACCGAGGCGACCTCGGCGCACGCCGCGACCTGGCCCACCCCCAACGGCAGCGAAGGCGTCTCCTCCACCATCTCGGTGTCCGGCACCAAGGACTACGGGATGAAGCGCCTGTACGGCACCGGCGACCTGGGCTCCGGCGGCCAGGACGAGGACCAGGGCCCGATCCTGAAGCTGGCGCCCGGCGCCGTCCTCAAGAACGTGATCATCGGCGCCCCCGCCGCGGACGGCGTCCACTGCGAGGGCGGCTGCACGCTGCAGAACGTCTGGTGGGAGGACGTCGGCGAGGACGCGGCGACCTTCCGGGGCTCCTCGTCGTCGAACGTCTACACCGTCTCCGGCGGCGGCGCCAAGGAAGCCAGTGACAAGGTGTTCCAGTTCAACGGCGCCGGGACCCTGAACGTCTCCAACTTCGCCGTGAAGAACTTCGGCACCTTCATCCGCTCCTGCGGCAACTGCTCGTCGCAGTACCAGCGGACGATCAACCTCAACACGATCGAGGTGAACTGGAAGGGCAGCCGGATCGCCGGCATCAACACCAACTACGGCGACAGCGCGACCCTGCGCAACATCACCATCGTCGGGGACAGCGGCAAGAAGATCGTCCCGTGCCAGAAGTACATCGGCAACGACGACGGCGACGAGCCGGACTCCAACGGCTCGGGCGCCGACGGCACGCACTGCAAGTACGCGTCCTCCGACATCACCTACAAGTGACGTGTCAGGTCCGGGTGCCGCCCGCCCGGACCTGTCCGGACTGCTCCCGCTGGTACTCCGTGTAGGCGTCCCGCAGGGCCGCCCCCGGCCAGTCGGACGGGAGCAGTTCCGCGGGCAGTACCGGGTCGGCGAGCAGATGGCGCACGACGGCCGCGAAGGCGGTGAGACGGTCGGCCGGCCGCCGGGCCCGGTCGACCCGGGCGAGCAGGTCCCGGGCCGTGCGGGACCAGGCGTCCAGCGGCCACAGCCGCGCGGACAGTTCGGCGGCCGGGCGCTCGGGGCGTGAGACGAGGCGCTCGGCGACGCCGTCCAGAGCGGCGGGCAGCGGGCGGCGCAGGTTGGCGGGGCGCAGCCAGACGCCCTCCCGGAGTTCGGCGAGGCGCAGGGCGGTCAACCGGGTGCGCAGCTCGGCGCGTTCGGCGGGACCGCGGCCCGTCGCGGTGATCACGAGCGTCTCCCAGTCGCCGTCCCACGCGCGCGTGCGCGGGCGCAGGGCCTCGTCCTGGCGCCGCTGGCGTTCCAGCAGCCGCTCGCTGAGCCGGTAGCCGGTGTCCGTGCGCCTCAGGTCCCCGGCGGCGGCCATCCGGCTGAGCGCGGCGCGCACCGTGGACCCGCCGACGTCGAAACCCTCCACGAGCCGTACCAGCTCCCGGACGGGCAGTTCGGGGGGATGCGTGCCGAGCAGCAGGCTCAGCACCACCGACCGCGCGGACAGCGGGCGCAGTGGCGGCTCGCCGGGGGCCGCGGAACCGTTCATCCGCGCGGGCACGTGTCGTCCGTCCACATGAGCACGTACTGTACGTGCGCCCGGGGTGTTGCACCATTGCTGCGGTCGCAGCGATGGTGCAACACTCGGGTCATGACGACACTCGCGCAGGAGCCGGACGAGCAGTACGAGGAGTCCGCGGGCCACCCGGAGGGGTACGCCACGCACGACGTCACCAACCAGCCCCCTCCCCTGGCCCCCTACGACGCCTCGGACGACACGGCGCTGCTGGAAGGTCTGCGGCGGGAGGGCGCCGGGTGGGCCGAGGACGGGCTGCGCCGGCTCGGCCGGCGGGCCGGCAGCGCGGAGGCGCAGGACTGGGGCGACCTGGCCAACCGCCACGAACCCGTCCTGCGCACCCACGACCGGTACGGCAACCGGGTCGACGAGGTCGAGTACCACCCGAGCTGGCACCACCTGCTGCGGGTGGCGGTCGGGGAGGGCCTGGCGGGTGCGCCCTGGGCGGACGACCGGCCGGGCGCCCATGTCGCGCGCACGGCGGGCGGACTGGTGTGGGGCCACACGGAGGCGGGACACGGGTGCCCGACGTCGATGACGTACGCGGCCGTCCCGGCGCTGCGCGGCACCCCGGAGCTGGCCAAGGTCTACGAGCCGCTGCTGACCGGCCGGGAGTACGAACCGGGGCTGCGGACGCCCACGGAGAAGCGCGGCCTGCTGGCCGGGATGGGCATGACCGAGAAGCAGGGCGGGTCGGACGTCCGCACGAACACCACGACGGCCACCCCGACCGCCGAGCCCGGCGTGTACACGCTGCGCGGGCACAAATGGTTCACGTCGGCGCCGATGTGCGACGTGTTCCTGGTGCTGGCCCAGGTGGCGCCCGGCAGGGGGCAGGGGGGCCTGTCCTGCTTCCTGGTGCCGCGCGTGCTGCCGGACGGCACCCGCAACACCTTCCGCATCCAGCGGCTGAAGGACAAGCTCGGCAACCGGTCCAACGCCTCGTCCGAGCCCGAGTTCGACGGCACCGTCGCCTGGCTGGTCGGACCCGAGGGGCAGGGCGTCAAGACGATCATCGAGATGGTCAACTGCACCCGGCTGGACTGCGTGATGTCCTCGGCGACACTGATGCGCAAGACGCTGGTCGAGGCCGGCCACCACGCACGGCACCGCAGCGCCTTCGGCGCCCGGCTCGTCGACCAGCCGCTGATGCGCAACGTGCTGGCCGACCTGGCGCTGGAGTCCGAGGCCGCGACGGCGCTCACCCTGCGGCTGTCCGGCGCGGCGGACCGGGCGGTGCGCGGGGACACCGCCGAGGCGGCCTTCCGGCGTATCGCCACCGCCGTCGGCAAGTACTGGGTGACCAAGCGGGGACCGGCGTTCACCGCGGAGGCCCTGGAGTGCCTCGGCGGCAACGGCTACGTGGAGGAGTCGGGCATGCCCCGCCACTACCGCGAGGCCCCGCTGCTGTCGATCTGGGAGGGCTCGGGGAACGTCAACGCCCTCGACGTCCTGCGCGCCCTGGGCCGCTCCCCCGCCACCACGCACGCCCTCTTCGCGGAACTCGCCCTCGCACGCGGGGCGGACGCCCGGCTGGACGCCGCCGTGGCCCGGCTGGAGACGGGACTGACCGAGGCGTCCGAGACCGGTGCCCGCCGGCTGGTGGAGCTGATGGCCCTCACCCTCCAGGGCTCCCTCCTGGTCCGGCACGCGCCGCCCGCCGTCGCCGACGCCTTCTGCGCGACGCGGCTCGGCGGCGACTGGGGGCACGCCTTCGGCACCCTGCCGTCCACGGCCGACCTCGGAGGGATCCTGGCGCGGGCGCTGCCGACGGCGGACTGAGCGGGCGGGGTCGGGGTCCGGCCCCCGTGCCGCCCCCCTCCCCCGGCTCCGCGAGCATGCCGCATCACCGCGATGACCTGCGACGACGCCGACTCCAGAGGTGACTGTCAGTGGCTGGGTGCAGACTGGCCCGTGTCCGAGACAAAGGCGTCGACGAGGACGCCGCGGAGGTGATCGGCATGACCGAGGTACTGCTCGCCGTGGGCACCCGCAAGGGCCTGTTCATCGGGCGCCGGCGGGGTGGCACCTGGGAGTTCGACGAGAGTCCGTACTTCAACGCCCAGGCCGTCTACTCGGTCGCCCTCGACATCCGCGGCGACACCCCGCGCCTGCTGGCCGGCGGCGACAGCGCGCACTGGGGCCCGTCGGTGTTCCACTCCGACGACCTGGGCCGCACCTGGACCGAACCGAGCGCTCCGGCCGTCAAGTTCCCCAAGGACACCGGAGCCTCACTGGAGCGGGTGTGGCAGCTGCACCCGGCCGCCGCCGAACCGGACGTGGTCTACGCGGGCACGGAACCGGCCGCGCTGTACCGCTCGGAGGACCGCGGCGAGAGCTTCGAGCTGGTCCGGCCCCTGTGGGAGCACCCCACGCGGTCCAAGTGGGTGCCGGGCGGCGGCGGGGAGGGGCTGCACACCGTCCTCACCGACCGCCGGGACCCCGACTCGGTGACGGTCGCCGTGTCCACCGCGGGCGTGTTCCGCACCACCGACGGCGGCGCGAGCTGGGCGCCGTCCAACTCCGGTGTCTCCGCGGTCTTCCTGCCGGACCCCGACCCGGAGTTCGGCCAGTGCGTGCACAAGGTCGCGCGGGACGCGGCCCACCCGGACCGCCTGTACCTGCAGAACCACTGGGGGGTGTACCGCAGCGACGACGCGGGCGCCCACTGGACGGACATCGGCGAAGGGCTGCCGTCCACGTTCGGATTCGCCGTGGCCGCCCACCCGCACCGCGGCGACACGGCATACGTCTTCCCGATCAACGCCGACGCCGACCGGGTGCCCGCGGACCACCGGTGCCGGGTCTTCCGCACCGCGGACGCGGGCAAGAGCTGGGAGCCGCTCTCGGCGGGCCTGCCCCAGGAGGACCACTACGGCACGGTGCTGCGCGACGCGCTGTGCACGGACGACGCGGACCGCGCGGGCGTGTACTTCGGCAATCGCAACGGCGAGGTGTTCGCGTCGGCCGACGACGGCGACAGCTGGCGGCAGTTGGCCTCCCACCTGCCGGACGTGCTGTGCGTGCGGGCCGCGGTCCTGGCATGAAGCGGGCGGGGGGATCCGGCCTTGGCCACCGCTTGATCGGCGTCACCCGTACGGCAGTAGGGTGACGCCCGTGGCACCACGACCCTTGAATGAAATCGTCGAAGCGGGCTGGGCGAAGGCGCTGGAACCCGTCGCCGGACGGATCACCTCGATGGGTGACTTCCTGCGCGCGGAGATCGCCGCCGGACGCACCTACCTCCCGGCCGGAGCCAACGTCCTGCGGGCCTTCCAGCAGCCCTTCGACGACGTCCGGGTACTGATCGTCGGACAGGACCCGTATCCGACCCCGGGGCACGCCGTGGGGCTGTCGTTCTCGGTCGCACCCGAGGTGCGTCCGCTGCCCGGCAGCCTCCTCAACATCTTCCGGGAGCTGAACACCGACCTGAACCTGCCGCAGCCCTCCAACGGCGACCTGACCCCGTGGACCCGGCAGGGCGTGCTGCTGCTCAACAGGGCGCTCACCACCGCCCCGCGCAAGCCCGCCGCCCACCGCGGCAAGGGCTGGGAGGAGGTCACCGAGCAGGCCATACGCGCCCTGGCGGCGCGCGGCAAGCCGATGGTGTCCATCCTGTGGGGCCGCGACGCCCGCAACCTGCGGCCGCTGCTCGGCGACCTGCCGGCCCTGGAGTCCGCGCACCCGTCCCCGATGTCGGCCGACCGCGGGTTCTTCGGCTCCCGCCCGTTCAGCCGGGCCAACGACCTGCTGGTGCGGCTGGGGGGCCAGCCGGTCGACTGGCGGCTGCCGTGAGCGGCGGCTTCCTGGCCGTGGACTCCGGCGGCTCGGGTCTGCGCGTGGTCGTGGGCACCGCCGGTGCCGACGGGCGCGGCCCGCTCGGGCACCGCGCGTCGCGGGAGCCCGTGCGCACCGGGCCCCGTGGCATCGAGCCGGAGCACCTGATGGCACAACTGCTGCCCATGGTGCGGTCGTTGACCGCCGAGACCCGGGTGGACCGGTTCGGCACCGTCGTCGTCGGGGCCGCCGGTCTTGCCACCCTGGGCGACGCCCTGCGCGCCGAACTGCCGGGCGCGCTCGCCCGGGAACTGGGAGCGCGGAAGGTCGCGCTGGTCGCCGACGCGGTGACCGCCTACGTCGGCGCCCTCGGCCCCCGGGCCGGAGCGGTGGTGGCCGCCGGGACCGGCCTGATCGCGACGGGCACCGACCTGACCGGCTGGCACCGGGCGGACGGCTGGGGGCATCTGCTGGGCGACTGCGGCGGCGGCGCGTGGATCGGACGGGCCGGTCTGGAGGCCGCGCTGCGCGCCCACGACGGGCGGGAGGGCGGCTCCGCGTCCCTGCTGGCCCGGGCCCGGGAGCGCTTCGGCCCGGCGGCGGGCATCCCCGGGCAGCTGTATCCGCGGACCGACCGTCCCGCCGTCCTCGCCTCCTTCGCGCCCGACGTGGCCGCCTGCGCGCCCGGCGACCCCGTGGCCGCCGAGATCCTGCGCGCCGCGGCACGGCACATGGCCGACTCGGCCGCCGCGGTCTGCCCCCGCGACGGCGAGCCCCGCCTCGCGGTCACCGGCGGCCTGCTGAAGCTGGGCGACCCGCTCGTCGTACCGCTGGAGGAGGAGCTGGCTAAGCGGCTGCCGCAAGCACGGCGGACGGCCGCGGAGGGCGACCCCCTGGACGGCTCGGTCCGCATCGCCACCGACCTGGCGACCGGCGCGCTCACCCTCCCGGGTGATGACGCGATGCTGTGGGTGACGACCGTGACGGAAGGCTGAGAATCGGTCCACCGGAGAGGTGAATCGTGCCGATGTCGGCCGATCCGTACATCACTCATCAGACAAAACAGGACGGATACCGCTCACCTGCACCCTCCCCGAACAGGGAAACCCCGGAAACCAGTAACATGCGGCGCCATGAGCTCCCCCACTGGGCCCGCGTCCGGCCTGCCAGTACGAATGCCGCGCCCCCGCCAGCCGGGACGGCACCGCCGCCCCGAACCCCTGGTGGCTCCCGAGGGCGCGCCCGCGCTTGTCCTCGCGGTCCCGGGCACGCCCAGTAGCGCCACCCGGGGCCTCGCCGACGAGGTCATCAGCATCGCCCGCTCCGAGCTCCCCGGCCTCGACGCCCGGGTCGGACACCTCGAAGGGGACGACGCCGAGTTCCCCTCGCTGTCGGCCGTGCTCGTGAGCGCCGCCGAGGAGCGCACCGCCCGCTTCGAGCAGGCGCGCGCCGCCGGCCTGGAGGTGAAGGAGCCCGAGGGCCCCGTCGCCGTCGTCGTGCCGCTGCTCGCGGGCCCGGACAACGCGCTGCTGCGCCGGATCCGGCAGGCCGTCATGGACAGCAGGGTCGCGGCCGAGCTGACCGACGTGCTCGGCCCGCACCCGCTGCTGGCCGAGGGCCTGCACGTGCGGCTCTCCGAGGCCGGTCTGGCCCGCGCCGACCGCGCCCGGCTGTTCACCGTGGCGACCGCCGCGGACGGCATCATCCTGGCCTCCGTGGGCGGTGACGAGGCGGTCCAGGCGGCCGGGATCACGGGCATGCTGCTCGCCGCGCGCCTCGCCGTGCCGGTGATCGCCGCCGCGCTGGACGAGGAGGGCTCGATCGCGTCCGTGGCCGAGCAGCTGCGTTCCTCCGGCTCCCAGCAGCTGGCGCTGGCGCCCTACCTGATCGGCCCCGAGATCGAGGCGTCCGTGCTGGTGGAGGCGGCCAAGGAGGCGGGCTGCTCCACCGCCGAGCCGCTCGGCCCGTACCCGGCGATCGGCAAGCTGGCGCTGGCCAAGTACACGACGGCGCTCGGCATCTCGCCGCAGCAGCCGCAGGGCACACCGGTCCGCTGACGCGCGGACGCCCGCGCGAACGCGATCGCGGGTGGCACGAGAGACGGCGACACGGCACCTCAGGGGGGCCGAAGGGCCCGCTCCGGTACAGGAGCGGGCCCTCCGTCGTGCCGTGCGGCGAAGGGGCCCTCGGCGATCGGCCGTGGACCCTGCGCGACGTCGGCCGTGGACCCTGCGCGACGTCGGCCGTGGCCCCGGCGCGACGTCAGCCGAAGACCACGCAGGACGCCGCCGGTACCGCCAGTGAGCCGGCCCGGCGGGGCACGCCGGTGTCCGGGTCGAGGGCGAACCAGGTGACGTCCCCGGAGCGCTCGTTGGCGGCGTACAGGAAGCCGCCCGACTCGGCGATCTCCCGGGGCCAGTGCCCGCCGCAGGGCACGGTCGCGGTCAGGCGCAGTCCGTCCGGCTCCACGGCGAGGACGGACAGGACGTCCTCGCCGCGGGTGGCGGTCCACACGAAGCGGCCGTCGGGCGAGACCACGACGCCGGACGGGTAGGCGTCCCCGGCCGGTGCCCCGGTCAGCACCGGCACCTCGGTGAGCGGCTGGAGGACGCCCTCGGCCGCGTCCCAGCGGCAGAGGGTGACGGTGGGCGCCAGTTCGTTGAGCACGTAGGCGTGGGTGCCGTCCGGATGGAAGGCCAGGTGGCGCGGGCCCGAGCCGGGGCGCAGCGCGGTCTCCCGGTGCACGGCCGGGGCGCCGTCCGTCAGGGTGCAGACCCGCACCGAGTCGGTGCCCAGGTCCACGCTGACCGCCCACCGCCCGCTCGGGTCGGGCCGCACCTGGTGCGCGTGCGGCGCCTGCTGCCGCTGGGCGTGCGGGCCGGAACCGGTGTGCCGCAGGACGCCGGACGCGGACCGGGCGAGGCTGCCGTCGGAGCGGACCGGCACGGCGGAGACGGTGCCCGAGCCGTAGTTGGCGGTGAGCACGTGACCGTCGTACAGGCTGAGGTGGGTCGGTCCGTCGCCGCCCACGGGCACCGGGCGCCCGGCGGGCTCGGGCTTGTCCCCGTTCACGCGGTAGGCGGCCACCACGCCCTCGGCCGTCTCGCTGACGGCGTAGAGCGTGGCTCCGTCCGGGGCCAGGGCCAGGTAGGACGGGTCGGGCAGCCGGTCCGTGCCGCTCACGACGGTGAGCGCGCCGCTGTCGGGGTCGACGTCCGCCGTCAGGATGCCGGGGCCGCCGGCCGCCGTGAACGACCCGATGTACGCCCGCCGCTGCCGCCTGCCACCGTCCGCCACCGCTGCCCCTCTCGTCCTGCGTCACCCGTCACACGCCGTCCCGGGCGGGTCGGTGCCGACTGGTCGTCCGCCCGGAGCGACGGTAGCAGTCGATCACATGCGGTCTAGACCAAACGGGTGGTGTGGCGCCCGACGGGCTCAGGCGCCGACCAGCGGGGACCCGGAGGGGGCGCGCAGGGGCGCGGCGAGTTCGGCGAGGGCGCGCTCCAGGTCGTGGAGGTGCGCCAGCGCCGGTTCGACGGCGCGCGGTCCGCCCGCGTGGGCGGGCACGTCGCCCCCGCCGGTGAGCGCCTCCACCGCGGTCTCGACCCGCCAGCAGGCGGCGGCCAGCCGGGCGTCGTGCGAGGCCTCCGGGTCGGCGGCGACGGCGACCAGGCCGCGGATCTCCCGGGCGCAGTCGTCGAGCAGGTCGAGTACGCGCCGGGCGCGCCGCTTGCGGCCGGACATCGGGTTCAGCGGGTGCACGAGCGGGGCGATCGACAGCCGCACCCGGCCGAGCAGCTGCTCCAGTTCGGCCACGCGCGGCGCCGGGTCGGCGCCCTCGGTTCCGGCGAGCCGGGCGGCGGCCTCGGCGGTGCAGGCGTGCACGCAGCGCAGGGCGCGCTGGATCCAGGCGTCGGTGACGGCGTGCGTGGTGACCGGCAGGAGGAAGAGCACGGCGAGTACGGCGCCGAGCGCCCCGACGCCGGTCTCGGCGATCCGCAGGGCGAGCAGGCCGGGGCTGAGGACGCCCAGGAGGCCGTAGAGCAGCTCGGCGAGGAGGGTCACGCAGAGCATCATCCAGGTGTAGGAGACCGCCGCGGTGTAGAAGATGCCGAAGACGCAGACGGCGGCGAGCACGGCGGTGGGCACCACGGAACCGGCCAGCGGGAAGGCCACCAGGAAGCCCAGGCCGATGCCGACGACGGTGCCGAGGACCCGGCGGAAGCCGCGGACCAGGGTCTCGCCGCGCGAGGTGGTGTTGACGAACACCCACCAGGCGGCGCCGACCGCCCAGTACCAGCGTTCGCCCGACACCAGCTGGCCCGCGACCAGCGCGAAGCCGGCCCCCGCGGTGGCCTGCACGGCCTGGCGGGTGGTGATCCGGGCGAGTCCGGTGCCGCCGGGCGGTGCGGGGACGGCGGGCGCGGGCCGGCGGCGCTCGTAGCACCACAGGCCGAAGCGGACCGCCGCGGCGGTCGCCACGGACAGCAGGACGGCGGCGAACATCTCGGGCAGCCGGTCCGTGGTCGCCCGCAGGAACTGGGCGATGAAGAAGGTCATGAACGCGAACACGCCGAGGCTGTGCCCGCGCGGGCCCCAGCGCCGGGCGTACACGCCCGCGCCGACGACGGCGAGGAAGGTGAGGTCGCGGGCGACGGGGAGGTCGTGCAGAGCCGCCGCGGCGGCGAGCACGGGCAGCCCGGCCAACGGCAGCAGCGCGGTGGTGACGACCTGTCCGCGGACGGTCGCGTCGGTGACGGTGAACAGCGCCAGCAGCGCGGCGAGCCCGCCGATGACGGCGCCCACCAGCGAGATGCCGGCCAGCCCGCACACGACGACGGCCGCCCCGATGCCGAGGACGGCGCGCGCGGCGAACCGCAGCCGCGCCCGCCCCGGATCCGGGCTCATGAACACCTTCTTCAGCACTGCTTACCGCCCCCTCGCACCGGCCCGAACGTACTGGCATGAAAAAGGCGCCGCGGGATCCGCAGCGCCATCGACCGTCCTATAGGAGCATCCCTGCCGCCACTGGCTCAACCGGCCACGTCAGGACTGTGCCATTGGTACAGTCGTCGTGGCATTCCCCCGGCCACCCGAGAGCCAATGGCCGACGAAGGAGGACCCGGCCCGTCATGGCCGTCGACGCGCTCGACACCCGCATCCTGCGACTGCTCCTCGAGCAGCCGGGCACCAGCGTGCGCGAGTACGCCCGGCTCCTCGGCATCGCCCGCGGCACGCTGCAGGCCCGGCTCGACCGGCTGGAGCGCGAGGGCGTGATCACCGGCACGGCGCCGTCCCTCTCCCCCGCCGCGCTGGGCCACCCGGTGCTCGCGTTCGTGCACATCGAGGTCACCCAGGGCCACCTGGACGAGGTGGGCGAGGCGCTGGCGGCCGTGCCCGAGATCGTGGAGGCCTTCTCCATCACGGGCGGCGGGGACCTGCTGACCCGGGTCGTGGCCCGCGACAACGCGCACCTGGAGGACGTGGTCCAGAAGCTGATCAGCCTGCCCGGGGTGGTCCGCACCCGCAGCGAGGTGGTGCTCCGCGAGCGCGTCACGCACCGGCTGCTGCCCCTGGTGGAGTCGATCGGGCGCTCGGCCCGGAAGTGATCCTTGGCATCCTGGGGCGCATGAGCACTCTCGGCGGCATCTCGGTCATCTTCGATCTCGACGGAACGCTCGTGGACAGCGAGCCGAACTACTACGAAGCGGGTCGGCTGACCCTCGCCGAGTACGGCGTCCCGGACTTCACCTGGGCGGACCACGAGACGTACGTGGGCATCAGCACACAGGAGACGGTCGCCGACTGGAAGCGGCGGTACGCGCTGACGGCACCCGTGGAGGAGCTGCTCGCCGTCAAGAACCGGCACTACCTGGAGCTGGCCCGCACCTCGGCCCGCGCGTATCCCGAGATGCGGAGGCTGGTCGAGTGGCTGGCCGGTGAGGGCGTCCCGCTGGCGGTCGCCTCCGGGTCGTCGCCCGAGGCCATCGGGGCGATCCTGGCCCGCACCGGCCTGGACGCGCACTTGCGCACGGTCGTCTCCGCCGACGAGGTGGCGCGGGGCAAACCGGCCCCCGACGTCTTCCTGGAGGCCGCCCGCAGGATCGGCGCGGACCCGGCCGACTGCGTGGTCCTGGAGGACGCCGCTCCGGGGGCCGCCGCCGCGCACGCGGCGGGGATGCGCTGCATCGCGGTGCCGTACGTCGCGGCGCAGGCGGACGCGCCCGAGTTCGCCACCGCCGGACTGCTGGTGCGCGGGGGCCAGGACGCGTTCACCGCGCGGGCGGCGTACGACTGGATCGCGGGACCGACGCGGGCAAGTTTTTGCCCGGAGAGGTGATCAGATCACCGCCCGTATCCGTACCTCCTGGTGTCCGAGCCTGTTTTCGCCCCAGGAGGCACGATGCGCATCACGCGCACCACGGCAGGGACGGCCTTCGTGGCCGGTGCCCTGGTCCTCACCCTCACCGCCCTCGCCTACCCGACCATGCTCGGGGTGCAGAACACGGGCAGTGACCAGGCCCGGATCATCACCAACACGCGGTACGGGCCGCTCACCGAGCAGGACCGGGACTTCGTGGTGAAGGTGCGTGCCGCGGGGCTGTGGGAGCACCCGCTGGGGCTGATGGCGATCGAGCGGGGGACGACGCCGGAGATGAAGGAGGCCGGCGAGCACCTGGTCGTCGGGCACTCCCGGCTCGACGCGACCTGCCGCAAGATCGCTCCCGAGCTGGGCATCACCCTGCCCAACCTGGCGTCCCCGCAGCAGCAGCAGTTCGTGTCGACCGTGGACGGGACCACGGGCAAGCAGTTCGACACCACCGCGGTGAACATCATGCGCATCACGCACGGTCAGATCTTCCCGGCCATCGCCAAGATCCGGGCCAACACCAAGAACTCCCTGGTGCGACAGCTGGCGGATCAGGCCAACGACACCGTCCTGGACCACATCACCGTGCTGGAGAAGACCGGGCTGGTCAACTTCGACCAGGTCAACTTCCAGCAGACGGCGCCGCCGAGCCTGCCCAAGGTGCAGCTCACACCGCCCGCGCCGCAGCCGGGCGAGCCGGTGCTGTCCCTCACCCAGCCGCCCGGTCTTGACGTCAACACCTCGGCGCCGACGCCGAGTCCGACGGTCCGCTGACGCGTTCGGGGGTCCGGCGGGTCAGCGGCCGCGGGGTTTGCCGCGCCCGCCGCCGCTGCCGCTCTTCTTGCGCGGGGTACCGCCGCCGCGCCGGGCTCCACCGGTCTGCTGCTTCCCGGTCTGTTGCTTGCCGGACTGCTGCTTGCCGGACTGCTGCTTCCCGGCGGCCGGTTTCCGTCGGGCGGGCGCCGGGTCGGGCTGCCGGCCCCGGGTGCTGTTGACGGTCCGGCCGCGGACGATGCCGATGAAGTCCTCGACCCGGTCCGTGTGCGCGTCCTCCGGCCAGGACAGCGCCACGCCCGACTGGGGGGCGTCGGTGACCGTCCGGTACGTGAGGTCCTTGCGGTGGTGCAGCCGGGCCAGCGACAGGGGCATCAGCAGCACGCCGATCCCGGCCGCCACCAGCTCGACGGCGTCCGCGGTGGTGGCCGGACGCTCGAACGCGGGCCGGCCCGGCGGCCGCTCCTCCCAGCCGAGGACGTCGTCCAGGGGGTGCAGCACGATCTCGTCGGCGAGGTCCTCGACGGTCACCTCGTCGACGGCGGTGACGAGGTGGTCCTTGGGGATCACCACGACCGTGGTCTCGGTGTAGAGGGGGATGGCGCTGAGGCGGGTCCGGTCGACGGGCAGCCGCACCAGTCCGGCGTCGGCGTCACCGTCCAGCAGGACGCCGTCCGCGCCGGCCGCGGGGACCTGGGTCAGGGACAGCGGGACGTCCGGCAGCCGCTCGTTCCAGATGCGCGCCCACTTGTCGGGCGTCACCCCCGGGACGTACGCGAGCCGGAACGAGGGGCGATCTTCCGAGCCTGTCACCCGGCCAGGTTACCGGGCGTGGTCGGGGGCCGCTCACATGCTCGATACCCTTGACGGCATGACGTCGCACCAGAACACCCAGTCCATGAAGCCCGCGACCGCGGCGAAGAAGCTGGGTGTGTACCTCGAAGCCACACCCGCGGAGTTCCGGGAGGGCGTCGTCACGCGCGCCGAGCTGAACGCGCTCCAGACCGAACCGCCCGCGTGGCTGCGCGACCTGCGGCGCGACGGCCCGCACCCGCGGCCGGTGGTGGCGGCCAAGCTCGGTGTGTCCATCGCGGGCCTGCACCGGGGCGGAGTGTCGGAGCCGCTCACCACGGAGCAGATCGAGACGCTGAAGCAGGAACGCCCGGAGTGGCTGGAGCGGGAGCAGGCCGTCCAGGCCGACGTGCGCAAGGAGACGGCCCGGGTGAAGAAGCTGCACGCGGAGCGGGCCGAGCGCGCGGACCGCGACTGACCCTCGCACCCAAGTCGCACAACCGGGGGTCAGCGCGGCGCCCGCCCCGGGCCGCCCAGGAGGTCGGCGCAGTCCGACGGCAGCTGGGCCAAGAGCTGATCGACCCGGTCGCGGGGCATCGATTCGGTCAGGGTCGCGAGCACGGCGCCCGCGTCCCACTCCGCGGTGCGCGGCCGGGCGCCGGTCTGCTGGGCCACCCGCCGCAGGAATTCGTCGCGCCCGAAGGACTCGGGCCGTCCGCGCTCGGGGCGCAGCACGTCGTCCAAGGGCTCGGGCAGGTCGGCGGCCAGCTCGGCCGCCTCCTCGGGTTCGACCCGGGACGCGAGCACCCACAGCACGGCCCTGCTGACCTGCTCGGCCTCGTCGTCGCTGTGGTACTCGCCGAGGTCGCGCACCCGGGTAAGGAATTCGTCCAGCCGCACGTCCTCGCCTCTCTCCCGCCGCTTCCGGCTCGGGGCCGGGTGCCCAGGGCCCGCGAGGGGAAACAGGTCCACGCCGTGCGGTTCAGCCGCGGGCGCGCACGGCGTCGGCCAGGTCGGTCACCCGGGTGAGGGCGTCGTCCGTGAAGAGCGTGCGTCCGGCGGCGATCCGCTCGCGGCGGGCCGGGCCCGGGGCGGTGAGCCTGCGTACCGCACCGAGCAGCGCGGTGGCGTCCCCGGCGACCTCCGACACGCCCAGCGCGGCCATCCGCCGGACACCGTCCGCGCCGTGGCCCGGTATCGGGCGGTACGCCACGACCGGCAGTCCGGCGGCGAGCGCCTGTACGGCCGTCTGGCCGGCCGCGTTGTCGATCAGGGCGCCGGCGGCGTGCAGCAGGCCGGGCATGTCGGTCACCCAGCCCAGGGCGACGACGCCCGGGGTGCCGGCCAGGGTGCGGCGCAGCCGCTGGTTGCCGCCGCAGAGCACGACCGGCAGGAAGCCGTGGTCCGCGAGGAGCCGGACGGTGCCGTCCAGGTGGGTGCCGACTCCCCAGGCGCCGGCGGACACCACGACGGGGGGCCGGCCGGGACCGAGCCGGTCGAACAGCGCCCGCCACCCGGCCGCGCCGGGGGCGTCGGCGAAGAACTCCGGGGCCACCACGGGACCGCAGGTCCCCGCGGAGCCACCCGTGCTCGCGCGCGCCTCGCGTGCCGCGTCCTCGGTGAGACACAGGCAGTGGTCGTTGCCGGGGTGCAGCCACTGCCGGTGGACGGCGAAGTCGATCACGAGGACGACGCTGGGCACCGGCAGCAGACCGCGGGCGCGCAGGTGCCCGGTCAGCTGGGCGCCGAGGTGGAACACGGGAACGACCACGTCCGCGCCGGACCGCTCGGCCAGCTCGCGCAGCCTGCCGCCGGCCAGCCGGGCCAGGGGCGTGCCGCCGGGGCGGCGTCCTGCACCGGGACGCAGGAAGAGGCGGTAGACGGCGGCGTACAGCCAGGGGAAGTGGCGTACCGACCCGCGGTAGAAGCGCCGCAGGGCGCCGCCGAGGCCGCAGGGCAGGAGCGCGAGGACGTCGACGACCAGGGCGTCGCCGCCGCGCTCGCGGGCGCGGCGGACCAGTTCGGCGGCGACGGTGTCGTGGCCGGCGCCCATGCTCGCGCTGACCACCAGCAGCCGGCCGCCCTCCCGCGAAGCGGGTGGTGCCGCCGGCCGGGGCGCCGTGGAGCCCGTCGGGGGGCCGGCCGATGAACTGCGAGGATGCACGGCGGACCAAGTTGCCCACCCCGCATGTTCCAAACCACCCCACATGGGTGCGTTTCGGGCGCGCTGGCAGGGATACTCCGTGACCGCCCGTCCGGCCGGCCGCCGGAGCCCGACCGCCCGGTCGCACGCTCCCGGTGTCCGCCCCGAGCCAAGGTGGTCCCCATGGTCCATGCGTTCTCCCGTCCCCGGTCCGCCCCCGGACCGCGGGCCGTCGCCCCCGACGCGGACCGTGCGAGCACCCGGCGGCAGCCCGCGGGCGTCCCGGACGCACGGACCCGGACGGCGCTGGTGACGGGGGCGTCCTCCGGCATCGGCGCGGCCGTGGCCCGCCGGCTGGCGGACGAGGGCGGCTGGCGGCTGGTGCTCACCGGGCGTGACCCGGTGCGGCTGCGGGAGGTCGCCGACGACGCGTCGGCCACCGCCTTCGCCGCGGACCTCACCCTGCCCGGGGCCGACCGGCAGCTGACCGACTTCGCCCTGGCCACGGTGGGTCACGTGGACCTGCTGGTGGCGGGTGCCGGGGTGGGCTGGGCCGGGGAGTTCCTGGACATGCCCCCGCACACGGTCGACGACGTCCTCGACATCAACGTGCTGGCCACGCTGCGGCTGGTGCGGCTGGTGCTGCCGGGGATGGTGGCCGCGGGCTCGGGCCGGGTGGTGCTCATCGGCTCGCTGGCCGGCAGTGTGGCGGTCCGCGACGAGGCCGTGTACTCCGCCGCCAAGGCCGCGATCGGCGCCTTCGCGGACGCGCTGCGCTACGAGTTGCGGGGCACCGGCGTGGGCGTCACCCATGTGGTGCCCGGGGTCGTGGACACGCCGTTCTTCGAGCGGCGCGGGGCTCCCTACCAGCGCTCCAGGCCGCGCCCGGTACCCCCCGAGCGGGTGGCCGACGCGGTGCGCGACGCGGTGCGGCGGGGCCGGGACGAGGTGTACGTGCCCGCCTGGCTGCGGCTGCCGTGCAGGGTGCGGGGCGCGGCTCCGGGACTGTACCGGCGCCTGGCGGCGCGGTTCGGATGAGCGGGAACACGCGGCGGTGAGTGTCCTCACCGTCGTCCTGGCCCTGTTCGCGGCGCTGGCCAACGCTGCGGCGTCGGTGTTGCAGCGGCGGGCCGCGGCGCAGGACGAGGAGCGGGCGGGCGCCAGGCACACGATGGTGCGCTCGCTGCTGCGGCTGGTGCGCGACCGGTACTGGCTGGCCGGCGCGGCGCTGCTGGCGGTGACGACGGTCCTGCAGGCGGCCGCGCTGGCGGTGGGCAGTCTGGCCGTCGTCCAGCCGCTGATGGCCAGCGAGCTGCTGTTCACCCTGATGGTCGGCAGCGTGGTCTTCCACCGGCGTCCCGATGCGCGGACGTGGGTGGCCTTCGTGGCCCTGGCCCTGGGGCTCGCGCTGTTCCTGGGCGCCGCGGCACCCTCGGCCGGTGAGGACACCGCCGCAGAGGGCCGGTGGGGCTGGGCGGGGCTGGCGCTGTTCGTCCTGGTCACGGCGCTCGCCTCGGCGGGCAGCCTGGTGCGGGGCGCGCCCCGCGCCGCTCTGTTCGGATCGGCGGCCGCGGTGGGGTTCGGCGGTACGGCGGCGCTGCTGAAGGAGGTCACCGGGCGGCTGCCGCAGGGGGTGGGCGCGGTGCTGTCCCAGTGGCCGCCGTACGCCACCGCGGCGGTCGGTGTGGTCAGCTTCCTGCTGTTGCAGAGCGCCCTGCGGGCGGGGACGCTCGCCGCGTCGCAGCCGGCCCTGACCCTCGGCGACGCGCTGACCAGCGTCGGCCTCGGATGGGGCCTGTTCGGTGAGGAGATCGTGCTCGGCGTGCGGGTGCTGCCCGAGCTGATCGGCGTGGCGCTGATCGGCCTCGGCAGTGTGGGACTGGCGCGGGCGCCGTCGGTCCACGGGGCGTGGGACACGGCGCCGGCCGCGCGGGACGGGCCCGGGCGGCGGGGAGGGAAACAGCGGGGGTCATGAGTCGGGCCGAGCGGATGGGAGGTACCGGGGATGCGTCAGGGGTTTCACACCGGGCGGGCGGTCTGCGCCGTCGCGCCCGCCGTCGTCGCGCTGGCCCACATCGGTCCGGCCGTGACCTGGCTGCCGGAGCTGCGCCGGCGCCGGTTCCCGGGCCTGGCGGGGCAGGGCCGCCCCGGTCACGTCGCCCTCACCTTCGACGACGGCCCCGATCCGGTGACCACGCCGCGCTTCCTCGACGTACTGGACGGACTCGGGGTGCGCGCCACGTTCTTCCTGCTCGGCGAGAACGTCGTACGCCACCCGGCGACGGCCCGGGAGCTGGCCCGGCGAGGACACGAACTCGCGGTCCACGGCTGGGCCCACGACCGTCCCTGGCTGCCGTCGCCGGGGCGGGACGCGCGCGAGTTGCTGCGGGCCGCCCATGTGGTGGGCGAGGCCGCGGGACGGGCGCCGTTCTGGTACCGCCCGCCGTACGGCATCCTCAGCTCGGGGCGCTGGGCAGCCGCCCGCCGGGCGGGGCTGCGGCCGGTGCTGTGGACCGCCTGGGGCAAGGACTGGCGGTCGGACGCCACACCCGCGTCGGTACGGGCGACCGTCGCGGCGGACCTGGGCGGGGGCGGCACGATCCTCCTCCACGACACCGACCACGCCTCCGCCGCGGGCAGCTGGCGGGCCGCGCTCGGGGCCCTGCCCGATCTCGTGCGGGACTGCCGCGCGACGGGGCTGGAGGTGGGGCCGCTGGGCGAGCACGGGATCCCCGGTGCGGACGCCGCCACCGGCATCGGGGCCGGGCGGCGCGGGCCGGTACCGGCGCCCGTGCCATGACGTCGGGAACGTCACCGCTCCGGGCACCGGCCGAGGTGCGCGACGGCCCGCTGGGCTCAGGCGGCCGTCTCCGTCAGGTCCCGGTGGATCGGGGTCGCTCCGCCCGTCAGGGGTTCGCCCGTACCGCCGCGGCGGGCGGCGACGATCTCCGCCGCGATGGACAGCGCGGTCTCCTCGGGTGTGCGGGCGCCCAGGTCCAGGCCGATCGGTGAGCGGAGCCGGGACAGCTCGTGCTCGGTCAGGCCGGCCTCGCGCAGGCGCCGGTCGCGGTCCCGGTGGGTGCGGCGCGAGCCCATCGCGCCGACGAACGCGACCGGCATCCGCAGTGCCTCCGTCAGCAGGGGTACGTCGAACTTGGCGTCGTGGGTGAGCACGCACAGCACGGTCCGCGCGTCGGTGGAGGTGCTCCGCAGGTAGCGGTGCGGCCAGTCGACGACGATCTCGTCGGCCTCGGGGAAACGGGCCTGCGTGGCGAAGACGGGCCGGGCGTCGCAGACGGTGACGTGGTATCCGAGGAACTTCCCCGCCCGCACGAGCGCCGCCGCGAAGTCGATCGCCCCGAACACGATCATGCGGGGCGGCGGCACGCTGGACTCGACGAGCAGGGTGAGTCCGCCGGGGCAGTGCGAGCCGTCCTCCGAGAGGCCGACCGTGCCGGTGCGGCCGCTGTTCAGCAGGGCACCGGCCTCGGCGGCCGCCGTGCGGTCCAGGTCCGGGTGGCCGCCGAGACCGCCCTCGTGCGTGCCGTCGGGGTGGACGAGCAGGGCCCGGCCCAGCAGGTCGGGCGGGCCCTGGACGACCCGGGCGAGGGCGGCGGTCCCGCCCCGGGCGGCGGTCGCCAGCGCCGCCCGGAACAGCTCCCGCGACGGCGCGTCCGCACCGACCGGAGTGACCATCATGTCGATGACCCCGCCGCAGGTCAGCCCGACCGCGAAGGCGTCCTCGTCGCTGTACCCGAACCGTTCCCGCACGGTCTCGCCGCTGCGCAGGGCGTCGGAGCACAGCTCGTACACCGCGCCCTCCACGCAGCCGCCGGAGACCGAGCCGATCGCCGTGCCCTCGCTGTCGACGGCGAGGGCGGCACCGGGACCGCGCGGTGCGCTGCCGCCCACGGAGACCACCGTGGCGACGGCGAACTCCCGGCCCTCGTCGAGCCAGCGGTCCAGTTCGGCGGCGATGTCAAGCATCCGCCGCTCCCCCGTCCGAGGCAGCCGCTCCCCCGCTCGCGGTCGCCGCCGACAGGACACGGTCCGGCCGGATCGGCAGGTTCCGGTGGCGGACGCCGGTCGCGTGCCAGACGGCGTTGGCGACGGCCGCCGCCGCGCCCACGATGCCGATCTCGCCGACGCCCTTGATGCCCACCGGGTCCTCCGGGTCGGAGTCGTCCACCCAGTCCGCGTCGATGTCGCCGATGTCCGCGTGCGTGGCGACGTGGTAGCCGGCGAGGTCGGGGGCGTAGAGGCCACCGCTCGCGCGGTCCCGTACCGCCTCCTCGTGCAGGGCCATGGAGACGCCCCAGACCATGCCGCCGACCAGCTGGTTGCGGGCGGTGAGGGGGTTGACGATCCGGCCCGCCGCGAAGATGCCGAGCATGCGGCGCACCCGCACCTCGCCGGTGGCGGTGTCCACGGCGACCTCGGCGAACTGGGCGCCGTAGGAGTGCCGTTCCTTCTGGGCGAGGCTGCCCAGGGCGGCGCTGGTGTCGGACCGTACGGTGATGCCCTCCGGCGGGACGGTGGTGCCCAGTGCCAGCCGCTCGCGCAGTTCGCGGGCCCCCTCCGTGACCGCCCAGGCCCAGGAGCGGGTGCCCATCGAACCACCCGCGATCATGGCGGGTCCGAAGTCGCTGTCGCCGATCCGGACGCGGACCCGGTCGGGTGCCACCTCCAGCGCGTCGGCGGCGATCATCGTGAGCGCGGTGCGGGCGCCGGTGCCGATGTCGGCGGCGGAGATCCGCACGGTGAAGCCGCCGTCGGCCTCGGCGGTGAGGAGAGCCGTGGAGGGGGCGGCGCCCGCGCCGAAGGAGGCCGCGGCCGTGCCCGTGCCCAGCAGCCAGCGCCCGTCGCGGCGCACGCCGGGGCGCGGGTCCCGCTCGGCCCAGCCGAACCGGCGGGCGCCCTCGCGGAAGCAGGCGTCCAGGTTGCGGCTGCTGAACGGCAGGCCGGAGACCGGGCCGGTCTCGGGCTCGTTGCGCAGGCGCAGGTCGATCGGGTCGACGCCGCAGCGCTCGGCGAGTTCGTCGAGCGCCGACTCGATCGCGAAGGACCCCGGCGCCTCGCCCGGCGCGCGCATGAACGTCGGGGACGGCACGTCGAGGCGGACCACCTCGTTGGCCGTGCGGTGCGCCTCGGCGTCGTACATGACCCGGGCCACGCCCGCGCTGGGCTCGACGAACTCGTAGACGGTGGACGTCTGGCTCACCGAGCGGTGGTCCAGGGCGCGCAGCCGCCCGTCGGTGCCGGCGCCGAGCCTGACCCGCTGGGCGGTGGGGCTGCGGTAGCCGGCCAGCGTGAACATCTGACGCCGGGTCATGACGACGCGCACCGGGCGCTGGAGGACGGTCGCGGCCATCACGGCGGACACCTGGTGGGCGCGCAGGCCCTTGCTGCCGAAGCCGCCGCCGATGTGCTCGGAGCGCACCCGCACCGCGGACTCGTCCAGGGAGAACATCTTGGCCAGTTCGCCCTGGACCCAGGTGGTGCCCTGGTTGGAGTCGACGACCTCCAGCCGGCCGCCGTCCCACAGGGCCGTGGCGGCGTGCGGCTCCATCATGCTGTGGTGCTCTTCGGGGGTGGTGTACTCCTCGTCCACCACGACGGGGGACGCGGCGAGTCCGGCGTCGAGGTCGCCCTTCCCGGTCTCGGCGGGCATCACCCCGGCGGCCGGGTAGGCGTCGGGGTGGGCGCCGGTGAGCAGGGTGTCGTGGGGTTCCTCGTCGTAGGCGACGACCAGGGCCTCGGCGGCCTCGCGGGCCTGCTCGGAGTTCTCGGCGACGACGAGGGCGACCGGCCAGCCGAGGTGCGGCACCCGGTCGTTCTGGAAGACGGCGGCGGTCGGGTCCGGCGGGATGCCCAGCAGGCCGACGTAGTCGGTTTCGAGGCGCGGCGCGTTGCCGTGGTGCAGGACGGCGAGGACACCGGGCATGGCGAGGACGGGTTCGGTCTCGACCGCACGGACGCGGCCGCGGGTGACGGTGGACAGCACCAGCCAGCCGTGCGCGAGGTCGGCGAAGGGGATCTCACCGGCGTAGCGGGCCGCTCCGGTGACCTTCTCGCGGCCCTCGACGCGGGTCTGCGAGGTGCCGACGACGCCCCTGACCGTCGTACGGCCGCCGGTCGTGGCGGTGGTCATCGGGCGGCCTCCTCGGTGAGTTCGGTGAGCACGGCCACCACGAGGTTGCGCATGAGGGTCACCTTGTATCCGTTGTCGGGCAGCGGCCTGGCGGCCGCGAGTTCGGCGTCCGCGGCGGCGGCGAAGGTCTCGCCGTCGGCCGGTGCGCCGGTCAGCACGGCCTCGGCCGCGTGGGCCCGCCAGGGCCGCGAGGCCACCGCGCCGAAAGCGAGGCGCGCCTCGCGCACGACGCCGTCCTCGATGTCGAGCGCGGCGGCGACCGAGCCGATCGCGAAGGCGTACGAGGCCCGCTCGCGCACCTTGCGGTAGCGGGAGTGGGCGGCGACCGGGGCGGGCGGCAGGGTGATGCCGGTGATCAGCGCGCCGGGCGGCAGGGCGGTCTCGCGGTCGGGGGTGTCGCCGACGGGGAGGTAGAAGTCGGCGAGCGGCAGTTCGCCGGGGCCGTCGAGGGTCTCGTAGCCGACGACGGCGTCGAAGGCCGCGAGTGCCACGCCCATGTCCGAGGGGTTCGTGGCCACGCAGTGGTCGGAGGCGCCGAGGACGGCGTGGTTGTGGTGCTCGCCCGTGATGGCGGGGCAGCCGCTGCCGGGGGCCCGCTTGTTGCAGGGCCGGCTCGGGTCGGCGAAGTAGCCGCAGCGGGTGCGCTGGAGCAGGTTGCCGCCGACGGTGGCCATGTTGCGCAGCTGGCCGGAGGCGCCGGCCAGGACCGCCTGGGTCAGCGCGGGGTAGCGGCGGCGCACCTCGGGGTGGGCGGCGAGGTCGCTGTTGGTGACGGTGGCGCCGATGCGCAGGCCGCCGTCCGCGGTCGGTTCGATGCCGTCCAGCGGGAGTTCGCGGACGTCGACGAGGCGGGCGGGGCGTTCGACGCCGGTCTTCATCAGGTCGACGAGGTTGGTGCCGCCGCCGAGGAAGCGGGCGTCCGGGTCGGCGGCGAGCAGCGCCACCGCGCCGGAGACGTCGTCGGCCCGCTGGTATCCGAACTCCCTCATGCCGCCGCCTCCTCTGCGGTCCGGGCGCGGTCGCCGTCGTCGTCGCGGGCCGCGGCCTCGTGCGCCTCGGCGGCGCGGGTGACGGCCTGGACGATGGAGACGTAGGCGCCGCAGCGGCACAGGTTGCCGCTCATCCGTTCGCGGATCTCGTCCGGTGTCAGGGGTGGCGGCCCGGCCTCGGGGCGTACGTCGTCGGTGGCGGCGCTGGGCCAGCCGGCCGCGTGCTCCTCGATGACGGCGATCGCCGAGCAGATCTGGCCGGGAGTGCAGTAGCCGCACTGGTAGCCGTCGAGGTCGAGGAAGGCCTGCTGCACCGGGTGCAGCCGGTCGCCCTCGGCCATGCCCTCGATGGTGGTGATCTCGCGTCCCTCTGCGGCGACGGCGAGATTCAGGCAGGAGACGGCGCGGCGCCCGTCGACCAGGACGGTGCAGGCTCCGCACTGTCCCTGGTCACAGCCCTTCTTGGTGCCGGTGAGATCGAGCCGCTCGCGCAGGGCGTCGAGCAGGGTGGTGCGGTGGTCGACGGTCAGCTGGTGCTTCTCGCCGTTGATGTTCAGAGTGACGGCGCTGGTCGTAGACGAGGGTGCTGGGGCCATGATCAGCCTTCTCTGGTCTCTGGTGACAGCTTCTTCGGTGTCCGGTGACAGGAAAAGCCGCGTTCGCCGCTAAAGTGGGCAAGTAACCGGACAACTGTCCGCTCACTGAAAACGTAACGGACAGTTGTCCGGTTAGCAAGAACGGGATTCGGCCACGAACCCGGAAGGAGGAGGAGTGCCGCCGCCGAAGAAGGACAGGACGGACGCGCCCCTGCGCTCCGACGCGCAGCGCAACCGCGAGCGCATCCTGCGCGTCGCCACGGAGGAGCTGACGCGCTGCGCGAACGCCCCGCTGAGCACGATCGCCAAGAAGGCGGGCGTCGGGCAGGGCACGTTCTACCGCAACTTCCCGCATCGCGAGGCGCTGGTCCTGGAGATCTACCGCTACGAGATGCAGCAGGTGGCGGACGCCGCGAAGGAGCTGCTGGCCACGCGGGAACCCGATCGGGCGCTGCGCGAGTGGATGGACCGGCTCGCCCAGTTCGCCCTGACCAAGGTCGGTCTGGCGGACGCGATCCGGCTGGTCACCAGCGCACCCGGCAGCCCCGCGAAACCGGAGCCCGCCCCGGTCACGGAGGCGACCGAACTGCTGCTCCGCGCGAACGACGAGGCCGGCACCATCCGCCCCGGCGTGTCGGCGGACGACTTCTTCCTGGCCATCGGCGGCCTCTGGCAGGTCGACGCCAGCGAGGACTGGCAGCCGAGGGTCACCCGGCTCCTCGACCTCGTCATGGACGGGCTGCGGGCGGGAGCGCCAGGCCGGTGACCGCGCCCCGGAAGCGGTAGCGGCGCTCCGGCCGGCCCGCAACGCCGTAGCGCAGCGAGACCTCCGCGGTGCCGACGGTGTGGAAGTGCTCCAGGTAGCGGCGGGCACTGACGCGGGAGACGCCGGTCAGGGCCGCGCACTCGCTCGCGGACAAGGTGCCGTCGGCCTCCCGGAGGGTGCGTTCGACCAGCTCGGCGGTCTCCACGCTCATGCCCTTGGGCAGCGCCGGTGCCGCGGCGGTGGGCGCCGCTTTGGCCAGTGCCCGGTCGACGTCGGCCTGGCTGCGCACCACCGTGCCCAGCAGCCGGCCGCGCTGGACGGCGTAGCGCTCCAGCCGGACCCGCAGATCCTCGAACTCGAACGGTTTGAGCAGGTAGTCGACCACGCCGTGGCGGACCGCGCCGCGCACCGCGTCCGCCTCCCGGGCCGCGCTGATGACCATGACGTCGCAGTCGTGTCCGGCCGCGCGCAGTCTCGGGATGACGTCCAGGCCGAAGACGTCCGGCAGGTAGAGGTCGAGGAGGACGAGGTCGGGGCGGAGTTCGCCGACGGCGGCGAGCGCCTCCTCGCCGGTGCCGGCGACGCCGACGACCCGGAAGGGCTCGACGCGTTCGACGAAGGCGCGGTGGACGCGGGCCACCATGAAGTCGTCGTCGACCACGAGCACGCCGATCGCGGCGCCGGGGCCGCGGGACGCCGACGCCCCCGCCGTACCGGTCGCGTCGGGCGTGCCGCTCGTACCCGTCATGGCGTCGCTCCTTCCGCCACCGCGTCGGTGAGGTGGCTGACGGTCATGCGTGCGGTGAACATGGCCCCCTCGGGGGTGTTGGTCACCGAGATCTCACCGCCGTGACGTTCGCAGACGAGCCGGGTCAGCGCCAGGCCGATGCCGCGCTCGCCCTGCCGGGCGGCCTTGGTGGTGAAGCCGTGGGAGAAGACCTCGCGGGCCAGTTCGGGGGCCACGCCGGGTCCCGAGTCGCGGACCACGATCTCGACACTGGCGGCGTCCTGCCGCAGCTCGACCTCGACCCAGGCGTCGTGGTCCTCGCCCGCCGCCGCGGCGGCGTCCACGGCGTTGTCGACGAGGTTGCCGAGGACGGTCGCCACGTCGGCGGCGTCCTGCGGGACGAGCCGGTCCAGCGCCGTGCGGTCCGAGACCCGCAGCGCGACCCTGCGCTCGGCGGCGAGCGAGGACTTGGCCGTGATCAGCGCGGCGACGGCGGTGTCGCGGACCCGGCGGCTGAGCGTGACGTCCAGGGACTGGCGGCGCTGGTTGAGCGCGCGGATGTAGCGCACCACCTCGTCCTGCTCCCCGATCTGGATGAGCCCGGAGATGGTGTGCAACTGGTTGGCGAACTCGTGGGCCTGGGCGCGCAGCAGCTCGGACGTGCTGCGGAAGGAGCCGATCTCCCGCTCCAGGCGGGCCAGTTCGGTGCGGTCGCGCAGGGTGGTGACCGAGCCCAGCGGGCGGCCGTCCTTGGCGACGGTCATGCGGTTCATGACCAGGACCCGCCCGTGCCGGACGACGACCTCGTCGCGGGGCTCGGCGGCGTCCGGCGCGGTGCCGGCCAGTACGTCGCGCAGCCGCCCCTCGATGCCGAGGCCGTCCAGGCTCTGGCCGACGCAGTCGGCGGGGAGGTCGAGCAGGCGCCGGCCCATCTCGTTGACCAGGGTGAGCCGGTGCTGCGGATCGAGGGCGACGACGCCCTCGGCGATGCCGTACAGCATGGCCTCCCGGTGCTCGGCGAGCCCCGCGATCTCGCGCGGCTCCAGGCCGAGGGTCTGCCGTTTGACGCGCCGGGCCAGCAGCCAGGAGCCGGCCACGCCGAGGCCGCTGGCGATGCCGAGGTAGGCGAGGAGATAGGAGGAGGCGCCGCTCAGGCGCTGCCACACCGTCGGGTCGGCCTCGCCGACCATCACCGTGCCGAGGTGCCGGCCGAGGGTGTCCCGGGTGGCGCCGAGCACCGGGACCTGGGCGACGAGTTCACGGCTGCCCCGCAGGGTCAGCGGCCCCGACCAGCCGCGCCCCGCGGCGGCGCCCTCGACGCGCGGCAGCCGGCCGCCGATCAGCGTGGGGTCGGTGGAGCTGACGACGCTGCCGTCGGCGCCGGCGATCGTGACGGAGGTGACGCCGGACTGGGTCTGCGTGGAGTTGACCAGCGGGGCGAGGGCCTCCTGCGGCACGGGGCGCAGCAGCTGGCTGCGAACCAGCGGCGTGGCGGCCAGCTGTTCGGCCAGCGCGGTGACCCGGCGGCCCTCGACGCGGTTGAAGGTGGCGCGGGACTGGGCGAGCGAGACGGCGGCGACAGCGCACAGGACCACCACGACGATGGCGAGCTGGAGAACTAGCATCTCGCCCGCGAGGGTCTGACGGCGGAAGGTGGGTGCCACGGCGGACTCGATCTCGGCTGACTGGGGGCGGGCGGGTGTGCCGGGTCGCCATCATGGCGCCCACCTGCGGCGAAGGAAAGAGATGTGCCGTCTTCGCAATGAAGCGGCGACCGCAATGACCACAACCTCCCTTGGTTCCGCAAGGAAGACACGCCGCCGGAGCGCGGGCACCATGTGGCCCACGTCACCCTTCCCCACAGGGCTCCCCGTACCGATCTACCCAACCGACAGGTGGTGTCATACGTGCGCCTGCGCACCCCCCTTGCCCTGCTCGGGGCCGCCGTGCTCGTGCTCGCGGGACCGCCGCTGCTCTCCTCCGGCGGCGACTCCGACTCCGGCACGCAGATTCCCGGCCTGCGCTTCATGGTTCCCAATACGCCCGGCGGCGGTTACGACATCACCGCCCGCACGGCCGCGAAGAACGCCGAGGACGCCGGGCTCACGCACAACATCGAGGTGTTCAACCTGCCCGGCGCGGGCGGCACCGTGGGTCTGAGCCGGCTGGTGAGCGAACACGGCAACGGCAAGCTCGCGATGTCCATGGGCCTCGGCGTCGTCGGCGCCGTCCGCTCCAACCACGCGCCCAAGACCCTCGCCGACACCACGCCGATCGCGCGGCTCACCGAGGAGCAGGACGTCGTCGTGGTCGCCAAGGACTCGCCGTACGGGACGATCGACGAGCTGATCGACGCCTGGAAGGAGGACCCGGGCAAGATCCCCGTGGGCGGTGGATCGTCGCCCGGCGGGCCCGACCACCTCGCGCCGATGCTGATGGCGCAGGCCGCCGGGATCGCCCCGAAGTCGGTCAACTACATCCCCTTCGACGGCGGCGGCGAGCTGCTCGCCTCGATCCTCGGCAACAAGGTCGGCTTCGGCGTCTCCGGCGTCGGCGAGTACCTGGACCAGATCAAGGCGGGCGAGCTGAGGGTGCTCGCGGTGACCGGCCCGGAGCGGGTGGACGACCTCAAGGACGCGCCGACGCTGAAGGAGTCCGGCTACGACGTGGACTTCACCAACTGGCGCGGCATCGTCGCCCCGCCCGGCCTCTCGGAGGCGGAGCGGAACAAGCTGACGCGCCTGGTCGAGGAGTTGCACGACTCGCCCGAGTGGCGGGAGTCGATGGACAAGAACGGCTGGGACGACGCGTTCCTCACCGGTGAGAAGTTCGGCACCTTCCTGGACGCCCAGGACAAGCGTGTGGTGTCGGTGCTGAAGGAGCTGGGACTGTGACGACACCGACCGACTCCGTCCCCGCCCCCGAGCCCGCCCCGGGCGCGGCCGGCACCTCGGCGCCCGAGCGGCGCTCGTGGCTGCGGGACCACTCCGAACTCGGCGTGTGCGCCATGCTGCTGGCGCTGGGCGTCCTCGTCCTGACCGACGCGCTCACCATGGACGTCGACATCACCCAGCGCGGTCCGGTCGGCCCGAAGACCGTGCCGATCGTGGTCGGCATCGGCCTGCTGGTGATCGCCGCGCTGCTCGCCGTGGACGTCCTGCGCGGCGGCCGGGGCGAGGCCGAGGGCGGCGAGGACATCGACCTGTCCGAACCGGCGGACTGGCGGACGGTGCTGCTGCTCTCCGGGATCTTCCTGGGCGCCGCCGCGCTCATCGAGCCGGCCGGCTTCCCGGTCGCCGGGGCCCTGCTCTTCTGGGGCGCCGCCTTCGCCCTGGGCAGCCGGCGCGTGGACCGCGACCCGCTGATCGCCGCGGTGCTGTCCCTGCTCACCTACGTCGTCTTCGACAAGCTGCTCGGTGTGCCGCTGCCCGGCGGTCCGCTGATGGGAGTGCTCTGACATGAACGCCCTCAACTCCCTGATGGACGGGTTCGGTACGGCCCTGTCCCCGCTCAACCTCCTGTGGGCCGCCCTGGGTGTGCTGCTCGGCACGGCGATCGGTGTCCTGCCCGGCATCGGCCCGGCGATGGCGGTGGCGCTGCTGCTGCCGGTGACGTACGGCCTCGACCCGGTCGCGGCGTTCATCATGTTCGCCGGCATCTACTACGGCGCGATGTTCGGCGGTTCGACCACCTCCATCCTGCTGAACACCCCCGGCGAGAGCGCCGCGGTGGTCGCGGCCATGGAGGGCAACCCCATGGCCAAGGCGGGGCGCGGTGCGCAGGCGCTGGCGGCCGCGGCCATCGGCCACTTCGCGGGCGGCATGATCGGCACGATCCTGCTGGTGGCGCTGGCACCGACGGTCGCCGACCTGGCGGTGGACATCGGTGCGCCGGACTACTTCGCCATCATGGTGCTGGCGTTCATCGCCGTGACGTCGGTGCTGGGTTCCTCGCGCGTCAGAGGTCTGGCCTCGCTGCTGATCGGCCTGACCATCGGCCTGGTGGGCCTGGACCAGATGACGGGGCAGCAGCGGCTGACCTTCGGTTCGCTGCAACTCGCCGACGGCGTGGACGTGGTGATCGTCGCGGTCGGTCTGTTCGCGATCGGCGAGGCGCTGTGGGTGGCGGCCCACCTGCGGCGCGGCGCTGCCGAGCCGATCCCGGTGGGCCGCCCCTGGCTCGGCCGCGGGGACGTCCGCCGCACCTGGAAGTCGTGGCTGCGCGGCCCGTTCATCGGCTTCCCGTTCGGCGCGATCCCGGCGGGCGGTGCGGAGATCCCCACCTTCCTCTCCTACGTCACGGAGAAGCGCCTGTCCAAGCACAAGGACGAGTGGGGCAAGGGCGCCATCGAGGGCGTGGCCGGACCGGAGTCGGCGGCGTCGGCCTCGGCGGCGGGCACGCTGGTGTCCATGCTGACCCTGGGCCTGCCGACGACGGCGGTCGCGGCGGTCATGCTGGCCGCGTTCCAGCAGTACGGCATCCAGCCCGGCCCGCTCCTCTTCGAACGCGAACCCGAGCTGGTCTGGGGCCTCATCGCGTCCCTCTTCGTCGGCATGGTGCTGCTGCTCGCGCTCAACCTGCCGCTGGCACCCGTATGGGCCAAGCTGTTGCAGATCCCCCGGCCGTACCTCTACGCGGGGATCATGTTCTTCGCGGCGGTCGGCGCGTACGCCGTCGGCGGTGAGGTCGTCGACCTGGTGATCCTGCTGATCATCGGCCTGGTCGGCTTCGGCATGCGCCGCTACGGCCTGCCCATCCTGCCTGCCGTGATCGGCGTCATCCTCGGCCCCAACGCCGAGCAGCAGCTGCGCCGCGCCCTGCAGATCAGCGACGGCAGCGTGACGGGCCTGGTCAACACGCCGTTCGCGGTGACGGTGTACGCGGTGATCGTGCTGCTGCTGGCCTGGCCGCTGCTGAGGCGACCGCTGGCGCGGCTGGTGGGCCGGGGACGGACGCGGGCCGACGCCTGACCCCAGACCCTCGTACCGTGATCCGGAGACGGGTCCTGCTCCGTCCCGCAGGACCCGCACCCGCACAGCAGAGGGAGAGCCCCATGATTTTCATTACCGCGAAGTTCCAGGTGCTGCCGGAGCACGCGGACCGGTGGCCGGAGATCTCCGGCGACTTCACCCGGGCCACCCGGGCGGAACCCGGCTGTCTTTGGTTCGACTGGTCCCGCAGCGTCGAGGACCCCGCGGAGTACGTCCTGGTCGAGGCGTTCCGCGACGACGAGGCGGGCGGGGCGCACGTCCAGTCCGCGCACTTCCGCGCCGCGCAGGAGCAGCTGCCGCGCTACCTGGCGCGTACGCCGCGCGTCGTGAACGCGTCGCTCGACCAGGAGGACTGGTCGCTGCTGGGTGAGATGGCGGTCGAGTAGGCCGCTGATTGGTGCGGTTTCGCAGCTGACGGGCGTACGGCCGTTCGGGTGGCTTTCAGCGCGTCCACGGCCCGAGCATGTCCTTCATCGCGTCCGTCATCGCGAATTGCAGCAGCGGGCCGTACGTGATCCGGCCGACACCGAGGTGACGGAAGCGCTCGAGATCGTGCTTGACCGGATGGGCCGTGGTGTTCACGGGAATGGAGACTGCGCCGATCACCGCCGCGAGCAGGTCGTCGTCGTCCTGGATACGCACCGGGTAGACACTGTCGGCGCCGGCCTGCTCCAGGGCCCGCAGCCGCTCGATCGCCTCGTCGAGGACGCCGGCCGCGTCCTCCGCGTGCAGGAAGAGGTCGGTGCGCCCGTTGACCCAGACGGGGATCCCCGCGTCGTCGGCCGCCGCGCGCAGGCCGGCGATGTAGTTCGCGTGCTCCTGCGTACTGCGCACGCGTCCGCCCTCGGAGTGGACGGTGTCCTCGAGGTTGAGACCGACGCCGCCGATCTCGGTGAGCCCGGCGATGAGATCCGCGGGCTCCTGTCCGTACCCGGCCTCCAGGTCCACGGAGACGGGGACGTCGACCGCCGCGATGATCGGCCTGACCGCGGCAAGCACCTCCTCGAACGTCTGCCCCTCCTGGTCCTCGGCCCCCCGGGAGTCGGCGAGCGGATGGCTGCCGATGGTCAGCGCGGGGAACCCGGCGCCGGCCGCCGTCCGCGCGGACCACACGTCCCAGACGGTCGGCAGCACCAGCGGCTGGTACTGGGCGTGCAGTTGCTTGAGGCGTTGAGCCCGCTCAACGGTGGTACGAAGGTCCATGCCGAGGACGCTACCCCGGATCACATGACCGCGAGTCGGTACACGTCTCGCACGTCGCGCACGCGGTCAGTGGGTGGCCCTCAGCAGAACAAGGGATCCGCGGTATGCCGGGCGGCTGCGCAGGTGTCCGAAGGCTTCGTCCCAGGCGCCGGAGCCCAGGGCACGGCGCAGGGAGATGTCGAACTCCTGGCGGGCGCGGTCGTCGATGAAGCTCCACGCCGAGCAGGCTTGCCGGGCCCCGGGGTCGAGGAGCATCTCGGGGCGGCCGTAGTACGCCTCGTTGAAGCCGTCGGTGCAGTCCAGCGGGATGGGGACCGGCTCGACGGTCACGGAGCCGCCGAGGGCTGCGGTCAGGGTGGCCAGGTGCGGGTAGCGGCGGGCCTCGGTGTCGAGGACGTCGGGCGCGTAGTCGTAGAGCCAGAAGTCGCGCACGAGGGTGGGGTCGCAGGTGAGGATCACGACGGGGCCGCGGGTCACACGGCGCATCTCGCGCAGTCCGGCGGCGGTGTCGGACCACTGGTGGACGCTGAAGAGGGCCATGGAGGCGTCGAACCGGCCGTCGTCGAAGGGCAGGTCCTCGGCGACCGCGTCGATCGCCGTCGCCAGTTGGGCGGGGCGCCGCGCGCGCATGGCCAGGGACGGCTCGACCGCGGTGATGGCCTGCGCGGGGTTCTCGTAGGAGCCGGTGCCCGCCCCGACGTTCAGGACGGTGCCGGCGCCACCGAGCGCCAGCGCGATGACCTGGGCGATGCGTGCGTCGGGGCGGTCGTGAGTGCGCATGACCATGGGAGACCTCGCCTTGTGGGCCGGGACCTGACCGGGGCGGTGACCGTCCGCCCCGAACAACATCTCCATCTTGCATCTGCGAGGTGAGATTCCATAGAGGGCTTGTGCATGCTTGGCTGATCACTCAAATCACGAGGCATCTGCAACCCTGCACGACTTGTAGGATGTGTCGGCGATCCTTCGCCGATGCCGCGCTGTTCAGCCCAGCGCCCGGTCGAGGTTGAATGCCGCGCTGATCAGGGCGAGATGGGTGAACGCCTGCGGGAAGTTGCCGTTCTGCTCGCCGGTGTGGCCGATTTCCTCCGCGTACAGCCCCAGATGGTTCGCGTACGTGAGCATCTTCTCGAACGCCAGCTGTGCCTCCTCCAGGCGTCCGGCGCGGCTGAGTGCCTCGACGTACCAGAAGGAGCAGATCGAGAACGTTCCCTCCTCGCCCCGTACTCCGTCCGGGCTGGCCTGCGGGTCGTACCGGTAGACCAGGGAGTCCGCGACCAGCTCCTCCCCCAGCGTGTCCAGCGTCGAGAGCCACTTCGGATCCGTGGGGGAGATGAACTTGGCCAGCGGCATCATCAACACGGAGGCGTCGAGGACGCTGTCGCCGTAGTGCTGGAGGAACGCCTTCCGTTCGGCCGACCAGCCGCGGTCCATGATCTGGCGGTAGATGGTGTCGCGCGTGCCGCTCCAGCGCGCGATGTCGGCCGGCAGCCCGCGATGCCGGGCCAGGCGCATCGCCCGTTCGATCGCCACCCAGCACATCAGTCGCGAGTAGAGGTAGCTCTTGCGTCCGCCGCGGGTCTCCCAGATACCCTCGTCCGGCTGGTCCCAGTGGTCGCAGACCCAGTCGACCAGTTCGCAGACCGTGTCCCAGTGGGCGCTGGATATCGGCTCTCCCCACTTGTCGTAGAGGTAGATCGAGTCGACGAGAGCGCCGTAGATGTCCAGCTGCAGTTGGCCGACCGCTTCGTTGCCCACACGTACGGGGGAAGAGCCCCGATAGCCCTCGAGACCGGGCAGCTCACGCTCGGCCAGGTCCCGGCGGCCGTCGACGCCGTACATGATCTGCAACGGGCCGTTTCCGGAGTCGGAGAGGTGGGCGTACTCGATCAGGAAGCGCATGAACGCCTGCGCCTCCTCGGTGAAACCGAGCCGCAGCAGCGCGTAGACGCAGAAGGCCGCGTCGCGGATCCACACGTACCGGTAGTCCCAGTTTCGTTCGCCGCCGATCTGCTCGGGCAGGCTCGTTGTGGGTGCCGCCACCATGGCGCCGGTCGGGACGTAGGTGAGCAGCTTGAGCGTCAGTGCGGAGCGGTGCACCATCTCGCGCCAGCGGCCGCGGTAGCGCGACGTGGACAGCCACCCTCGCCAGTACCGGACGGTGGCCTGGAACAGTTCCTCCGCCTCGGCCACGGCGCAGACCCGGGGGGCGACGCTGTCGCCGACACGGTCGAGTGCGAAGACGGCGCTCTCGCCCTCGTGGAGCTTGAAGAGCGACCACACGTCCCGGCCGTCGTGCTCCACCGGCACGCTGGACGTCAGCGCGAGGGAGAGCGAGGCCGACTCGAAGATCGGACAGCCGTGCTCGGTGCGGATGGTGTGCGGCTCGGTGGCGTACCCGAACCGTGGTGAGACGCCGGCCCGGAAGGGCAGTGATCCGCGGACGCAGACCACTCTGCGGATGAGCCGATGCCGGTCGGCCTCACGCGAGTTGTCGACGATCGGCATGAAGTCCTGGATCTCGGCCACACCGTCATTCGCGAAGAAGCGGGTGATGAGCACATTGGTGTCGGGGAAGTAGAACTGCTTCGTGCGGGCCGGCACGTCCGGCGCGAGTTCGAAGCTCCCTCCCTTCTCGGCGTCGAGGATCGAGGCGAACACGCTGGGAGCGTCGAATCGGGAGCAGCAGTACCAGTCGATCGTGCCGTTCGTTCCCACGAGAGCAGCACTGCGCAGGTCTCCGATCAGCCCGTGTTCCGAGACGGGCAGATACCTGGCAGACACGGTGAAGCCCTCCTCCGCCGGAGGAAAGTGCCGTTGCAGCTCATTTCATACTAGAACGTGAGCGGCCCCCGCTCACTCGGACCGGACCCGCTCAGGTCCGGCGCCATGTGTCGCGGCCTGCCATTCCGTACTGCTTCAACGCGAGTGCCCGGTCGGGGGCGATCGCGACGAAGGCGGCTTCCGGCGACTCCGGGCCGTCAGGGACGAAATCGTTCAGGTCGTAGTCGAACAGTCCGGTCCACAGGCGGCGTTTCGTGTCGATGTCGGTGTACACCGTCGCCGTGCCCCACAGCATCACGCCATCGCCGCTCGCGTCGACCTGCCAGTGCATCGCGACAGCCGGATTGGCAGCGATGTTGCGCACCTTGACGCTCTTCGCACCCGTGGAGATCCAGACGGTCTCACCCTCCCAGGCCGGCCACACCGGAACAACGTCCGGCTTGTTGTCGGCGCCCACCGTGGCGATGTGAGCCCAATGCGAGAGGCGCGTCGCTTCCGCCTTCACGTCGTCCAGATTCACCTGACACTCCTTGCTCTTCGATCGGTGACCGAGCATGAGCACAGTAACGGTGCGTAACCATTGCGAGCGCCACGCCGCGCCCAATAGAGGGTGGCTGGACTGAAACTCCAGATCCAGATAGATTGTCTGTACAGTTTTGGACGGAGAGTCGAAGGTGCTCGAGTGTCGACCCCTGAGCACCGGGCCGAAGCGGGGAGGGAAGCGAGAGATGAAGGACAGGGACACCACTTCGTCCGGGGAGCCGGAGGACGAGCACCTCCTGGCCGAGGCTGAGAAAGTTGCTCAAGCGCTGGGCCGCATGTTCCCCGGCATCTGCGAGGTAGTGCTGCACGACCTGCGCGATCCGGATCACGCCATCCGGTTCATCGAGAACAACCTGTCCGGACGCCAGGTGGGGCAGTCCGTCACCGAATTGGGCCTGGCCCGTATCAGGGACCCGCAGTACCCCAGCGTCATCCAGAACTACGCCAATCAGTTCCCCGACGGACGCCCCGCGAAGAGCACGTCGATCGGGATCAAGAACTCCGCCGGGCAGTACATCGCCGCCATCTGCCTGAACCTGGACATCTCCACCCTCTCGCCCCTCACGCTGACGCTGTCGAACCTGGTCGCGACCGATCCCGACCACCGTGAAGCTCCGCTCGAGAGGCTGAGCGACCGCAGCCGGCGGGAACTGCGCGAAGTCATCGAAGCGGTGGCCGCCGAGCGCTCCACAACCCCGCGGGCACTGCCCCGGGACGCGAAGAAGGACCTTGTGCGCCGCTTGTACGAGGACGGCCACTTCGACACCCGCAACGCCGCCCAGAGCATCGCCGATCTCCTCGGCATCTCCCGGGCCAGCGTCTACTCCTACACGAAGTGATTCGATGACCACCAGCGAGATCGGCACGCGGAGCCACCGCCCCACGACTGACCGCCACCCCGTGCCGAGCATGGACCAGTCGCCGGCACCCTCCGGCCTGCTGTACGTCACTGAACAGCAGACCGCCGCGCTGGTGGACGAGGCCCTCGCCTTCGACGCCGCCCGCGCCGCGTTTGCCGCCACCGTGGACGCCGCCGCCCTGCCCAGCCTCGTCGTGCATGGATCCGAACCGCGCAACCGGTACAGCCTCAAGCCGTCCGCCTCCGCGACCCATGCGGGGGTGAAGATCGGTACTTTCTGGCCGGACAACCCCGCGCAGGGGCTGCCGCGGCACCACTCCACCCTGCTGCTGTTCGACCAGACCATCGGCAGAATCGCAGCCGTCCTGGAGGTCGGCACCGCGAACGCCTACCGGACCGCTGCCGCCGACGCCCTGGCCGTGGACCTCCTCGCGCGCACCGACGCCGCGACCCTGGCCGTTTTCGGCACCGGGCACCAGGCTGCCTACGAGGTCCGGGCCGTCAGCCGCGTGCGGCCCATCAGCACGGTGCTGGTCGTGGGACGGGACGAGGAGCGCGCCGGTCGGCTGGTCGCGGAGTTGGCCGCAGAAGGCCGCAACGCGCAGAGCATCGGCGCCGAGGAAGCCTGCGCACGAGCCGACGTCATCGTCACCGCCACCACCGCCCAGGCCGACACCCCACCCCTCTTCGAGTCCTCATGGATCCGTCCGGGCACCCACCTCTCGTGCATGGGGGCCGACGCCCCCGGCAAGCGGGAGCTGCCGCCCGAACTGTTCGCCCGCGCCCGCGTCTTCTGCGATCTCGCCGAGCAGGCCCGCCGCATGGGCGAGAGCCAGCACGCCCCCGAGGACACCGAACTCACCGCGCTCGGCGACGTCCTCACCGCTCGCGCCCCGGGACGGGACGGCCGCGCGGACATCACGGTCTTCGACAGCTCCGGGATCGGCCTGCAGGACCTCTACCTGGGCCTGGCCCTCCTCAAGAAAATGGACGTAGCCCTGTGAACACCGCCCCGCCCCCGGCTGCCGCGAAGACGCTGGCCGACCCCGACACCCCATTCGCCGTTGTCGACGTGCACAAGGCCCTGCGCAACATCGAGCGGCTGGCCGGCCGAGCCGACCGCCTCGGGGTCACCCTGCGACCGCACATCAAGACGGCCAAGAGCCTCGACGTCGCAGCACTGATGCATGGCGGTGCCCCTTGTCCCGTCACCGTCTCCACACTGGCCGAGGCCGAGGCGTTCGCCGACGGCGGCTACACCGACATCACCTACGCCGTCGGTATCGACCCGCACAAACTTCCCCGCGTGGTCGCCCTGCTGCGCCGCGGAGTCACCCTGCGTGTGCTGCTCGACAGCCGCGAACAGGCCGCCTTCGTCACCGACGCCGCCCGCGCAGCCGGTCTCGCCATCCCCGCGCAGATCGAGATCGACTGCGACGGCCACCGAGGGGGCCTCAAGACCGACGCCCCCGAGCTGCCCGATGTCGGCCGGATCCTGCACGAGGCCGGATGCCTCGACGGCGTCCTGACCCACGCGGGCGAGTCGTACTTCGCCTACACCCCGGAAGACCAGCGGCTGGCGGCCAAGAACGAACGCGACACCGCGGTCACCGCGGCGCAGCGCCTGCGCGCCGCCGGTCTGCCCGTCCACACGGTCAGCGTCGGCTCCACGCCGACCGCGTTCGCGGTCGAGGACCTGACCGGCGTCACCGAACTGCGCGCCGGTAACTACGTCTTCTTCGACCTCGTCATGGCCGGTCTGGCCGTCTGCGGTGTGGAGGACCTCGCCCTGTCGGTGGTCGTGACGGTGATCGGCCACCGCCCCGAGTACGGCTGGATCGTCACCGACGGCGGCTGGATGGCCATGTCCCGCGACCGCGGCACAGCGACTCAGGCCCAGGACCAGGGCTACGGCCTCGTCCTCGATCTGGCCGGAAACCCGATCCCGAACCTGATCATGAGCGCGGCGAGCCAGGAACACGGCACGCTGACCACCCGCGACGGCGCCGACCTGCCCGACCTGCCCGTCGGCACCCGGCTGCGCATCCTGCCCAACCACGCCTGCGCCACCGCGGCCCAGCACGCCGGCTACCACGTCATTGACAGCGCCCGGCTGCCCAGCACCGACGCCCCCGTCATCCAGGCCAACTGGGAGCGCATCACCGGCTGGTGACCCCGGAGCGGAAATCGTCACCCAGGACCGCACCACGCCACTGCCGGTAGACAGGCAGTCACACCAGGTCCGGCAAGTCCATGACCGCGAGTTCGGCCGGGTCGACGACGGCGGTGATCTCGGTGATGCGGCCGTCGGCGACGGTGAACGTGAGCAGGGACAGCGGGACGCCGTCCTCGTTCCAGGCAATGACGCCGGGTCGCCCGTTGACGGTCACGGCATGTCCGTGTGCCGCGCCGCCGGCCACTCGGGCACGGCCGGCGACCTCGGTGGCCCCGATCGTGACGAACCGTCCGCCGGGAGCGTGGACGGTGAACTCCACCTCGGGATGGAGGACTTCCAGCAGCCGCTCGAACCTGCCCTCGCGGGCTGCCGCCAAGAACGCCCCGACCACCTCGCGTTGCTGCTGTCGGTCGCTCGCCGACTGCCGGGAGGCCTGCACCTTCCGGCGGGCGCGACTGGTGAGCATCTTGGTCGCGTCGGTCGACCTGCCGAGGATGGTGCCGATCTCCCCGTGGGGCACGGCGAACACGTCGTGCAGCACGAACGCGAGGCGCTCGTCGGGGCGCAGCGAGTCCAGGACCGTCAACAGCGCCAGGCCCACCGAGTCTCCCAGTGCCACAAGCTCTTCCGGAGTCGCACCATCGTCGAGCGTCACGGTGAGTTCGGGCAGCTCGTCGTCGAGGGGCACCGTCGGGCGCGTGCGACCCGAGCGGAGGAGATCGAGGCTGATGCGGCCGACCACGGTGGTCAGCCAGCCGCCGAGATTGTCGATGGTGTCGGCGTCCTGGCGCGACAGACGCAACCACGCCTCCTGGACCGCGTCGTCCGCGTCGGCGTGCGAGCCGAGCACGCGGTAGGCGACGGCCGTGAGCCGGGCGCGGTGCGCCTCGAAGGCCTCGGCGATCGGATCGTGGGGATGGGCGCCGGACATGGTGTTACCTCCCTGGAAGCTGCTCCGTCATAGGGGTGACGGGCACCAGCCCGGCAAGGTAACCCCGACCAAGGAGAGCACCCTGCCATGCAGAACCGACTGAAGAACAAGAACACCGACAACCCCGACGTGTGGAAGGCGATCGGGCACCTGCATCAGGCGATCGCCGCCGGGGGCGTCGACCCGCAGCTGCTCACGCTGGTCCACCTGCGCGTCAGCCAGATCAATGGCTGCTCGGCGTGCGTCTACGCCAGTGTCGCCGGAGGGAAGAAGGCCGGTGAAACCGACGAGCGGCTGCACAGCGTAGTGGCGTGGCGGGAGGCGCCCTTCTACACCGATGCGGAGCGTGCGGCACTGGCGCTGGCCGAGGCCGCCACCCGGCTGCAGGACGGTGCGGAGGGAGTCACCGACGAGGTCTGGGAAGAGGCAAACGCCCACTTCACCGAGGAGCAGATCGGCGCGATCAACCTGGAGATCGCCCTGACGAACTTCTTCAACAGGATCAACCGCACCATCAAGGAACCGGCCGGCCAGACGTGGGGCTGAGCCCAGCGTGGCTCGTACGTCAGCGACCCCGAACACCCGGACATAGCAGCCCACCGGGACGAACCGGACGAACGCCATTACGGTGATGCCATGAGGACCTGGCTGCCCGTGGACGCCGTACCGCGGCTGTCCGGCGCCCTGGCGGTCGGAGCCGTGGTGGGTGTCGCGGTGGCGGTGGGAACGGGTGTGGTGCTGGGGGCTCTGGCCGGGATCGCGGCGACGGAGCTGGTCTTCACGCTCGCCGGCTGGATCGTGCTGTGGTCGATGGACGCGTCCACCACTCGCCGGAATGCCCGACGAGAGGACTTCCGGCCGCACACGGACGAACTCGTCGTAGTGGCGGTCGCCCTGTGCGGCCTGGTCGCCATCGTGCTCCTGCTGCTCCTGGGCACGTCCGACGCCGGACGCGCCGGCGCCGCTGTCGCCCTCTGCGGCGTCTTCATGGCCTGGGCCACCGTGCACCTGATGTACGCCACCCGCTACGCCTACGTGTACTACGCGACGCACGGCGGAATCGACTTCAATTCCGACGACCCACCGTCGTACCGGGACTTTCTGTATTTCAGCTACAACCTCGGTATGACCTATCAGGTGTCCGACACCAACGTCTCCAGCGGAGCGATTCGCGCGATCGTGCTGCGTCATTCTCTGCTGTCCTACATTTTCGGCACCAGCATTCTGGCGACTGCCATCAACCTCGTTGCCGGGCTCGTTACGGGCTGACCGTTAACCTCGCGCTTTCATCAAGCGGGCTGTCCGGCAGACGGGCAGGAAAGCAGAAAGTGCCTCTGACCAGCAAGAATGAGGATTGTCGAGGTCCTTGTT